>JAIXUG010000025.1 GCA_027484105.1 Comamonadaceae bacterium
CTTACGTTTTGGGCAACCACCTCGAAAATCTGACGCTGACTGGATCGGGTGCCATCAACGGCACAGGTAATGGCTCTGCTAACACCATCACAGGCAACAGCGGCAACAACCGAATCGATGGTGGCGCTGGTGCTGACATTATGCAAGGCGGCGGCGGCGACGACACCTATGTGGTGGACAACATCTTGGATGTGGTCACGGAAGCGAGTAGCGCCGGCACCGACACGGTTGAATCCGCCATCACCTATGTTTTAGGCAATCACCTCGAGAACCTGACGCTGATTGGAGCGGAGGCCATCAACGGCACGGGTAATGGCTCCGCGAACACCATCTTGGGCAACAGCGGCAACAACCGAATCGATGGCGGCGTTGGTGCTGACAACATGCAAGGTGGTGGGGGCAACGACACCTATGTGGTGGACAACACGTTTGATGTGGTCACTGAAGGAGATAACGCTGGTACCGATACGGTTGAATCCGCCATCGCTTACGTTTTAGGCAATCACCTCGAAAACCTGACGCTGACTGGAGCGGGCGCCATCAACGGCACGGGTAATGGCTCCGCGAACACCATCGTGGGCAACAGCGGCAACAACCGAATCGACGGCGGCGCTGGAGCTGACATCATGCAAGGCGGCGGAGGCAACGATAGCTATGTTGTGGACAACACGGGGGATGTGGTCAGCGAAGAGAACAATGCAGGAACTGACACAGTTGAATCCGCCATCACTTACGTTTTGGGCAACCACCTCGAAAACCTGACGCTGACTGGAACGGATGCCATCAACGGCACAGGTAATGGCTCTGCTAACACCATCACAGGCAACAGCGGCAACAACCGAATCGACGGCGGCGCTGGTGCTGACACCTTGACCGGTGGCGAAGGTCATGACATTCTCAATGGCGATGCGGACGATGATGTGATCTTTGGCGGCGCTGGGTCCGACACCATCGACGGTGGAGCAGGCAACGACACCGCTTCTTACAGCGGGTCGAACGCTGCTGTCACCATCAACCTTGCAAACAACACAGCGTCTGGCGGCCATGCGCAAGGCGATGTGCTCAGCAACATTGAACACCTGATTGGCAGCAATGGGCATGGCGACACATTGACAGGCAACAGCGATATGAACCGAATCGAGGGTGGCGGTGGCAACGACACGCTGGACGGCGGTGGCGGCTCCGACACCTTATTAGGCGGCACGGGCGATGACACCTACTTCATCAACAACGCTGGTGTCAACATCACTGAAAACGCAAGCGAAGGCTCCGACACCGTTATCAGCAGCATCAATCTCACGCTGGGCGCCAACTTGGAAAACTTGACCCTCACCGCTAGCGCAACCTTCGGCACGGGCAACACCCTGAGCAATACGCTGACAGCCAACAACTTGGGCAATACCCTGAGCGGTGCTGAGGGCGACGATACCTTGATCGGCGGCACAGGCAACGACACCCTCAACGGCGATGCGGGCAATGACACATTGCGGGCGACTTCAGGCAACAACACCCTCAACGGCGGCGCTGGCAATGACACCTTGTTTGCGGGGAACGGTAACGACAACCTCAGTGGTGGTGAGGGTATCGACACGCTCGACCTCCGCACTCACAACAGCAGCTTGGTGGGCGACATCGCCAATGGCGGCGCGGGTGACGACACTCTCATCATCAACCAGGCCCATAACACCGGTACGTCTACCCTTCTCTTCGGCGACGCAGGCACAGACACCCTGCAAGTTTGGGGGACATCCAGCGCCACTCTCAGCTTAGGCAACTTGAATGCCACCTACTTTGAACGCTTGGACCTGCGCACCGATGGGGCCGCAACCCAAGTGTCTCTGAGCAGTGCAAGCATCATGCAATTGGTCAACAACACCAGTGGCTTGGATGTCCTGACCTTGCGTATGGGCAGCAACGACTCTTACATCATTGCAGCGGAGTCCAATGTCACCGTGACTCAAGGCCAAAGTATTGGTTTTTACAACAGTGCCAACACGTTGATCGCCCAAGTCAATTTCGAATATGTATAAGTCCGTCGTGATCAACGCGTCCCCCATGCCCCCCGACCTCAGCAGCCTCCGCGCATGGCTGGGCTTTGTCTTGCGAGGCCGTTTGGGCTGGCTTGCGCTGTCCAGTTTGTTCATCAACCTGGGCATGTTGGTCCCCGCTTTGTTCGGCATGCTGGTTTATGACAAGGTGGTGCACAACGGCATTTTTGAGACCCTGTGGGCGCTGGCCATCGGGGTGGTTCTGTATTTGGCCATCGAGCTGGTTTTGCGCACCTTGCGCGTGCGTGACATCGAGCGCGTGGCCTTGACCATCGACCAGATGGTTGACCAGCGCCTGTTCGCCACGCTGCTGCAGCCTTCCGGCCGCAGCGGGGCACAGCCTGGCATGGCAGCTCGTTTCCTCACGCTCTACCGTGACTTGGCCTCGGCCCGCGACTTCTTCTCGTCGCAATACCTGTTGGCCATGGCCGACGTGCCGTTTTTGCTGCTCATTTTGGTGGTCATCGGCTTCATCGCCTGGCCTTTGCTGGTGGTGGTGTTGGTGTGGGTCGGGCTGTATGTGTTGGTGGGCCAGTGGCTCAAAGACCGCAGCCAACAGCAAACCCGCGATGTCAACACCCAGCAGGCCAACAAACTTGCCTTGCTCACCGACACGCTGTCATCCCTCGACACCTTGCGCACCAGCCACGCCGGCAGCCGCATGCAACAGCGCTTTGAATCGGCGGCACTGCAAACCGCCCAATCGGCCAGCGCCTTGCGCCAATCGGTGGTGCTTCAATCGCACTGGCAAATGGCCGTGTCCTTGCTCAGTTACACCAGTTTGCTGCTGGTGGGCGCCTATTTGATTTTTGGGCAATTCATCACGGTGGGCGCACTCATTGCTGTGTCCATGCTCAGCGGCCGCACCTTGGCCACCGTGGGTCAGGTCTTGCTGTCACTGGGCCGCTGGGCCGAGCTGCGCCAATCCATCGCGCAGCTTGCCCCTTACCTGCAAAACCCAGCAGGGCAGGGCGACACTGTGCCCTCGGCCAACACGCAAGCCTCAGATTCGATGGGTGTCAGCCCCCAAGCGTTGAGCGCCGTGTCCGACACCCTGCGCCGCCCTGCAGGCACGGTGCACGGGCACATCGCCACCCACCAACTGGTGCACCGCTATGCCAACGGGCAGACGGCGCTGCGCGAGCTCAACCTCACCATCCAACCCGGTGAACGCGTGGGCTTGCTGGGACGTCCCGGCTCGGGCAAATCCACCTTGCTGCGCATCCTGGCGGGGGCTATACAACCCACTCAGGGCGAAGTGCGGGTGGACCACGCTTGGCTGCACGGCATCGCGGCGCAAGACCGCGTCACCTGGCTGGCCTTCAAGCCGCAAGAAGCGCCCCTGATGGCCGGCACGCTCGAATCCAACATATTGCTCAACCTGCCCGAAGACGCCAGCCCCCAAGCGCGCATGGCAGCGCTGGCCCACGCGGTGCACACCTCGGCCTTGGACGCCGATTTGGCCTCGGGCGCATTGCGTCTGGACCAGCCGGTTGAAGAATATGGCGCCAACCTCTCAGGCGGGCAGCGCCAAAAAGTGGCCCTGGCCCGCGCCCTGGCCACACGCCCGCGCCTGCTGCTGCTCGACGAGCCCACCACAGGCCTGGACACCGAAACCGAAAAAACCATCGTCGAGCGCCTGGCCGCGCTGACCGATGTCACCCTCATCATGGTCACCCACAGTGCCGCTGCTCTGGCCATCACCCAGCGCTTGGTGGTGCTGGATCAAGGACAACTGCGGGCCGATGGTCCCACCGCAAAAATGTTGGCCCCTGTTGCAGCGCCCCCTGCGATTGAGCCATCAGCTTCTTAATATGAATACAATAGTTCCTTTTTAAGCCATGCACATCGCTCTGTTGGAAGACGAAATCAGCCTCAGCCAAGAGGTGCAAGACCTGCTCACGCAAGCGGGCCACAGCGTGGTGCACTTTGCCGACGGGCACCAGATCATGCAGGGCTTGCGCAAAGACACCTTCGACCTTTTTGTGCTCGACTGGCAAGTCCCTGGTCCCAGCGGCATGGACGTGCTCAGCCACATGCGCGATGTGCTCAAACTGACAGTTCCTGTCATCTTCTTGACCAGCCACAGCGCCGAAGACCAAATCGTGCAGGCCCTGAGCGCCGGTGCTGACGACTACTGCGTCAAGCCCTTGCGCGCTTATGAATTTCTGGCCCGCATCGGCGCTTTGCAGCGCCGCATGAGCTTGACCAACCCCACGGGCCAAGACGGTGAGTTGTCCCCGGGCTATGTGTTTGACAGTATCAACCGCACCGTGACGGTGCACGGCCAGCGGGTCACCCTCACAGAAAAGGAATACCTGCTCAGCCGCCTCTTTTTTGAAAACGCCGAGCGACCCATCGCACGCAACCGGCTGATGAAAGACATCTGGGGCCACGAAGAAGCCACACTGTCACGCACCCTCGATGTGCACATCTCCTGGATCCGCCGCAAGCTCAACATCGGCGCCAACTCCGATCAGGTGCGCCTGGTCGTGGTGCACGGTTACGGCTACCGCTTGATGAAGATCCCTCCACATTCAGGCAGTACAACATGACCCTCAACCCTTCATGGCGCAAGCCAACGCATCGCTTCATCAGCCTCTGCTCACTGGTCGCTCTGATGGGCGGCAGTGGCCTTGCTTCTGCCCAAACACTGTCTGACGACGCCCATGTGGCCTACACCATCAAACCCGGCGACATGATGTCGGTGTTGGCCCAGCAATTTTTGCAAGACCCCGCCGCACTGCAAACCGTGGCCCGCATCAACCGCATTGCCAATGTGCACCGAGTGCCTGTGGGCAAAGTCATCAAAATCCCACGCGACTTGCTCAAATACGTGCCCGCCAGCGCGCAGGTGACGCACCTGCGATGCCGCGACGTCTTGCGTCTGGATGGCCCGGGTGCGCAAGAAATCCGTTTGGGCAGCACCTTGACCGAAGGGGCTGTGCTGCGCATCCCGCCCGGCTGTCAGTTCACCATGACGCTCGAAGATAACACCAGCGTCCGCCTTCTGTCTGGGGCCGTCGTTCAGCTCACCACCCTCAGGCGCAACGCGTTCGACCCGTCGCCAGAGGTCAAGATCGACCTGCTCGATGGCAGGGCCCATGTGAACGTACCGACCAAACGTCCGCCCGGCGATGCGCCTTTTCGTGTCTTGACCCCGACTGCCGTGGCGGGTATTCGCGGCACTCAGTTCAGGGTGGGTTTTGTGCCCGAAGTTCGCAGCAGCCAACTCGAGGTGGTCTCCGGGGCCGTGGCTGCCCGAGGGCCCAGCGAGTCCCCAGAGCGATTGGCCGGGGCTGACCAAGGTGTAGCCACACCCGCCAATGGCATGGCGCTGCCGGTAGAGCCCTTGCTGCCTGCCCCCCGGTTCGTCAGGGTGGCCGAGCAAGCTGATGGTCGTGCTCTGTTGGTTTTCCGTGCGCCCCCAGCCCAACAGTTTCACCTCAGCACCGCTGACGAGGCCAATTTCAACACCGTGCGCACCGAAGGTCTGATGGGGCAAGCCCAAGTGCTGGTGCCCAACTTCAACGCCCAGGCCCGCTTCTTCCAATGGTCCAGCATCACCGACAGCGGCTTGTTTGGGCATACCGCCGACTATGCCATTTGCAAAGGCTATGCCGCCGGCAACGTCCTGCGGTGCAACGTGCCCTTCAGCTTTGAGGGCTTCAACCAACCCCATTTCCAACTGCAAAAAATCGAGGCTGGTGCAGCCCTGACGGTCATGGAAGGACCGGTCACCCGCAGCGAAGACAACCTGCTGGTCTTCAAAGGCCTGCCTTCTGGCCAGTACCGATGGCGCATTGAATACGAATTTTTGCCTGGCAAAAAATCCCGGCTCGAAGGCCAATTTGAGCTGATCGCCGTGCCTGGCCCGCATGCTTGACTCTGCCGCCCCACCTATCCTGGACGAGCGCAGGTTCTACCGGGAGTGGTGGCTCATGGCTGTGCTCGCCTTGGGCACACTCATCACCATGACGGCGCTTCGATGGGGACAAAGCCCTGGCCAGGTCATCTACGACCAATTTCACCGCTGGCAATCTGCCCAGGCCGACGCCCAAGTGGTGGTGGTGGCCATTGACAACCCCACCTTGGACACTTTGGGCGGCTGGCCCCTTGATCGTCAGCACTACGCCCAACTGCTCAGCCTGCTGGCCCGCCCGGCTAACCAGCCCAGAGCCATCGGCTTTGACCTGCTTTTTCTCGATCCCAGCCCCTCCGATGACTTGCTGGCAGAGCAAATGCGCAAGCACCGCGTGGTGCTGGCTGCAGAGCAGGGGCGTCACCCCGGCGAGCCCAAGGAAAACTTGCCTGTTCTGGCTTTGCGTCAGGCGGCCTCTGCGCTGGCGCACATCAACGTCAACTTCGAGTCCGACGGGGCTTTGCGCGGCGTGCAGCTGCGTCAAGGCAACTTTGACCACCTGTCCCTCGTCCTGTCGGGTCAAGAACCTGAACGCTACAACAGCCACGGCAGCTACCGGCGGTTTTTGCAAATCAACCCTTTCACTGGCCTGCCCACCATCAGTTTGTCCGATGTCTTGTCGGGCCAGTTGCCGCTGCCGCTGTTCAAAGACAAATATGTGCTGATCGGTGCCACGTCGCCCAGCCTGGGTGACCAGTTCCCCGGTGTCTATGCAGGCCAGCACAATGCGGGAACACCCGGCGTGGTCATGCATGCCAGTGTGCTTTCTGGCCTGTTGCAAGGCAGCCTCATCACGCCTTTGCACAGGGCTTGGCAGCACTTGCTCAGCGCCCTGGCGCTCGTCATTGTGCTGTTGGCTTTGCTGGTGTTCAGCCCCAGGGTTGAGATGGCTGTCAGCGTCTTCACAGTCTGTCTGGTGCTGGCCACCAGCTGGGCCTTGCTGCGCTATCAACACCTGTGGTTTGATCCTGGCTTGCCAATCATGGCCATTGCCCTGGTCAAACCCACTTGGGCGTGGCGGCGCGGCGAAATGGTGCTGTACTTTTTGCGGCAAGGCGTCAACAGCCTGGGCCATCCGCGTCACCATTTGCGCTCTTCTGTGTCGGCAGAGTCTGGCAAGGCACCACGCTGGTTTTTGCGCAGCGACAGCATCCAACAATATGCCCGCTTGCTCAAAAGAGCCATGGGCCGCACCCAGTCTCAGTTGCAGTTCTTGAACAGGCTGGTTTCCGAAATCCCCAGCGCTTTGCTGGCCGCCGACGCGCAAGGTCTCATCACCCTCGTCAACCCCCGCATGCACGAAGGCCTGCCCGCCGGATTGCTGCAAAAGGGCAAGCCGGTGATGCCCTTGCTGTTTTACCTGGGGCTGAGTAAAAACCCCGCGCTGCAGCAGCTCACTGGCAAAGACCGATACGTCAGCGCCATCGACATCCAGGGGGTGCTGCGCCACTACATCTTTCACCTGGCCGAGGTCGAAGGCGACGACGCCCAACCCTGGTGGATCCTGGTGCTGACCGACATCACAGAAATGCGTCAACTGCAATTGGGCCGAGACAAAACCTTGCAACTGCTCTCGCACGACATGCGCACCCCGGTGGCCTCCATACTGGCGCTCACCCGCCAAAACCGATCTGATCCAACTCTCATCGGCCAAGCCCAAGGGCAGGCCCATCCGGCGGACAGGATCAAGCACCATGCCAACAACTTGCTGCACATGATGGACGACTTCATCTTCTCCATCAAAGCCGAAGCCCCCGAATACGCCCTGGTCGAATCCCTCATGGACAGCCTGGTCGACGAGGCGGTCTTTCAGGTCAAGGACCTGGCCCAAGGCCGCCACATGCGCGTGGTGGTGCAGTTTGACGACGACCCCCAATTCATCCTGGCCGATCAGCGCCTGCTGACCCGCATGTTGGTCAATTTGCTGGTCAATGCCGTGCGCCATGGGCAGGCACACACCGACATCGTGCTGCGTCTGAGCCACCAAAACCCCGGTGATCCCGGCACTGGCGGTTGGCTGCACCTGAGCCTGAGCAACACCGTGGGCGAGCCGGACCAGCCCTCTGACCCGTCATCTGTCCATCCCGCGCCCATGAAGGGCTTCGGTCTGGGGCTTGAGTTTGTCAAAACTGTGGTGCGCAAGCATGCAGGCCAAATTCACCTGGACTTGCCCCCGCAGCCCGGTGCCATCGCGCATGTGCACCTGAAATTGCCCTTGGTCGATTTGCGCTGAGGCCAAGCCCAGCCCAGCGCAGGCCCTGCGCCACCCAGGTTGGCAAATGTCAAATGTCACTTTTTGCAATTAATTACATTTAATTGACATTTAATCTAATTTAAACGTTCCTGTGTTAACTTTTTTGGCACAATCAGCCCAAATTGCTTATTTTATTGCGGTCTTTGGTGCGCCAAATAAAGGTTTTTGTCATGAATGCTCGTTGCTACAAAACTGTCTTTTCCAAACGCTTGGGCGCCCGTGTGGCCGTGGGCGAACACGCCAGCAGCCAGGGCAAAGCCACCGGCGCCAGTTCAAGCGCCAGTACTTCAGGGCAAAGCCCCTGCAGCGATGCCTGGGCAGGCAGCTTCTGGGGCGCACTCAGCAGCACCTTTGCACTGGTCGCCCTGGTCTGGGCCACACCGGCTTGGGCCCAACCTGCCACCCACGCTTTACCCACCGGGGGCCAGGTGGTGCAAGGTGCGGTGCAGTTCAACCAAAGCGCCCAGCAACTGAACATCCACCAAAGCACCGACCGCGCCGCTATCAACTGGCAAAGGTTTGACATCGGAGCCGCTGCCAAAGTCAACATCCAGCAACCAAGCGCCCAGTCGGTCTTGCTCAACCGCGTGGGCGGAGAGTCGCCCAGCCAAATCTTTGGTCAGCTGACAGCCAACGGCCAAGTGATTTTGGTCAACCCCAATGGCATGGTCTTTGGCAAGGACGGCAGCGTGAGTGCCGCAGGCTTTACCGGCTCTACCCTGCACATCTCGGACGCAGACTTCATGGCGGGCAAAGAGCGCTACACCCGCACAGGCACAGCCGCATCCACCAGCGCCATCGTCAACCGCGGCCTGATCCAAGCCGCGCCGGGTGGCTATGTGGCCCTGCTGGGTGCCAGTGTCAGCAATGAAGGCCGCATCGAAGCACCCCAGGGGAACGTTTTCATGGCCGCAGCCGATGCGGTGACCCTGCCCAGCCCGACAGTGGGCTTGCCCATTGGCCAAAGCGGTCGCATCCGGCTGGAGTTGACACCGGCCAGCATCAACGCGGCGGTGGCCAACCATAAGGGCGGCACCATCGTGACCGAAGGCGGACAGGTGTACCTGCAGGCCGCTGCGCTCAACCAAGCCATGGCCACCGTGCTGCAAAGCGGCAGCATCGACACCACGGGGGTGCAGGGTGGGCAGGTGCATGTGCTGGCCGATGGCGGCCGAATCCGGGTGGATGGCCAGATCAAGGCCAACAGTACCAACGGTTCGGCCGGTGGTGACATTTACATTGGCCGGGACAAAGACACCAACGTGCTGGCGGCGGTGGGCGACGCCAGTGGTGCCAAATTGGAGTCCAAAGGCGGTTTTGTCGAAACCTCTGGCCAGTACCTTGCCACCACGGGCACACGGGTGACCGCCAAAGAGTGGTTGCTCGACCCCACCGACATCAACATCGTGGCGATAGGCACCGCCACCCCAGAAACAGCAACAGTTCCAGGTAGTGGACTGTTCCAAGACACCACAGGTATTAGCGCCAGTGAAGTTTTAAAGGCGGATATTGAAGCAGCCATCAATGCCGGTACCAGCGTCACCATCAGCACGGCAAACCCAACGGCAGGTGCTAACGGCTCTGGCAACATTACCATTGCAACGGCGTTGAGCTTCGACAATCAAGGTAATCAGCCTGCGAACTTGAAGTTGTTTGCCATAAATGGCATTACCCAAAACGCTAACGCTTCCATCACCACCGTCGCAGGAAGCAAGACCGTCAACATTGACATGGAGTCTTTGGGACGTCACATGGGCGTGGACGCGAACAGCGCCAGCAGCCGTGGCATTGTGATCAACAGCGCCATCGAAGCCAACGGCATCATCAAGATCGATGGCTTTAACCGCAACACGGGCGGCAACAGTGTAGGGGTCACTTTTAACGCAGGCTCCAGCATCAAAGCCGCTTCTTTTGACATCAAAGGCAGCTCGAACGTCACCGGCGCCAGCTCACCCAGCTCGCACGGTGTGTTGATCAATGGCAACACCAGCTTCACGTCCACCAGCACAACAGTCAACAGCCAAATCAACGGCACATCGCGCAGCAACGCCAGCGGAGTCAACGCGGGAACCATCCTGATCGGCACCAACATTCGCTTTAATGCGGGTGATGGAAAAATAATCGTGAAAGGCTCCAACGAAATGACCCAGATGGGTCTGCGAATCAGTCCAATGGGTGAAACCACGACGGTCGTGACCGACGGTCATGTGACCCTGGGCGCGTTGGAAGCCAACTCCGACTTCTCCATGCGAGCCGGCAGTATCACAGCCAACTCGGGCAGCTTGAACATTTTGGGTTCATCGGTGAGCAACTTCGGTGGCGAGAGCATCACCGCCAACAATGGCGCTTCGATCAACATTGAAGGCATAACTACCGCAGGTTCGACTTCAAACGCCGTGAGCCTCAGTAATATACAAATGAGAGCGTTTCCAGCAACTGGAGGCACTGCGGGCACTATCAACATCACAGGGGCTGGGGGAGCAGCCGGTGTTCGCATCATCGGCGGGACCGTTGATGCTGGTACGAGTGGTGATGTCACCATCACTGGCACCGCCACCAATGGCAGTGGTGTCAATATCGAAAATCGCTCCATCATTAAAGGTCGGGACATCACGATCAACGGCACGGCCAACGCAAGCACTTCAGGAACAGGGGTTCGTTTTCATTTTGTCACCGGTCCTTCTTCAAACCTCATAGTTGAGGCAGAGCGTGACTTGAAGATCACAGGAACCCTTAATGCTTCACCAACTGCGACTGGATCGGCAGTTCGGATAAGCAGCAGTTTGGGCGCTCTAACTGGTGGCGGCGTTTTGATGTCGGCAAAACAAGGCCAAGCAACTATCACCGGAATTCAAAATGGCAATGCCAACAACACAAGCAGTGCCGTTTATTTGACAGGTTTTAAACTCGACGCTAAGCAAGATATTAAGATCCAAGCGAAAGCCGCAAACAGCAACTCGCGGGCCATTCACATGAACCGTGAGGCAGGGGTATTAAACGATTTGGGCTTCAACATGACCGTGCGATCCACCGACGGCAATGTGTTGATTCAATCGAATCAAGGAGCGGTGCTTGGACAAGATGCTGGTACGGTCCTCATTTCGGGCAGAAACGTCACACTCGACAACACGGGTGCGGGCATGTTGGACAGCATGTCTGTTGGCGGTGTGAGCAAGGGGAGTATTGACAACACAACGGGCGCGATTGTGCTGGGTGATGGCACATCGACATTTTCAACACAGGTGACAAACTGGTGGGGTACTTCTTGGGTTCCATTGGGTGTTAGTCTTGGAAGACCTGATCCAGGTGGTGCAGGCAATAACTCAACTGCAGGTATCAATGCCACAGGCAACTTGACGATAGGCGGCAGCTCCAGCGCAGCGCAGGGCGTCGTTATCGGCACTGCCATCACAGTCGGCGGTAACATCAATTTGGCAGGCCGTTCGACAAACTCCGGCAACAATGCTTTGGATATCAATGCCGCTTTGACCTCAACTGGTGGAGATATCACTCTCAGTGCCGACACGATGAAAATCGACGCTGCGGTCAAAGCAGGTAACACTGGTGCAAACACCGTCACGGTCAAAACTGTCACCGCTGCTAACAAGATTGACATTGGCTCTGTCACGGGCACCAGCGGGGTGGATGCAGCCGGGACCTTGGGCCTGAGCCAAGCCGAACTCAACCGCATCATGGCGGGTAAATTTATCATTGGCGACAATGGCAATACAGGTGGCATCAAAGTATCTGAAACCATCACCACCCAAAGTGCCACGGGCAATGTCGAACTCCTCACTGGCGGCAATATCGATTTTGCAGGGAGCTTCACAACAGGCGGCTCGGGCGAAAAGAACTTGACACTCAGGACATCGGGTAGCAGCAGCAACGTAACGGCTGCAAACGCTGCGGTCATCAGCACTCGGGACTTGCTCATCACCTCTCCTGGTGACGACAGGGCTCTGGTGAGCTTGGGTAACGGCACCCACCAAATCGACCGATTGGCAGCCAAAGTGAAATCCATCGACTTGCAAAACGGCCGTGCTCTGATCGTGGGCAACGTCGAAGGCACGCCCGGCGTGGATGCGCAGGGCAACGTCAAACTGGTGGCCGCCTCGAGCACCAGTGCTAGGGGCATCAAGGTCGATGAGCGCATCAACACGAGCACCGGAAATGTGAGCCTGATCGGTACCAGCGCAACGGGCATCGGTGTGCATCTGACCCAAGACGTGCAAACCCAAGCCGGCAGCACCAGCCTCCAAGGCACGTCCAATGGAAGCGCAACCGGCGTTTTGGTTCAACTGCCCACCAATGGCAGCCAGATCTCAGCCACCCAAGGCGTCCTGATTGAAGGCAGTTCTGCCACAGGTGTGGGCGTCGACTTGGACGGAGGATTCTTATCCTCTGCCGATTTCTCGCCCACTCCCCACAACTTTGGCACCGGCAACGCCATCTACATCAAAGGCAGCACGGGCACCGATAGCGCCACCGTGGCTGGTGTGCGTTTGAACGACATTACCGTGGCCAACTGGAACAGCACCGGCAAGATCGTGATCGAAGCCACCAAGGGCGCTTTGGTGTCCACCGCTGACGCCAAAATCACCCAAAACGCCAATGCCAACGTCGAGTTGAGCACCGACAACTTGGGCCATTTAAGTGCAGCCAAGATCATCAAGAACAGTACGGGCGCTGGCGACATCATCCTGAGCGCCGGCAAAAGCTTGGCGGCTGGTAACGACAATGGCACGGGTACCGGCGGCCAAGTCAAACCGGTGGCGGGCAACACCATCACCAACAACGGCAGTGGCAAGCTCTTGGTCTACACCGGCAATGTCACCGACACCGGTGTGCTCAATCGCCTGAGCAGCACCTTCAACACACTCCACATTGCCGGCACCCAAACCAACACCGGTTTTAACCGCGCTTTCGGAGCCAACTTGACCAATGGCCCCGCTGCACAAGTGCTGTTCCGTCAAAACACCTTTTTGCCCACCGTTTCTGGCAATTTGGCTCAAGCTACCTTAACCCGCAACTACAACGCTCAAACCGTGGCCCAAAACGGTGACTTGGCTAAACTCAAAGATGCGCTCAAAGCAGCCAATACCGGCAACTTCATCAACACCGTTGGCAGCAACAACTTTGGCGTGGCCAAAGCCGATGTTATCAACTTGTTGGCCTTGGATACCGCCAGCAACAACATCAAGAACGTTAACCGTGACGGCAGCAACGCAGTTGTTGCACACACGCTGACGCTGGACACCAGTGCAGTGACCAACCCGACAACGGGCTTGTCTGGCTTTTCGTTCTCCGGCCCCAACGCTCAGAATGTTGCTTTGATGATCAATCCCAAAGTTTTGGCCGTGAACATTGATGCGGTACAAACGCAATATGGCACAACTGCAGCCACTGGCGCAGCAAGCATCAGCGGGCAGGAGACCGGCGATCAAGTGTTCTTGAGTGGCAGCACCTCGTTGGTCAATGCAGCCTTCAGCAGCAGCAACCGCTTGCGGGCAGGAACCTACCAGCAAACAGTGGGCGCTGCGCTGGGCGGCGCGGATGCAGGCAACTACACAGTAGCCCCCACCACCGTGGCCAACTACGTGGTCACCCCCAAAGTCATCAACGCCAGCGTGACGGCGGCTGACAAGGTGTATGACGGCAATATGACGGCCACTCTGCGCGCCACCAGCGCCGACATCCTGGCTGGCGACACGGTCAACGTGACCGGCTTGATGGGCAACTTTGCCAGCAGAAACGTGGCCCGAGACGGCGCGGGCAACGTGGTGGCCCAAGCGGTGACGGTCACGGGCAGCGGGGCAGGGCTGGGCGGTGCCGATGGGGCCAACTACGTTCTGGGCAACGCCGCCAGCGTGCCTGCCACGACCGCACGCATCACCCCGCGAGAGCTGAAAGTCAGCGGCATCACCGCTGCCGACAAGGTGTACGACGGCACCACTGCAGCGGTGGTGTCGGTGGCCAATGCAGCGCTGGCCAACGTGGTGGCCGGAGACAACGTGGGCGTGAACAGTCAAAACGCCCAGGGCAACTTTGCTGACAAGAACGTGGCGCGCAACGCCGCAGGCCAAGTGCTGGCCAAGGCGGTGCGGGTCAGTGGCTTGCAACTGCAAGGCACAGACGCAGGCAACTACAGCCTGAGCAATGACGCCAGTGCCAGCGCCCAGGCCAGCATCACCCCGCGCACGGTCAGCCTGAGCGGCAACACGGCGCTGGACAAAGTGGTGGACGGCACGACCACAGCGCAAGTGCGCGCAGGCAGCCTGAGCGGCTTGTTAGCGGGCGAGAGCCTTAGCGTGAACGCACAGGGCGAATTTGAAGATGCGCTGCAGGGCAACAACAAGGTGGTCAATGCGCGCTTTGCGCTGCAAGATGGCGCATCGGGCTTGGCGGGCAACTACCAGCTGAGCAACCCGGTGGAGGTGCTAAGGGCGTCGATCCTGGCGTTTGTGCCGGGCTCGGTGGATCCGGGCAGGGCGGGCAGTGGCGCCACATCGGGCAGCCGGATCAGCTTTGCAGGCGGCTCGGGCACGGGTGCTGCGACGGGTGTGAGCGATGAGCCGATCAACCCGGAGTTGGTGGAGCAGTGCTCGGTGCTGAACCCAGAAAAGTGTGAGTGTGAGGACACTAAAATCCCGGGCGTTGAGTTGTGCTTTGCACCGACTCCCTTGGCTTCTTTGAAAGACTGATATGCGATTGACTCGTTTGACACCTTTGAACCATTTCAACTCCAGGCCTTTGCTGTCGTCTTTGGCCCTGGCTGTGTTGAGCTTGGCCTTGCCCATGCAAGCGCATGCTCAGGCCAGCGACGCCGCAGCGGCTTCGGCTCAGCGCAGCATTCAAGACACCCAAAACCTAGTGCCCCAGCGGCCCTTGCAGCAAGCCACTGCAGGCATGGAGCTGATTGGTTTGGATTCGGCCTTGTCGATGGACCGGCTGGACCAGCTGGAGGTGCAGGCCGATCGGCTGCAGTCCGAAATTGAGGCCTACTTCAAGCGCTTCATGGGCAAGCCCGTCAGCGTGGACAACATGATTGAGTTCAAGAGCTGGTTGTTTGAGCGCGCCAAGAGAACCGGTTATTTGGCCTACGCCCAAACCGATGCGGTGGATTTGGGCAACGGCGGCAGCAAGCTGGTGGTCAAGCTGGTGTTGCCGCGTATCAAATCGGTTCGGGTGTTTGCGCGCGATGAGAACCTGGCCAAACGCTACCTGAACGCTGTCAGTGCCCGTTTTGAAGCCGATTTCAAACCCGGCTCGACCATCGACATCTTGAACCTTGAGCACAAGCTGGATGCGGTGAGCTTTGAGATGCCGCTCGATCTGGAGGTCTCGATCCGCTCAGCGGGCCCCGATTTGCTGGACCTGTCCGTCAGCGTGACCGAGGGCGCATACCGCCCCGGAGAAATCTTGGGTGGCCTGTGGCAGATCAACCACAACGGCTTGAGGCAGTTTGGCCGCCCACAGTTGTTGGCCCAAACCACCATTGGCGGCAACATGCCCACGGCTAAATGGACGGTGACGATGCAAAAGTCTGAAGGCATTGGTTTTGTGCGGACGGAATACGACACACCTGTGCCCAGCCTGAAAGGGCGCATGCGGGCCGGTTTTTCTGCATCGCAAAGCCGCTCCATCCTGGGTGGTGACGCGGCCATTCGGGGCCAGTCGGGTGACATCAATCTGGGCTATGACAAGATTTTGGGCAACCAGCGCGACATCGTTTACAAAGGCAGCATCGACTGGGTGGGGCGTCACAGCGACAGCGTGCTGGCACTCAACCGCAGCGAAATCAGCCGCGCCCATGACCAGCAATTGCGCTTGAAATTCTCTTTGGACAACGAGAGGTTGTCCGCTACGCCAGTGCGCGTGGACGTGGGCCTGGTGCTGGGTGAATACACCTACTCGGCCAGCCCCTTGGTGCCCGAAGGTGGCTTTGTACGTGTGGACTTCAATGCCCGCAAGCAGTGGTTTTTGAGTGCGGATGAAACATGGTCTGGAAATGCCCGCTTGCGCGGCCAGTGGGCCAGCCGCAATCTGGACTCGCAAAACCGTTTCAGCTTGGGTGGCGCCAGCGGCGTGCGGGCTTACACCACGGTGGACGGTTTTGGAGACGATGCCGCTTTGCTGACGCTGGAGGTCAACAAGCGCTTGATGCGCGGCCTGACAGTAGGTGGTTTTTACGACGGGGGCATTGTGCGTCCCGCAAAAACCGTTTCGCCTGGTGTCTTTGATGGCTTGTACAGCTTGCAAGCGGTGGGCGCGCAGGTCAATGGCAACGTTGGGCGTTGGTACTACAACACCTCGCTGGCCAAGGGGGTGGGTGGCTACAAAGCCTGGCAAGCGAGCAACATCGAGTCCAAGCCGAACAACTGGCGTTTGAATGCGGTCTTGTCTTATTTGTATTGACCGTTTCCTCTCGTTTCACTTTCATCAATAGGGCCCTTCGGGGCCTTTTTTGTTGTTCAACGCAACTTGATGGCCCATTGCTTCAAGGAAAGCGTCCCTTAAATCACCAAATAAGTTAATTAAATTTAACGTATATGTTATTTTTATTTCCTTAATCCCAAAAGTGACTCTTAAATATGATAATTTTGTCACTTTGTTGGGGGGCGGTAGTCCATGAACATCGGTTGAAAGTGACTGTCGTTTGCAGGTGTGCAGCAAAGCTGGCACGGCATACCCATGCACTTTTGACCTTTCATGAACGCTCGTTGCTTCAAAACTGTCTTCTCCAAACGCTTGAGCGCCCGTGTGGCCGTGGGCGAACACACCAGCAGCCAGGGCAAAGCCACAGGCGCCGGTGGTTTCGCGGGTGATGCATCACAATCTGGTTCCGTTCTGGGCTGTGTCAGTGACCAATTCGAAGGTTTCAAAAATGGTTTTTGGGGTGCTCTCAGCAGCACCTTTGCCTTGGTCGCCCTGGTTTGGGCCGCACCGGCATGGGCCCAACCGGCCGCCCACGCCTTGCCCACCGGGGGCCAGGTGGTGCAAGGCGCGGTGCAGTTCAACCAAAGCGCCCAGCAACTGAACATCCAACAAAGCACCGACCGCGCCGCCGTCAATTGGCAAAGCTTTGACATTGGAGCCGCTGCCAAAGTCAACATCCAGCAGCCCAGCGCCCAGTCGGTCTTGCTCAACCGCGTGGGCGGTGAGTCACCCAGCCAAATCTTTGGCCAACTGCAGGCCAACGGCAAAGTCATTTTGGTCAACCCCAACGGATTGGTGATTGGGCGCGACGGCAGCGTCAGCGCCGCAGGCTTTACTGGCTCCACCCTGAACATCTCGGACGCCGACTTCATGGCGGGTCAAGCCCGTTTCAGCCGCAGCGGTGGAGTGCACGGCAGCGTGGTCAACCAAGGCCGCATCGAATTGTCCCGTGGCGGCTATGTGGCCCTGCTGGGCGCCAGCGTCAGCAATGAAGGGGCCATCGTGGCCCCGCAAGGCCATGTGTTTTTGGCCGCAGCCGACGGGGTGAACATCCCGGCCGAGCTGCCAGGCCCGGGCTTGCTGGGCGTGCCCATCGGCCAAAGCGGTCGCATCCGGCTGGAGCTGACACCGGCCAGCATCAACGCAGCGGTGGCCAACCACAAGGGCGGCACCATCGTGACCGAAGGCGGGCAGGTGTACCTGCAAGCGGCGGCGCTCAACCAAGCCATGGCCACCGTGCTGCAAAGCGGCAGCATCGACACCACGGGCGTGCAAGGCGGGCAGGTGCATGTGCTGGCCGACGGTGGTCGCATTCGGGTGGACGGCCAGATCAAGGCCAACAGCACGGGCACCGATGACAAGGGCCAGCCCAAAGCAGGGGGAGATATTTTCATTGGGCGGGACAGAGACACGAATGTGTTGGCTGCAGTGGGCGATGTGCGCGGTGCCACCTTGGAGTCCAAAGGCGGCTTTGTCGAAACCTCGGGCGATCACCTCAAAACAGATGGCATCACGGTCAAAACCAAAGACTGGCTGCTTGACCCCTCGGACATCACCATCTCCAACAGTGCTGACAGCAACGTCACTGGCACCAGTCCGGCTGACATCACACCCAATGGCGGCGCAGGTACCAGCAGCATTGTGAATGTGGGGACCATCCAGACAGCCATCAATGCAGGCACAAGCGTCACCATCAAAACCACCAACGCCAGCAATCCCAGCGGTGCGGGCAACATCACCATTACCGATGCACTGAGCCTGAACAACACCGGCGCGCAGGACGCCACACTCAGCCTGGTGGCCGATAACGGCATCATCCAGAACGGCGCCATCACAGCCACGGGCACCAAACTGGTCCACATCAGCATGACGGCTGATGGCAATTTTCAGGGCAATAGCGCCGCCAGCGCCAGCAGCCAAGGCATCACACTCAATGCAGGCATTACCAGCAACGGCAACATCACCCTCACGGGCAACAACCAGAGTAGCGCAGCGGCCGGCGCAGGTGCGGGGGTCCACATCAATGGTCAGACTCTGAATGCAGGCTCAAGCGATGTCACTGTTACTGGCACGGCTACGAACAGCAACGGCATTTACACCAACAGCGCCACCACCATTCGTGGCCGCAATATCACGCTCAATGGCACAGCCAATACAACTACGGCAGCCAGTGTGGCAAGGGGTATCTATTTGTTTCGCGATGGCACCACCACCATCGCCTCCACCAACAACCTAGCCATCACCGGTTCGATCAGCGGCGCAGGCACAGGCAATGGCGTGTTTATCAATGGCCTCAACGTTGGCAGCGCTGTCTTGATGACTGCAGGCGGCACAGCCACCATCAAAGGCATTCAAACCGGAAATGCCAACAACACTTCCAGTACGTTGTCCCTTGCGGGCTTTCGTGTGAACGCCACTGGTGATGTTACCCTCCAGGCCGAAGCGGCCAGCAGCAACTCACTGGCTATCTACATGAACCGCGAGGCCGGGTCGTTGAATGGCTATGACGACGGCTGGCGGATGCAAGTGCGTTCCAGTGGTGGCAACGTGCTGATTCAGTCCAATCAAGGCGCAGTGTTGGGACAAGACATCAATGGTGGCGTCACAATATCTGGCAGAAATGTCACTCTGGACAACACCGGTGCAGGGATGACGCTCAACGGTGTGGCCAATGCCAACGGTGGCAGCATCAACGCCACAACCGGTTTCATCACGCTGGGTTCGGGTACTTCAACCTATTCGGCAGCAGTGAGCAATGGTTGGGCAGGTTCATGGGTACCTTTGGGCGTCAGTTTGAATGGACAAAATTCAACGGCCAACCTCACCGCAACGAGTAACTTGACGATTGGTGGTAGCTCCAGCGCAGCCCAAGGCGTGGTGGTGGCTACCTCTATCACCGTTGGTGGAAATATCCAGCTTGCAAGTCGCACCAGTGCAGCCAACACCGCCGGGTTGACCACTTCACAGGCTTTAACAGCGGCAGGTCACATTGGCTTGACTGGTGAGAGCACCAACGCTTCTCCTGGAGTCGGCCTCAATATTGGCTCAACCGTCAGCACCACGGGCAACGGAAGCACGACAACGTTCACATCGTCCACCGGGGCCGTGTCGGGCGCAGGCAATATCACCACAGCCGCGAGCAATACTGGCGCGATCACGGTGAACAGCGCCACTGCAGGCATCCTGTCGGGAGTGATCAGCGGCGGTGGCTCTTTGGTCAAGCAAGGTGCAGGCACCATCTCCCTCACTGGTACCAACACTTTCACCGGTACCACCACCATCAGCGCGGGGACCTTGCAATTAGGGAATGGCGGCACAACAGGCAGCTTGGGCACTAACACCGGTGAAATCACAAACAACGGAACATTGGCATATAACCGCAGCAACAATTTGACTGTGAGCAACACCATCAGTGGTACCGGGGCCTTGATGCAAGCGGGCACAGGCACCACCATCCTAACCGCCAATAACAGCTACAGCGGAACCACGACCGTCAGCGGCGGCACTTTGCAAGTGGGCAACGGTGGCACCACCGGTACCCTTGGCACCGGTGGCGCTGTGACTTTGTCCAACAACGCTGTACTGAGTTACGTGCGTTCGGCGGATACGACCATCGCCAACAACATTGCGGGCACGGGCAGTGTCTCGGCCAGCATCACAGGTGTGGGCAGTGATTTGGCCGTGAGCCATGCGATAGCGCTCACAGCCGGCACTGTCAATTTGGCAGCCGATGGCCATTTGTCGCTTGCTCAAGGCATCACCACCACCAACACCACGACCAGTGCCCTGGTGCTCAATGCGGGTGCAGCAGCCAACGCGGGCACCAGCAGTGGTGGCGACATCAGCTTCACAGGCAGCGGCGCCGTGAGTGTGGGCGCGGGCGGCCGCGCCACGCTCTTCACCGGCTCCTTGAGCGGCAGCACCGGCTTGGGCATTACCGTCGGCAACAACCGATACAACAGCGACGAGCTCACCACCAACTACACCGCCGCCTTGGGCAGTGGCACCTTCGCTGTTTACCGCGAAGCCCCCACCCTCAATGTGCGCTTCAATGACGCCAGCAAAACCTACGACGCATTGGCTTTTACAGGCGGCAATGGCTTGAGCGTGGTCTCGGGCTTGGTCAACGGCGACACCAGCACCACATTCAGTGGCATCATCTACAGTGGCACGGCGCAAAACGCCACCAACGCGGGCAGCTACGCCATCAGCGGCACGGCAATTAACAGCCACGGCTATGCACTGAGCTACACCAACGGCACACTCACCGTCAACAAAGCCAACCTTGTCCTGACGGGTACACGTGAATACGACGCCACCACCACTTTTGCAGGCCAACATCTGACTGCTACCGGTGTGGCGGGTCAAACCTTCAGCCTCACTGGCTCAGGCCACAGCAGCAACCTGGCCAGCAAAAATGTGCAGTCTTCCCAGAGTTTGTCCAGTGTGACCGGATTGTCTTTGGGTGCCAGCACAAACGGAGGCCTGAGCAGCAATTACAACGCCCTGAGCATAACAGGCTCTAGTGTCAGTGTGACGCCGCTGTCGGCTTCGGTCAGTAGCACAGCAGCCTCGGTGGTTTACAACGGTTCAACGCAAAACCAAGCTGTGACAAGCAGTGGATTCATCGCCGGTGACGATGTCGTGATCAGCGGTTGGGCTTCCGGCAAGGCTGCAGGCTCCTATGGCTCCAACTTGTCCTTGACGGGTGCAGATGCGGCCAACTACAGCGTGACATTCCACAACGCCAATTGGGTGATCACGCCTGCGCCTTTGGTGGTGTCAGCGACCGCCGTGACTAAGACCTACGATGGCAAGCTCAAAGCAACAGGTTCCGGAACCGTTGGGGTTCTGGCTGGGGCGCCAGCGGGTGAGGAGGTCTTGAGTGCTGGTGTGCAGTCTTTCCTGGACAAGGATGCCGGAACGGGCAAAACGGTGCGTGCATCGGGCGTCAAGATCAAGGATTCCAGTGGTCAGGATGTGACGGTCAACTATGCGATCAGTTACGTTGACAACACCAGCAGCACGATCAACAAGGCCATCTTGGCCATCACGGCCAATGATGATGCCCGTTTTGTCACTCAGTCGGATGCGATGGGCTTCAATGGTGTTTCTTATGCGGGCTTGGTCGGTGGTGAAACGTCCAGTGTTTTGGGCGGGAGTTTGACCATCGCTCGCACCAATTCCGCTACACAGGACGCTGGCAGCTACAGCGGCGTTTTGGTGCCAAGTGGTCTGACTTCAAACAACTACCAAATCAGCTTTGTCAATGGTAACTACACGATCATTCCAGCCAATCAGTTGTTGATCCGAACAGCCAACCTGACCGGCAGCAGCAGTGTGGTTTATGGCAGTGCCACCAATTTTGACGCGACCGCGCAGTATTTGGACAGTAATAATCAGGTGATCCACACGCTCAGCCGCACAGGCAGCAATGGCTTGTTCACTTTCTCGGATGGTGCGAATGGGGCGGTCAGTGTCGCCCTCAAGCCGTACATCGGTTCTCACTTGGCATCCACCAGCACCTCTGGCCATACCGTGGTGGGGAACTATGCCATTCAGGACCTCAGCCCCTTGGTGACCGGAGGCAATTTCTCAGGCAGCCCCATATTTGTGGGGGCTTTGCAAGTGGACCCCAAGGCGGTGACGCCCAATGCCACTGGCGTTGCCAAAACTTACGATGGCACCACCTCGATGAACAATGTGGTGGTCGGTTTGACCGGCAAACTGGGCAATGACGACTTGTCGATCAGTGGTTCAGGGGCTTTTTCGCAAAGACATGTGGGTACGGGATTGGCGTACACCATTTCCGATGTGGTGCTGGCAGGGGCTGATGCTGCCAATTACTACCTGATGGGTGGGTCCAACAGCTTTTCTGGCAATGATGGTGTCATTAGCCGCGCACCCTTGGTGATCAGTACGGCCAATGTGGTCAAAACCTACGACCGAACCACCAATGCTTTGGGTCAAGCCGTGCCGGTTCAGGGTACGCAGTTGTTCAGCGGTGATTCATTCAGTGGCGGCACCTTCGCTTTCACCAATGCCAATGCGGGCTCGGGCAACAAGACCGTGACCGTTTCGGGTGTGGCGGTCAACGATGGCAACGGCGGTGGCAACTACAGCATCAGCTTTGCCAACAACACCAGCAGCACCATCCAAGCCCGGGCGCTGCAGGCCAACTTTGCGGCCAGCAGCAAAGTTTACGACGGCACCGACATGGCCCAGGTCACCGGCAATACCGCCGATGTGATTGCGGGTGACACAGTCTTTTTGGTCAAAACTGGTGCAGTGTTCAACGACAAAAACGTGGGCGCTGGAAAATCAGTGACGGTTTCGGGCATCAGCTTGTCTGGGGCTGATGCGGCCAATTACAGCTTGCTAAACACCAGCGCTTTGAGCAGCGCTGACATCACCCCGAAGCCATTGACGGTCTCTTTCAGCACATCGGATCGCGCCTACGATGGCAGCACGACTGCCTCGGTCCTGGGCAGTTCGGCAGACAAGTTGGCAGGAGATCACTTGGTCTTCAATGCCAGTTCGGCCCAATTTGCTTCGGCAGATGCGGGTGTCAACAAGCAGGTGACCCTGACGGGCCTGAGCTTGGGTGGCGCTGATGCAGGCAACTATGCCCTGCAAAACACCAGCGCCAACAGCACAGGCACCATCGACCCACGCGATGTCAGTCTGACGGGACTGACGGCGGCCAACAAGGTGTATGACGGAACAACCAGTGCGGTGATTACTTCTGGAGTGATCGCCACGGGGGTGTCGGGAGAGAGCCTGAACGTGACCGGAACAGGCACATTCGCCAGCAAGCATGTTGGCAGCAACAAGTCTGTGACGGTGGCCGATGTGTCGGCCCTCACCAAGGTCAATGGCACGGGTCATTGGAACAACTACAGGCTGATCACCACTGGAAGCCTGAGCACCCACGCCACCATCACGCCCTTGAGTGTGACGGCTGTTGTGAACGCACAGAACAAGGTGTACGACGGCACGACCGAGGCGCAGGTTGGGGGCTCTGTTGTGGGCGCTCTGGCGGGTGATGTTGTGGGTGTGAGCACCGGATCGGCAAATTTTGCGAGCAAAAATGTGGTGCGTGATGCGGCTGGGCAAGTCCAGAGTCAGGATGTGACGGTGTCCGGAATTTTCCTCACGGGTCCAAATGCAACCAATTACAACCTGACGACCACATCCTTGGTCACAAGGTCGAGCATCACGCCGAAGTTGTTGCAAGCCAGTGGTGTTGTGGCTGACAAGGTGTATGACGGCAATGCGACGGCTTCTCTGTCTGGTCTCAATGGCACCGGTCTTTTGGCTGGCGATTCGGTGAGTGTCGAGGCCAACATTGCACGCTTTGAAGACAAGCGGGTCAGCCGTGACGCCAGAGGGGCAGTGGTGACCAAGCTGGTCACTGTGGAAGGCTTGAGGTTGGTGGGAACTGATGCGGGCAATTACGCTTTGGTGGGCAGCAGCTTGACTGCACGGGCCAAGATTTTGCCCAGACCTCTGGATGTACTGGTGAGTGCACAAGACAAGGTGTATGACGGTAACGCAGTGGCCACAGGCAGCCTGAGTTTGAGCCATGTCGTCGAGGGGGACGTGTTAGCTTTGAGCTGGGGGAGGGGTTCTTTTGACAGCAAGGATGTTCTTCGCAATGCTCAAGGTGGGGTGCAGGCGCAGGGTGTTCGTTTTGAATCGGTTCGCTTGAGCGGGGCTGATTCAGGCAACTACAGTCTGAAGATGGACACCGCTTTGGGGATGGCCACCATCACACCGAAAAGATTGGAAGTCATTGGGACCCAGGTGGCTGACAAAAAAGAGGACGGCAGTGTCCGTGCTGACGTTCGCATGGGCGTTTTGTCAGGTTTGGTCGGGTCCGAGCAGTTGCGTGCCTTGGCTTCGGGCCAATTCCGTGCACCAGGCGCGGGTCAAAACCAGCCTGTGGATGTGATTTACAGCCTGCAGGATGGCGAAAATGGTGGCAAGGCTGGCAATTACGAGTTGATGGGTCAGACGTTGAAAGCAAGTATCACACCTGTCAATGCGCTTCAGATGCCCCGCACCGAGGCCCCTGTGGCCTCTGAGAACACCCGATCGCGTGTTTTCTTTGACCAGAGCCGATGGGCTTCATTCGCTCCCGCTCAATCGAGTGAGGGGCGAAAAGGGGAACGTTCTGTTGATTCGTCAACTTGCTCTGCACAAACACCCAACAACTGCAGTTGTAACGTAGACATGGGCACTGGTGTGGAAATCTGTTTGCCAGTTCGAGACAGATAAATTTGATACTTTTGATTGTTTGATTTTTTTAAATGGGTTAATATATGACAAAATTGATTAAATCAATATAAGTCACTCCGACCAAGCGATCAAGCGTCAATGGATGGCCATCGGGTGACGGCTGCAGTTCTTTCGTTCTAACGATCGAGCCAGTTAGACATTCAACCCATCAGCCATGAACGCTCGTTGCTACAAAACTGTCTTCTCCAAACGCTTGGGCGCCCGTGTGGCCGTGGGCGAACACGCCAGCAGCCAGGGCAAAGCCACTGGTGCCGGTGGTTTCGCGGGTGATGAATCACAACCTGGGGCATTTCTGGGCTGTGTCGGTGATCAATTCGAAGGTTTCAAAAATGGTTTTTGGGGTGTTCTCAGCAGCACCTTTGCACTGGTCGCCCTGGTCTGGGCCACGCCGGCTTGGGCCCAGCCTGCACCGAACGTCTTGCCCACCGGGGGCCAGGTGGTGCAAGGCGCGGTGCAGTTCAACCAAAGCGCCCAACAACTGAACATCCACCAAAGCACCGACCGCGCTGCCATCAACTGGCAAAGCTTTGGCATCGGAGCCGCTGCCAAAGTCAACATCCAGCAGCCCAGCGCCCAGTCGGTCTTGCTCAACCGCGTGGGCGGTGAGTCGCCCAGCCAAATCTTTGGTCAGCTGACAGCCAACGGCCAAGTGATTTTGATTAACCCCAATGGCATGGTCTTTGGCAAAGACGGCAGCGTGAGTGCTGCGGGCTTTACCGGCTCCACCCTGAACATATCGGACGCCGACTTTATGGCGGGCAAAGAGCGCTACACCCGCAGCGGCACAGCCGCATCCACCAGCGCCATCGTCAACCGCGGCCTGATCCAAGCCGCGCCGGGTGGCTATGTGGCCCTGCTGGGCGCCAGCGTCAGCAACGAAGGCCGCATCGAAGCGCCTCAAGGCAACGTCTTCATGGCCGCAGCCGATGCGGTGACCCTGCCCAGCCCGACAGTGGGCTTGCCCATTGGCCAAAGCGGTCGCATCCGGCTGGAGCTCACACCAGCGAGCATCAACGCGGCGGTGGCCAACCATAAGGGCGGCACCATCGTGACCGAAGGCGGGCAGGTGTACCTGCAGGCCGCTGCGCTCAACCAGGCCATGGCCACCGTGCTGCAAAGCGGCAGCATCGACACCACGAGTGTGCAGGGCGGGCAGGTGCATGTGCTGGCCGATGGTGGACGCATTCGGGTGGATGGCCAGATCAAGTCCAACAGCACCAACGGCACAGCCGGTGGTGACATCTACATTGGGCGGGACAAAGACACCAACGTGCTGGCGGCGGTGGGCGACGCCAGTGGTGCCAAGCTCGAATCCAAAGGCGGATTTGTGGAAACCTCTGGCCAGTTCTTGGCCACTTTCGGCACACGGGTCACCGCCAAAGATTGGTTGCTTGACCCTGTCAACATCAACATTGCCGCCAGCGGGCCGACAGGCACTCCTTATGGCGACAGCGACGGCGCGACGGCTGGTGTGCAGTTCAGCCCCAGCACCGGCTCAACCATCTTGGCCAGTGACATCGCCGCCAACCTCAACGCCGGCACCAACGTCACCGTTTCTACCGGATTGGCAGGCTCGCCTGGCAACGACGCCGGCAACATTACCGTGAGTTCGGCCATCGTCAAGAGTGGTGCCAACAACGCCTCACTCACCTTGGATGCCAATAACCGCGTGATCGTCAACGCACGCATCGGTCGAGCCAGCAACGACACCACTTCCACAGGCAACCTCAATGTCACCATCGTGGCGCGGGGCAATGCACAGACAGCAGTTCAAGGCAGCGCCCACATTGCCAATGTGATTGACGCGTTAGCAGGTACGGTCGATATCACTGGCACTTCGCTCAGCGGCTGGGAAGCGGTAATTTTTCAAGGTACCAGCGGCATCCATGCGGGCACCTACACCGTTCGTGGCACCAACAGCAGCACCGCGGTGCGCTTCAATGGCGGCACCGCCACCTTCAACTCCAGCCTCGGCAACAGCTTGATCGAGGGCACGGGGGGTGGAGAGGGTGGTATTTTTGCGTCGTCGGGCAACACCATCAACTTCAACACGACCGGTACAGCCACGACCACCTTGGCCTCCAGCGCCACCAGTACGGCGGGCATGCGATTGGGCTTTGGCGGCGGTGTGACCGTCAACACCAACGGCAACGTCACGATTGGCGCACACTACGCCACTGCTCGTTTGTTCACACAGGCGCAAATCAACGTCAACAGCGGCCATCTTCGCATCCTGGGTCAATCCGCAGCCAATGGCATTGGCCTGCAAGACGGCAGTGGTGTCCCGGCCAGCATCAGCGTCAACAATGGGTCGAGTCTGACCCTGCACGGGATTTCGACCGCATCGGGCAACGGCATCGATTTGCGCCCGCAGGGTGTGGCCAACTCCATCACCATGAGTGGCACTAACGCCGGCCAGCGGGGCACTTTGAACTTCATCGGCGTGAGTTCCACGGGTGTAGGCATTTATACCAATGGCGCCACGATCACCAGCGACGGCGGCAACATCAACCTGACAGGCACCAGTCAAGGCACCGGCATCACGCACGACGGTTTGATTCGCAGCGGCAACGACAGTGGCGGCGGCGTGGTCACGCTCACAGGCACGTCTACGGGCTCTGTAACTCCCCGACTTGGCATCAACAGTTCCACGACCATCCAGGGGGGGAGCGTGGTCATGACCGGTGTCTCTTCGGGGGTCCAAGGGATCTACACAGCTGCGTTGGTCACCGCGACTTCGGGTTCGGTGTCTTTGACGGGGACCAGTGCTCAGGGTTCAGGCGTTCACCTGCAAGGTGCCGTGCGCGCTACGGGTGACGTTATTGTGGATGGCACAAGTACCAGTGCGGATACACAAGGCGTGATCATTCAAAATGCCCTGGAGTCGACGTCAGGTCATATCCGACTGACCGGACGCACCAGCGCGACCACTCAACGGGCCGTTGCCCTGACGGCCAATGGTGCGGTCATGGCCAACCTGAAGGTCAGTGGAGCCAGAAATATCGATGTCTCAGGCAATAGTCTCTTCATTCATCCGGGCGCCACAGTTGACGCGGGATCGAGCGGGGTTGTGACCCTTAAACCCACATCAGCCAGTGCTGACATTTTGATCGGGGCCGATGACACATTGGGCGCACAACCCCATTTGGGCCTGTCCCAAGAAGAGTTGGGCCGAATCATTGCGGGCCGACTCGATATTGGTGATTTGACGAGGACCGGGCGCATTCTGGTGTCGGCTGCAACGGTGACGCCGGCTCAAACTGGTCATGTGCGTTTGCTGACTGGTGGCGACATTGCCATAGGGGCCAATTTGATCGTCGGTGATGACCCCGCCACACCTGCGGTGACCGAAGCCAGCCGACAGTTGACCTTGACCTCTGGTAGCGCTATCACACGGACTGCAGGCAGGTTAAGCAGCACGGATTTGTTTTTGACAGCAGCTTCAGGGATCGGCTCCTCAACCCAAAGGTTGCAAACCGCCGTCAGCAGCTTGTCAAGCAGTTCTGGCGGGGATCAGTTCATCTCAGAATTAGACGGTCTCACGCTCGCGGCGCGAAGCACGGCGAACAACGGCAGCATGGATATCTCCAGTGCGGGCACCATGGTCGTCTCGGATGTGAATGGTTTATCTGGTGTGGTTGCGCACGGAACAGGGTCCATCAAACTGACGGCCACTAGCACTACCTCTGCCGGTAACGGTTTGACACTGACACGCAGCATCACCAGCTTGGGGGACATTCAGCTCGAGGGCAGTTCAGCCAGCACTGCCGATTACGATGCAGGCATCCGATCGAATGCCGTGGTCAGCGGTCGTCACATCCAGGTTCTGGCGCAAGCCACAACAGACACCAACCGTCCGGTGCTGGGCTATTACGGTGCAGGCGGCAGTTTCGTGGCATCTGCAAGCCTGAACATGACGGGCACGACGCAAAGTGTGGCTAATGGGCTGTATACCTTTGGTGGCCTTTTTCAATCTGGTACGGGCATGACCCTGGAAGGGGTGTCGAGGTACGGGCAAGGTTTTGGGCTGGATAAACAGGGCAACAGTGGCTTGGTTGCAAGATTGCTGAACACCACCAGTGGGCAAGTGTCCATCACGGGGACTGCCCACAACTTCACGCGGCAAGCGATTGGTCTTAATGGTTCATCCGTGATCAACAACGGTGGGGGTGTCGCCTTGCATGCCACCAGCGGCAACATCGTTTCTTCGATCAACCCGGTTTGGGGGGCGGCGGCTAGCAATTTCAACTTGATTGAAAGCGGAACGTCTGGTAACTCCATATCTCTGACAGCAGGTGCAAATTCTGCAAGCACGGCTTCGATCGACGGCTCTTTTTTGACCCTTCAACAAAACAACAACGGGGGTGTAAGGGTCAGAACCGAGGGCCTGGGGCACTTGACGGCACCCAAAGTGAACAACGCGGGCACCGGAAATGTGGTGTTGGCTGCAGGCGCCATGTTGGCCGCTGGCAATGACGGCGGAGGTCAAGTGCTCACTGTGTCTGGTCAGTCGGTGACGCATTCTCATCCGAGCACCCCGGGTAAGACGTATGTGTATTCAGGCAATCTGTCAGGTACAGGCGCTTTGTCTCGATTGAGTGCTGGGTTCAATACCTTGTTCTACAACGGAACCAGCCAACCGCTGAACATGGCTTTCAACGCAGCACACGGTGATGTGATCAGCTCAAGCGCTCAACACCAGGTGTTGTTCCGCTCGGCATGGAGTCCAGCCGAGGCGCACTCCTTGGACTTGTCCAGTCTGCTCATCCACAAAACCTATGGTGACCCTGATCCGGACCTTCGAGCGGCGTTGCAAACGGCTTACGCCAGCAATATGGGCCCCTCTGTATTGACCCGTACAGTGACTGGTGCAGGGGGTGATCATGTCGTTGGTTTGGCGGCAGCAGATGCCATCGCAACTCTGACGGGCGCCCGCGCCGGTGGCGAAAACGCTTCGACAACGCCTTATGCTTACAGCCTCGCGGCTGGACTGAACACCTCCGTAACAGGGCAAGCGGGTTTGCGCATCAACAAAAAAGCCTTGTCCGTGGCCCTGCAGGGCGGGGTGTCCAAGTCCTACGATGGAACGCAATCGGCCAACAATTTAAGCCCGTCCAATTTTGCCGTCACAGGATGGGTGACGATGAACGGCGTGACCGAAGGGGCTGCCGTGACGCAAACAGCGGGCAGTTACGCCAGCAAGGATGTGGCCAACAACGTGGGCGGTGCTGGTTTGGTCACGGCCGATTTGGCTGCGGAGCATTTCGCACCAACCGGTTCTACCTTGCTCAGCAACTACACCTTGCCTACAGTGGCCACAGGCAATGTGGGCACCATTACCCGCGCCCCTTTGACCGTGAAGGTGGGCAGCTCCACCATGTTTGTGACCCAAGATCCAGTGCTGGCTCCCAACATGGGCATGACGGTCATCGGTCTTCAAAATGGGGAGTCGTCCAGCGACGTGCTGGGTGCTTTGACCCGCAACTACTCGGGCCCTGCAACGCCGGGGGTGGGACATTTCACAGGCGTTTATGGTCTGACGTCGGTGCCCACCGCGGCCAATTACACCGTCACGGTGCAACCCGGCAACTTGAATGTGCTGGCGGCTGACAAGTTGTTGATTCGATTGGGCGGGCGCAGCGCCATCTACGGTGATGTGACGGCCGCCACCGCAGGCCACACGTCAGCGGGGCAGGGTATCTCGGCGCAGTACTGTGTAGGCGGGGTCAATTGCAACACGATTTCGACCTTGACCATGACCGACTTGGGTGCAGGGCAGTGGCAAGCCACGGACACACTGGGCTCGACCATTCGCTTGACCACGCAAGTCAACACCACGGGCCAGACATCGGCAGCCGGGTTTTTGAATGCAGGGAATCACGATTACGCGGTGGGTTCCTGGTCAGTGCTGGGAGGGCAAAACTTCACCGATTTGGTGCTGGCTGCAGGATCGTTGGTGATTGCCCCCAAGACCATGACTTTGAATGCTTCCAACGTTTCAAAAGTCTACGATGGCACTCAGGCGTTGGCCGGAATGCGTTTGTTACCCGGTGGTGCCTTGCCCGGTGACGATGTGGGTGTGGTCTCCAATGGGGGGAGTTTTGCCAGCAAAAATGCTGGCAGCCAGGCCTTTACCTTGACCGGGCTGCAGCTGCAAGGTGCTGACCGTGGCAATTACAGCTTTGCTTCTGGCAATGTCTCGGGTACAGGGCTGATCACGCCCCGGCAGATAACCGCGTCTTTTGGGGCCTTGGACAAGGTGTACGACGGCACCCGCGCGGCCAGCCTGACGGGCGGCAGCTTGTCGGGCGTCTTGGAGGGCGATGTGGTCAGTGTGGGCGCAGCCGGTGCGTCTTTTGCCGATGCGAATGTGAGCCGCAACGCCCTGGGTCAAGTGGTGGCCAAAGGTGTCCAAGCCGAGGGTGTGTCCTTGTCGGGCGCAGATGCGGGCAACTACCAAGTGACGGTGGACGCAGGCAGCGCACGCATCACCCCCAAGTTGCTGAGTGCGGTGGTCACCGCCCAAGGCAAGGTGTACGACGGTAACCGACAGGCGCAAGTGTCGGGCTCTTTGCTGGGGGTGTTGGCTGGTGACCAAGTGGCCTTGTCCATGAACAGCGACAGCTTGTTTGCCAGCAAAAACGTGCAGCGCGATGCCAATGGGGTGGTGCTGTCGCAGGCCGTGAGCGTTCGAGGTCTGGCTTTGTCTGGAGCTCAGTCTGGCAACTACGAATTGAGTCAAGGTGACATGAGCGCTGCTGCGAGGATCACTCCAAAAACCTTGAATGCATTGGCCGTGGTCTCAGACAAAAGCTACGACGGAACAGATCTGGCGCCATTGACCGGCTTGAGCGGTCAAGGCGTGGTGGCCGGAGATGATGTGACCCTGTTGGCCAACTCGGCAACATTTGCCGACCGAGATGTGCTGCGTGATGCCCAAGGCCGGGTTTTGCCGCAAGAGGTCAGGATCAGCGGATTGCGCATGGTGGGCCAAGACACGGGCAATTATGTGTTGCAAGTGCCTGCTGGAGAGTTGCGGGTGCAGGCCATGTTGCAACCCCGACTTCTTCAGGTGGAGGCCCAGGCTTTGGACAAGGTGTTCGATGACAAGACGAACGCCACCATCCGTCTGGGCTCTTTGATGGGATTGGTTGGTTCAGAGCAATTGGGTCTGGAAGCCAGCGGTGTTTTTGAAAGTGCCTCGGTAGGTGTCAACAAGGCGGTGTCCGTCAATTTCACCTTGCGAGATGGCCATGGCGGTGGACGTGCCAGCAATTACAGCCTGGTGGCCCCGATGCTTCGGGCGAGCATTTACAGCGCGCCATTGACTTCTCCGGTGCAAGCCGCTGTGTTGCCCGATGCTCGTAAACCGATTGCATCTGCTGTGAATTTCGTTGGTCCTGTGGCGGCTGCGCTAGGCCAGCAAGAGACACCCGTAGCCGAGACTTTGAGCTGCGACAGTGCGCGGATTGACCAGATGGAGCACTGCGCATGTGAACCCAGTCGAATTCCGGAGGTGTTGATTTGTTATGTGCCCAGAGCGGCAGCGGCTTCTTCACCGACAAGCCATCCGAAAGCGGCTGTCAAGGACTGATGTCGCTTAAATGGATTCTTTTTAATTCATTATGGGTTAGTATTTTGGGGTATGTCGCCCCGTCCTTTGTTCTTAATTGGCTTTTTCCTTCTCTCATTTTCAGGAATGGGCGGTGTGGCTGTGCATGCATCTGACGGTTTGCTGGACTTTTCAGTGGTTCGGCCTCCAGCCGTTCAGGAACGCGCGATCAAGGAGCCCGTCCTGACCTGGTCAGTCCAACCTGATGCGGCCAGTGTCGAGAGCCATTGCAAGAGTTTGAATGGCTTTGACGGGGGCAGCTTGTGGCGTGAGGGGTGCGTGGTCTGGTCGGTTGAGGGCTCCAGATGCACGATGGTGACCTCTAACCGGACCAGTCACACCTTGATGGGGCGCTTGCTGCTCAAGTGCCTTTTGGCCAAGGCGGAACCTTCATGAAGCCCGCTGCATACATTCTGGGAGTGGCACTGGGCGGGGTGGCTTTGTCTGGGCTGGCGCAAGAGCTTGCAAGCCCGAGCCCTGCTTTGCCTTCTGGGCCAACGCCTTTGTCCGCCAGGCCCAACAGTTACCCCCCAGTGGTCTCTCCATCGGAGCAGGCGGCCGTTTTGCGCTTTGGGCCACCGGCAGTGGACCGCAGCCGATTTGTACCTCTGGCCGAAGAGTCCCGAATCATGAGTCCGGTCAAGATCAAGTACGCCGTTCGTCCGGATGGCTACGAGTTTTGCTCGCGCATCACCGGTGTGCCCATCCGCATCAATTCTCAGCCCATGGCCTGTGCTTTTTGGAATGTCAAGAGACGGGAATGCACCATCATCACGCCATTGCAAACAGGCTTCAATTACATCGGGCATGAACTGCGCCATTGTTTTGAAGGAGCGTTCCATGATTGAGCGTTCAGTCAAGGGGCTGAATCGCCGGCAATGCTGGCAAGCCTTGGCTTTGATGTCTTGGGGTTTGGCGCTCTCGCCAGCATTGGCCCAAGCGCCGCGACAAATGAGGGTGGGTTTCATCAAGCGGTACCAGCCCTATAGCTTTGTGGCGGAGGATGCCCAATTGCAGGGTTTTGATGTGGATGTGGTTCAGGCTGTCTTGGCGTCCATGAACGTGAAAATGGTCCCAGTGACCGATTCGTTGAATCGCTTACAAGCCATGTTGGCCAAAGGCGAGATTGACTTCATTGGCAATCAACTTTTGCACACACCCGAAAATCGGCGCAGATTTGACTTTGTCGTGCCCTATGCCTCCATTCAGTTGGTGGCTGTTCTGCACGAGTCGGATGACCGGGACTTTTTCAGTTTGGATGACATGTTGGGCCGAAAACTGGGGGTTTTGGCCAATACTGGCGTGGCCGATCAGGCGCGCGAGGCCTTGGGCAAGTCGGTGAGGTCGTTTGAGCGGATCGATTTGGCCTTGAAGGCCTTGGCCGCCAAAGAGTTGGATGTGGTGTTGGAAGAAAACCTGATCGTGGAGTACCACATTGAGCAGGACCAACTGCCATTGAAGGTGGGGGCCCCCATGGCGGCCCCCTTGCGTGTGGGCTTGGCTGTGCCCAAGGGGCACAAAACCATTCAAGACCAGTTGTCTTCGGCGGTGAGGGGTGTTTTGAAGGACAAAGCCTTCAAAACCATTTCACACAAGTGGTTTGGTTACGACGTCAGTCGGCCACGCGTGGGACATTCGGGCATCTGATCGCTGGGGATTAAACCTTGGCACCATGGGCCAAAGCCCTGTCTCGGCTGGCGGCCAGGGCTTTTTCATTGGGCGCAGACAAATCCCACGCTTGCATGTGGCTGAGACTGATGTCTGCCAGCGCCTCGATCCACTGGGCTTCGTTGTTCAGGCAAGGGATGTAGCTGAAGCTTTCTCCGCCAGCATGCAAGAAGGCTTCTTGCGCTTCTTGCTGGATTTCTTCCAGCGTTTCCAGGCAGTCGCTGGTGAAGCCAGGGCAGATCACGTCCACTTTTTTCACGCCTTGCTGCGCCATGGCGATCAGCGTGGGTTCGGTGTAGGGCTCCAGCCATTTGGCCTTGCCAAAGCGGGACTGGAAGGTCAGCTTGTACTGGTCTTTGGACAAGCCCAGCGCCTCGGCCAACAGACGGCCGGTTTTCATGCATTCGCAGTGGTAAGGGTCACCCAGTTGAAGGGTGCGTTCGGGCACGCCATGAAAACTCATGACCAGCTGTTCGGCTTGACCGTGGGCTGCCCAGTGTTCGCGCACCGTTTGCGCCAGCGCGGCGATGTACCGTGGGTCGTCGTGGTAGCGGTTGACAAAGCGCATCTCGGGGATGAGGCGAGTTTTCAGGCCCCAGCGGTAAACCGCGTCGAACACGCTGGCCGTGGTGGTGCCGCTGTATTGGGGGTAGGCGGGCACGATCAGCACGCGCTGCACGCCTTCGGCCTTGAGGGCATCGAGCTGTTCGGGGATGGAGGGCTGGCCGTAGCGCATGGCGTAACGCACGCTGACGTGGTGGCCGCGTTCTTTCAGGGCAGTGCCCAGCGACTGGGCTTGTTGTGCGGTGAAGGCTTTCAGGGGCGATCCTTGCTCGGTCCAGATGCTGGCGTACTTGGCGGCCGATTTGGCGGGGCGCACGCGCAAGATGATGCCGTGCAGGATCAGCCACCAGATGGGTTTGGGGATCTCGACCACGCGGCTGTCGCCCAAAAACTCGGCCAGATACTTGCGCAGTGCGGGGGCCGTGGGGGCGCTGGGGGTGCCCAAATTGCAATACAGGACAGCGGTGCGGGCGGCTTGCCCGTGCTGGAAGGAGGGTTCTTTGTTGAATGCCATGCGGTATTCTCCCACCACCATGCTTGACATTTCCCGCATTCGCGCCATTACCCTCGATCTGGACGACACTTTGTGGCCCGTCTGGCCCACCATCCACCGGGCCGAGGCTGTGTTGAGCACTTGGCTGGCCACCCATGCCCCCCGCACGGCGGCCTTGTCGGCCGATGCCGAACTGAAAAAAGCCGTGCGCGCCGAGATCAATGCGCGCCATGCAGATCGGGCGCACGATTTGTCTTTTTTGAGACTCGAAGCGATTCGCGCCCTGTTGCGGCAGGCCGGTGACCCTTTGCATTTGGCGGAGCCTGCATTTGAGGTGTTCTTTGCTGAACGCCAGCGGGTGGAGCTGTTTGATGACGCTTTGCCTGCCTTGACATTCTGGAGTGCACGGTGGCCGGTGGTGGCCCTGTCCAATGGCAATGCCGATGTGCACCGCGTGGGCATTGGGCAGCACTTTCGCGCCAGCGTGAGCGCCCAGTCGCTGGGCGTGGCCAAACCCGATGTGCGGATTTTTGAGGCGGGTGCCGCAGCAGCGGGTGTGCAGCCGCATGAAGTGCTGCACATTGGCGACGACGCCCATGCCGATGGTGTGGGCGCATTGGCTGCCGGCATGCAGGTGGCCTGGCTCAACCGAGAAGGCCAGGCCTGGACCCATGGCGACACGCGGCCGCACCTGGAGGTGCGAGACCTGCACGCGCTGTGCGCCAGTTGGCCCGAATACGCCTTGTAGGTCGGCGGCTTCAGCCCCGACATCGGCCTGTGTGACGCAAACATCAGGAGACAGAGATGACTTTGAAAATTTACGGCATGGGCGCTTCCCGCGCTGCACGGCCCTTGTGGGCTGCATTGGAATTGGGCGTGCCCTTTGAGCACATCGCCATGACCTACAAAGCGGGTGCGACACGCACGCCCGAGTTCTTGGCGCTCAACCCCAATGGGCACATCCCGGTGGTGGTGGACGAGCGTGCCGATGGCGCCGTGACCGTGTGGGAAAGCATGGCCTGCGCGCTTTACATCGCCCGCGTTCATGGGCAAGCCGATGGCCAGTCGATCACATCTGCTTCACCCCGCGAAGAAGCCGAAGCCCTGCGCTGGACCTTTTGGGCCGTGACCGAGCTTGAAAAGGACGCGCTCACGGTGCTGATGCACCGCATGGCCATGCCGGAAGACCAGCGCAAGCCCGAACTGGCTGACCAGGCTGAAAGCCGCCTGAAAGTGCCCTTGGCGGTGCTGGAGCAACACCTGCAAGCCCAACACACCAAAGGTGAGGATTACCTGGCCGCCAACCGTTTCACGGTGGCCGATGTGTGCGTGGCCAGTGTGGCCAGCTGGATTCGCCCGGCACCTGGGCTGTTGGCGCAGCACCCGGCTGTGGCCGCTTGGTTGAAAGTCTGCTTGGAGCGGCCAGCGCACAAGCGCATGCGCGCCATGAAGTGATCAGAACTTGCCCAAGGCCTGCATTTTCCAGGCCAGCCACAGCTTGCGCAGGGGCGTGAGGGCGATGCGCTGGTGCAGCACCTGAAAGCCCGAGGCTTCGATCTCGCGCAGCAAGGTGCGGTAAATGCTGGCCATCATGAGGCCGGGTTTTTGGGCGCGGCGGTCGGCTGCAGGCAGCAGGGCCAGGGCTTCGTCGTACAGGGCGTGGGCCCGTTCCGTCTGGAACTTCATCAGCGCGGTGAAGTTGTCCGAATAGCTGCGTTGGATCAGGTCTTGCGCTTTGACGCCAAAGCGTTGCTGCTCGTCGAGCGGCAGGTAAATGCGCCCGCGCATGGCGTCTTCGCCCACATCGCGGATGATGTTGGTCATCTGAAAGGCCAGTCCCAACTTGTGCGCATAGGCGGTGGTGGCCTCGTCGGTTTGGCCAAAGATGCGGGCGGCGACCTCGCCCACCACGCCAGCCACCAGGTGGCAGTATTGGGTGAGACCCGCAAAGTCCAGATACCGGGTCTGGTTCAGGTCCATCTGGCAGCCGTCGATCACGGCCATCAGGTGGCGGCTCTCGATGCCGAAGGGCTGGGTCAGCGGCATGAGGGCGTGCATGACCGGGTGTGTGGGCTGACCTCCATACGCTTGGAGCACCTCTTTTTGCCACCAGGCGAGTTTGGTAGCGGCCACACCGGGGTCGCTGATTTCATCGACCACGTCGTCCACTTCTCGGCAAAAGGCATAAAAGGCGGTGATGGCCGCACGGCGCTCAGGCGGCAGGAACAGGAAGGCGTAATAAAAGCTGCTGCCCGAGGCGGCGGCTTTTTGCTGGACGTAATCTTGCGGGTTCATGGGGGTGGATTCTCGCACTGGGACAGGCGCTCAAACTCTTGTTTCAGCACCCGGGGTGATATGCCGCCGAGCACCAAACGCCACAGCAAGGCGCGAACTTCGTGGCGCGGCATCTTGATGCTTGGGCTCGGTGTTGCGGCCAGTGCTTGCGGTCCGGCTTGTGTCAGAAGGGCCAGGGTGCGCGCACCGATCAAAGCGGGCAGGGCGCTGGCCAAGCGCAGGCGTCGGCTGTTCAGGGCGCAGCTGTAGTGCAGGCCGCCTTCCAGTTGGGTTTGAATTTGCTGCAGGTATTCCTGGTACAGCGGGGCGAGTTTGAAGCAGCCGGTCCGGTCCCCGGTTCTGGCCGCTTGGGCCAGGGTTTCAGGGGTCAGGCCCAGTGCCTGCAAGCGTTCACGGGGGAAGTAACAGCGGCCCTGGGTCAGGTCGGCAGCGACATCGCGCACGATGTTCAGGCGCTGTAGGCCCATACCGTATTGCCTGCCCAAGCTGTGCATTTGTTCAGTGGGCAGGCTGGCAAAGCCGGGGAGGTGGAGCGTGCACAACTCGGTCCAGAACTCACCCACGCATCCGGCGACCAGCCATGTGTAATGCGTCAATTCATCTTCGCTGTGCAGGCTTTGGAGCGATGATGGGCTGGCATGGCCAAATCGGTGCACATCCAGGGTTTGGCCCTGCGTGATGGGGGTCAGTACCGCGCGCACACTGGCTTGGTCGGCCTTGGACAGGCGGTGCAACAGCGGCAAGCAGTCGGGCAAGGCCTGCATCAAGGCGCGTTCATTCGGATTGCTTTGGTGCGCAGCAAAACCGGCCAAGGCCAGGCTGAGGGCCTTGCGCAGGCGGTCCAGCTGCTCGGCAGGCGCATCGATGGCCTGCAACAAGTCAGCCAGCAGCGCCTGCCGTTCGGCTTGGGGCATGGCGGTGGTGTCGGCCACGGTATCGGTGGCTCGCGCCAACAAATAGCCCACCGCCACGGGCGCCCGCAGTGGGCCTGGCAATAGCCGTATCGACAGGTAAAAAGAGCGCGACACCCCACGCAAGAGCTGCAGGTTTGCAGCGTTCAGTGGCGAGCGGGTCTTCAAGGGGCGCGCGAGATTCATGTCGTGGATGTGCAGGGTCTGGGTCAGGCCCTGTGATGACCGTGTCACAGCAGGGTGATGGTCTATTGTCGCTTGACACAGATCAGGTCTTTGCTTAGATTACTAACCAGTCAGTCATTAATTTCAGGGAATTTTATTCATGCTTAAGCCCTCATTACCCCCGGCGGTGGAACGCCCGCTCATGCGCCTGTGTGCGTTGTCCATTGTGGGTTCGGCGCTGCTTTTGGTGGCCTGTTCGCGCCCGGAGGTCGCGCAAGAGCCCGTGCGTTCTGTCAAGTTGATCACCGTCGGTGGTCAAAGCTTGAATGTGCAAGGGGAATACGCCGCAGAAGTGCGTGCGCGGGTGGAGTCGCGTCTGGGTTTCAGAGTCGGCGGTAAATTGGTGCAACGCCAGGCCGAGGTGGGCCAAGTGGTTCAAGCGGGGCAACTGCTGGCGCTGATCGATGCGCAAGACTACCAACTGGCGGCGCAGGCGGCGCAGGCCCAGGTGGGCGCTGCACAAAGCCAGCGGGATGTCGCACAGGCCGAGTTCAAGCGCTTTGAGGCCCTGAAAAACCAGAACTTCATCAGTGGCGCGGAGCTCGATCGACGTGCAACTGCCCTGCAAGCGGCCCAAGCCCAGTTGATCCAAGCGCAATCTCAAGCCCAAGCCCAGGCCAATCAAGCGGCCTACACCCGCTTGACAGCCACGGCATCGGGGGTGGTCACGGCGGTGGAGGCAGAGGTCGGGCAGGTTCTGGCCGCAGGGCAACCGGTGCTGCGTCTGGCACACGAAGGACCCCGAGACGTGGTGTTTTCAGTGTCCGAAAGCACCCGCATGGCCTTGAAGCTGGGGCAGACCCTGCGCGCCACCCTCACCAGCACAGGTCAATCGGTGTCAGGTAAGGTGCGCGAGCTGGGTGCCAGTGCCGACCCTGTGACCCGCACCTATGGCATCAAGCTGGCGCTGGATGCGGCTGTGCGCTGGCCACTGGGGGCCACCGTGAATGTGTCGGCGGCTTATTTGCCGGGCAGCCAAAGCGGCGTCATTCAGTTGCCCACCAGCGCCCTGAAAGAAGAAGCAGGGCAAACCGTGGTGTGGGTGCTGGACGAGGCCAGCATGACCGTCAACACCCAGGCGGTGCAAGTGGGCGCAGTGGATGGTCAGCAGGTGAGCATCACCTCGGGTTTGAAAACCGGACAGAAAGTGGTAAGCGCTGGCGTGCATGTGCTCTCGCCGGGTCAAAAAGTGACGGTGTATGCACCTGCATCGGCCACCACGGCAGCCCCTGGCGGTGCCACATCCAACCCGGCGAGGTGAGCACATGGCCGACCACGACACTCCGCGCTTTAACCTCTCGCGCTGGGCGCTGGAACACCCAGCCCTGACACGCTACCTGATGGTGGTGTTGATGGTGCTGGGCATGGCGTCTTATTTTCAGCTGGGTCAAGACGAAGATCCGCCATTCACCTTCCGGGCCATGGTGGTGCGGGCCTATTGGCCAGGGGCAACCGCCCAGCAAGTGGCCGAGCAGGTGACTGACAAGATCGAGCGGACCTTGCAAGAGGTGCCGTATGCCGACAAGATCCGCAGCTATTCCAAGCCTGGCGAGGCGCAGATCATCTTCCAGATCAGAGACAACTCGAACCCGGCCGATGTGCCGCAGGTCTGGTATGCGGTGCGCAAGAAAATCGGCGACATGCGTGGTACCCTGCCACAGGGCGTGATCGGGCCGTTTTTCAACGATGAATTTGGCGATGTTTTTGGCGTGATTTATGCGCTGAGCGGCCAGGGTTTCAGCCCAGCCGAAGTCAAAGAGCAGGCCGACAGCTTGCGCCAGACCTTGCTTCGCGTCAGCGATGTGGCCAAAGTGGACTTGTTTGGCGCGCAAGACGAAAAGGTGTTTGTCGAAGTCTCGCAAAAAAAGCTGGCCCTGATGGGCTTGAACATGACGGAGGTTTTGGCGCAACTCAACCAGCAAAACGCTGTGGAGTCGGCGGGCACTTTGCAAAGCACAGTGGACGTGGTGCAGGTGCGCGTGGGTGGCCAGTTCCAGGACTTGGACGATCTGCGTGCCCTGCCGATTCGCGGGGCTTCGGGGGCACAGCTGCGCCTGTCGGACATCGCCACCGTCAGCCGGGGTTATGCCGATCCGCCCTTCGTCAAGGTGCGCCACGATGGCCAAGAGGTGATTGCCTTGGGTGTGTCCATGGCCAAGGGGGGCGACATCATTGCGCTGGGTGAGTCCTTGCGCAAGGTGGTGGCCGAAGTTCAGCTCAGTTTGCCTGCGGGCATGGTGCTGAGTCAGGTGCAGGACCAGCCGCGCGCCGTGTCCAGTTCGGTCAACGAATTCATCAAGGTGCTGATCGAAGCGGTGGTGATCGTGCTGGCGGTGAGTTTTCTAGCGCTGGGCCTGCACAAGCGCCCTGGCCAGCACCCTGTGTGGCGGCGCTGGACCCTGGACATTCGGCCTGGGCTGGTGGTCGGCATCACGATTCCGCTGGTCCTGGCGGTCACGTTTTTGGCCATGCATTACTTTGGCATTGGCTTGCACAAAATTTCGCTGGGGTCGCTCATCATCGCCTTGGGCCTGTTGGTGGACGACGCCATCATTGCGGTGGAGATGATGGTGCGAAAGATGGAGGAGGGCTACGACAAGGTGCGCGCGGCCACTTTCGCTTATGAGCTCACGGCCATGCCCATGCTGACGGGCACCTTGATCACGGCCGCAGGCTTTTTGCCCATTGGCATGGCCAAGTCCATGACGGGGGAATACACCTTTGCGATTTTTGCGGTCACGGTGGTGGCTTTGTTGGTGAGCTGGGTGGCCTCGGTTTACTTTGTGCCTTACCTGGGGGCTTGGTTGCTCAAACCGCCAGCGCACGCCATGTCTGCGGCGCAGCTGGATTCGGCGGAGATGTTTGACACCCCTTTTTACCGGCGTTTTCGCGCATGGGTGACTTGGTGTGTCATCCACCGATGGAAGACGATTGGCATCACCGTGTTCTTGTTTTCCTTGGGCATGGTGGGCATGGGCAAGGTGCAGCAGCAGTTTTTCCCGGACTCCAGCCGTCCGGAAATCATGGTCGACTTGTGGTTGCCCGAGGGCTCGCCCTTTGAAGCCAGTGAGGACATCACCCGCCGGGTGGAGCAGAGGCTGGCCAAAGAAGCAGGTGTGAAATCGGTCACTGCCTGGGTGGGCTCGGGGGTACCCCGGTTTTATTTGCCCTTGGACCAAGTCTTTCCCCAGACCAATGTGTCACAGCTGATTGTGCTGCCCACTGACCTCAAAACTCGCGAAACCCTGCGCCAGCGTTTGCCCACGGTGTTGGCGCAAGAGTTCCCCGAGGTGCGCGGTCGGGTGAAACTGTTGCCCAATGGCCCGCCCGTGCCTTATCCGGTGCAGTTTCGCGTGGTGGGGCCTGACCCACAGGTCTTGCGTCTGAAGGCCGATGAAATCAAGGCGCAAATGCGGCAAAACACCAACACCCGGGGCGTCAACGACAACTGGAATGAGTCGGTCAAGTCGGTGCGCCTGGAGGTGGACCAGGCCAAGGCCCGCGCCTTGGGCGTGAGCAGCCAGTCGATCGCTCAGGCCGCGCGCATTTTGCTCAGCGGCGCGCCGGTGGGGCAGTTTCGCGAAGGGGACAAACTGATCGACATCGTGCTGCGCCAGCCACTGGCCGAGCGCGATGCCTTGTCCGACTTGCAGCAGGCTTATGTGCCCACCGCGTCTGGACGGATGGTGCCGCTGCTGCATGTCGCGCAGCCGGTGTTCGGTTGGGAGCCGGGGGTGATGTGGCGTGAAGGACGCCAATATGCCATCACGGTACAGGCGGACATCGCCGAAGGCCTGCAGGGCGCCACAGTGACTGAACAGCTGTTGCCCGATTTGAAAAAGACCGAGCGCGCTTGGACTGCGCAGGGTTTGAATGGCTACCGCATCGAGGTGGCGGGGGCGGTGGAGGAGAGCGCCAAAGGCTCGGCATCGATCGCAGCGGGGGTGCCGGTGATGCTGTTCATCACCTTCACTTTGCTGATGCTGCAGCTGCAAAGTTTCAGTCGGGCCATGCTGGTCTTCCTGACCGGGCCCTTGGGCATGGCGGGCGTGGCAGGAGCTTTGCTGGTGCTCGATCGCCCCTTTGGTTTTGTGGCTTTGCTCGGCGTGATCGCGCTCATGGGCATGATCCAGCGCAATTCGGTGATTTTGATTGACCAAATTGAGCAAGACCGGGCGGCAGGCATGGCGCCTTGGCAAGCGATTGTGGAGTCGGCTGTGCGCCGTCTTCGCCCCATCGTGTTGACCGCCGCCGCCGCTGTGCTGGCCATGATCCCACTGTCGCGCAGCATTTTCTGGGGGCCGATGGCGGTCGCCATCATGGGCGGGCTGATCGTGGCCACAGCGCTGACGCTGCTGGCGCTGCCAGCCATGTACGCCGCCTGGTTCAGGATTGAACGCCCCCATCAGGGCCGATCCCTATGAGCGCAAGCGATTTTTGCTGTGTGGGAGCGGCTAAAATAGAAAGTTGACCGATTTCAACCGGGCGGTCAGGCGCAGTGGTGCACTTGCGGGTGTGCTGGCGGGCCTGACGCCCTTTTTGTTTGGATGTGCGCGGGTGGCGAAATTGGTAGACGCACCAGGTTTAGGTCCTGACGGTGGCAACACTGTGCGGGTTCGAGTCCCGCCCCGCGCACCAGAAACTTTTGGCCAACAGGGCAACCTGGCGGCATGAGCGAAATTCAATTAACCGAGAATGACCATGACAGTGACTGTAGAGACCCTGGAAAAACTGGAACGCAAGATCACCCTGACTGTGCCCGTGACGGCCATCCAGTCTGAAGTGGATGCCCGCCTTAAGAAAATGGCCCGCACCGTCAAGATGGACGGTTTCCGTCCCGGCAAAGTGCCCATGAATGTTGTGGCCCAGCGCTACGGCTATTCGGTCCAGTACGAAGTGCTGAACGACAAGGTCGGCGAAGCTTTTGCCTTGGCCGCCAACGAAGCCCAAGTGCGCGTGGCAGGCCAGCCCCGCATTTCTGAAAAAGAGGGCGCGCCCGAAGGCGAGTTGAACTTTGAAGCCATTTTTGAGGTGTACCCCGAAGTCAAACTCGGCAACCTGGCCGACACCCAAGTCGAAAAGCTGACCGCTGAAGTGTCGGATGCCGCCATCGACAAGACCATCGACATCCTGCGTAAACAACGTCGCACCTTTGCCCAGCGCGCCCAAGATGCTGCTGCGCAAGACGGCGACCGCGCCACCATCGACTTCGAAGGCAAGATTGACGGTGAAGTGTTCTCTGGCGGTAAAGCCGACGATTTCCAGTTCATTCTGGGTGATGGCCAGATGCTCAAGGAATTCGAAGACGCGGTTCGCGGCATGAAGTTCGGCGAGAGCAAGACCTTCCCCTTGGCTTTTCCAGCCGACTACCACGGTCAAGATGTGGCGGGTAAAACGGCCGACTTCCTGGTCACCGTCAAGAAAATCGAAGCCGCCCACCTGCCCGAAGTCAATGAGGCCCTGGCCAAGTCCTTGGGCATCGCTGACGCCTCGGTTGAAGGCCTGCGCGCTGACATCCGCAAAAACCTGGAGCGTGAAGTGAAATTCCGCTTGCTGGCCCGCAACAAGCAAGCCGCCATGGACGCTTTGGTGGCCAAGGCCGAGCTGGACCTGCCCCAGTCCATTGTGCAAAATGAAATCGAACGCCTGAAAGAGGGCGCCCGTGCTGACCTGAAGCAGCGCGGTGTCAAGGACGCTGACAAGGCGCCGATTCCCGATGACATCTTCCGCCCCCAAGCCGAGCAGCGCGTGCGACTGGGTCTGGTGGTGGCTGAAGTGGTGCGTGGCAACACCTTGCATGCCAAGCCCGAGCAGATCCAGGCCCACATTCAGGAGCTGGCGTCCAGCTACGAGCGTCCCGATGACGTGGTGCGTTGGTACAACAGCGACAACCAGCGCATGGCCGAAGTCGAAGCCGTGGTGATCGAGAGCAATGTGTCAGATTTTGTTCTGGCCCAGGCCAAGGTGGTCGAAAAGGCCATTACTTTCGAAGAGTTGATGGGTCAACAAGCCTGATTCTGGTTTGAATCCCTCAAGAATGGGGCTTGTGCCAGGCTTGCAGTCTGGCTGACAAGCCCCATCTCTTTGGTGGGGTTGAAAACTCAGGTTAAAGTCATTGGGAATTTCTTGGAGAAAAGATGAGCGCACTGGACATCACAAATTTGGGCATGGTGCCCATGGTCATCGAGCAATCGGGCCGTGGCGAACGTGCTTACGACATTTATTCGCGTTTGCTCAAGGAGCGCGTGATCTTTTTGGTGGGCGAGGTCAATGACCACATGGCCAACCTGATCGTGGCCCAGTTGTTGTTTCTGGAGAGTGAAAACCCGGAAAAGGACATTTCGCTGTACATCAACTCGCCCGGGGGCTCGGTCAGTGCGGGCATGGCGATTTACGACACCATGAACTTCATCAAGCCCGATGTGTCCACGCTGTGCAACGGCATGGCCGCCAGCATGGGTGCGTTTTTGCTGTCATCCGGGGCCAAAGGCAAGCGGTTTTCACTGCCTAACTCCAAGATCATGATTCATCAGCCTTTGGGTGGAGCACGAGGCCAGGCCACGGAAATCGAGATTGCGGCCCGTGAAATCGTCAAAACGCGTGCACATCTGAACCGTATCCTGTCCGAGAACACCGGGCAGCCGCTGGAGAAGATCGAACTCGACACCGAGCGTGACTATTACCTGTCTGCGACCGAGTCCAAAGAGTACGGCCTGATCGACGAAGTCATCTCGAAACGCTCTTGAGCTTGGCCGGTTCGTCCGGCACCCTGGCAGACGGCGTTGACCTCGAAAGGGTAAACGCCGTTTTTCTTTCGTTATCATTGACGAATTGCGGATTCCGAGGCGACATCTATGGCCGATAAAAAAGGCTCAACTTCTGAGAAAAACCTGTTTTGCTCCTTTTGCGGCAAAAGCCAGCATGAGGTCAAAAAGCTGATCGCTGGGCCCTCGGTCTTCATTTGTGACGAGTGCATCGATTTGTGCAATGACATCGTGCGCGACGAATTGGGTGCCGCGACCGTGGCCGATGCAGCGAAAGAGGGCTTGCCCACGCCGCTGGACATCAAAACCAATCTGGACAATTACGTGATTGGCCAGGAAAAAGCCAAACGCAGTTTGGCGGTGGCGGTGTACAACCACTACAAACGCCTCAAGCACAAAGAGGGTGCCAAAAGAGACGATGTGGAACTGGCCAAGAGCAACATCTTGTTGATCGGCCCTACGGGTTCCGGCAAGACCTTGTTGGCGCAGACGATGGCGCGCATGCTGGATGTGCCTTTTGTCATGGCCGATGCCACCACCTTGACCGAAGCGGGTTATGTGGGTGAAGACGTCGAAAACATTGTGGCCAAGCTCTTGCAGACCTGCAATTACGATGTTGAGCGTGCCCAGCGCGGCATCGTCTACATCGACGAAATTGACAAGATCACCCGCAAGTCCGACAACCCCTCGATCACCCGGGATGTGTCGGGCGAGGGCGTGCAACAGGCCTTGCTCAAGCTGGTTGAAGGCACCATGGCCAGCGTGCCCCCTCAAGGTGGCCGCAAGCATCCCAATCAGGACTTTTTGCAGATCGACACGACCAACATCCTGTTCATTTGCGGCGGAGCTTTCGCCGGCCTTGAAAAAGTGATTGAAAACCGCACCGAATCTGGCGGCATCGGTTTTGCCGCCACGGTCAAAAGCAAGAAGCAGCGCTCGCTCACCGATGTCTTCAATGAGGTTGAACCGGAAGATTTGATCAAATTTGGCCTGATTCCCGAATTGGTGGGGCGTTTGCCTGTTGTGGCCACTTTGGCGGAGCTGAGTGAAGAGGCCTTGGTTCAAATCCTGACCGAACCCAAGAATGCGGTGGTCAAGCAATTCACCAAACTCTTGGCCATGGAAGGTGTGGAGCTCGAAGTGCGGCCCAATGCACTCACCGCCATGGCCCGCAAAGCTCTGGCCCGCAAAACCGGTGCCCGTGGTTTGCGTTCGATCATGGAGCAGGCCTTGATCGACACCATGTTTGAACTGCCCAACCAGGCGAACGTTGAAAAGGTGGTGGTGGACGAGTCTGTCATTGACGACAACAAGCCACCGTTGCTGGTTTACCGCGAGTCGGCCAAGCAGGCCTGATCTCCATTCGCGAGACCCGATGAATAACCCTTCGATGCCATGGGTTGAAATTGTGGGCGCAGCATCCATGTGCTGCTGAATTGACTTGAGGGACACACCATGTCTGGACACACACCACTGCCGCCTAATTTGATCGAACTGCCCATGCTGCCGCTGCGCGACGTGGTGGTGTTTCCCCACATGGTCATTCCGCTGTTTGTGGGGCGACCCAAGAGCATCAAGGCACTGGAATCGGCCATGGCCGCAGAACGCCGGATCATGCTGGTGGCCCAAAAAACGGCGGCCAAGGACGAGCCAGCAGTCGACGACATGTTCGATGTGGGTTGCGTCTCGACCATTTTGCAAATGCTGAAGTTGCCCGATGGCACTGTGAAGGTGTTGGTCGAAGGCCAGCAACGCGCCATGGTCAAGTCGATTGTGGACACTGAGGCCCACTTTGTGGCCTCGGTGACACCCGTGGACCCTGTGACAGAGCAGTCGGATGACAGCAGCGAGATCGAGGCCTTGCGCCGTGCCGTGATGCAGCAGTTTGACCAGTACGTCAAACTCAACAAGAAAATCCCGCCAGAGATCCTGACCTCCATTTCCAGCATTGACGACCCAGGTCGTTTGGCCGATACCATCGCGGCCCATCTGCCACTCAAACTTGAAAACAAGCAACAAGTTCTGGACTTGGCCCACATCAAGTCGCGACTCGAAAACCTGTTTGCTCAGCTTGAGCACGAGGTGGACATTCTCAATGTGGACAAGCGCATCCGTGGCCGTGTCAAGCGCCAGATGGAAAAGAACCAACGCGACTTTTACCTGAACGAGCAGGTCAAAGCCATCCAGAAAGAACTGGGCGATGGTGAAGAAGGCGCGGACATCGAGGAAATCGAAAAGAAGATCAAGGCCGCCAAGATGTCGGCCGAGGCCCGCAAAAAAGCGGAAGGTGAGCTCAAAAAGCTCAAGCTCATGTCACCCATGTCGGCCGAGGCATCGGTGGTGCGCAACTACCTGGATGTGCTGATCGGTTTGCCTTGGGGCAAAAAGACCAAGCTCAAACATGATTTGGCGAACGCCGAAGACGTGCTCAATCAGGACCACTACGGTTTGGACAAAGTCAAAGACCGTATTCTCGAATACCTTGCGGTGCAGCAGCGTGTGGACAAGGTCAAGGCACCCATCTTGTGCCTGGTGGGGCCACCAGGGGTGGGCAAGACCTCGCTCGGTCAATCCATCGCCAAAGCCACTGGGCGTAAATACGTCCGCATGGCCTTGGGGGGCATGCGCGACGAGGCCGAAATTCGCGGGCACCGCCGCACCTACATTGGCGCCTTGCCCGGCAAGGTCCTGCAAAACCTGAACAAAGTGGGCACCAAGAACCCCTTGTTCTTGCTCGACGAGATTGACAAGCTGGGCACCGATTTCCGGGGTGACCCATCGAGCGCTTTGCTGGAGGTGTTGGACCCTGAGCAAAACCACACCTTTGGCGATCATTACGTCGAAGTGGATTTTGATTTGAGCGATGTCATGTTTGTGGCCACCTCCAATTCCATGAACATTCCATCGGCCTTGCTCGATCGGATGGAGGTGATCCGCTTGTCGGGTTACACCGAAGACGAAAAAACCAGCATCGCCATGAAGTATTTGTTGCCCAAGCAAATGGCCAACAACGGTGTGAAAGAGTCCGAATTACAGGTCAGCGAAGAAGCTGTTCGCGATGTGGTGCGTTACTACACCCGTGAGGCGGGTGTCCGGTCTCTTGAGCGGGAATTGGGCAAGATCTGCCGCAAAGTGGTCAAGGCTTTGCTGCTCAAGCAAATGCAACCACAGGTGGTGGTGAGCGCCGACAATTTGAACGAGTTTTTAGGTGTGCGCAAGTACACCTATGGTCGGGCTGAGCAAAAGAATCAGATCGGCCAGGTGGTCGGATTGGCCTGGACCGAGGTGGGTGGGGACCTGCTGACCATCGAGGCGGCCCTGATGCCGGGCAAGGGGGTGATCACCCGCACCGGCTCACTGGGTGATGTGATGAAAGAGTCTGTCGAAGCAGCTCGCACGGTGGTCCGCAGCCGCTCCCGTCTGTTGGGCATCAAAGACGATGTTTTCGACAAGAAAGACCTTCACATTCATGTGCCTGATGGTGCGACCCCCAAAGATGGCCCCAGTGCTGGTGCCGCCATGACCACGGCCATGGTGTCGGCGATGACCGGTATTCCCGTGCGTGCCGATGTGGCCATGACGGGCGAGATCACCTTGCGCGGTGAGGTGACGGCAATAGGTGGCTTGAAGGAAAAGTTGCTGGCCGCATTGCGCGGAGGGATCAAGACCGTGTTGATCCCGGAGGACAATGTGAAGGACCTTCAGGATATTCCCGGCAATGTCAAAGACGGCCTGGAAATCGTGCCTGTGAAATGGATTGACCAGGTGTTGGACGTTGCCCTGGAAGCCAAGCCCACACCTTTGAGCGAAGAAGAAGTGGCGGCCGCTGCTTTGCCTGCAGTTGCTGCAACAGCCAAGCCGGAGGCCGTGAAACATTGATGCAAAAAAACGAGGCTGCGGCGAAATACCCAAGATATTGCGTTACAATGCAGCACATTGCAAACAACATTGGCCCTCAAGGCCCATTGTTTGAATTGCGGGAATAGCTCAGTTGGTAGAGCGCAACCTTGCCAAGGTTGAGGTCGCGAGTTCGAGCCTCGTTTCCCGCTCCAGATCTGAAAAGAAGTGCCAACATCTTTTCGCCAAAAAGGAAGCGTTAGCTTCCTTTTTTTTGGCCCAAAACTCTGATCTGGCCGATACGATGCGCTTTTGCATACAGCATCATGAGGGGCATCGTTCTGGATGGAGACCCCTCAAGACGGATCAGTTCACCATCACCAATTTGCCTTTCACGCTGCGCGTCCCCATCAACGCGTAGGCTGCTTTGAGTTCACTCATCGGCAGGGTTCTGTCAATCACAGGTTTCACCTTGCCTTGGGCGTACCAATCGGCCAAGGTCCGCATCATGTTTGCGTTGGCTTGGGGTTCTCTTTTGGCAAAGTCTCCCCAAAACACGCCGACCAAGGAGGCCCCCTTGAGCAAGGGCAAATTCAAGGGCAGGGCAGGGATGGGTCCGCCGGCAAAACCGACGATCAAATAGCGGCCGCGCCAAGCGATGGAGCGAAATGCGGGCTCTGCGATGTCGCCACCCACGGGGTCATAAATCACATCAGGCCCTTGGCCTGCCGTCAGTGTTTTCAGCGCCTCTCTCAGATTTTCGGTACTGTAATTGATGACGGCATCGGCTCCGAGCTCTTTGCACAGGGCGCATTTTTCGTCGGTGGATGCCGCTGCAATCACTTTGGCTCCCACGGCTTTGGCAATTTGAATGGCGGCGGTCCCCACGCCACCTGCAGCGCCCAAAACCAAGACGGTTTCCCCTGCCTTCAAGGCTGCCCGATCAACCAGCGCGTGATGCGACGTGGCATAGGTCATGATGAAGGCTGCAGCATCCGTGGCTGGAAAATGCTCCGGCAAAGGCATGCACAATTTGGCGGGTGCCAGGGTGTGCGTGCCAAAACCGCCTGTTCCAGACAGGCAGGCAACGTTTTGACCCATTTTCAGATGAGTCACGCCCTCACCAATGCCTTGAACCGTGCCCGCATACTCTGAGCCAGGCACAAAGGGCAAAGCAGGCTTCATCTGGTATTTGTTTTGCACGATCAACAGATCTGGAAAATTCAGACTGGCGGCTTTGATTTCTATGAGAACCTCGCCAGGACCTGGCTGGGGTTTAGGGACCTCTTTCCATGTGAGCGCTTCAACGCCCGTGGGGTTTTCGCAAAGCCAAGCGTGCATGCTGTTTCTCCAAAGATGCATTTCAAACGAGGGGAGATCTTAGACAGCGCCCCATGGCTCATCATGTCTCGCTAGCGACCAAGCGCTGGCCAGAGGTGTTTCTTCCGTCTGGTTTCGCATCACTTGGGGCATCGTCCTACAATGGGACACCCCTCCAAAAGACCCATGAAAATACTGATTTCCAATGATGATGGCTTTCGTGCCGATGGCATCGTTGCCTTGCACAGTGCGTTGCAGACAATTGCGGATGTTGAAGTGGTCGCGCCAGAACACAACAACAGTGCCAAATCCAACGCGCTGACGCTGCACACCCCCTTGTATGTGAATCGCTCAGACAATGGTTTTCGCTATGTCAATGGCACCCCGGCCGACTGCGTCCACATTGCCTTGACCGGCTTGCTGGGGTACCGTCCCGATTTGGTGATTTCGGGCATCAACAACGGTGCCAATATGGGGGACGACACCTTGTATTCGGGCACCGTGGGTGCGGCGATGGAAGGCTATTTGTTTGGGATTCCGGCGATGGCCGTATCACAAATCGACAAGGGTTGGGCCCATCTGGATGCAGCGGCCCAGACCGTCAAGCGGATGGTTGAGCAAATGATGGCCCAGAATTTGGTGGGCATGCGCCCTTGGTTGTTGAATGTGAACATTCCCAACTTGCCCTTGGACCAGATCAAACCACCCAAAGTGTGTCGATTGGGGCGCCGTCATGCTGCCGAGCCCGTGATCACCCAGATCGATCCCAGAGGTCAAACCATGTATTGGATTGGCAACGCGGGTGCCGCCATGGATGACAGCTCAGGCACCGATTTCCATGCGGCAGATCTGGGTCATGTGGTGGTGACGCCCTTGAAAGTCGATTTGACGGAGCATGACCACCTGGAGGCTTGGGGGCAGACCTGTGCAAGCCTTTGGCGCCAGGACAGTCCATGAAGCCCAGGCCAAGTTTCCCGGTCAAATTGAGTGTGAAGGACGGTGCCTTGGCTCCGGCTGTCCGTCCAGCGACATCGCAATCCGTCGCGCGTGCTGACGTGCTCAAGTCGCCCAAAGTTCGCGCGATGCCCGTGTCGATGGGGCTAGGACTGGATTCCAGCGCGGTCAGAGCGCAAATGGTGGCCAAGCTGGCGGCTCAGGGCGTTCAGGATGAACTGGTGCTGAAGGCGATGGGTCTGGTGCATCGGCACCGTTTTGTCGAAACGGCTTTGGCAGGGCAAGCGTACGAAGACACCAGTTTGCCCATTGGCTTTGAACAAACCATCTCCAAACCGAATGTGGTGGCCCGGATGATCGAGTTGCTGCGTCAAGGCGTACAAGGCAAGTTGGGTCGGATCCTCGAAATTGGCACGGGGTGCGGTTACCAGGCAGCGGTGCTCAGCCATGTGGCCACCGAGGTTTACAGCATGGAACGCGTGCGTGGTTTGCATGAAAAGGCCAAAAAAAATCTGTTGCCATTTCGCTTGCCCAACGTCCATCTGATCTTGGGGGATGGCATGCGGGGCTTTGAAAAAGGGGCTCCGTATGCCGGCATCATTTCTGCGGCCGGGGGTGACGAGGTGCCCGTCGCTTGGTTGGATCAATTGGCTGAAGGGGGGCGTTTGGTGGCTCCCACGGTCACATCGGCAGGACACCAAGCTTTGGTGGTGATTCACAAAACCAACCAAGGATTTGATCGGCAGGTTTTGGAGCCCGTTCATTTTGTACCTCTAAAATCAGGGCTTGCTTGAAGGATAGAACCCGGATGAAGGCTTGTCACGTTTCCCGTCTTGGCTTGGCTGGCATCTTGCTGGCCTTTTTGGCGGGCTGCAATTCCCCACCTCGCTCTCCTGCGCCGGTTGAAACGCGCGGTGTTGTGGGCCGATCCCCAGCCACGGCCCCTGTCCCTGTCCCTGCACCTGACACCTCTGCAGCCAGTCCTTCATCCAAGGCGATGCCTGGCTCCGAAAACGCAGGCAAGCCTGGTTTTTACACAGTGCAGCGAGGCGATACCTTGACCCGCATTGCGCTGGACCATGGGCAGTCCTGGCGCGATTTGGCCACTTGGAATCAACTGTCCAATGCCCACCTGATCGAAGTGGGGCAGGTTTTGCGTGTGTCGCCCCCGGGTGCAGTGACTGAGCCCAGTGGTGTGGTGGTTCAACCCATTGGCCCCACTGCACAAGCCGCGCCCAAACCCACGCCACCAGCCAGCCCTCCCGCGCCTGCTGCCAATGACTCGGGGCTTTCTTTTGCTTGGCCAGCCAACGGAACCGTCATTGGCACGTTTGACGAAGTCAAAAACAAAGGCCTGGACATCGCGGGTCAAGCGGGTGATCCCGTCCTGGCGGCTGCAGATGGCCAAGTGGTCTATGCGGGTGCAGGTTTGCGCGGATACGGCAACTTGATCATCCTCAAGCACAACAACACTTTTTTGACCGCATACGCCCACAACCAAAGCTTGCTGGTCAAGGAAGACCAGCAAGTGCGAAGGGGGCAAAAGATCGCCGAGATGGGCAAAACCGATGCCGATCGGGTCAAATTGCATTTTGAAATTCGCCGCCAAGGCAAACCCGTCGATCCCGCCAAGTTTTTGCCCGCCCGTTGAGCTTTTGCGCGCCACCATGACTGGCGCAGTGGGGATGCAGAAAAATCCAATCGTCAGCGTCATGCCTCTTTGATTTTTCTGCCGCTCATCCTGAGACAATCGGGTGATGAGCGAACCAGACATTTCCCTTTCCCAAGCCCACGCCGACGATTCCAGCCACTCCAGTGAAGACCTGCCTGCAGGCTTTTTGCGTGTGGGGTCTTTGGACATGGATGCCCAAGGCATCGCCCGCCGACCTGACGGCAAGGTGGTGTTCATCGAAGGCGCTCTGCCCTTTGAAATTGTCTCGGTCAATGTGCACCGCAAAAAGAACAATTGGGAGCAGGGCACGGTCACCGAAATTCACCACGAATCGTCCCAGCGCGTGCGCCCGGGATGCCCCAATTTTGGTTTGCACCCAGGTGCCTGTGGCGGTTGCAAGATGCAGCACCTGGAAGCCTCGGCCCAGGTTGCCATCAAGCAGCGCGTGCTCGAAGACAACCTCTGGCACCTCGGCAAGGTCAAAGCCGAAACCCTGTTGCGCCCGATCGAGGGACCGACTTGGGGCTATCGCTACCGTGCCCGACTGTCGGTGCGCTATGTGATCAAAAAAGGCGAAGTGCTGATCGGTTTCCATGAGCGCAAGAGCCGCTACATTGCCGACATGAAGGTGTGTCCCGTGTTGCCGCCGCATGTCAGCGCCATGCTCATGCCCTTGCGTGGGCTGATTGCTCAAATGGATGCACGCGAGACCGTGCCGCAGATCGAGTTGGCTTGCGGCGACGAGGTCACAGCCTTGGTGCTGCGCCATTTGGAGCCCTTGAGTGATGGCGACAAAGCCTTGCTCCGTACTTTTGCTGCCGAACATCGGGTGCAGTGGTGGTTGCAACCCAAAGGACCCGACACGGTGCATTTGCTGGATGAGGGTGGCGCGCAGCTGAGTTATGGCTTGCCTGACTTTGGCATCACCATGCCGTTTCGGCCGACCGACTTCACCCAGGTCAACCCCTTCATCAACCGCGTGCTGGTGGCGCGAGCGCTGCGTTTGCTGCAAGCGCAAAAGACCGAACGCGTGATCGACTGGTTTTGTGGGCTGGGCAATTTCACGCTGCCCATTGCCACCCAAGCGGCGCAGGTGTTGGGCATTGAAGGCGCTGAAACCCTGGTGGCCCGATCTCGCGAGAACTATGCGGCCAACCAAGCCATGCGCCCAGCGGGGTACACCTTGGCCCCCACCGAGTTTGTGGCGCGCAACCTGTTTGACATGACGCCTGCCATGTTGGTGGCCGACGGTACCGCCGACAAATGGTTGGTGGACCCGCCACGTGAGGGTGCTTTCGCTTTGGCCAAGGCCTTGGCTGAACTCTACGAAAACCAGGACTTGCGCCAAGGCTGGACGCCGCCCAAGCGCATTGTGTATGTGAGCTGCAACCCCGCCACGCTGGCACGCGATGCGGGTTTGCTGGTGCACCGGGCGGGTTACCGCTGCCTGAGCGCTGGCGTCGTCAACATGTTTGCCCATACCGCCCATGTGGAAAGCATGGCGGTTTTTGAGTTGGCATGATTGGAGACGGCATGGTGCAGTGGGCCCTCTTGAACTTGAGACGGCCATAGAAAAAGGCTCCCGAGGGAGCCTTTTGATGAGGTGGAGGTATCGCTCACTCGCGATCGCCGCCCATGATGCCCAAAAGCGCCAACAAGCTTTGGAAGATGTTGAAAACACTCAGGTACAGGGCCAAGGTGGCGCTGATGTAGTTGGTTTCACCGCCGTCCAGGATGCGCTTGAGGTCATACAGCAAAAAGGCGCTGAAGATGCCAATGGCCAGGGTGGAGAGGACCAGCATGCCAGCGGTGGAGCCCACGAACACGTTGATGATGCCGCCCACCATCAGAACCATGGCCCCGACAAACAGCCATTTGCCCATGCCCGACAAGTCACGCTTGATGACGCTGGCCAGGCTGGCCATGACGAAAAACACACCGGCGGTGCCCGCAAAAGCGGTCATGACCAGGTCAGAGCCGTTCTTGAAGCCCAGCACCATGGCGATCATGCGCGAGAGCATCAGGCCCATGAAGAAGGTGAAGGCCAGCAGCACGGGAACGCCCGCGGCTGAGTTTTTGGTTTTTTCGATGGCGAACATAAAGCCGAAAGCGCCAGCCAGGAAAACGATCAGGCCGACACCGCCTGAGAGGGATTGGGTGATGCCGGTGCTCACGCCGATCCAGGCGCCCAGCACGGTAGGCAACATGCTCAGGGCGAGCAACCAGTAGGTGTTGCGCAAAACACGGTTACGTGCTGCGGGGTCTACATGGCCCCAGTCCGTTGAATTGAGGGTGCGTAAGTCGCTCATGGTGTATCTCCTTGAAGTGCTTTGAAACAAAGCGAATACTATTTTAGGGGTCAAGCCTTGCCGTGGCGAGGGCTGGCCGGAATCCCGTGATGCAATGGGGTTATCTGGTTGATTCAGTTTTGCGCTGGGGTGTGCAATGGTCAGGGCGGCCTGCGTGTATGCTCCAAGTTTTCAACCTTTCTGTATGCCATCCTTATGAAAACTCAAGCCACTTTGGAACTGTCCGATGTCAAAGCCATTGCCGCAGCGGCCGAGGCCGAAGCCCTCAAAAACAACTGGGCGGTGAGCATCGCCATTGTGGATGGGGGTGGTCATTTGCTCCATTTCACCCGTTTGGATGGTGCACCCCCCGTCTCTGCCCACATCGCGCCCTCCAAGGCCCACACGGCTGCTTTGGGTCGCCGCGAAAGCAAAGTGTACGAAGACGTCATCAACGGCGGTCGGACCTCTTTCTTGTCAGCGCCCACCATTGAAGGCATGCTGGAAGGCGGCGTGCCGATCATGAAAGATGGCTTTTGCCTGGGGGCTGTCGGCGTCAGTGGCGTCAAATCCAACGAAGACGCACAGATCGCCAAGGCGGGTATCGCGGCCATTGGTTTGTGATATTTCTCTTGGATACTTGCCCAGTGGGGCAAGTCCACCCATGAAAAAAGCCACCTTGCGGTGGCTTTTTTCATGGGTGGCGATTTGATGGATCAGAACATGTCCAACACGGCGCCTTTGCTGGCACTGGAGGCATTGAAAGCAAACTTCGCTTGCACGCCGCGTGTGTAGCGAGGGGCGGGAGGTGTCCAGCCTGCACGTCGCTTGGCCAGTTCGGCTTCGGGCACATGCAGTTCCAAAAGCAGTTTGTGCGCGTCGATGGTGATGCTGTCGCCTTCATTCACAAAGGCAATGTTGCCACCTGCCGCCGCTTCGGGGGCCACATGACCGACCACCATGCCCCAAGTACCACCAGAAAAACGGCCGTCCGTGATCAAGCCAACGCTTTCGCCCAGGCCCGCACCGATCAAGGCGCCTGTAGGGGCCAGCATTTCAGGCATGCCAGGACCCCCTTTGGGGCCCAGATAACGCAAGACCATCACATCGCCAGCCTTGATTTTCCCAGCGAGGATCGCTTCCAAAGCCGATTGCTCGTCATCGAAAACGCGGGCAGGCCCCGTGATGACCGGGTTTTTCAGGCCCGTGATCTTGGCCACAGCGCCTTCAGGTGACAAATTGCCCTTCAAAATGGCCAAGTGACCTTGCTTGTACATGGCTTGGTCCATGGTGTGGATCACGCTTTGCTCTGGCGGAGCATCCGGCACGTCTTTCAAAACTTCAGCAATGGTTTGTCCGGTGATGGTGATGCAGTCACCATGGAGCAAGCCGGCGTTGAGCAAAATCTTCATGACTTGAGGAATACCGCCCGCCTTGTGCAGGTCGACGGCCAAAGCCTTGCCGCTGGGTTTCAGGTCGCACAACACGGGGGTGCGTTGGCGAATGCGCTCGAAATCGTCAATGCTCCATTCCACGCCCGCGCAATGTGCGATGGCCAGGAAGTGCAGCACGGCATTGGTGGAACCGCCGGTGGCCATGATCACGGCCACAGCGTTCTCGATGGACTTGCGTGTGACGATGTCTTTGGGCTTGATGCCTTTTTGAATGGCCTGAACCAGGACTTTGGCCGAGTCTTTGGCCGACTGGACCTTTTCCTCGTGCACGTTGGCCATGGTGGAGGAGTAGGGCAAAGAGATGCCCAGCGCCTCAAAGGCCGACGACATGGTGTTGGCGGTGTACATGCCCCCGCAGGAGCCTGTGCCGGGGATGGCGCGCTTTTCGATTTCTTTCAAATCATGGTCGCTGAGTTTGCCGGCGGCGTTCTCGCCCACGGCTTCGAAGACGCTCACGATGTTCAGGTCTTTGCCTTGGTAGCGACCTGGCAAGATGGTGCCGCCATAAACGTAGATGGCAGGCACATTGGCGCGCAGCATGCCCATCAGGCCGCCTGGCATGTTCTTGTCGCAACCACCGACCACCAAAACGCCGTCCATCCACTGGCCTTGCACGCAGGTTTCGACGCAGTCGGCAATCACCTCCCGAGAGACCAAAGAATATTTCATGCCTTCGGTGCCCATGGCCATGCCGTCGGAAATGGTGGGCGTGCCAAAGATTTGGGCATTGCCACCGGCTTCTTCGATGCCTTCGACAGCCGCATCGGCCAGCTTTTGCAGGCCGCTGTTGCAGGGGGTGATGGTGCTGTGGCCGTTGGCGACGCCGACCATGGGCTTGACGAAATCGCCCTCTTCGTAGCCCATCGCGTAGTACATCGAGCGGTTGGGTGCGCGGGATTTGCCCGCGGTGATGTTGGCGCTGCGTTCGTTGATGGGTTTGATCGGAATGATTTTGTCGGTCATGGGTGTGTTCCCGTCAGGGCTTAAGAAAATTTTGCACATTCTAGCGGCCTTGGTCTGGCAAACAGGTTGGAGGCCGCTGCATTGGGCCCGCGGAATCCGGGCCATCAGGCCGGTGCACAATCCAGACATGCTCATTCACCCGCAAATTGATCCTGTCGCCTTGCAACTGGGACCTTTGGCCATCCATTGGTACGGTTTGACCTATTTGGCCGCATTTGGGCTTTTTTACTGGTTGGGCACCCGGCGTCTGGGGCATCTGCCCTTCGCCCAACTGCCGCAATGGCAAAAGCGCGATGTGGAAGACATCCTTTTTCTGGGCGTTTTGGGTGTGGTCCTGGGCGGCCGTTTGGGTTACTGCCTGTTTTACAAACCGGCTTATTACTTGTCCAACCCTCTAGAAATCCTGGCGCTTTGGCAAGGGGGCATGAGTTTTCATGGCGGCTTGCTGGGGGTGATGCTGGCCATGGTCTGGTTTGCCCGCACCCGCCAGCGCCCTTTTTTGCAGGTCATGGATTTCGTGGCACCTTGCGTGCCCACGGGTTTGGCCGCAGGGCGGATGGGCAACTTCATGAACGGTGAGCTTTGGGGCCGCGTGGCCGACCCGTCTTTGCCTTGGGGCATGGTGTTCCGGGGGGCGGGTGAATTGCCTCGCCACCCTTCGCAGCTCTACCAAATCGCGCTGGAAGGCCTGCTGCTGTTTGTGTTGCTGTGGTGGTTCGCCCGCAAAGACCGCCCGATGGGGCAGGTTTCGGGTGCGTTCTTGCTCGGTTATGGTTTTTTCCGCTTCGTGGCCGAGTTTTTCCGCGAGCCTGATGCACACCTGGGCTTGTTGAGCCTGGGCATGAGCATGGGGCAGTGGCTGTGCGTGCCCATGATGCTGGGTGGTGTGGTGCTTTGGGGCTGGGGTGCTCGCCACGCCAACAGGACCTGATCGGCCTGTCGCTGGTCAGCGGTCCAAGGGCAGGACCGTGCTTTCCTTGATTTCTTCCATGACCACATAGCTGTTGGACTGTGCAGGCACCGGGATCTTGTCGAGGATGGTGCCCAGCAACTCCCGGTAATCGTTCATGGCGCGCAAGCGGGCCTTGACCAGATAATCAAAGCTGCCCGAGACCAAGTGGCATTCCAGCACTTCGGGCATCAGGCCCACCTCGCGCCGCACGGTCTCGAACACCTGTGGCGATTTCTGCGACAGCGTGATTTCGATGAAAACCAGCAAGGGCTTGCCCAGCTGCACCGCGTCCACTCGGGCATGGTAGCCGGTGATCAAGCCTTGTCTTTCAAGCCTTTTGATGCGCTCTGAACAAGGCGAGGTCGACAGGCCCACTTGCTCCCCCACTTCGGTGACCGACATGCGGCCGTTGCGTTGCAGCAGGTCCAGGATTTTGAGGTCGATGCGGTCGGGTTCGGACATTTTGCGGTGAAGGCCTGAGCAGGGCCCTGGTTTCAGTGGAAATTCCTGCCATTACACCTCAAATCAGAAAAAAATCTTGCATTAAATCCATAACATCACTGAATCTCAAGTCAAAAGCGAGGCTGACATGAAAGTGGTGGTTCTGGGTGGTGGGGTGATCGGGGTGAGCACAGCTTGGGCGTTGTTGCGCCAAGGGGCCGATGTGACCTTGGTGGACAGGCAGTCCGATGTGGCGCAGGAAACCAGTTTTGCCAATGCCGGTCAGGTCTCGCCTGGCTATTCAACCCCCTGGGCGGCACCGGGCATCCCCCTCAAAGCGCTCAAATGGCTGTTTCAGTCGCATGCGCCGCTGGCCTTTCGCCCGGATGGCAGCCTGTTTCAGTGGCGCTGGATGGCGGCCATGCTGGCCAATTGCTCGGCCGACCGCTATGCCGTCAACAAGGAACGCATGATGCGACTGTCCGAGTACAGCCGGGATTGCCTGCGTGCCTGGCGTGCGGAAACAGGCCTCGCCTATGACGCGCGCACGCAAGGGACTTTGCAGCTGTTTCGCAGCCAAGCCCAATTGGACGCCGCGGCCCGCGATGTGGCTGTGCTGCAAGAATGCGGCGTGCCCTTTGAACTGCTGGACAAGGCCGGGGTCGGCCTTGCAGAGCCAGCACTGGCCAAGGCCGAGGTGCCGATCAGCGGTGGTTTGCGGCTGCCCAACGATGAAACCGGGGACTGCCATTTGTTCACCCGACAGTTGGCGCAGCGCGCCAGCGCTCTGGGTCTGAAGCTGCGCCTGTCTTGTTCGGTCCAATCCTTGGTCCGGGACGGTGATCGCGTCACGGGGCTGCAACTGGCAGGCACAAGCGGCGAAGCAGGCCAGCGCCTGCAAGCCGATGCGGTGGTGCTGGCCGCTGGCAGCTATTCGCGCAACTTGTTGTTGCCGCTCGGGCTCGACATTCCGGTTTACCCGGTCAAGGGCTATTCGCTCACCATGCCGCTGCAGGATGACTCGCTGGCACCGCAGTCGACCGTGTTGGACGAGACCTACAAGGTTGCGCTGACCCGTTTGGGTGATCGCCTGCGCGTGGGTGGCATGGCCGAGTTGGCTGGCTTTGACCTGCGTTTGAACCCACGCCGCCGCGCCACGCTCGAAAAAGTCACGCGCGAACTCTTTCCAGGGGGGGACTTGTCGCAGGCGCAGTTCTGGACCGGCTTGCGCCCCATGACGCCTGATGGCACACCCCTGGTGGGGGCCACACCGCTGAAGGGGCTCTACCTCAACACCGGTCACGGCACCTTGGGCTGGACCATGGCCTGCGGCAGCGCGCAGCTCTTGGCCGATGTGATCTCGGGTCGCCAGCCGGCCATCCGCACCGAAGGGTTGGACATTAGCCGCTACGGTGCACGGGGGGCCACAAGCCGCCCGGGTCGGCTGGCGGCAGCCTGAGCAGGGTCAGGGTTGTGTGGGCCGCTGTTGCAGCCATTCGCCTCGCACGGCTTCATAGGCCGCGGCCACCTGCAGCAAAGCCACATCGCCTTGCGGCTTGCCGATCAATTGGATGCCCATGGGCCAGGCGTTTGTGGCGTGAAAGCCCGCAGGCAGGCTGATGGCGGGCAGGCCCGCCAGCGTGGCGTAGATCGTGCTCTCCATCCAGCGGTGGTAAGTGTCCATTCGGCGCGCCCCAATGGCTTGGGGCCAGCGCTCTTGCAGCGCAAATGGCCACGCTTGCGCCACGGGCAAGGCCAACACGTCCACCTCTTTGAACACACCCAACAGATGTTGATAAAAAGCGCTGCGCGTTTGGCTGGCCTGCATGAAGTCCATGTAGGACAGCTTGACCGAGTTCTCGTGCTCCCACAGGGCCTCGGGTTTGAGCTGGTCTTTGGCGCCCGGAATTTGCAGCAAGGCCGCCACCTTGGGGCCGACCAGCGCACGGCGCCAGACCAGCCAGCACTCCCACAGGGCTTGCACGTCAAAGCCCAGCGCGCGGGGCTCGATCACGGCGCCAGCGCCTTGCATCACGCGCAGCGCGTCTTCGCACACGGCCAGGATGCCTTCCTCCATGGCCAGATGGCCATTCAAATCGCCCAGCCAGCCGATGCGCAGCCCGTGCAGTGCATCGGGTGTGTAAGCCATGTGTGACGCATCGATGCTGCCGTTGATCGACAAAGGCTGGCGTGCGTCATGCCCTGACTGCGTGGCCAGCAGACGCGCCAGGTCGCGAACGCTGCGCGCCATAGGGCCTTCGGTGCCCAGTTGGTCCACCCACACATCGGCTCCGGGGCCAAAAGGCACACGTCCTTGCGAGGGGCGCATGCCGAAGATGTGGTTCCAGCCTGCCGGGTTGCGCAGGCTGCCCATGAAATCCGAGCCGTCGGCCACCGGCAACATGCGCTGGGCCAGCGCGACCGCCGCACCACCGCTGCTGCCGCCAGCGCTCACCGTGGTGTCCCAAGCGTTGGGGGTGGCCCCAAAGAGGGTGTTGAAGGTGTGTGAGCCCAGGCCCAGCTCGGGCATATTGGTCTTGCCGATCACGATGGCACCTGCGGCCTTCATGCGCTCGGTCATGATGCTGTCTTTGGCGGGCAGGGCCGCTTTCAGCACCGTGCTGCCAAAGGTGGTCGGAAAACCAACGGCGTGCCCGGTGTCCTTGATGGCCTGCGGGATGCCGTGCAGCCAGCCCCGCGACTGACCTTTCGCCAGCTCGGCGTCGCACTGGCGTGCCTGTGCCAACAAAGAGTCGGGCAGGGCCAGGTTGACGATGGCGTTGAAGCGCGGGTTCAGTTGCTCTATGCGGTGCAAGTAGGCTTGCATCACCTCATGACACGACACCTTTCTCGAGTGGATGGCATCAGCGAGGGCGGTGGCATCCAAGTCGGTCAGATTGGAGTCTGGTTCTGTGCACTTCATGTTTGTCATGCGCCAACGCTCTGCATGGGTTTGGATGGCCTGAAGAACTGTTTAGACGCTTTTGGAAGATAACCCCATGAGCTGGAATGCTCAAATGGGGTCTGAAAGCGGCAGCGTCACTGCGGCTGCGACTGCAAATTGATGCTCTTGGCGATCGCGTTGTAACTCTTGATCTCGAAGCCATAAATCCTGTCGAGTTCTCCCAGCGTTCTTGGGGCAAGGATGGCGTTACCAGTCCCCTCCAGATCTCGGCGAAGAGTGGGATTTTGCATGGCGTCATAAGCGGCCTTGTTCAAACGATCTGCAACGCTGTAGGGCGTTGATTTGTGCGCAACCAACCCGGCCCACAATCCAAACTCCATGTCGCTCAGTCCTGGCATCGCTGCCATGGCAGGGTATTGAGCAAACAAGGGGTGGGGCGATTTGGCCGTAATGGCAATGCCTCTGAGCTTGCCATCGGCGATGGTGGACATGACCGTTCCCGCCATGGGCAGGAAGGCGAAATCAATCGTGCCACCGATCAAGTCAGGAATCACGTTGGCTATGCCGCGATAGGGGACATGCAACAATTTGGTGTTGGTCAATTGGGCCAGTTTTTCACCCGCCAGGTGGTACAAAGAGCCAGGACCCACACTTCCATAGGAGAGCGGCTTGGCCGAGGACTTGCGTGCCAGCCCGATGAACTCCTCCATGTTTTTGACGTCCAATCCCGGCCTCACAGCCAAAATCGTGCTGGTCCCCACAAGCTGCGCAACCAGTCGCAAATCTTCTGGTTTGTAGCGTATGCCTTGAATGGCCAAAGGCGTGAGAATCAGCTCCATGGGGCTGGCCAAAATCACGCTGCTGCCATCGGCAGGTGCGCTCAGGGCTTTCATCACGCCAATAGAGCCTCCGGCGCCCCCAACGTTATCGATGATCACGGTTTGTCCCAACTTACTGCCCAGCTCAGGCTGAAGTTTTCTGGCCACAAAATCCGATGCCCCCCCTGCGGGATAGGGCACGATCATGTTCAAGTTCTTATTCTGCGCAAGGGCGTGGTTCGAGATCAGACTGGCACCCACGGGCAGGGCAAGCATGGTGTTGATGATCTGGCGACGAGAAACGGTCATGTCTAGCTCCTGGGTTTGTTTAAACGGACCAAGTTTTCAAGGGAATCCAAATCGAATCCTTGGGCTGGGCTAGTCTGAGACCTGACAAACTGAAGCACTATCAAAAAAGCGCAAAACTCAGATCGGTGATTCCCTAAGTGTTCTCACACTTGGCCGTCATTTTTTCGCGCGAGACAAACTGGTCGAAGGTAACTCATTGAACATTTGTTTGTAGTCTTGAGAAAATTGACTCATGTGCCAAAAGCCCCAGTGCGAGGCAATGTCCTGGATGGTCACGCCTGGCGCGGCTTGGCGCAAGGCGCGGCGTACGCTGTTCAGGCGCAGTGAGCGCAGGTATTTGATGGGCGTGGTGCCCAGCACGTCCTGAAAACAGTAGTTGAGCTTGCGTCGGCTCGTGCCCACGCGGCTGCAGACTTCGAGGATGGACAGCGGCTCGTCGGCGTGGCCCATCATCAATTCACAGGCACGGTCGACCAGTTTCTTGCGCCGCTCCAGGGATGGCAGTTCGGAGGTGTCGACCTTCGCAGGCAAAGCTTCCAGCCACTCCATCAGGATCTCATCGCGCAATTGGCGCAGGGCCTGTGGGTCGTGTTGGCGGTGCGCCAACACGCTGGCTTGGTCCAACACCATCAGCTGCAGGTCGCGCAGGGTTTGTGCTTTGATGTCGGTGGTGGGCAGCACCAGCTGTTTTTCAAGCCAATGGGCCAGGGGCTTTTGGTACATGCGCTCCCACAGCGGGTTGAGCAAGCTGCGGTTGACGACCACTGCAATCAGTGTGAAATGGGGCGGGGTGGTCAGGTCCACTTCGTCGCCTTTGCCACACATGATGGCGTGGGCGGGTACCCGCTGGCCGTTGAAAAACAGGTCTGAGGAGTCCTGCAGCGCCATAGCAAACCCATAAACGCTCTCGTCGAGCCGCCCGCGCTGGCGCAAAGCGATGTTGGTGTCCTCTCGCAGCAGGGTGACTTCTGGCAAAGCCACCTGGTGGATCCGTCCCTTGAACTGCCCCGGCGAGAGCTGCTCGTACTGCAGCGCCCAGCCCTGCTGGGCCTGGGCGTGTTGGTCCATGTCCTGGGTGTCCAGCACCTGGACCCAGTTTGCATCGGGGGCGGGGGAACTCATGGATGGCAGAAAAAGCTCAAATGAATGCACAGAGTTTGCCTCTGAATAGCGCAGAGGCTTTTTCGTGAAAACCCGGGGTGTACGTTGCCCAAACTTGATAGCGCTTGGTTCCCCAACTCATTAGCATGGACAACAGTTTGAAAGTGACCCAATGACACGACGCATGGCCGTTTTATTGACCAACGACGACACCTCAGCCTTTGCTGCGGATTTTCCGAACGACGGGCTCAAGGTGGTGCAGTTGCTGCAACCCCTGCAGCCCAATTGGTCTTTTGAGGTCGTGTCGGTCAAGGACGGGGTGTTGCCCGCGAGCCCCGAGGCCTATGACGGTTATGTCATCACCGGCAGCCCGGCCTCGGTCAACGACGACAGCCTGACCTGGGTGGGGCCTCTGCTGGCTTTCATCCGGGCCGTGCACGACGCACGCCAGCCACTGATCGGCTTGTGTTTTGGCCACCAGGCGGTGGCCCGGGCGCTGGGCGGGCAGGTGGCGCGTAATGCCGCAGGCTGGGGCCTGGGCACAGCGCCGACGCACTGGCATGTAGAACGCCCCTGGATGTCGCCACCCCAGGCCACCACCACCTTGATGGCTGCGCACAACGAGCAGGTCATCCGAATGCCTGAAGGTGCGGTGTGTCTGGGCGGCAGTGAGTTTTGCCCCATCGGCTCGATGCAGATCGGCCAGCACATCTGGACCACCCAGTTCCACCCCGAGATGCCGCTGGTGTTCATGCAGGCCTTGCTGGGTTACTTGGCTGACAAGCTCGATGCCGACACCATGGCCCGTGCCCATACCAGCCTGAACAACCCAGCCGATGTGCCGTTGTTTGGGCAATGGATGGCGCAATTTTTTGAACACGCAATGAAAAACCCACAATGACCGTTTGGCACCCCACCGACGATGGCCACGCCGACTTGGCTGACCACGACAGTTATGTGAACGGCACGCCGCACAACACCTTCAAGCGCCTGCGCGACGAAGATCCCATGGCCTGGTGCAACTGGGCCGATGGCAAGGGCTTTTGGTCGGTCACGCGGCATGCCGATATTTTGGAGCTCAACCGCAACCACCAGCGCTTGTCTTCGGCGCAGGGCATCCGCATGGAAGACCAGTCGCACGAGGAGTACATGGCACGGCGCACCTTCCAAGAGACCGATCCGCCCGAGCACACCCGCACCCGTATGTTGGTGGCCAAGGCCTTTTCCAAGCCCATGATGGCCTTGTACGAAGACCAGATCCGAGAGCTCTGTGTAGGTATCCTCGATCAGGCTCTGGCGCTGGGCGAGTTTGACGCCACGCACCACATTGCCCGCCAGCTGCCGATGCGCATGCTTGGGCGCATTGCGGGCCTGCCCGAAGAAGACCTGGATTGGCTGGTGGACAAGGGCGACGCGCTCATGGCCAACACCGACAGCGATTTCACCTCTCATGTGGTCGACAAGATGGACACCGAGGCCTACCGCTTCATGCCATTCCGCTCGCCTGCTGGGGCTGACCTGTTCGATTACGCGGCCCAAATGATGGAGCGCAAGCGCGCAGCGGGCGATACCAGCGGCGTGCTGCACCTCATCACCCAGCCCGACGCGCAGGGCAATGTGATCAGTGACACCGAATTTCGCAACTTCTTTTGCCTGCTGGTGGCTGCAGGCAACGACACCACACGCTATTCGATCGCTGCCGCCTTGCATGCGCTGGCCAACCAGCCAGGCCTGATGGCGCAGCTCAAGGCGGTGCAAGGTGAAGCCGCTTGGGAGGGTGTGGCCGACGAGTTCATCCGCTGGGCATCACCCGCCACGCATTTCCGCCGCACCGCGACCGAGGACTTCGAGTACCACGGCAAACAGATCAAGGCGGGCGACAAGGTGCTGCTCTGGTTCATCTCGGGCAACCGAGATGAGCGGGCCTTTGAGAAGCCGTTCACCGTTGACTTGAGCCGGGGCGTGAACCGCCACTTGGCGTTCGGGCAGGGCGGGGCGCATGCCTGTTTGGGCATGTGGCTGGCCCGGCTGGAGTTGCGTGTCTTGATGCAGGAACTGATCAAACGGGTGGACCGCATCGAGCAGACCGCACCGCACGCCTTTTTGCGTTCCAACTTTGTCTCTGGCATCAAGCGTTTGCCGGTGCGCATGCACCTCATCTGAAAGGAACCACCATGTCACATGTTCAAGAGCGCCTGCGAGTGCTGTTTTGCGACCACTTGGCCATCGCAAGGGGCAAATACGTTCCGCTCAAGCCGGGTCAGGGCGGCGGTGCCCGTTTTTGCCGGGGCACTTTTGGCGTGACTTACGAAAAAGAGCTGATCCCGGCCCCGGGCGCGATGGTCATGGAAGGCCTGCCCGACATGGAAGCCGTTTATTCCCCCGAGGACATCCGCCCCGGCTGGCAGCCGTTCACCCAAGTGGCCATTGGCGACCTCAAAGCCAACGATGGCACGCCCCTGCCCATGTGCGGGCGCAGCGCCTTGAAGCGCGCTGTGGCCGACTGGCAGGCCATGGGCTATGACCCAATGGTGGGCATCGAGCTCGAAGCTTTTGCCTTCCAGATCGAGCCCGACGGCTCGCTCAAGCCTTATGACACGCCTGCGGCCCATGTGTATGCCACAGGCCCCTTTTCCGACCCGAGAGGCTTCACCGACGCCCTGTGGGAAAAGGCCACGGCAGCGGGTTTTCGCATTGACAGCATGAACACAGAGTACGACTCGCCACAATTCGAACTCACGCTCAGTTATGACCGCGCCGTCAAGGCCGTGGATGACATCTTCTTGTTCCGGCTGCTTGCGCGTGAAGTCGCTTTTCAGCACGGCATCGTGCTGACCTTCATGCCCAAACCCATCCTCACCGTGGGCGGCAGCGGCGTCCACATCAACTTCAGCCTCCGTGATGGCCAAGGCCATAACGCGATCTCCGGCGGGTCTGATGCCCGCCAATTCAATGCCTTGACGTTAGGCTGTACCGCAGGGCTCATGCACCACCACCAGGCGCTGGCTGGGTTGTTGGCCCCCAGCGCCAACTCTTACCAACGTCTGCAACCGGCGAGCCTCTCGGGCTTCTGGCAAAACTGGGCGGTGGACCACCGGGGTGTGACGGTGCGCCTGTCGGCCGAATCGGGCCCGGGTGCCCGCATCGAGCACCGCATGGGCGACGCTGCGGCCAATCCTTACACCCACACGGCTGCAGTGTTGCAAGCGGCGCGCCTGGGCGTGGCCAATGCTTATGCACTCCAACCCTTCGAAACGGGCGACTGCCTCGAAAACAAAGACGCCACCCAGAGCGTGGCCCAAACCTTGGCCGGTGCCTTGGATGCACTCGAAGCCGACACAGCCCTCACCCAGGCCCTGGGCGAGGGCCTGGTCGCCAACCATGTGGGCATCAAGCGCCACGAGATTGACCGCACGGCAGGCCTGGAAGGCGATGCCCTGCGCGACTACTACATCCGATTCATCTGAAACGACTCGAATCATAGAAAGACTGCAACATGCCTCAAGTCCACTGGCTCATGAGCAATGACGATCGCGTGAGCGTCGACGTCAACGAAGGCACCAACCTGATGGATGCAGCCCAGTTTGCCGGCGTTGCAGGCATCGCCGGCGAATGTGGTGGTTGCCTGTCGTGTGCCACCTGCCACGTTTATGTCGATCAGGCTTGGCTGCAGGCCTGCCCGCCCATGGGTGATGTCGAAAACGCCATGCTGGACGTGGTGATCGCACCGCGCACTGTGCAGTCGCGGTTGTCTTGCCAGCTCATCGCATCCAAGGCTTTGGATGGGGTGGTTCTGCGGGTGCCGCAATGATCTGTAAATGTCGGTGAAATTTCAACATGGAGGAGATCTGAATGACTGAGCAAGTACTCAAGCGCGATCAATTGGGGGTCGCTTCGGTGGTTTTTTTTGTGGTGGCCGCTGCAGCCCCATTGGTGGGCATGACCGGCGCCGTACCGCTGGCCATGGTGCTGGGCAATGGGGCGGCGGTGCCGGGAGCGTACCTGCTGGTGGGCTTGGTCCTGCTGCTGTTCAGCGTGGGCTACACCAGCATGAGTCTGCGCATCACCAATGCGGGGGCCTTTTTTGCCTACATCGGCGCTGGCTTGGGCGCTCGTGCTGGCTTGGGCGCAGCGTACACATCCTTGTTGGCTTATTGGGCCATCCAAGTGGCCATTTACGGCTTTTTTGGTGGCCTGATGAACATGCTGTGGGGCCTGATGCCTTGGTGGGCGTGGTCGCTGCTGGCGTGCGCTTTGGTCACGGCCCTGTCGTGTCGGCATGTGGAGGTCGGTGCTCGGGTTCTGGGAGTGCTCTTGGTGCTGGAGATGCTGTGTCTCTTGATCACCGCCATGGCCATTTTTGCCAGCAAGGGCCTGGGTGCCGTGCCATGGGCTGCTGCTTTTTCGCCCACTGCTATTTTCAGCGGTGGGCTGGGGGGGGCCAGCGGCATTGCCTTGGCCTTTGCGGTGGCCTCTTTCATTGGATTTGAAGCCACGGCCATTTACAGCGAAGAATCGAAGGACCCACAAAAAACCGTGGGCAAGGCCACTTATTGGGCTGTGGGCTTGATCACCGTGTTTTTTGCCCTGACCACCTTGGCCATGGTGACGGCCTTGGGGGCAGACCAAGCCGTGGACGAGGTGCTCAAGCGCAGCACAGTCGATGGCAAGCCGCTGACCGATCCGGCTGCCGTCTTGTTTTCTTTGGCCGAGCAGTACGTTGGCCCCTGGATGAGTCAAGCCATGGGCTTGCTGGTGCTCAGCAGCCTTTTTGCAGGTTTGCTGGCTTTCCAAAATGCCGCAGCCCGTTACGCTTTTGCGTTGGCCCGCGTGGGGGCCTTGCCCCGTGCATGGCATCGGGTCAATGGTGCAGGAGCGCCGATCATGGCTTCTTTGCTGACCACGGGCGTCGCGCTGCTGTGTATGGTGTTGTCGGCCATGTCTGGTTTTGACCCCATGCTCAAAGTGTTTGCTTGGGGCAGTGGAGTGGCTGTTGTGGCTATTTTGACCATTGAGATTGCTGTGTGCTTTGCTGTTTGGTCCTTCTTCAGCAAGCAGCCAGGTCTGGTCAATGCTTGGCGCAGCACAGTCGCCCCATGGCTTTCGGCTCTGCTGATGAGTGTGGGTTTGTATTTGCTGGTTTCACGCTTTGGCTTGCTCACGGGGGAAGTGTTGGAAGGCGTGGATCCAGCCACCAGCGCCTGGGGCTTGAATGCGCTGGGTTGGTCTTTGCTTTGCCTGCCTTATGTGGTTTTTGTGCTGGGCATGCTGCTTGCGCCCAAACTTGGGCTATTCGAGGAAGACTTGCTCAAACGCTGAAATTCTCCAGATCACTTTATTCACCAAAACACGATGAAACAAGCCGACATCGACGACCAGCGCCACCGATCACTGCCAGATGCTCAACTGCTGGTGGGAGGGCAGTGGCAAGCGGCGCAAAGCGGGCAAACGTTGGACGTGGTCTCACCCATTGATGGGCGTATGCTGTGCCAAATGGCGCAGGCCGGTGCCGTGGATGTGGATGCTGCGGTGCACGCAGCCCGCGCTGCTTTCGAATGTGGCCCCTGGCCACGCATGGCCCCAGCTGAGCGCAAAAAAATCCTGCACCGCATTGCCGACCGCATTGAGGCGCACCACACCGAGCTGGCGGTGCTGGGGGTGCGCGACAACGGCACCGAAATCGCCATGGCCTGGAAGGCCGAGCCGGGCAGCGCGGCGGGCACTTTCCGTTATTACGCCGAGTGCGTGGACAAGATCAACGGCGAGATCGCCCCCACGCCTGAGGGCACCTTGGGACTGATCCACAAGGAGCCCGTGGGCGTGGTTGCGGCCATCGTGCCGTGGAACTTTCCGCTCATGATCGGCGCCTGGAAGATCGCCCCCGCGCTGGCGGCGGGCAACTCGGTGGTGCTCAAGCCGTCTGAAGACGCCTCGCTGGCTTTGCTGCGTCTGGCGCAGCTGTGTCTGGACGCGGGCTTGCCTCCGGGCGTGCTCAATGTGGTCACCGGCACTGGGGCAGAGGCGGGCGATGCGCTGGCGAGGCACATGGACGTGGACATCCTGACTTTCACGGGCTCCGGCCCCGTAGGACGTCTTTTGCTCAAAGCTTCGGCCGAATCCAACCTCAAGCGGGTTTATTTGGAACTGGGCGGCAAGTCGCCCAACATTGTTTTTGACGATGCGGTCGATCTGGCGCAGGCCGCCAAAGTCTCGGCCATGGGCATCTTCCGCAACAGTGGGCAAGTGTGTGTCGCGGGCTCGCGCCTTTTGGTGCAGCGCTCGGTGCACGAGGAATTAGTGGATCGTCTGCACAAGATCGCGGCTAGCGTGCGCGTGGGTGACCCGCTCGATGTGACGACCGAGATCGGTGCGGTGAGCAGCGCCCGCCAGTTGGCCAAAAACCTGGCGGCGGTGCAGGCTGCGCAGGAGCAGGGTGCTCGCTTGCGTGTGGGGGGCGGTGTGCTGCAGCCTGTCGCGGGGGGCAGCTACATGGCGCCAGCCTTGTTCGACGCTGTGACGCCCGACATGACCCTCGCCAGAGAAGAAATCTTTGGTCCGGTGCTGGCGGTGATGTCTTTTGACGATGAAGACGACGCGGTGCGCCTGGCCAACGATTCGAACTATGGCCTGGCTTCTGCCGTGTGGACCGGCAGTCTTTCTCGCGCCCACCGCATGGTACGCGCCATCAAGGCCGGGGTGGTGCACGTCAACACCTATGGCGGCCCGGACATCACCGTGCCGCTGGGCGGCGTTCGTCAGTCGGGCAACGGGCACGACAAGTCCATGCACGCCTTGGACAAATACTTGGACCTGAAAACGGCCTGGATTCAGCTGTGATTTTGAAAGCAATCGATATGAACAACGAGCAACTCAAGGCGGATAACGCCCAATACCTGTGGCACCCCATGGCCCACCCCGGCGCGATGAAGAAGTCCACGCCTGACATCATCGCCAAAGGCGAGGGCTGCTGGATCTGGGACGTGGACGGTCACAAGATGCTCGATGGCGTGGGTGGCCTGTGGGCCTGTAATCTGGGCCACAGCAACAAGCCGGTACGCGACGCCATCGTGGCGCAGATGGACGAGCTGCCGTTTTACAACGTGTTCCGCGGCACCACCCATGTGCGTGCGATCGAGTTGTCCAAAAGGCTGGTCCAATTGATGCAGCCCGAGGGTGTGGCCACGGTGATGTTTTCTACCGGCGGCTCTGACGCGGTCGAGGGCGCGCTCAAAGTGGCGCGTCAGTATTGGAAGCTCAAGGGTCAGGCAGACCGTTTCAAGTTCATCAGCCTGCGCCAGGGCTACCACGGGGTGCACTTTGGCGGCATGAGCGTGAACGGCAACACCAATTTCCGCCGCGTTTACGAACCACTGCTGCCAGGCTGCTTTCACATCGACACGCCTTGGCTTTATCACAACCCTTACACCGATGATCCCGTTCGCCTGGGTGAAATCTGCGCCGAGCAACTGGAGCGCGAGATCGTGTTTCAGGGGCCGGACACCGTGGCGGCATTCATTGCCGAGCCGGTGCAGGGCGCGGGCGGTGTGATCGTACCGCCGCCCAACTATTGGCCACTGGTGCGGCAGATTTGTGACAAGTATGGCGTGCTCTTGATCGCCGACGAGGTGGTGACCGGCTTTGGCCGCAGCGGCGAAATGTTTGGCACGCGCCTGTGGGGGGTGAACGCCGACATGTGGTGCTTGGCCAAGGGCATCTCCTCGGGTTACATCCCACTGGGGGCCACTGCCATCAACCGCCGCATCGCCGAGGTGTTCGACGCCGACACTACGGGCACGGCTTCCGTCTCGCACGGCTACACCTACAGCGCGCACCCGATCGCAGCCGCCGCGGCGCTGGCGACGCTCGACCAGATCGAGGCGCTGGACATTCCGGGCAATGCAGCCCAGGTGGGCGCGCACCTGCAAACCCGTTTGCGCAAACTGGTGGACACCTGCAGCTTTGTGGGCGATGTGCGTGGCGTGGGCCTGATGCTGGGCATCGAAATGGTCAGCGACAAAGCCAAGCGAACGCCCATGGCCCGCACCAGCGACATCCCTGCGCGGGTGGCCAAAGCCGCCTACAAGGCGGGCCTGATGGTGCGCATTTCGGGGCCTAACCTGATCCTGTCACCGCCCCTGGTCATCACCCGCCAGGAGGTGGACTTGATGTGCGACATGCTTGAAGGCGCCTTTGCTGCTGTGCAGGAGGGCCGCGCATGAAGAGCCCCGTCATCCTGATCGTCGGCACGGTGGACACCAAGAGCGACGAGATCGGTTTCATGCGTGAACAGGTGCAGGCCGCTGGTGGCCAAGCGCTCATCATGGACGTGGGGGTGCTGGCCAAAGGGCGGGTCACACCCGATGTGGCCAACACCGATGTGGCCCTGGCGGCGGGCGTGACGCTGCAGCAAGTGATGGACAGCGGCGATGAAAACAGCGCCATGGCCCTCATGGCTCTTGGGGCCAGCACACTGGCAGCCGAGATGCACCTTGAAGGGCAGATCGACGGCTTGCTGGTGCTGGGTGGCACCATGGGCACCGACCTGGCGCTTGATGTGGCCAGCAGCTTGCCACTGGGCGTTCCCAAGGTGGTGTTGTCCACGGTGGCGTTTTCACCCTTGTTGCCGCCCGAGCGCATGCCGCCCGACTTGATGATGGTGCTGTGGGCCGGGGGCTTGTATGGCCTCAACAGCCTGTGCCAGTCGGCTTTGGCGCAAGCTGCAGGGGCCGTGGTAGGGGCTTGCCTTGTGGCGCGTGCGCCGCGTTTTGCACGACCCGTGGTGGGCATGACTTCTCTGGGGTCGAGCTGCCTGAAATACATGGTCCAACTCAAGCCAGAACTCGACAAGCGAGGGTTTGATCTGGCGGTGTTCCACACCACAGGCATGGGGGGCCGGGCGTTTGAATCGCTGGCCGCGCAAGGCCAGTTTGCTTGCGTGATGGACTTCAGTTTGCAGGAAATGGTCAACCAGATGGGTGGCTCCGTGGTCAGCGCCGGACCTGACCGATTGATGGGTGCTGGCCGCCGAGGCGTGCCGATGATCGTCGCCCCCGGAGCCACCGATCTTGTGGACTACCCGGCATGGGGGAAAATGCCTGAGCGCTTTGCAGGGCGCCCATCTCACGACCACAACCGATTGATCGCTTCGGTGGGGATCGATGTCAACATGCGACGGGAATTCGCCCGTGAACTGGCCAGCCGCTTGCGTCAGGCACAAGGCCCGGTGCATCTGGTGCTGCCACTCCAAGGGATTCAAGAGTGGGACCGTGCCGGCGCACCGTTGCATGATGCCGAAGGCTTGGCTGGCATGATGGATGAGATGTCGCGCTGCGACTGGGGCTTTGCAGAAGTCTCGCGCATTGATGCGCACATCAACGATGCGGCGTTTGTGCAGACAGTGCTGGCGGTGTTTGACGACTGGCTGGCCCGTGGATTGTTGATGCCCGCTGTGGCTCAGAAAGTGGCCCATGTCTGATGTTGCGAGACCCGAAGACAAGGCCTTGATTCTGGACTTTGGCGGTGTCATCAGCCGCACCCTGTTTGAAACCCATGCCCTGAGTGAGGCGGCTTTGGGCCTGGCTGCAGGCACGCTCACCTGGCAAGGTCCGTTTGCGCCAGAGACCGATACGCTCTGGCAAGCCATGCAGGCCGATCAGATCAGTGAGCGCGACTACTGGCTGCAGCGCACCCGTGAGGTCGGGCGCTTGCTGGGTGAGGAGTGGACCGAGATGCAAACCTTTGTCCAGCGAGCCCGAGGGTCCGATGTGGCGGCTGTGATCCGGCCTGAAGCGGTGTCTGTCATTCAGCAGGCCAAGGTGCTGGGCTACAAACTGGGCATTTTGTCGAACGAACTCGATCTTTTTTATGGTGCGGATTTTCGCGAACGACTTCCATTGCTCAAGAACTTTGACGTGATCGTGGATGCCACGTACACCGGGATCCTCAAGCCTGATCCACGCGCATATCAGGCGTGTTTGCAGGCCTTGGGTGTCGTGGCTGTTCAGGCCGTTTTTGTGGACGATCAAGCGCGCAACATCGAAGGCGCAAAAGCTTGTGGTTTGCAGGTGGTGACGTTTGATGTGTTTGAACCTGCACAAAGCTTTTCAAAGGCTCTCCAAAGGCTTGCGAATTTATAAGCATCCTTACCCGGTCACTTCTTATTTTTGAAGCGTCACCCAGGTGTCAGATGGCAGTCAAAACTCTGGAAAACCCTTAGTCAGACCAAACACCTTTATTCATTGGGATTGTTTTGCATTCTTTATGATGCGCCATCCAACATCAGGAGACTTCCCATGAAATCCAGCATCAATCTGAGCCAACGGCGCGACTTTTTGAAAGTCGTCTCGGCCGCAGCGGGTTCACTGCCTCTTTGGGCTCAAGCCCAAGGCGCTTGGCCGACCAAGCCGGTCAACATGATTGTTCCTTTTCCCGCGGGCGGTGGCACCGATGCCTTTGCGCGCCCCATGTCTGCGGCATTTGCCAAGCTGACTGGCCGTCAAATGATCATTGACAACCGCGGTGGCGCTGGCGGTACTTTGGGCGCGGGCATCGCGGCCAAGGCTGCCCCGGACGGCTACAACTACCTCATGGGGGCTGTGCACCACACCATCGCGCCCAGCATGTACCCACGCCTGGATTACGACCTGGAGCGCGATCTGGTTCCCTTGATTCAGGTGGCGGCTGTCCCTCAGGTCTTGGTGGTCAACCCCAAGAAAATCACTTCACCAGATTTCAAGTCATTTCTGGAAATGCTCAAAAAGAGCCCTGGCCGTTTGAACTATGGCTCTGCCGGTAGCGGCACATCGCACCATTTGGCCGGTGAGTTGTTCAAGCTCCAAACCAAGACATTCATCACCCACATTCCTTACCGTGGCGCAGGCCCTGCATTGCAAGACCTGATTGGGGGCAACGTGGACATGATGTTTGACGGTCTCGGGTCTTCGGCTGCCCACATCAAGGGTGGACGCATCAAGGCCTTGATGGTCTCTGGCACCAAGCGCAATGCGGCGTTCCCCGATGTGCCTTGCTCCAGCGAATTGGGCTTGCCCGATTACACGGTCTCCACCTGGTATGGCGTTTGGGCCCCGAGAGGCATCACGCCAGATGCCCAGGCCAAGGCGATTGAAGAATTCCGACGTGCTTGCCTGACCGATGAAGCCAAAGCCGTGTGGACCAACCAAGGTGCAGAGTTCCCCAACCTCACGGGTGCTCAGTTCGAAGCTTTCATCAAGAAAGAATTGACCAAGTGGTCCCAAGTGGTGAAGGCCTCGGGCGCCAAACTCGATTGAACTTTGGACTGACTTCTGCGGGCCTGTGACCAGGCCCTTTTTCACGTTTGATTTTTGCCACCATGACCCAAGACAATCTGTTTGTTGCCCTCAGGGCTTCGTTTCCATCGGATCTCAAAACGGTGGCGGTTCAGACCGATGAAGGCCTTCAATACAGTTGGTTGGATTTGGAGCGGTCTACCGCCATGGTGGCCAACTTGCTCCAATCCCTTGGTTTGCCAGAGGGCAGCCGGGTGGCCGTGCAGGTCGAAAAATCCGTCGAAGCCTTGATCATGTATTTGGCCACCTTGCGTGCGGGGTATGTGTTTTTGCCCTTGAACACCGCCTACCAAACCGCCGAAATCGAGTACTTCATTGGCAATGCTGAGCCCGCCGTGGTGGTGTGCAGTGGTGCCAACTTTGCTTGGGTCAGCAAGATCGCCTTCAAGGCGGGAACGCAGCATGTCTTCACCCTCAACGAAGACCGTACCGGCAGCTTGCTGGACCGCGCCGCCTTGCAAAGCGACCGTCACACCCCCGTGCAACGCCGTGCGGACGATTTGGCGGCCATTTTGTACACCAGTGGGACTACGGGGCGCAGCAAGGGGGCCATGCTGACCCACGGCAACATGCTCAGCAACGCGCTGACACTCAAGGACTACTGGGGCTGGGAAAAGGGGGATGTGCTGATCCATGCCTTGCCCATTTTTCATGTGCACGGGCTGTTTGTGGCCATTCATGGCGCCTTGATCAATGGCAGCAAGATGATCTGGATGGCGAAATTCGACCCCAAGCGGGCCATTTCCTATATGCCGCAGGCCACCGTGTTCATGGGCGTGCCCACGCTGTATGTGCGCATGCTGGCCGAGCCTGCGCTTGACAAAGCGGCGGTGAAAAACATGCGCTTGTTCATTGCCGGGTCTGCACCCTTGTTGATTGAAACCTTCACCGAATGGCAAGAGCGCACAGGGCACACGATTTTGGAGCGCTATGGCATGAGCGAGACCGCCATGTTGACCTCCAACCCCTATGCGGCCGACAAGCGCTATGCCAAGCAATCTGAGCGGCGCGGTGGCACGGTGGGTTTTCCATTGCCGGGTGTGGATCTGCGAGTGCATGGCGACGACGGACAAAAGCTGCCCGTGGGCGAGATCGGTGCCATTCAGGTCAAAGGACCAAATGTCTTCAAGGGCTATTGGCGCATGCCCGAAAAAACGGCCGAAGAATTCACCGCCGACGGCTTCTTTAAAACCGGTGACGTGGGCAAAGTCGACGAACGCGGTTATGTGACCATCGTGGGCCGCAGCAAAGACCTGATCATCAGTGGCGGCTACAACGTTTACCCGGCCGAGATCGAGGGCTACATCAACGACATGAAGGGTGTGGCTGAAAGCGCCGTGGTCGGCGTGCCGCACCCGGACTTTGGTGAGGTGGGGGTGGCCGTGGTGACGCTCAAGCCCGGCGCATCGGTGCAGCCTGAGTCCGTTTTGGCCGAACTCAAGGCCAAGTTGGCCAATTTCAAGATCCCCAAGCGCTGCTTTGTGGTGCCCGAGCTGCCTCGCAACACCATGGGCAAGGTGCAAAAAAACCTGTTGCGCGAGAAATACAAAGGTCTTTTTTCCGTCTGAATCCAGGCATTGCGTTCAGGTGCGTGAGCACCTGTGGTTAACGCAGGACCAAGACGGGTATGTGTGAATGCGTCAGCACTTGCTGTGTTTCACTGCCTAACAAGAGTCGTTTGATCCCTTTGCGACCGTGTGAAGCCATCACGATCAGGTCGGCTTTGTGCTTTTTGGCGGCGGCAATGATGGCGTCCGACACCACATCGGATTTGAGGGTGATGGCCTGGGTGCTGACCGCTTTGCCCTTGGCTTGCTTTTCGATGGAGGCCAGCTGGGCCCGCGCTGATTCGGTCCATTGCTTTTCCACCCGTGAAATTTCTTCGGCCGACAGGGGGATGCTGCCCTCAAAGTAAGCCTGAGGGTAGCGCGGTACGACCTTCAGGGCGATGAGTTCGGCGCCGCAGGTGGCGGCCAGCGCAATCGCGCTGTTCACGGCTTTTTTGGACAGGGTGGATCCATCGGTGGCCACGAGAATGCGTTGGTACATGTTGCGCTCCTGAGCGAAGTGAAAAACCCAGCATAAAAGGCGCTGCGTCACCATCACTTGATGCAGGTCAAGCTTTGCGCCCTGGCGGTGGCTTATCTTCAAAACATGACCCAAGTCAATGTTTTGCCTGAGGATCTGCTCGCGCTGGATGCCGGTCAGGGCCAGGCTTGCTCTGGCCAAGACCCAGAGCGCTTGCGATTGCTTGACGACCCCGAGGAGTGGACCGCTTTCAGCCTGCCCGAGAAGGATGCGCCAGGCCGTTGGCGCTCCAGTGTCGTGTTCGAGGGCATGCATTGCGCCGCTTGCGCGATCACCCTGGAAGACGCTTTGCGCAGCGTCCCGGGGGTGTCAGAGGTGCAAATCAGTGGCGCAAGCCACCGGGGGCAGATTGTCTGGTCGTCCGATCAAACGCGTCCCTCCGATTGGATGCACTCGGTCGAGCGCCTGGGCTACAGGGCCTTGCCTGCCAACGATGCCCACGCCCACCAGCGCCGCCGTGACGAGGCCCGACGGATGGTCTGGCGCTGGTCCGTGGCGGCGCTTTGCATGATGCAGGTCATGATGTACGCCACCCCGACGTACCTGAGCGAACCGGGCGAGATTTCGGCCGAGTCGATGGGCTTGTTGCGTTGGGCCTCCTGGGTGCTGTCCTTGCCGGTGATGTTTTTTTCGTGCACGCCTTTTTTGAGCACGGCCTGGCGTGACCTGCGCGAGCGCCAGATCAGCATGGACTTGCCTGTGGCTTTGGGCATGGTGGTGACCTTTGTGGTGAGCACGCTGGGCACGTTCGAGCCGGACGGTCCCTTTGGTGCCGAAGTCTTTTTTGACTCCTTCACCATGTTTGTCTTCTTTTTGCTGACGGGGCGTTGGCTCGAGTTGCGCTTGCGTGACCGCACAGCGGGCGCTCTGGAGGCGGTGCTCAACCGCTTGCCCGACAGCGTGCGCAAACGCCAAGCCGATGGCACATGGGCGCTGCAGTCGATACGCCGTTTGGCCGTGGGCGATGTGATCGAAGTCTTGCCGGGCGAGGCGTTTGCAGGTGACGGCCAGATTGTGTCGGGCCAGACCCAGGTGGACGAGGCCTTGTTGACCGGTGAGTCTCTGCCGCTCAAACGCCAAGTCGGTGACCGTGTGATCGCTGGTAGCCACAACCTGAGCGGGACACTGCAGGTGCAAATCGAGCAAGTGGGCGCGGCCACGCGCTACGCCCAGATCGTGGTCTTGATGGAAAGTGCATCGGTGTCCAAACCCGCCATGGCGCAGCTGGTGGACCGATGGGCCAAGCCGTTTTTGTTGGCGGTGCTGCTGGCCTCGTTGGCTTCTGCCGTTTATTGGTGGCCCACCGACCCGGCGCACGCGGTGATGGTGGCGGTGGCGGTGCTGATCGTGACCTGTCCCTGCGCTTTGTCTTTGGCCACACCGGCCGCCATGTTGGCCACGGCCGGGGCATTGGCACGCAGCGGTGTGCTGGTGCGGCGTTTGTCGGCTTTGCAAAACCTGGCCACCATCGACACGGTCATATTCGACAAAACAGGCACCTTGACCCGCGATGCCTTGCAGGTCGTTCATATCCACACCCGCAATGGTGTGGCCGCAAACCAGGCGCTGGCCTGGGCAGGCAGTCTGGCGCGGCACTCCTTGCACCCGGTCTCGCGCGCGTTGTGGTCCGAGGCCCGTCGCCAAGCCGAAGCTGCAGGGACATTGCCAACTTTAGAAAATCTGCGCGCCCTGGACGTGGCAGAACACAGCGGGCAGGGCGTTCAGGGCATGTTGTCCATGCAAGCGGGGCAACGGCGGTCTTTGCGCTTGGGCTCGGCCCGCTTTTGCCAAGCACCCGCTTTTTCGGGTCACCATCTGCAAGTCAGTCTGGCGGATGACGCGGGTTGGCTGGCCACCTTTGAGCTGGCCGAAGAGGTGCGCCCAGAGGCTGCTGCTGTGGTGACTCAGCTCCAACAGATGGGCATGGCGCTGAAAATTTTGTCTGGCGATGGCCCTGTCGCCGTGTCTCAGGTGGCGCAGGCCGTGGGTGTGATGGATGCCCAAGGCGCTTGCAGCCCGCAAGACAAATTGCAGGCTCTCAAGGCCTGTCAAGCGCAAGGTCACCGGGTGGCCATGGTGGGTGATGGCCTGAATGATGGACCGGTCTTGGCCGGAGCCGATGTGTCTTTCGCATTGGGTCAGGCGGTGCCGCTGGCCCAGTCCAAAGCCGATTTTGTGCTCATGGGCGGACAACTTCAGGCACTGGTCAGCACCTTGGTGCGCAGCCGCCAGACGCTGCGCATCGTCAAGCAAAACCTTTGGTGGGCGGCGCTTTACAACGCCTCTTGTGTACCTTTGGCGCTGCTCGGGTGGCTGCCTGCTTGGGCGGCTGGCTTGGGCATGGCGCTCAGTTCATTGTTGGTGGTACTCAATGCACTGCGTCTGGCACAGCCCCTGTCAATCCATCAAGACAGGGCCGAGCCCAACATGCAAACCGATTGAAGCCCTTATGGACATTCTTTTTTTGTTGATTCCCTTGTCGGTCATTTTGGTGTTTTTCATTTTGGGTGGACTTGGGTGGGCCATCTACAAAGGCCAATTTGAAGATGTGGACGCCGAAGGCGAGCGAATTTTGCGTGAGGATTGATTTTCATCAAGTCCTGCATGTGTGTGCCCATGCACACTTCAAAAGTGGATTTTTAAAAAAAACAGAGGTGAAAATGAAATTTGCCAATATGCAGGCGACGTCCTACAACGACAAGGTTGTACGGCAGTTCGCCATCATGACGGTCGTCTGGGGTGTGGTGGGCATGTTGGTGGGCGTGATCATCGCAGCCCAGCTGACATGGCCAGCGTTGAACCTCGGGGTTTCCTGGCTCAGCTATGGCCGCCTGCGGCCCTTGCACACCAATGCCGTGATCTTTGCCTTCGGCGGTTGCGGTTTGTTTGCCGCAGCGTATTACGTGGTGCAGCGCACCTGCAATGTGCGGCTGATCAGTGACAAGTTGGCGGCTTTCACGTTTTGGGGTTGGCAACTGGTCATTGTTTTGGCGGCCATCTCTTTGCCACTGGGGTTCACCAGCGGGAAAGAATATGCCGAGCTGGAGTGGCCGATTGACATCCTGATCACCTTGGTTTGGGTGGCCTTTGCGGTGGTTTTCTTTGGCACCATTGGCACGCGCAAGGTGCGTCACATTTATGTGGCCAACTGGTTTTTTGGTGCCTTCATCATCGCTGTGGCTTTGTTGCACATCGTCAACAGCGCCGCCTTGCCCGTGGGCATGATGAAGTCGTACTCGGCCTATGCCGGTGTGCAGGACGCCATGGTGCAGTGGTGGTACGGCCACAACGCGGTGGGCTTCTTTTTGACCGCTGGCTTTCTGGGCATGATGTATTACTTCATCCCCAAGCAGGCCGAGCGTCCTGTGTATTCGTACCGTCTGTCGATCGTGCACTTCTGGGCACTGATCTTCACCTACATGTGGGCCGGTCCCCACCACCTGCACTACACCGCATTGCCTGACTGGACGCAGTCGATCGGCATGGTTTTCTCGCTGATTTTGTTGGCGCCCAGCTGGGGCGGCATGATCAACGGCATCATGACTTTGTCGGGTGCGTGGCACAAACTGCGTGACGACCCGATCTTGCGCTTTTTGATCGTGTCCCTGTCTTTCTACGGCATGTCGACCTTCGAAGGCCCGATGATGTCCATCAAGACGGTCAATGCCCTGAGCCACTACACCGACTGGACTGTGGGCCATGTGCACTCGGGTGCTTTGGGTTGGGTGGGTCTGGTGACCATGGGCTCGATGTACTACCTGATTCCCCGTCTGTTTGGCCAAAAACAGATGTACAGCGTCAAAGCCATTGAGGTGCACTTCTGGACCGCCACCATCGGCATCGTGATCTACATCGCCGCCATGTGGATTGCCGGTGTGATGCAGGGTTTGATGTGGCGTGCCGTCAATGTCGACGGTACCTTGACCTACACCTTTGTGGAATCCGTCAAAGCCACTTACCCGTTCTATGTGCTGCGTTTGGTGGGTGGTTTGCTGTATTTCGGGGGCATGGTGATCATGTTGTGGAACACCTTCAAGACCGTCACGCAAGGCCGTTCGGTCGAAGTTCGCATCCCCACACTCGCACCCGCCCACGCCTGAGGAGAAATGAAACATGGCTGAAAACACAAAAACAGGCGGCTTGTCCCACGAAAAGGTCGAGACCAACAACTTTCTGATGATTGTCTTGATCCTGCTGGTGTTGTTGGTGGGGGGCATGGTCGAGATCCTGCCGCTCTTCTTCCAGAAATCCACCACCGAGCCGGTGCCGGGCCTCAAGCCCTACACCGCCTTGCAAGTGGCTGGGCGTGATGTGTATGTGCGTGAAGGTTGCTACAACTGCCACTCGCAGATGATTCGCCCCTTCCGTGCCGAGACCTTGCGTTACGGGTCTTATTCACTCGCCGGTGAATTTGTTTATGACCATCCCTTTCAGTGGGGCAGCAAGCGCACCGGCCCTGATCTGGCCCGCGTGGGGGGCCGTTACAGCGACGAATGGCATCGCATCCACCTGATCAATCCGCGTGATCTGGTGCCCGAGTCGAACATGCCCGCTTACCCCTGGCTGGAAAAAACGCCTGCCCATGCTGGCGCCATCCAGTCGCACATGAAGGGCCTGCGCACGCTGGGCGCGCCTTACAGCGATGAAGAAATCGCCAAGGCGCCAGAGGCCTTGAAAGACAAGACCGAGCTGGACGCTGTCATCGCCTACCTGCAGGTCTTGGGTACCCACCGCAAATAAGGAACGCTCATGGACATCAACGCTTTGCGATCCATCGTGACCTTGCTCGCATTTGCCGCTTTCATCGGCATCGTGGTGTGGGCCTGGTCACGTCGTAATCAGGCCAGTTTTGACGAGGCAGCGCATCTGCCTTTCCGTCACGACGACTGATCGGTCCTTCAGAACTCAAAAAATACCAAGGAATCCCCATGAGTGACTTCATCAGCAATTTCTGGCACTTGTACGTGGCAGGTCTGACGCTGGTCAGCATCATCGCCTGTCTGCTTTTGCTGTGGTTCAGCGGCAAGGCCAAGGCCATGACGGCCAATGACAACACCACCGGCCACGTCTGGGACGGTGATCTGCGCGAAATGAACAACCCGCTGCCACGCTGGTGGGTGGGTTTGTTCATCATCACCATCCTTTTTGCCTTCGTTTACCTGGCGATGTACCCAGGCGCTGGCAGTTTTGCGGGCAAATTCGGCTGGTCTTCGGCGGGGCAATACGATGCGGAAGTGGCCAAAGGCCATGCCCAAGCGGCCCCGCTGTATGCCAAGTTTTCGGGCATGCCACCCGAAGAGGTGTCCAAGGACCCTCAGGCCCTGGCCATTGGCGATCGTCTGTTCATGAACAACTGCGCCCAGTGTCACGGCGCTGACGCTCGGGGCAGCAAAGGCTTCCCCAACTTGGCCGACGCCGATTGGCTGTATGGCGGCACGCCCGATGCCATCAAAGCGACCCTGCTGCAAGGCCGTGCAGGCAATATGCCGCCCATGGCCGCTGCCGTGGGGACGCCCGAAGACGTGCGCAACGTGGCGCACTATGTCTTGAGTTTGTCCAAGAGCCCACACGATTCATTGCGTGCAGCCCTGGGCAAATCGAAGTACGGTGCATGCGCCGCCTGTCACGGCATGGATGGCAAGGGCAACCATGCCATGGGTGCGCCCAACCTGACCGATGACATTTGGTTGCACGGTTGGGGGGAGAGCGCCATCGTCAACATCATCAACAACGGCAAGGTCAACCCGATGCCCGCGCAAGCCGACAAGTTGACCGAAGCCCAAATCCACGTGCTTGCTTCCTACGTGTGGGGTTTGTCCAATAAGACCGTGGCCAGCGCAGCCAAGTGATGTCGACTCCCCAAGAGCACCCCTCTGGTCGCGTGATTGCGATCACCCCTGCGCCCGCTGATGGCGAAGGGGAGAGGGTGTCGCTTTACCAGGCACACCAAAAAATCTATCCACGCAGTGTGCAGGGTGTTTTTGCCCAATGGCGTTGGCTCATGGTGGCCATCACTCAGCTGGTCTTTTATGGCTTGCCATGGATCGAATGGGGGCAGCGTCAGGCCGTGTTGTTTGATTTGGGAGCGCGGCGTTTTTATATTTTTGGTTTGGTGCTCTACCCGCAAGACTTCATTTATTTGACGGCTTTGCTGGTCATCTCGGCCTTGTCACTTTTTTTGTTCACGGCTGTGGCGGGTCGTTTGTGGTGCGGTTTTGCCTGCCCGCAAACGGTGTACAGCGAGATTTTCATCTGGATCGAGCGTCAATTTGAAGGCGACCGATCGGCCCGATTGCGGCTGGATGCCGCGCCTTGGAGCCTCAATAAGTGGGCTCGTAAATCCGGCAAACAATTGGCCTGGCTGTTGCTTTCGCTGTGGACAGGCTTCAGCTTTGTGGGCTATTTCACCCCCATTCGCGAGTTGACCGCATCGATCCTGTCGCTGGGTTTTGGCCCTTGGGAGATGTTCTGGATCCTGTTTTACAGCCTGGCCACCTATGGCAACGCAGGTTTCATGCGCGAGCAGGTGTGCAAATACATGTGTCCCTATGCGCGATTTCAAAGTGCCATGTTCGACAAGGACACCCTGATCGTCACCTACGATCAGGCGCGTGGAGAACCCAGGGGTGCTCGCTCCAAGAAAGCCGACCCACAAGCCTTGGGTCTGGGCGCTTGTGTCGATTGCACCTTGTGTGTGCAGGTTTGCCCCACGGGTATCGACATCCGCAAAGGCTTGCAGTACGAATGCATCGGCTGCGGGGCCTGCGCCGATGTGTGTGACGCCGTGATGGAGAAGGTCGGCTATGCCCGAGGACTCGTCAAGTTCTCCACGCAAAATGCCGTGGACCATGGCTGGACATGGACGCAAACCCTGCGCCGGATTGCGCGCCCGCGTGTGCTGATCTACACCGCCGTGCTTTGGGCCCTCATCTTGGGGGTGGGTCTGTCTTTATGGCTGCGCACGCCATTCAAGGTGGACATCGAGCGTGACCGTGCCACCTTGGCCCGCATCGTAGAGGGTGGCCAGATTGAAAACGTGTACCGATTGCAAATCATGAACGCAGCCGAAGAGGCTTTGACATTCAAGTTGCAAGCGCATGGCCTACCCGGTTTGCGGCTGGTGGACGGGTCTGAAGTGCAGGTGGCTGCGACCGAATCGCGGTGGGTGTCTGTGCAGTTGCAGGTGCCCTACGATGCCGCCCCGCCAGGCTCGCACCCGATCCATTTCAACATCGACGCGACCGATCCTTCGGGTCAGGCCTTGGGCCATCTGAAAGAAAAAACCGTTTTCCTGATGCCCCGTTGAGACCCATACCTTTTGAAAGATCCCCATGAACAACACCGTGATTTCTCCTTTGGCAGGCCAACCCTGGTGGCGCTTTGGCCTGGTCTGGATGGTGCTGGCCGGTCCCGCCGTGGTGGTGGTGGCGGGCTTGGTCACTTTCTACATCGCGGTCACTAACCCCGACCCCGTGCTGCAAGTCACGACGCGGAACGCCGTGCAAGAGAGACAGGGCATCACCCATGCCCCTGCCATGCAGGGACGCAACCATGCTACCACGGGCGAGCTGCCAGGCGCGACCCCTTCGGCCCCTCAACACGGGCAGTGAGCGGCGGCTCTGATGTGCGCAGGGTAGCGGCCAATCAGAAAAATGCCAAGAAAATCAGGACGCTGACACAAGCAGGGCTTGCAGATGCTGCCTTGGCATCAATGGCATTGGTTGTTGTTCACCATCCGCTGCAAGGCCTCGGCATCCAGGATGCGAACATGGCGCTGCTTGACTTCGACAGTCCCGTCTTCCACGAACTTGGAGAAGGTGCGGCTGACGGTTTCGAGCTTGAGGCCCAGGTAGCTGCCAATCTCTTCGCGTGTCATGCGCAAAATCAATTCGGACTGTGAGAAGCCCCGTGCATGCAGGCGCTGCACCAGATTCAGCAAAAAGGCGGCCAAGCGCTCTTCGGCGCGCATGCTGCCCAGCAGCAGCATCACACCGTGCTCGCGCACGATTTCGCGGCTCATGATTTTGTGCACATGGCTTTGCAAGGCGGTGACTTCGCGTGAAATTTCTTCGATCCGATCGAAGGGCATGACGCAGACCTCGGCGTCTTCCAAGGCCACGGCATCGCAGCTGTGCTGGTCGTTCACGATGCCGTCCAGACCAATGATCTCGCCGGCCATCTGAAAACCCGTGACCTGGTCGCGTCCGTCTTCGGTGGCCAGACAGGTCTTGAAAAAACCGGTGCGAATGGCATACAGCGAGGTGAACTTTTCACCGTTGGTGAACAAGGTGGTGCCGCGTTTGACCTTGCGGCGCACGGCCACCAGGTCATCGAGGCGGTTGAGGTCATGATCGCTCAGGCCCATGGGCATGCACAACTCTCGCAAGTTGCAATTCGAGCAGGCGACTTTGATGGCTTGGGGATTCATGGTTTATCTCATGGTGGAGCGATGGATTTGCCTTGGATCAAGCCTTGAGCTTAAACCGAAAAATCTGCTGAATTTACGGGTTTACCCTTTTGATGCGCCGTTTCATCAAAAACCAGTAGAGGATTTGACCTGAGTCAATACAAGCGGACTTCCAGGCGGGCACAGTCATGCTTTGTTTGGAAAACGTTTGAATTAAGGGGCAGACCCATGTCCACCATCACGCCTGAATTGCTGTCGCGTTTCGATGTGCCCGGCCCTCGTTACACCTCTTACCCCACAGCCGATCGTTTTGTCGAAGCTTTTGACCAAGCCGATCACATTCAGGCCTTGACGCAACGACAAAACGGCACTTTTGGCAAGCCTTCGGCTATGTCGCTGTATGTGCACATCCCTTTTTGTGAGTCGCTGTGCTACTACTGTGCGTGCAATAAAATCATCACCAAGCACAAAGAGCGCTCGGCCCAATACCTGACTTACCTGTCCAAAGAGTTGGACCTGCATACACGCCACTTGGGACGCGGTCAGGCGGTGAGCCAACTGCACCTGGGCGGCGGGACACCCACCTTCATGAGCGACGATGAGTTGCGTCAACTCATGGCCCTGCTGCGTGCTCATTTTTCTTTTGTACCCGGAGGGGAATACTCGGTCGAGGTGGACCCGCGCACCGTGGACAAGGGCCGTCTGGCCGTGCTGGCCGAGTTGGGCTTCAACCGCCTGAGCTTTGGGGTGCAGGATTTCGATTCGGCAGTGCAAAAAGCCATTCACCGCATCCAGCCGGCTGAACAGGTGTTCAAGCTCGTGCAAGCCTCGCGCCGTCTGGGTTTTGAGTCGGTCAATGTGGACTTGATTTACGGCTTGCCCTTGCAAACACCGGAATCTTTTGAGCGAACCTTGTTGCAAGTCCAGCAACTGCGCCCTGACCGCATCGCGCTGTACGCCTATGCCCATTTGCCGGAGCGCTTCAAGCCGCAGCGGCGCATCCATGCCGAGGACTTGCCCGCCGGTGGGCACAAGGTGGCGATGCTCGCACGATCCATCGATGCACTCACCGATGCCGGTTATGTGTACATTGGCATGGACCACTTCGCTTTGCCCGAGGATGCCTTGGCCGTGGCCAAGCGGCAGGGCCGCTTGCACCGTAATTTTCAGGGCTACAGCACACAGGCCGACTGCGACCTCATTGCCTTGGGGGTGTCCTCCATTGGCCGCATGGGCAGCACCTACAGCCAGAACGCCAAGACCATGGAAGAGTATTGCGATTTGCTGGACCAGGGACTTTTTCCGGTGGTCCGTGGCCTGGCGCTCACCCGCGATGACCTGATCCGCCGCACCGTGATCATGGCCCTCATGTGTCAGGGACATTTGCAGTTTGAGGCCATCAACCTGGCCTGGTTGATCGACTTCAAAACCGTGTTCGCCCAAGAGCTGAAGCTGTTGCAAGACATGCAGGTACAGGGCCTGGTGAAGTTGACAGATGGCGGCATTCAGGTCACGGCCACAGGTTGGTTTTTTGTACGGTGCGTGGCCATGGTGTTTGACCGCTATGTACAAGCTGACCGCAACCGCAACCGATTTTCGAAAATCATCTGAGCTTGCTGGCATGGCAGACAATGCGGTTTGACCATTGACGGGCAGGAATTCGATGCAAAGCTCATTGGCCATCACGGCCTTGATGATGGGGGTGCTGGGTGGTCCGCACTGCGTGGCCATGTGCGGCGCAGCCTGTGCGGGCCTGGGCCAGGCGGCGGGGGCACGGCAGGGGCAAGCCTTGCTGGCCTTTCAGCTGGGCCGCTTGGGCGGCTATGCCTTGTTGGGCGCAGTGGCCGCTGCCAGCGTGCAGGGCCTGGGTTGGTTGACCACACAGTCGGCGGCCATTCGGCCGGTTTGGACTTTGCTGCATGTGGCCGCCTTGGTGCTGGGCTTGCTGTTGTTGGTGCAAGCGCGGCAGCCGGTGTGGCTGGATGCGGCGGCACGCCGTCTGTGGGCCCGAGTGCGCAGCTTCAATTCACGCTGGGGCCGCGCTGCGCCCTGGGTGGTGGGGGGGCTCTGGGCCTTGATGCCTTGTGGCTTGTTGTATTCGGCCTTGATGGTGGCCGCCTTGACCGGTCAAGCCATGGAGGGCGCTGTCACCATGGCCTTGTTTGCGCTGGGCAGCAGCCTCAGCTTGTGGGCCGGACCTTGGTTGTTTTTGCGTCTGAAGACCTTGGGTGATGGGGCCTGGGGCATTCGTCTTGCTGGCCTGGCACTGGCGGCCGTATCGGCTTGGGCTTTGTGGATGGGGCTGGTTCACAACCAAGCCCCATGGTGCATCACACCCTTATAAATTCTTGCGGGTGGGCGGCCCATTCGGTGGGCCGCGACATCACCCCTTGGTGGCTGCTTAGATGGCCAGCCCTTTGTAAAGCATGTACCCGGCCAGCACATAAAGCACACTGGCAAAAACGCGCTTGAGCTGTTTGACGGGCAGTTTGTGTGCGGTTGCGGCGCCGACCGGGGCCATCAACACGCTGCACACGGCAATGACCACCAAAGCCGGAAGCCACAAGTAGCCAAAGCTGTAAGCGGGAAGGTTGTCCACGCCCTGACCACTGAAGATGTACCCAGCCACGTTGGCCAGAGCAATCGGAAAACCCAGGGCTGCGCTGGTGGCCACGGCATTGTGAATGGCCACATTGCACCAGGCCATGAAGGGCACGCTGATGAAGCCGCCCCCCGCACCGACCAAGCCAGAAAGCAGGCCAATCAGGCCGCCAGCGCCCAACAGGCCTTGAAACCCAGGCACTTGTCGCGAGGGGGCAGGCTTTTTGTCGAGAAACATTTGTGTCGCAGAAAAGCCCACAAACAGTGCGAAGAACAAGGCCAGGTAGCTGCCTTTGACAAAGGAGAAAATCGTCAAACTGCCAAGCAAACTGCCGATGACGATGCCCGGTGCCAAGCCCTTGACCAAGTCCCAGCGCACGGCCTTTTTCTTGTGATGGGCCCGCACACTGGAGACGCTGGTGAAAATGATGGTGGCCATGGAGGTGGCAATGGCCATTTTCACGGCCAGATCAGGGCTGACGCCTCGGACACCCAAAAAGTAGGTGAGAAAAGGCACCATGATCATGCCGCCCCCGATGCCCAGCAAGCCCGCCAAAAAGCCAGTGCACAAGCCAAGAACAGCCAACTCGGCCAGCAACAGGGGTTCGATGATCATGGGGAGCGGAGGAAGAGGTGGGTAGAAAAGGTGTCTGCAAGTGCCACCGGACCGGCATCCTGAACCGGGGTTCAGGTGGGCGAGGGCAGACTGGCGTTGGGTTCATCTGACGCGAGACGATCACGCTCACCAGCCGATGTACCAAGCCCGGGCTCTAAGAGCATTGGTTCAAGGAAATATAAAGCCCGGCATGCACTGCAGACGGCTCGATTGTAGGTCTTTGCGCAAATTGCCGACAGTCACATCGGCTACCGGGTCCATCCACCCCTCAAAGAAGTTGGCCATCTTGATTGATGACGCGATCGAGCCGTTCGATCAGGCCTTGCAAACGTGCCTCTGAATCCTCGGAGAGACCGCTGCTGGCCGGGGCCGATGTGGCTGTGCCAGTGGGCTGGGAAGGCGAATCCAGTTGTTCAAATGCCAGGTTCAGCGCAGCCAGAACCGCAATGCGATCGCGCGCTTTGATTTTTCCGGCATCGCGAATTTTGCACATCGCCGCATCGACCTTGCGCACCGCAGTCATCAAGCCTTCTTCGCCACCCTCGGGGCAACCCAGGATGTAGCTTTGGCCCATGATCTGGACATCCATTTGTTTGTTGCTCATGAGGAAGCCTCAGGCGTGGTGTGGGCAGAGGCAGGCAAGCGTTCGATCAGGGCGTCCACCCGGGCCCTGGCCGCCGACAAACGAGATTTGAGTTGATCGCGCTCGGTCGTCAGGGACTGCACTTGCTGAGCCAGTAAAGCATTGGTTCTCTGAAGCTCTTCGTGACGCAGCAACAGGTGATCCACGCGTTCGGCTATTTGATCGATGGTGTTGGAGTGGGCCATGGCAAACTCTGAAGAGGAAGCCCCGATTGTAGAACGTGCGCTTTGTGGCTTCATGAATTTGTAGGTTTGACGACAGCTTTGCCCCTAGAATCAAACCTTGTTGGTGCTCGCGGAGCCGGTTCACGGTCCGCAGTTCAACGGGAAGCAGGAGGGACAGGCCAACAAGGCCCACCTAACCTGCGCTGCCCCCGCAACGGTAAGCAGACGGTTTTTCGTCCACTCGAAAACCCCGCTTTCATCTCAAACCACTGATGGCCCTGAAACAGGCCTTTGGGAAGGTGATGAAGGTCGCTCTGCCAGCCCGGATACCGGCCAACAAGGTGACCCGACGAAAGTCGGGTTGTAAAGCCCATGCACTGTCGGGGAAGGCGGTGAGGGCGTTTGACTTGTTTGTTTCAAATGAAAAATCGTTCCATTCGTGCGCGTCGCTTTGCGCCTGCATTTTCCATCCTGTCCTTGGCCGTGGCCGCCTGTTTGCAAGCTCAAACGATTGAGCTGAATCCTGTGGTGGTATCGGCAACCCGCATCGAGCAAAAACTCTCGGATGTCATTCCTTCTGCTACCGTCATTACCCGCGAGGAGATTGAGCGTTCACAAGCGCCAACTTTCATCGACCTGATCCAAGGCCAGCCTGGCATTGAAATTGGCCGCAACGGTGGGCCAGGCACGGTGTCATCCATCTTCATGCGTGGACAAGCGAGCGCAAACGTTGCCGTTTTTGTAGACGGTATTCCAGTGCAGCGTGACTCTTTTGGTGGCCTCAAGCTTGTTGATATTCCACCGAGTCAAATTGAAAAAGTTGAAATTCTGCGTGGCAATATGAGTGCCATTTACGGTGAATCTGCCGTGGGTGGCGCCATTCACATCTTTACCCTCGCTGGCGCAGGCAAATCCGGTCCCATTGCTTCGGTGGGTTATGGCTCGCGCAACACCTCGAATCTGACTGCAGGCTACAACCTGAAAGGAGAAGATTTCAAACTCGGGTTCACTGCTCAAAAATTTAAGACGGATGGTTTTTCAGCGATGAATCCCCGTGAAAGTGCACTTGTTAACCCAGACAAAGATGCATTTGAGCGAGAGTCTTTTTTTATAAATGGTGAAAAAAGGGTGAGCAAGGATTTGGCGATCGGGTTTCAAGCCAATAGCATTGACTCTAAAGTGGAATATGACAGCACGAGCAACCCTAATTTCGGTCCCGCATCACCATCTGACAGACAAAATTCAAAACAAAAGTCAAGTGACCTGACAGCATACAGTCGAGCTAATCTCTCGACTGACTGGACTTCTCGACTTGCCATCACACAATCTGATTTCAAAAATCAGGAGTTCTATAACGGTTCCGCAAATGGCACCTATATCGGTAATCAGCTAGGCGTTCAGTGGGGTAACAACTACAAGCTTGGCACTGGCAACGCCAACTTTGGCGTTGATTTAATCAAAGCTGAGTTCAAGACACCGACAAAATATGAGCGTGATTCTCTGGGATCTTACGTTGGTTACAGTGGTCGCTTTGATCGATTGGACTACCAAGCCAACTTACGCCGCGATGAGATCAAATCCCAAGAGGGCAACACATCCAAAGCAAATTCTGCAAACACGTGGCTCATTGGTGGTGGCTACAGTTTGACTGATTCAACAAAATTAATTGGACTTTTGTCAACATCTTTCCGAGCGCCTGCTGTCAGTGATCTTTTCGGTGTGCCCAGTTGGGGCCAGAATCCCAACCCAGATCTGAAACCTTCTGAACACAAAGGGGGAGAGTTCGGGCTTCAGCAGCGGAGCTCGATTGGTCTGCTGCGTGCGGTCTACTTCAAAACAGAGACGAAGAATGATTTTGAATGGAGAAATAGACAAATCAATAACATTGCCCGAACGGAAAACGAAGGTGTGGAGCTTGGTCTTAGCGGCTCAGCAGCAGGGTGGGGTTACAAGCTGAATGCAGTACTTCAAGATCCAAAAAACGCAGAGTCAGGGGTACGTCTTGCTCGCCGCGCAAAAGAATACGGTTCGATTGGTTTGACCAAGACCGCGATGGGTGTTGATTGGGGGTCCAATGTTATTTGGTCGGGAAACAGAACTGACAGTCACGTAGTCACTTTTGCTTCCGTGACAAATTCAAGCTTTACCGTCGTCAACCTAACTGCTTCCAAGAAGCTAACGCCGGAGTGGACAGGCAGGGTCAGGGTCGAAAATGCTTTCAATGAAAATTACCAGCTCGTTCATGGCTACAACACCCCTCGACGCGGTGTGTTCGTGACACTGCAATATCAGCCTAAGTAAAGCGCATGCAAAGCTTCTTGCCCCAACGCATCGTCTGCCTCACCGAGGAGACCACGGAGTGGCTGTACCTGCTGGGGCAAGAGGCGCGGATCGTGGGCATCAGTGGCTACACAGTGCGTCCGCGCCGGGCCCGCGAAGAAAAGCCCAAGGTGAGTGCATTTTTGAGCGCCAAGATTGACAAAATTTTGGCCCTCAAGCCCGATTGTGTTTTTGGCTTTTCGGATTTGCAGGCCGACATTGCGTCTTTGTTGATTAAGGCGGGTGTGCAGGTCACGGTGTTCAACCAGCGCAGCGTGGACGAGATTTTTTCGGTGCTTTACCAGGTCGCGGCCATGGTCGGGCAGACCGAGCAAGGTTTGGGAAAGCTTGCTGCCATGCGGGCCGATTTGGACGCCATGGCCCAGCGTTCGGCCGCATTCAGGCGCCGTCCGCGCGTGTATTTTGAAGAGTGGGACGAGCCCCACATGAGCACCATCCGTTGGGTCTCGGAGCTGATCACCATCGCCGGGGGGGACGACATCTTTCCCGAATTGGCCGTGATGCCCATGGGCCGCGACCGCATCATCGCCAGCGGCGACACCATCGTTGAGCGCTCTCCCGACATCATCATTGGCTCGCTGTGTGGCAAGAAGTTTCGGCCCGAAAAAGTCGCCGCTCGTTCAGGTTGGCAAGACATCCCAGCCGTTCGAAACGGACAGATTTTTGAAATCAAATCCGCCGACATACTGCAACCCGGCCCAGCGGCTTTGACCGATGGCGCCGCGCAGTTGCATCGCATCATGTTGGGTTGGGCAGCCAGACATGGCTAAGCGCTGGGCCACCGTTTGGGCTTGCTGGGCGATATGGTGCTCATCGGCCGCCATGGCCGTGACGGTCACCGACGACCGCGGCCAAGCGGTGCAACTGACGCAGGCACCGCAGCGCATCGTCAGCCTCTTGCCCTCCTTGACCGAAACCGTGTGTGCGTTGGGCGCTTGCCAAAGGCTGGTGGGTGTGGACCGCTATTCGAACTGGCCCGACTCGGTCAAGCGCTTGCCCTCGGTTGGCGGTGGTTTGGACCCGAGCCTGGAGCGCATCGTTTCGCTCAAACCCGATTTGGTCTTGGCCGCAGGCTCCACGCGGGGCGCAGAGCGTCTGGAGGCTTTGGGCTTGAAGGTCTTGCGCTTGGAGCCGCGCAACCACGCCGATGCGCAGCGCGTGTTTGCCGCTGTAGGACTGGCTTTGCACCTGCCACCCGCGCAAACCGATCGGGCCTGGCAGCGCATCCAAGACGAGTTAAACAGCGCCATCGAAACCCTGCACCCCGTGGCGCGGTCTTGGCGCGTGTACGTGGAGGTCAGTCCCACACCGTATGGCGCGAGCGAGTCCTCCTTCATTGGCGAGACCTTGCAACGCATGGGCGTGGGCAACATCTTGCCCGCAGCCTTGGGGCCGTTTCCGCAAATCAACCCCGAATTCGTGGTGCAAGCACAGCCCGACGTGATTTTGGCTGGCGACAGCAGCCGCGCGCAGCTGCTGCAGCGTCCCGGTTGGTCGCGCCTGAAAGCCATCACCCACCAGCGCCTGTGTGTGTTCAAGCCCGAAGAGTCCGATGTTTGGGTGCGCGCCGGCCCCCGCATGGCCGAGGGTGCTCGCCTGATGGTGGCCTGTTTGAACCGGGCCGCTCAAGGCGCGCAGGTGCGGCCATGAAACAGCACACGCACACCCTGCGCTGGGCCTTGGGTTTGTGGCTGATGGGCCTGTGCTGGGTCTTTTTGGGCACGGCTGCGGGCAGCGAGGGCTGGCAAGCTTGGTGGTGGCAAGCCGACGAACTGGCCCATCAGATCGTGGTCGACATCCGTTTGCCGCGCAGCTTGGGCGCTTGGCTGGGGGGGGCTTTGCTGGGCTTGGCTGGCGCGGTCGCGCAGGGCCTGTTTCGCAACCCGCTGGCCGATCCGTACCTTTTGGGCAGCGCCTCGGGCGCGTCCTTGGGCGTGGCCTTGTACCTGAGTGTCTTTGGTGGCAGTGTGTGGGCCGTGCAGTTGTGGATGGGCTTGGGCATGACCGGTGCGGCCTTTGTCGGTGCGGTGTTGGCGGTGATGCTCACACTGACCTTGGCGCGTGGCGTGCAACAAACGCTGCGGCTTTTGCTTGCGGGGGTGGTGGTCGGTGTGGTCTTGGGCGCTTTGACGTCTTTGCTGTCGCTGCTGCAGCCGCAGGTCTTGCAGGCCATGCAAGGCTTCATGTTGGGTTCAACCGCGTTCGTGGGTTGGGTGGCTTGCGGCCTCTTGTCAGCGGTTTTGTTGGCGTGCCTGTTTTTGTCGGCGGTGTTCGCACGCGTCTTGGACGCCTTGACCTTGGGCGAGGCCACGGCGCAAAGCTTGGGGGTGCCGCTGCGCTCGGCGCGTTTGGCCCTGGTGGGGGTGCTGTCGCTGGCCACGGGTGCGGCGGTAGCGCACATCGGCTTGGTGGCGTTTGTGGGCTTGGCTGCGCCACACTTGGTGCGCTCGCTGGTGCGCAGCACCCATGCGGGCGCTTTGCTCTTGTCGGCGCTCATGGGCGGCTTGTTGTTGGTGGTGGCCGATGTGTGGGCGCGGGTGCTGTTCGCTCCGCAGGAACTGCCCGTGGGGGTGCTCACCGCGGTCATTGGCGGCGGTTATTTGCTCTGGCGGGTGTTCCGCGTGTCCGAACCCGGGGGGCGCGCATGAAGCTGGCACTGGAATCCCAAGCACTGGGCCTGATCTTGGGCCAACGCGCCGTCTTGCACGCGGTGGATGTGCGCATCCCTGCGGGACGCTGGACCTGCGTGGTGGGACCCAACGGCGCAGGCAAGTCGAGCTTGCTCAAAGCCTTGGCGGGTCTCTTGCCGACCAGCGGCCAAGTGCGATGGCACGGCCAAGACCTCCACACCTTGGACCGGCGAGCGCGTGCTTTGCAACTGTCTTGGTTGGGGCAGGGTGAGGCCACCACGCTGGACCTGCGGGTGTGGGACGTGGCCATGCTCGGGCGTTTGCCGCACCAGGGTTGGTGGGGCACGCCCACGGCGCAGGACGCGCAGATGTGCGAGGCCGCGCTCAAAGCCACCCAAGCTTGGGATTGGCGCGAACGCACGCTGGGCGAACTCTCCGGCGGTGAGCGCCAGCGCGTGCTGCTGGCCCGTGCCATGGCGGCCAATGCGTCCATCATGCTCATGGACGAGCCGCTGGCCAATCTGGACCCGCCACACCAAGTCGATTGGCTGGAGCAGGTGCATTGCTTGCGCGCGCAAGGCACCACGGTGGTGAGTGTCTTGCATGAGATTGGCATGGCGCTGCATGCCGACGACATCATCGTCATGGACCAAGGCCGCATCGTGCACCACGGTGCCTGTGAGGACGAGGCCACGCACCGCGCCATTGAAGCGGTGTTTGATCAGCGCATCCGCATCTGCCCTTTGGATGGCCAGTGGGTGGTGCTGCCCACTGCGCTTGACCCTGTCGCTCAGCGCTTGTAGGCGGCGGCCGCAGGTGCTGGTTTCTGCGATTTGGGCTCAGACTTTCGGCCTGTGGTGACGCTTGCTTTGCCAACATCTTCCAGGCTGAGCAAGGTGTCCACATAGCCCATGAATCGGCTCAGGTAGTCCGGGGAAATGTCGCGCATGAGGCCCAGTGACCGAAGCACCAGCATGTGCGAGTTGATGGGGCCGGCATTTTGCGGGGCCTGGGCGATGGCCTGGTTGACCTGCTTTTGCACGCTGATCTTGCCCAGTTGTTGACGAAACTGGCGCACGCGCGGGTTTTCGAATGGATGAGCGCCAGGATGGGTGGAGCGCTCGCGGTGACTGCGGTGGGACATGTCGTGCAGCAAGGCGGCCAGCGCCGAGGGTGGCGTTGGGGCCACTTGGCTGGGGGCATCGCATGGGGATGGGGTGACGCCCATGCGCGACTGTAGCTCGTCCAAGGCTTGCAGCACTTTGCGCTCCAGCAGGGACTGCACCGCCGGTGCATGACGGAGACCGCGCTTGGCCAGTGCTTCGATGTGCTGCCAGGCGAGCGGGTCAAAGCGATCGGCACCCTTTGCCCGCAGCGTGTCGAGCGCGGCTAACACCTTGGGGCTCATGGTGCGCGGCCGCCTGGTGCAGCGCCTGGAGCGTTCTGGGCTTTGGGCACAGGCGCCATTTCGACGCGGCGGTTTTGCGCCCGTGCGGGTTCACTGGTGTTGGCCACCAGGGGTTGCTCTTGGCCAAAAGCGGCAGCGAACAAGAGGGACGAGGGCATGCCTTCTTCGATGAGGGTGCGCGTGACGGTCAGTGCGCGCTGGGCAGAGAGTTCCCAATTGTCTGCAAACTCTCGGTTGCGGCTGCTGACCGCCTTGTCGTCGGTGAAGCCGCTGACCATCAAGATTTCATCGCGCGTTTGCAGGTAGCTGCGCAACGGTGGCACCAGACTTTTGAGCAATTGGCGGCCTTCGGGTTCAAGTTGGTCAGAGTTCAAGCGAAACAGCAGTTTGCCGCTGATGCCGATGCGGCCATTGTTCAGGGTGATGCGGCCGCTGGCCAAAGGAACAGCCAGGGCTTGCTCCAGAGACAGCCGTTTTTGCTCTTCCACCTGCCGTTTTTGAACTTCGTTTTCGAGCTGGGAGGCCATGTCCAGTTGCGCCGCCATCACGGCCACCAACAGCAGCACAAACGCACCCAGCAAGCCGGTCATCAGGTCGGCGAAAGAGATCCAGCTGGTCGACATGGATTCGACGTCCGCGTCGTGTTCGCGCATCAAACGGCCTCCTCGGTGCTTGTGGCAGACCGGTGCTGCAAGGCTTGCAACACGTCTTGTTGCGAGGTGATGCTCAGGTCGATGATCTCTCTGGCTTGTGCCACGTAATAGGCCAGTTGCTCGTCGCTGCGCGTCATCGATTTGTCGATGGCCTGCTCGATGCGATGCAGTTGGGACATGAGTTTGTCATTGGTTTCGCTGAAGCTGCGCACCGCAAAGGCCATGGCTTCGCCCAGGCTGGCCACATCAACGGCGCTGGCCGTGAGCTGGGCGGCCATGTCGCCCAGCTTGCCCGTCTCGGCCGCCACCTGCAGCTGGAACTGTTCGCTGGTGTGTGACAAAGAGGTCTGGCTGGTGACCAGCAGCGCGTCGATCACGCCGCGTTGTTCGGTGGATGCGTGGTGGATGGTCTGCAGCAAGTTGCTCAGGGTCTCCAGAATGCGGGTGCGCTCTTCGAGCAAGGCGTTGTCACGCGCCACGCTGTGAGAGATTTCCTGGCGCATTTGGCCGATGACCTCGGCTGCCGCTTTGGGCGCTTCGCTGGCGGTGGCAATCAGTTGCGTGATGGGTGCTTCGAGCGCCTGGCCCAGAGTGCCCAGGTGTTTGCTGACCTCTGCCTGCAATTGGTCCAAGCGCGCCACGGCGGCTTGGCCACGTAGCTCTTCAGCATCGCGCAGGGCCGACAGCTCGGTTCGCAGCACTTGCGTCAATTCATGGGCGCGCTGGCTGTGCGCACGGGTCCACTCGACCTCTGAGGCCATGCGCGCTTGGATCAGGGCCTCGCTGCTGGCCATCAGGCGGGTGACTTCGGCCAAAGTTTGCGTGGCCTGGGTCTGGCTGTGGGTGGTGATCTGCTGCGCTGTCTGGGTCAGCGTGTCGCAAATGGCTTGTTGTTGCGCCAAGGTCTTGTCGCCTACGCTTTGCCACTGGCTGTGCAATTGCTCGGCCAGCTGCGTCAGTGCGGCCTGGCAGGCTTGCTGGCGCGCTTGCTCGGCGCTGTCTTGTTGGGTTTGTTGTGCGGTTTGCGCAGCATGCAGTTGCGCGATCAAGGCTTGTGTGCTCTGCTCGGCGTTTTGGCTGAAGTTGTGCAAAGTTTGGCCCACTTGCGCGGTCATGCGGGCGTTGGTTTGTTCGTGGTGCGCCAGGCTGTCAGCGCTCGTTTGTGCCACTGTAGCGGTGACAGCAGCCATCTGGTTCTTCAGCTCGCTCAGTTGATCGCGGGTGTGTTCCAGCAGTTGCGCATTGATGTTTTGCGCTTGTGCGGCCATGTGCGCCAGGGTGTCCTGCACGATCGGGCGCATGCCTTCGCTGGCCAGGTGCAAACTCTGGCTCAAGCTGGTGCGCAGCGACTGGTCCACCGATTGCGCCAAACCGGTGTATGCCGCTTGCACTTCGGTGTGAAAGCGCGTCTGGTTGGCCAACAGGCTTTGCTGCCATTGCTCGCTGGATTGCGTCATTTGCGCCAGCATGGCCTGCAATTGCGAGAGCACTTGGGGCAGCGCTTGGGCTTGTTCTTGGAGGGTGACAAAACTTTCTTGGCGCTGGTGCACCAAGGAAAAGCGGCGCAGTCGTGTGGCGATCAGGGTGTCTAGGGTGTGCGAGGCCTGAGCCCGTTCGCGGCGAGCCAAATGGTTCATCAGGCCCAGCATGGCCGAGGTGGCCACCCCCGCCACCGAGGTGCCAAAGGCCAGGCCCAAGCCTTTGATGGGTTCGGAAAACGCGGCCCGGATGCCCGCCACGTTGCTCGATCCTTCGAGTGCAAACACCGCACCATTGAGTGTGACCACCATGCCCAAAAAGGTGCCGAGCATGCCCAGCATGACCAGCAAGCCCACCAGAAATGGCGTGAAGGTGGGGCCAGGCAAAGCCACGCCCTCGCCGTCGATGCGCTGGCGCACGGTGTTGTGCAGGCCTGCTGGCAGCGTGACCAGCCATTCGTCCAATTGCGCCAAGTCTGCAGGGGTCTTGTCCAGGGCCTCTTGCAAAGTGCGGGTGGTGGCGCGGTATTGGTGCAACTCCAGTGCGCCGAACACATACACGGCGCCGATCAGGGTGGACATGGCCAGCACCAGCGGGTGCGAACTGGCCACGGCGCTGGTGACCCAGACCGTCGCCAAGAGGCCCAAGGCAAAGGCGATCAAAAATGCAGAGCGTTTCATGGTGAGGTGATGTGTTCTTGTTGTAAGGCTTCCAGCAGGCCCAGCGTGGGTTGCAGCCGGGTGTCCAGTTCAGCCAGCAAGGCATTGCGCATGGCTTCTTGCAAGGGCGCCAGCCAGCTGCCGGGGTGATCGGCTGTCGCTGTTGGGGCCGTGGATGCAGAAGGGTTTTCGCCTTTTGACTTCGATTGGATGTGCTGTTTCAGCGCTTGCGCAAAACGCTTTTCGTGCAGCTTGACCACTTTGGCCAGCAGCAAGGCTTCGCGCTCGTCCAAAATGCCTTCAAAGGCCCCATCCAGTGTCGCCAGCTGTTGCAGTCCCGGGCTGCTTTGGGCCACTTGACCCCTGACTTGGCCGCGCAGGGTGCGCAGGACCGTTTCCATTTGCCGCTGGTGGGCGGCATAAAAACGGCGGTAGGGCTCAAACGCGGTTTTGGGCTCGATGGGTTCATCCAGGGTGGGTGCTGGCATGTCCATGCGTGTCAGCCCAGAACCGGGGGGAGCGCCTTGCACGATGGATTGCTCCAGCTGGCTGCGTACCTGGTTCACGTGTTGGGTCAATGCGCCGATGCTGATGCGCTTTGGATGCCGTTGAGGCGAAGCAGCCGTTGTGCTTGGCTGCTCCGGGTTCAGCACAGCATGCAAGCCAATGGCTTGGCGAAAGTTCAGCCAGTCGCCCAAGCTTTGTCCGACTTCCTCCCGCGCCGGGGCGGCGTCCAGCAGGGCGTTTTCGGTCAAAAAACGCGTCAGGCGGGAACTGTTGAAGTGGGCACGCGGCAGGACTCGCGTCATGGGCGGTTCGGGTTTGGGTTGGACGGGACATCAGAGCCGCTGGCTCTTGAGGCAAGGGCGGTGGATACCGGCCCTCAGGGACTGCCCGAAGAGGACAGAGCTCACGATTTTAACCGCGCGAGGAGGTCATGATCTGGCGGAGAAAAGTGCCAAAGTATGCAAATTGCCAGGGGCTCAAGTGGTTTTGGGCTTGAAATCGCAACAGGCAGCCACGGCGCATTGCCCGCACAGGGGTTTGCGCGCTTGGCAGACATAGCGTCCGTGCAGGATCAGCCAGTGATGGGCATCCACCAAGTATTTGGCCGGGATGCGCTTGAGCAGCTTTTGCTCCACTTCCAGAGGCGTTTTGCCCGGGGCCAGGCCCGTTCGATTCCCCAGCCGAAAGATGTGCGTGTCCACCGCCATGGTGGGCTCGCCGAAAGCACAATTGAGCACCACATTGGCCGTTTTGCGACCCACCCCGGGCAGGGCCTCCAGCGCTTCACGGGTGCGGGGCACTTGGCCGCCATGCTGCGCCACCAAGATGCGGCAGGTTTCCATCAGGTGCTTGGCTTTGCTGCGGTAAAGGCCAATGGTCTTGATGTAACCCTCCAGACCCTCCAGACCGAGGTCCAGGATTTTTTGCGGCGTGCCCGCCACCGGGAACAGCTTGCGCGTGGCTTTGTTCACGCCCACGTCGGTGGCCTGGGCCGACAGCAGCACGGCGGCCAGCAGCTCGAACACGCTGGTGTATTCCAGCTCGGTCACGGGCATGGGGTTGGCGGCCTGCAGGGTGGCAAAGAAGGATTCGATCTGTGCGGGTTTCATGGCGGTTGAGAGTCAGGGTGCAGATGTTGGCAAAATGAGGGCCAATTCAACCCGGGAAGATACACCACCATGCCTTTGCAATTTGCCGATCGCCTGAACAACGTCGAAACCTCTGCCATCCGTGAGCTGTTCAAGCTCCTGGGCAAGCCGGGCATCATCAGTTTTGCCGGCGGCTTTCCCGACAGCGCCATGTTCGATGTGGACGGCATCCGAGAAGCCAGCAATGCCGCGCTGAGCCAAGACCCGGGCGCGGCCCTGCAATACGGCGCGACCGAAGGTTTTGGCCCGCTGCGCGCGCAATTGGCCCATTTCATGGGTCAAAAAGGCGCCCAGGACGTGAGCGCCGAACAGCTGATCGTGACCACCGGCAGCCAGCAGGCGCTGGATTTGATCGGCAAAACCATGATCAGCCCCGGTGACAAGGTGATTGTGGAAGGCCCGACCTTTTTGGCCACCATCCAGTGCTTCCGTTTGTATGGGGCTGAACTCATCAGCGCCCCGGTGGATGGCCATGGCGTCAAGACCGATGAGCTGGAAAAGCTGATCGCCGAGCACAAACCCAAGTTTGTGTATGTGATCCCCACTTTTGGCAACCCCAGCGGTGCCTTGCTCAGCGCCGAGCGCCGCAAGCAAGTGCTGGAGATGGCCGTCAAACACCAAACCCTGATCGTCGAAGACGACCCTTATGGCGACTTGTATTTTGGCGAAGCCCCACCGCCCAGCCTGCTGGCCATGAGCAGCCAGGTGCCCGGCAGCCGCGAGCTGCTGGTGCATTGCGGGTCTTTGTCCAAAGTGCTCTCTCCTGGCTTGCGCGTGGGCTGGATGATCGCCCCGGCCGAATTGCTGGGCAAAGCCACCATGTGCAAGCAGTTCAGCGATGCGCACACCAGCACTTTTGCCCAGGCCACGGCCGCGCAATACCTCCAGGCGGGCCGCATGCCCGCCACGCTGGACAAGGTGCGCGCTGTCTATGCCCAGCGGGCCCAAACCATGGGCGATGCGCTTCGCCGTGAGTTGGGTGATGCGGTCGAGTTTGTCCAACCGCAAGGCGGCTTGTTCGTTTGGGCGCGCCTGACCGGCGCGGGTGGCAAGGTCAATGATGGCAATGTGTTTGCCAAGCGCGCCATCGACAACGGCGTGGCCTTCGTGCCCGGCACACCGTTCTTTTGCGCCAACCCCGACCACGCCACCTTCCGTCTGAGCTTTGCGACTGTGGGCGAAGACAAGATCCTCGAAGGCGTCTCGCGCCTGGCCAAGGCTCTGTAAGCCATGGCCGCCAGCACCGAACTGTGCATCGACGTCAACGGCACCGATGTCTGGCTGCAAGGGCAGGGTGAGGAGGTGATCCTCATGCTGCATGGCTGGCCCGACACCCGGGCCCTGTGGGACGGTACGGTGGCGGCCCTGCAGGACCGCGCCACCTGTGCCCGCCTGACGCTGCCCGGCTTTGAGTCCGGCCCTGCAACAACCAGCTTGGACGCCATGTGCCAGCTGCTGCGTCAGGTGGTAGACCGCATCAGCCCTGAGCAGCCAGTCACGCTCATGCTGCACGACTGGGGCTGTATCTTTGGCTACGAATTTGCCCTGCGCCACCCGGCGCGCGTGTCCAGCGTGGTGGCGGTGGATGTGGGCGACCACAATTCGGGCGCACTGTTGCGTGAGTGGGGTGCGAAAGAAAAACTGTCGGTCATGGGCTATCAGCTTTGGTTGGCGCTGGCGTGGAAGTTGGGTCACCACCTCAGCGAGAACCTTGGCACCCGCATGACCCGCGCCATGGCCCGCTGGCTGCGCTGCCACACGGACCCGGCCTCGATCACCCACAAGATGAACTACCCCTACGCCATGCAATGGTTCGGCACGGCGGGTGGTTTGAAGCAAGCGGCGCCCGTCCAGTTGCCGATGCCGCTCTTGTTTGTCTATGGCGAGCGCAAGCCCTTCATGTTCCATTCGGCCAAATGGCTGGGCAAAGTCGCCGCCCAGCCCGGCAGCGCCGTGCAAGGCTTGCCCTGTGGACATTGGGTCATGATTTCGCGGCCTGAGGCGTTTCATGCGCGGGTGCGGGCCTGGTTGTGGGGCGAAGCCTGAAGGCAGAGGTATGCAAGCCGAAGACCTGGTGAAGCTCGTCACCACGCCCATGCCCTATGGCAAACACAAGGGCATGCTGATCGCCGATTTGCCCGGCAACTACCTCAACTGGTTTGCGCGTGAGGGTTTCCCCAAAGGCGAGATCGGTCTGCTGCTGCGCCTGATGCAGGAGATTGACCACAATGGCCTGAGCGATTTGCTCAAGCCCTTGCGTCACAAGCAAGTCGGTGGCTTTAGCCCCGACACCAAACAACCCTTCAGGGCTTGACGACTTCCAGCAACCGGTCCAATCCACCCGAATGGATGGCCACCATGGCCTGCTCGCGCACCTTGGGTTTGGCGTGGTAGGCCACCGACAAGCCCGCTGCGCCCATCATGGGCAGGTCGTTGGCGCCGTCGCCCACGGCGATGCACGCGTGCGGCTCGATGCCCAACAGCGACGCCACTTCGAGCAAGGTGCGGCGTTTTTCTGCGCCATCGCAAATGTCGCCCCAGCTTTGCATGACCAAGCCGCCCGTGAGTTCACCACCAACCACCTCCAGTTGGTTGGAGCGTGCAAAGTCGATGTTCAGGCGCGCTTTGACCCGGTTGGCAAAAAAGGTGAAGCCGCCAGACACCAGCAGCACCTTCATGCCCACTTTTTGGCATGCGGCGATCAACTCGGCCGCGCCGGGGTTGATCTTCAAACGCTCGGTGTACACGCGCTCCATGTCGGCCAGGGTCACGCCCTTGAGCAGGGCCAGGCGGCGGCGCAGGCTGTCTTTGAAGTCGGTGATCTCGCCGCGCATGGCCGCTTCGGTGATGGCGGCCACCTCGGCCTTGCGGCCCACAGCGTCGGCGATCTCGTCGATGCACTCGATGCTGATGAGCGTGGAGTCCATGTCAAAGGCGATCAGCTTGAACTGAGAGAGCAACAGGGGAGCGGCAAAGCCCTGAATGGCGAGGCCAGGGGCAAATTCGGTGGCGGTGGTCATGGTTGGATTATCGAAGATCGTTGAATGGGCTCAGGCCGGGACGGTTTCCGCCTTTGGCTGCCCCAAACTGCGCAACACATCCCTCACCATCTGCGCCCGTGCCTTGGGGTCGGGCAGTTCGCGTTCGATGCGGATTTTGTCGTTGCCCGCCAGCTTGATGTGTTTGTTTTTCTGGATCAGGCCGATGATGGCCATGGGGTCCACGGGCGGGTTGGGCTTGAAGGTGATCTGGATGACGCCCGGCGCAGCGTCGACCTTGATCACGCCATAAGGTTGGGTCAGCACGCGCAGACGGTGCACATCCACCAGGGTTTGCGCTTGGGCGGGCAGTTTGCCAAAGCGGTCCACGATTTCCTCGAGCAGGGCGTCGATCTGGTCGCTGGTTTTGGCAGTCGCCAGCTTTTTGTAGAACGACAAGCGCAGGTGCACATCGCCGCAGTAGTCGTTGGGTAAGAGGGCGGGAGCGTGCAGGTTGATGTCGGTGGTGACCGACAGGGGGCTGAGCAAATCGGGCTCTTTGCCCGCCTTGAGGCAGCGCACCGCCTCGGACAGCATTTCGTTGTAGAGCTGAAAACCCACTTCGAGCATGTTGCCACTCTGGTTTTCGCCCAGCACTTCGCCCGCGCCACGGATCTCCAGGTCGTGCATGGCCAGATAAAAGCCGCTGCCCAATTCTTCCATTTGCTGGATCGCGTCCAGCCGCTGGGCGGCTTGCTTGGTCAGGCCCTCGATCTCGGGCACCATCAAATAGGCATAGGCCTGGTGGTGTGAGCGGCCCACACGCCCGCGCAGCTGGTGCAGCTGGGCCAGGCCGAATTTGTCGGCACGTGAAATGACGATGGTGTTGGCCGTGGGCACGTCGATGCCGGTTTCGATGATGGTCGAGCACAGCAAGATGTTGTAGCGCTGGGCCACAAAGTCGCGCATCACGCGCTCGAGCTCACGCTCGGGCATCTGGCCGTGGGCCACGGCGATGCGGGCTTCGGGCAGGATTTCTTCGAGCTTTTGGCGGCGGTTTTCGATGGTCTCGACCTCGTTGTGCAAAAAGTAGCACTGCCCGCCGCGCTTGAGTTCGCGCAGCACCGCCTCGCGGATCACGCCCGTGCCTTCGTTGCGCACAAAGGTCTTGATGGCCAAGCGGCGCTGGGGTGCGGTGGCGATCACACTCAAATCGCGCAGGCCTTCCAGGGCCATGCCCATGGTGCGCGGGATGGGGGTGGCCGTGAGCGTGAGCACGTCGACTTCGGCGCGCAGGGCTTTCATGGCCTCTTTGTGACGCACACCAAAGCGGTGCTCTTCGTCGATGATCAAGAGGCCCAGGTTCTTGAAGCGGGTCTTCTCCGACAGCAGCTTGTGGGTGCCGACCACAATGTCCACCGTGCCGTCTTCGATGCCTTTCATGGCCGCAGTGACTTCCTTGCCGGATCTGAAGCGTGAGATCTCGGCCACCTTGACGGGCCATTTGGCAAAACGGTCTTGGAGGGTTTGGTAGTGCTGCTCGGCCAGCAGCGTGGTGGGCGCCAGCAGGGCGACCTGCTTGCCGCCCGTGACGGCCACAAAGGCGGCGCGCAAGGCCACCTCGGTTTTGCCAAAGCCCACATCGCCGCAGACCAGGCGGTCCATGGGGCGGGGGCTGATCATGTCTTGAATGACACAGTGGATGGCCGCCTTTTGGTCGGCGGTTTCCTCAAAGCCGAAGTCGTTGGCAAAGGTTTCGTAGTCTTGCGGGCTGTAGCGGAAGGCGTGGCCTTCGCGTGCGGCCCGGCGGGCGTAGATGTTGAGCAGCTCGGCGGCCGAGTCGCGCACCTGCTCGGCGGCTTTGCGTTTGGCTTTTTCCCACTGGCCCGAGCCGAGTTTGTGCAGTGGCGCTTCGTCAGCGCTCACGCCCGTGTAGCGGCCAATCAGCTGCAGCTGGCTCACGGGCACATACAGCGTGGCTTGGTCGGCGTATTCCAGGTGCAAGAACTCCTGCAAGGCTGGCGTGCCGTCCTCGTTTTTCTGGCCCATGTCCATGTTGACCAAGCCCCGGTAACGGCCAATGCCGTGCTGGCTGTGCACCACCGGGTCGCCCACGTTCAGCTCGCTCAGGTCTTTGATCAGCGCCTCGACGTCGCTGACCTGTTCCTGCTTTTTGCGTCGGCGGGTGGTGGGGCCTGCGGCAAAGAGTTCGGTTTCGGTGACCAGGTCGACGCCATGCTCAAACCAGTGAAAACCGCTGACCAAGGCCGCTGTGGCCATGCCGACTTTTTCGTCGCTGTCCAAAAATGCTTGCAGGCTGTCAAACACCGGGGGCGTGAGGCCGCTGGAGCGCATAAAGTCGAGCAAGCTCTCTCGGCGGCCATCGCTTTCGGCCAGGATCAGCACGCGGGTTTGGCCGCTGCGGATGTGCGCTTGCAACCGGGCCAAAGGGTCGTCGGCACCGCGCACCACCGTGAGTTCGGGCAGTGGCTGGGCCAGGGTGTTGTTTTCGACTTCGTCGGTGCCGGGACGCAAAGCCAGCTGCGCATGGCCGTTGGTCAGGGTGTAGAACTGTTCGGCGCTCAAAAACAGCGCATCGGGTGGCAGCACAGGCCGCTCGGGGTCGCCTTGCACCAAGCGGTAGCGGTCGCGGGTGTCTTGCCAAAAGCGCTGGAAGGCGGGTTCGAGATCGCCGTGCAGCACCACGGTCGCGGCGTCCGTTTGACCTGCTCCCAGGTAATCAAACACCGTGGCGGTTTCTTCAAAAAACAGTGGCAGGTAATACTCGATGCCTGCCGTGGCCACGCCGTTGCCCATGTCTTTGTAGATGCGGCTCTTGGTCGGGTCGCCTTCGAGCAATTCGCGCCAACGGCTGCGAAAGCGCGCTCGGGCCGTCTCGTCCATCGGGAACTCGCGCCCTGGCAGCAGCCGCACCTCGGGCACGGGGTAGAGGCTGCGCTGGCTGTCGGGGTCAAAGGTACGGATGGAGTCGATCTCGTCGTCGAACAAATCCACCCGGTAAGGCACCAGCGAGCCCATGGGGAACAAATCGATCAGACCACCGCGCACCGCGTATTCACCGGGGCTGACGACTTGGCTGACGTGTGAATAGCCCGCCAGCGTGAGCTGGGCCTTGAGTTGGGTTTCGTCGAGCTTTTGCTTGACCTTGAACTCGAAGGTGTAGCCCGCCAGAAAGGATGGCGGTGCCAGCCGGTACAGCGCCGTGGTGGCAGGGATCAGCACCACGTCGGCGCTCTCGGCGTGGTTGCGCTGCTGGATGCGCCACAGCGTGGCCAGTCGCTCTGAAATCAGGTCCTGGTGCGGCGAGAAGGTGTCGTAGGGCAGGGTTTCCCAGTCGGGGAACACCACGCAGCGCAGGCTGGGGGCAAAAAACACCAGCTCGTCCATCAGGCGCTGGGCGTCGGCCGCGTCGCTGGTGACGATGGCCGTGAGTTTGCCCGCCTTTTTCTCGCGCTCGGCCAGTTGGGCCAACAGCACGGCATCGGCCGACCCGGCAGGGCGCGGCAGGGTGAAACGTTTGCCAGAAATGAGGCTGGGCAGTGGCATGGTGGAGAGGGGCAAAGGCGAAGAAAAAAGCAAAACACCCCCCGCCGAGAGGGAGGGGGGTGTGGAAATGCCGAATGGGCACTGATTTTAAAAGCTTTGCGCCGCCCGCAAGGTCTGCAGCGCCCGATGGGCACAGTTTTTACAAAACTACAATGTCTGGCCATGAGCACCCGCCCCAACTCGCCCCGCTTTCATGCCCTGATCCCTTGTGCGGGCACCGGCAGCCGTGCGGGCACGTCACAACCCAAGCAATACCAGACGGTGGCCGGCCAGCCCATGGTCATGCACACCGTGCAGGCTCTGGCGCAGCTGCCGCAGATCGCGCAGGGTTGGGTGGTGCTGTCACCCGGTGATGATTTCGTCTGGCCCGTTGACGCACGCTGGCCAGAGCATTTCGCTCGGCTCCGCTGTGGCGGGGCCACCCGCGCCGAGAGCGTGTGCAATGGTCTTGCTGCCATGCTGGCCGCGGGTGTGCCCGAAGACGATTGGGTGCTGGTGCACGATGCAGCGCGTTGCTTGGTCACGCCCGAGGCGGTGGTGGAGCTCATCGATGCTTGCCGCGACGACCCGGTGGGCGGATTGCTGGCCATGCCGCTGCCCGACACGCTCAAAACCCAAAAACCCGGAGATGCGCCACGGGTGGACGCCACCGTGCCGCGCGAAGGCAAATGGCTGGCCCAGACGCCGCAGATGTTTCGCCTGGGGGCTTTGCACCAGGCCCTTGCGCAGGCTGCAGGGACGGGTTTTGAAGGCATCACCGACGAGGCCAGTGCCATGGAGCGCTTGGGCCTCGCTCCGCGCCTGGTGCCAGGCTCGGCCATGAATTTGAAAGTCACTTACCCTGCAGACTTCGCGTTTGCCGAGGCGGTTTTGAAAGGCCGAACATGAACATCCGTATAGGTGAAGGTTGGGACGTGCACGCGCTGGTGCCAGGCCGCAAGCTGATTTTGGGGGGCGTCGAGATCCCCCATACAGCGGGACTGCTGGGCCATTCAGACGCCGATGTGTTGCTGCACGCCATCACCGATGCGGTTCTGGGGGCGGCGGGTTTGGGCGACATCGGGCGGCATTTTCCGGACACCGACGCGCAGTTCAAGGGGGCCGACTCTTCGGTGCTGTTGGCCGAGGCCATGCGCCGCGTGCGCGCGCAAGGCTGGGAGTTGGTGAACGTGGACAGCACCATCGTGGCGCAAGCCCCCAAGCTGGCCCCTTACATGGCGGCCATCAACGCCTCGGTGGCCAAGGCGCTCGGTGTGCAGGCCGAACGGGTGAATGTGAAGGCCAAGACCGCCGAAAAGCTTGGCCCAGTGGGCATGGGCCAAAGCATCGAAGCGCGTGCAGTTGCTTTGTTGATCAAAGCTTGATGGCCCCACTGGGCCGCTGTCCTTGGGGCGGCCAATGGGCTGGCGCGCACCAGCTCATGCTGGGCTGTGTGCTTGTCGGAACTTCATCAAGGCCATCAAGCCCCCTGCGCTGTTGTTGAACACCGAAAACGTGCCGCCCATGCGCTGCACCGAACGCTCGACGATGGCCAGGCCCAGGCCAGAACCCGTGGCCGATGTGCGGGCGGCGTCGCCCCTGAAAAACGGCTGCGTCAGGTTTTTCAGCGCCTCTTCGGACACCCCGGGGCCTTGGTCGCGCACGCGCAGCAAGACCCAGCCCTCGTGCACCCGGGCCACAATCTCCACCCGTGTGATGCCATCGTTGGGGCTTTGGCCGTAGCGGCGGGCGTTTTCCAGCAGGTTCGACAGCACCCGACCCAGTTCCACCGATTCGGCTTGGACTTGCAGGTCTTCTGCCACGTCGATTGAAATCTCCAAAAGTGGGTTGTTGCGCCAAGGCGCTATGCAGCGGCTGAGTACCCCGCAGAGCAACACTGGGCCCAGGTCGGTCGGCTCGGGCCTGGCGTAATCCAGAAATTTGTCGATGATCTCGTCGAGTTGGGCAATGTCGGCGGCCATCAGGTCGCGGGTTTCGGGGTCGGCGACGCTCAGCTCGGTTTCCAGCCGCAAGCGGGCCAAAGGTGTGCGCAAATCGTGCGAGATACCCGCCAGCATCAAGGCCCGTTCCTGTTCGATTTTGGCCAGACGTTCGGCCATTCGGTTGAAGCCGATGTTGACTTCGCGGATCTCGTTGGTGGCTTCGTCTTCATTCAGTTCGGAAGCTTTGAAGTGGCCTTCGCGCACCTGACTGGCGGCCAAGGACAGGCGTTTGAGGGGTCGGTTGATCAGTTTGGCCATGATGGCCGCCCCGCTCAATGACAGCGCCAGGGTGACCGCCAACCAAGTCAGCCAGGCCGAGCCGCCCAAGGGTTGCAGGCGTGCCGGGTCCATTTGCAACCAGTAACTGTCCCGCTCGATCTTGAAACCCACCCACAGCCCGCTCTCTTGGTTCACCTGCGAGGCGATCACGGTCTCGGGACCGAGTCGTTTGACCATTTCCTTGACCAGACGGTTTTCAATGTCTGACTGGCCAAAAGCCGTCACCTGGTCTGTGGGCTCACGGATCAGGATGCTGACGTTTTCCTCATCGGCCAGCATTTTGAGCAGGGCCACCCGCGCAATCGCGTCGGAATGCTGCAAAGCGGCCTTGGTCAAATTGACGACCGTGGCGATTTGGTGGGCGTTGCGCAGCATGCGCGGCTCGTACTCTTGGGTACGAAACATCTGCAACCAGGCCAGGCTGCTGAAGAAGATCAGCAAGGCGAGCAAAAAAAATGTCCGCCAGAAGAGGCTGAGTTTGAACCGGCGTGTGGACTTCGGAAGCTCGGTCCTTGGACTCGGTGCTGCTTCAGCGGGGTTCACGGCTGACCATCTGGCACAAACACATAACCCACGCCCCAGACGGTCTGGATGACGTTGGGCGATGCGGGGTCGGTTTCAATCATCTTGCGCAGTCTGGAGATCTGGACATCGAGGCTGCGGTCAAACGGTTCAAAGTCTCGACCCCGGGCCAATTGGGCCAGTCTGTCGCGCGACAGGGCTTGTTTGGGGTGGCGTGCCAAGGCCTTGAGCATGGCAAATTCACCGCTCGTCAAAGGGATGTTCTGGCCATTTTTTGACAGGGATCGGGTGCCCAGATCGAGCGAAAAAGCCCCGAAAGCGATGACCTCTTTGTCGGCGGACGAAGGGGCGCCGGGCACTTCCGCCTGGGGCCTGCGCCGCAGGACCGCGTGGATGCGCGCCAGCAATTCGCGCGGGTTGAAGGGTTTGCCCAAATAGTCATCGGCGCCGATTTCAAGGCCCGTGATGCGGTCCACGTCTTCCCCTTTGGCCGTGAGCATGATGATGGGTGTTTTCACCGCAGACTGGCGCAGCCTGCGGCAGATGCCCAAGCCATCTTCACCGGGCAGCATGACATCGAGCACCATCAGGTCCACCGATTCGCGTTGCAAGATGCGGTCCAGCGCACGGCCGTCTTCGGCCAAGAGCACGTCAAAACCTTCTTGCGACAAATAGCGCCGCAGCAAGTCGCGAATGCGGGCGTCGTCGTCAACGATGACGACTTTGTCCAAACGGTCAGAGCTGCCCATGCTTTACTGCGCGGTCCATCCGCCGTCCATGTTCCAGGCCACGCCGCGCACGTTGTTGCCCGCAGCCGAGCAGAAGAACACGGCCAGCTCGCCCAATTCTTCGGGGGTGGTGAACTGCATCGAGGGCTCTTTTTCGCGCAGCAGTTGTTTTTTGGCTTCTTCGTTGGACAGGCCCATGGCCACGGCTTTGGCGTCCACTTGTTTTTGCACCAATGGGGTCAGCACCCAGCCGGGGCAAATCGCGTTGCAGGTCACGCCTGTGGTGGCGTTCTCGAGCGCCGTGACCTTGGTCAGGCCCACCACGCCATGTTTGGCGGCCACATAGGCTGATTTTTCGGCAGAGCCCACCAGGCCGTGGATGGAGGCCACGTTGATGATGCGGCCCCAGTTGGCCGCTTTCATGGCGGGCAGTGCCAGGCGGGTGGCGTGGAAGGCGCTGGTCAGGTTGATGGCGATGATGGCGTCCCAGCGCTCGACCGGGAAGTCTTCGACCTTGGCCACATGCTGGATACCGGCGTTGTTGACCAAAATGTCCACGCGACCGAAGGTGTCGGCGGCGAACTTCATCATGGCTTCGATCTCGTTGGCTTTGCTCATGTCAGCGCCGTGGTAGGCCACCTTAACACCCAAGGCGGCGATCTCCGCCTTGGGGCCTTCGACATCACCGAAACCATTGAGGACGATGTTGGCGCCTTGTTTGGCCAAAGCTTTGGCAATGCCCAGACCGATACCGCTGGTGGAACCCGTGACCAACGCTGTTTTACCTTGCAACATGATGAATCGACTCCGAAAGATGAATTAGGATGTTCAAAAGTCCATTATGGCGCTGCCCAAGCTTGTTTCGAGCGCCACCGCTTTCAGATTGTCGTCCATTGCCATGTCCCATTTGTCCCCTGAACCCGCAGCACCCCAGCTTGAATTTGTGGATTGCCCCCACCCTGAGGGCCATCACCGCATGGCCTATTGGCGATGGGGTGATGCGCGCGCCGCCCATGTGGTGGTTTGCGTGCACGGCTTGACCCGCCAGGGCAGAGACTTTGACAGCCTGGCGCAGGCTTTGCTGAGGCAACGCCCATCGGGGCTTCAAGTCATCTGCCCCGATGTGGTGGGGCGCGGCCGCAGCGACTGGTTGAGCGAAGCCGGTGGCTACCAGTTGCCGCAATACGCGGCTGACATGTTGGCCCTGTTGGCGCAAGTCCAAGCCGGTGTGGGGGCGAGCCAGCCTCTGCACAGTCTCGATTGGGTGGGCACCAGCATGGGGGGCTTGATCGGCATGGTGCTGGCGGGACAACCGGGCTTGCCTCTGCCTGTGCCCATTCGCCGTCTCGTGCTGAATGATGTGGGCCCGGCCATCACCTGGGCGTCGGTGCAACGCATGCAGGCCTATGTGGGTCAATACGGCCAGTACCGCGATCTGGACGAAGTTGCCGACGTCTTGCGTGGCCTGTCGCAGGGCTTTGGTCCGGTGCCGGCGACGCTGTGGCGAGAAATGTCGCAGCACATGACGCGCCCCGGCAAGGAAGGCGCTTTGACTTTGCATTACGACCCGGCAATCGGTGTGAATTTGCGTGCCATGACCCCCGAAATCGCCAGCGCCGGGGAGGCAGCGCTGTGGGCTTTGTACGACCAGATTCAGGCCCATACCTTGTTGATTCGGGGCGAGGACTCGGACCTGCTCGCCCCCGAGACGGCGATGTCGATGACTGCCCGCGGACCCCGCGCCCAGTTGCAAGTTTGGCCCGGTTTCGGCCATGCCCCGACCTTGACGGGCGACGAGCAAACCGCAGCGGTGTCGCGCTTTTTGCTGGACGTTTGAGCCGATGGTCAGCCCCAGCTCCAGCCACCCCGCCAGCCCGATGTCTGCCGCCGGGCGTCTGCACGCACCGGCCAACCCAGTGCCCCATGTGGTGCTGGCCACCGCCGATGCCACCACCCAGGACTTGCAGGCCGAAACCCTGGCCAAGGCCCGTGCTTTTGCCGCGCCTTTGATTGCCGATGAAACACTGGACACGGGCGAAAACATCCTGCAGCATGCCGACGCGGTGGCCGCCATCCTGGCCGACATTGGCGGCTCATTGGCCATGCAAGCGGCCAGTTATTTGGTCTATGCCTGCCCGCACCTGAACAAGCCTGAAGAAATCATGGCCAAGGCCTTTGGCCCGCATTTGGCGCAACTGGCCATGCAAACCAACCAGCTGGTGCATGTGCAGCGCTTGTCCAGAGCGGCCGAACCCCACACGCAGGGACCGGACAACACCCCACTGAGCCCCCGGTTGCAGACCGAAAACGTGCGCAAGATGCTGCTGGCGTTCAGCCGCGACTTGCGCGTGGTCATGCTGCGCCTGGCTTCGCGCCTGCAGACCCTGCGCCATTACGCGGCGACCAAATTGCCCGTACCACCTGTGTTGGCCAGTGAATCGTTGCAGGTCTTTGCCCCCTTGGCCAACCGCTTGGGCATTTGGCAAATCAAATGGGAGATGGAAGACCTGTCCTTTCGATTTGTGGAGCCTGCCACTTACAAAGACATCGCCCGGCTGCTCGACGAAAAACGCGCCGAACGTGAGCGTTACATGGTGGCCCTGCGCGAGCGGCTGCAGCAAGCTTTGGCCAGCCAAGGCATTGAAGCCAACGTGGAGGGGCGGCCCAAACACATCTACAGCATTGTCAAGAAGATGCGCGGCAAATCACTGCCGTTTGAGCGCGTGTTTGACGTGCGCGCACTGCGTGTGGTGGTGCCCAGCGTGGCGGACTGCTACCAGGTGCTCAGTTGGGTGCACGAGCATTTTGTGCCCATTGCCGAAGAGTTTGACGACTACATCGCCAAGCCCAAAGCCAACGGCTACCAGTCGCTGCACACCGTGGTGCGCGATGCCGATGGCGGCCCCATCGAGGTGCAAATTCGCACCCAGGCCATGCACGAGCACGCCGAACACGGCGTGGCCGCGCACTGGGCTTACAAAGAAGCCGGGGCCAAAGGCTATGCCGGGGTCTCGGCCAACAGCGAATACGACACCAAAATTGCGGTGCTCCGGCAACTGCTGGCTTGGGAGCGCGACCTGTCGGGAGCCGCGCAGCAACAAGCCCAAGACAAAGGCCTGTTTGACGACCGCATCTACGTGTTGACGCCCGATGCCGCCGTGGTGGAACTGCCGCAAGGCGCCACACCCATTGACTTCGCTTACACGGTACACACCAATTTGGGCCACCGTTGCCGGGGTGCCAAGGTGGACGGGGCCATGGTGCCCTTGAACACCCAGCTGGCCAATGGCCAGACGGTGGAGATCACGGCCATCAAAGAGGGGGGTCCTTCACGCGACTGGCTCAATCCCGAGTTGGGCTTTTTGGCCAGTCCGCGCGCACGGGCCAAGGTGCGCGCCTGGTTCAACGCGCAAGTCAGCGCCGAAACCATCGCCCGGGGCCGCGAAGCGGTCGAAAAATCCTTGCAAAGACTGGGCCGCACCGCCATTCGTCTGGACGATTTGGCCAGCCAATTGGGCTTCAAGTCGGCAGACGGCTTGTTCGAGGTGGTGGGCAAGGACGAGTACTCGCTGCGCAACATCGAGGTCTTGCTCAACCCGCCCGAGCCTGCGCTGGAGCCTGACGAGTATTTTCAGAAAAAATTCAACGGCGCAGTTGCCCGCAAGTCGCCCTCCGGCGTGCTGGTGGTGGGGGTGGACTCACTGCTGACGCAGTTGTCGCGCTGCTGCAAACCTGCGCCTCCGGATGCGATTGGGGGCTTTGTCACTCGCGGTAAGGGCGTGAGCATCCACAGGCAAGACTGCAGCAACTTCCGCGAACTGGCTTCGCGCCATGCCGAGCGGGTGATTGAGGTGCGTTGGGGTGAACACAAAGGACCCGATGGCTCGGTTTATCCGGTGGACGTGTCTGTTGAGGCGTTTGACCGTCAGGGATTGTTGCGCGACATATCGGAAGTGTTTGCCAAAGAAAAAATGAATGTGATCGGCGTGCAAACCCAGTCCGTCAAAGGCACGGCCTGGATGACCTTCACGGTGGAAATCGGTGATGCCGTGAGCCTGAACCGGGTCTTGGTCACCGTTCGTGGCGTCAAAGGTGTCCGGGCCGCCCGCAGGCGTTGAACTCGGCGAGTCGAAGTTGCAGGTCCAAAAGCGGTTTTTTTGACGCTATAATTAACAGCTTAGCAGGCGCGTAGCTCAGTTGGTTAGAGCACCACCTTGACATGGTGGGGGTCGCTAGTTCGAATCTAGTCGCGCCTACCATATTTGGTAGAAATCTAAGCACTTGGTATTTTTGCCAGGTGCTTTTTTTTCGTCTGCTCGATCCATTCGGGCCTCTCTGACCATGCGCGGTTTGCAGGCATGTTCATCTGTGTGGGGTTGTGCTGTGCTGCGTTCTATTCAACAACGATTTATATTTTTTATTTTTTGTTGCGCAGCAGTGCTCGCCGGTTTGGGCGTGTTGATCGTTTGGGCGCACAAGGCGGATGTGTTGGCGGCAAACCTCATTGTGTGGGTCAGCAGTCTCATGGTGCTGTCGTTTGTGCTGCTGGTGTTGCTGTCTTGGCTGTTGTGGCGGCCAGTGCAGCGCGCTTTATCGGCAGTTCAAATCATGGCCAGAGACCCTGAGCACGCGTCAGATGGGTCCTGGGGTCAGCAGCAGGACTTGCCCACCGAATTGCTGGGCATCACACAAGCATGGGCCTTGAATGCTCAAAAACAAAGGGCAGACAACGTGCAGGTTGTGGACAGCATGCTGGCCTTGCAGCGAGGTCAATTGCCCCTCATGCAGTCTGACCAGCCTTCCGGGGGGCTGCAGGCTGGCTCCGATTCTGCAGCGCTGTTGTCTGTGCGGGCGGGCCTGGTGCACATATCCGCCTTGTTGGCTGAGCTGAACCGGTTTATTTTTCAAACCTACAGCGAAGTGCATGACACGGCCAATACCGGTGCTTCGATACCTTCAGATTGGCTGAAAGACCCTTTATTGGGGCCAGCACTTCTGAAGATAAGCGATGGGCACATGAATTTGCTGCGCATCGTGCACGACATGAGTTCTGTGGTCGAAAAAAGTGCCATCACCCTGGCCGATTTGTCCTGGCAGGCCAATGGCATCAACCAGGAGATGAAGGCCTTGGCAGTCAAAGGGGCCCAAATTTCCCACTCTTCCCAATCACTGGCCCACAACTCCAGCCGCGTCAGTGCAGATGCGGCGTCGGTGGCCCAATTGGCGCAGCAGGCCCGTGACAATTCCGAGCAGGGACAGCATGAGCTGCAGCAAACCATCGAGTCGATGCGACAGATGGGCGGCCGCACCCAGACCGTGTCAACGTCCATCACCGGCCTTCAGACCAGCTCGCAAAAAATTGAACACATTGTTCAGATCATTCGAGACATTGCCAACAAGATCAACCTGCTGTCGCTCAACGCCGCGATCGAGGCGGCTCGTGCTGGCGAGCATGGCAAGGGCTTTGCCGTCGTTTCGGATGAGGTGCGCAAACTGGCTGAAAAAACCTTCGAGGCGACCCAGGAGATCGATGCCAGCGTGGGCGGCATCATGAGCCAGACGGCGCAGGCGGTGGCCAGCATGAATGATTTGCTGGGCGATGTGCAGTCCAATGTGGCGCAAATTGAGCAAGTGGGGCAACGCCTGTCGGGCATCCTCAATTCGTCCAGTGTCTTGTCTGAGCAAATGGACGGCATTGTGTTGGCATCCAGTGCTTCTGCCCATGAAGTGGGCAAGATATCCAGCTACCTGGGTGAAATTCAAGATGAGCTGGCCAGTTTCGGTGTCCGTATCGCCTCCCAGGAAAAGCAGACCTTGGGCCTGACCGAGTTGAGCGAGGGCTTTTTTGAAAAACTGGTGTCGCTCAACCTGCAAACCCTGCATCAGCGCATGTACACCGTGGCGCGGTCGGCGGCCGATGCGGTGCAAGCCGCATTTGAACAAGCCATTGTCAAAGGGCAGATCAGCGAGTCGGATTTACTCAGCCAAGAACACCAGCCGGTGCCGCATACCAATCCTCAGAAATACACTTCACGTTTCGATGCGTTCACTGACCGGATTCTGCCGGGCATACAAGAGGCTGTTTTGCGCCAATCGCCCGAGCTGGTGTTTGCCATCTGCACCAACCAGCGCGGCTACGTGCCCACCCACAATGACAAGTTCGCGCATCCCCTGACCGGGCGTTACGACGTGGACCTGATCAACAGCCGAAGCAAACGTATCTTCAGCGACCGCACAGGCAGCCGTTGCGGTGCCCACACCCAGAAAGTGCTGTTGCAAACCTACAAACGCGATACGGGTGAAATCATGCACGACCTTTCAGTTCCGATTTGGGTCAACGGCAAGCATTGGGGCGGCTTTCGCATGGGTTACAAGGCCCTTTGAAAGGATGAAAGCGCATGCCCGCTCGTGGCGGGTATGAACTTTTAACCGGTCAATGCCATCAAGCGGCGACCATGCCTTGGTGTCTGAGCAAGGCGTCCAGGCTCGGCTCGCGTCCCCGGAAAGCCTTGAACGATTCGAGCGCCGGGCGGCTGCCACCGGCTTCCAGAATGGCCTGGCGGTACAGGCGTCCGGTTTCCACGCTGGGCGTGCCGTCGGCTGCGGCGGTTTCTTCAAACGCGGCGTAGGCATCGGCGCTCAGCACCTCGGCCCATTTGTAGCTGTAGTAACCGGCGGCGTATCCGCCGGCAAAGATGTGGCTGAAGGTGTGGGCCATGCGGTTGAAGGCGGGTGGGCGCAGCACGGCCACTTCGTCTCGCACCTGAGCCAGCAGCGGCATGAAGTCTTGCGCCGGGTCGTGCTCCGAGTGCACCAGCATGTCGAACAAGGCAAACTCGATCTGGCGCAGGGTTTGCAAGCCACTTTGGAAGTTTTTGGCGGCCAGCATCTTGTCGAACAAGGCACGCGGCAGGGGTTCGCCGGTTTCCACATGGGCCGTCATGTGGCGCAGCACCGACCATTCCCAGCAGAAGTTTTCCATGAATTGGCTGGGCAGCTCGACCGCGTCCCATTCCACGCCGCTGATGCCCGAGACATCGCGCTCACTCACTTGGGTCAGCATGTGGTGCAGGCCGTGGCCAAACTCATGGAAGAGGGTGATGACGTCGTCGTGCGTGAGCAAAGCGGGCTGGCCGTTCACCCCTTCGGCGAAGTTGCACACCAAATGCGCCACGGGCGTTTGCAGCACGCCCGTGTCGGGGCGCTGCCAGCGGCCGCGCACATCGTCCATCCAGGCACCACCACGCTTGCCGGCGCGCGCAGGGGGGTCCAGGTAGAACTGGCCAATCAGCTGGCCACCACGCTCGATGCGATAAAACGCCACAGCCGGATGCCACACGGGTGCTTGGTCGGGGCGGATGTTCACTTCAAACAGGGTTTCGATGATCTTGAACAGGCCCGCCAGCACTTTGGGCGCGGTGAAGTACTGCTTGACCTCTTGCTCGCTGAAGCTGTAGCGCGCTTCCTTGAGCTTTTCAGACAAATAAGGCACATCCCAGGCGTTCAAGGGGCCGCTGATGCCCAGCGCGTTGGTGGCAAATTCGCGCAAGTCGGTCAGGTCTTTTTCGGCAAAGGGGCGGGCTTTGGCGGCCAAGTCACGCAAAAAACCGATGACTTTTTCGGGTGACTCGGCCATTTTGGGCACCACCGAGACTTGGGCGTAGTTGTCAAACCCCAGCAGGCGGGCTTCTTCCTGGCGAAGGGCCAGGATTTCCTGCATCAAGGGGGTGTTGTCGAAGTGCTTGAAGTCTTCGGGGGCTTGGTCTGAGGCGCGGGTCACATAGGCTTTGTAGAGCTGCTCGCGCAGTGCGCCACTGTCGGCGAATTGCATCACGGGCAAATAGACCGGCATCTTGAGCGACAAGCGGTGACCTTCTTGGCCCTCTTTTTGGGCCGCGTCTCGGGTGGCTTGCACCACATCGGCGGGCACGCCCTTCAATTGCTCTTCACGCACATACAGGGCAAACTTGTCGGTGGCGTCCAGCGTGTTTTCGCTGAATTTTTGCGTGATTTCGGCCAGCCGCTCCTGAATGGCGGCATAGCGCTCTTTGGCCGCGCCTTGCAACTCGGCTCCCCCCAGCACAAAGCCGCGCAGGGCGTTTTTGTGGGCCTGCTTTTGCTCGGTGTTGAGGGTGGCAGGGTCGATCGCCTTGTATTTGGCGTAGAGGCGCTCGTCGCTGCCCAAGCGGGTCCAAAACTCGGTCACACGGGGCAGGGCGGCGTTGTAGGCCGCGCGCAGCTCGGGCGTGTCGGCCACGCTGTTGAGGTGGCTGACCGCACCCCAGGCCATGCCCAGACGCTCTGTGGCCACGTCCAGCGTGGTGGCGATAGCTTTCCACTCGGCCGGGAATTCAGCCGCAGTGACTGTTTCGAGTGCTTGTTCAGCTTTGGCCAGCAGTTCGTCCATGGACGGGGCCACATGCTCGGGGGCGATGCGGTCAAACAGGGGCAGGCCAGAGGTGTCGAGCAAGGGGTTGGTCATGGTCAGTTCCAAGAGATCAATTACAGGTGAGATGTTCTCACTTAGAGGCGCGTTCTGCAGCTTCAAGAGTATTGACCAGCAGCATGGTGATGGTCATGGGGCCGACGCCGCCGGGCACGGGGGTGATGTGGCTGGCGACTTGTTTAACGCCTTCAAAGTCAACATCGCCGCACAGTTTGCCTTCGTCGTTGCGGTTCATGCCCACGTCCAGCACCACCGCACCGGGCTTGACCATGTCGGCCGTCAGCACATTGCGCTTGCCTACGGCGGCCACGATCACATCGGCTTGCAAGGTCAGGGCTTTGAGGTTTTGGGTGCGCGAGTGGGCCACCGTCACCGTGGCGTCTTTTTGCAACAGCATGAGGGCCATGGGTTTGCCCACGATGTTGCTGCGGCCAATGACCACAGCGTGTTTGCCGCGCAGCTCGTAGCCAATGCTTTCCAGCATCTTCATGCAGCCATAAGGCGTGCAGGGCCAGAAACCGGGCATGCCCGTCATGAGTGCGCCAGCACTGGCGATGTGGAAACCGTCCACGTCTTTCGCAGGGCTGACGGCTTCAATGACTTTTTGTGCGTCGATGTGCGCAGGCAAGGGCAGTTGCACCAGGATGCCGTGGATGCCGGGGTCGTTGTTCAGGGCTTCGACGCGGGCCAACAAATCGGCCTCGGTCATGGTGGCTTCGTACTTTTCGAGCACCGAGTGCAGGCCGCTGTCTTCGCAGGCCTTGACCTTGTTGCGCACGTACACCTGGCTGGCGGGGTTGTCGCCCACCAGCACCACCGCCAGGCCCGGGGTGACCCCTTTGGCCTTGAGGGCCTCAGCGCGGGTGGCGACCTCGGTGCGCAGTTGTTTGGACAGCGCATTGCCATCGATGATTTGTGCGGTCATGTGTGAAAACTCGGAAAGTTAGAGAAAAAATGCAAAACGCCCGGCGGGTGCGGGCGTTTGGGGTGGGGTTGCTCGGTTCAGGCCTTGGGTGCGTTTTGCCCAAGTGCGATCTTGAGCAAGTCGGCCACGGTGTTGGCGTTGAGCTTTTCCATGATGTTGGCGCGGTGCGCCTCCACCGTTTTGATGCTGATGCCCAGGTCGTCGGCGATTTGCTTGTTCAGGCGACCGGCCACGATGCGCTCGAGCACCTGGGCCTCGCGACCCGTCAGTTTGGACAGCAGCGCGTCGCGGCTGGCCGCTTGCTGGTGGTCCGCAAAAGAATCTCGGGCTTCTTCGAGCATGCGCTCGACCAAGCCCAGCAATTCTTCTTCCTTGAAGGGCTTTTGGATGAAGTCCATCGCCCCTTTTTTCATGGTGTTGACCGCCATGGGCACATCGCCATGGCCGGTGATGAACACAATGGGCAGCGGCGAACGGCGCTCCAGCAAGCGGTCTTGCAATTCGAGCCCGGTCATCCCACCCATGCGGACGTCGGCGATCAGGCAGGCCACTTCGCGGGGGTCATAGCGGCTGATGAAAGACTCTGCGCTGTCAAAGCAACGCACCCGGTAATCTTTGCCTTCGAGCAACCACTGAAGGGAGTCACGCACCGCTTCGTCGTCATCAACAACGTACACAGTACCTTTTTTGGGGATCAAACTCATTCATTTACCTCAGTGGCTTGTGGTGTGGTCAAAGCGGTTTCGACCGGTATCCAGAAAGAGAAACGACATCCTGTCACCTGGCCGGAATTGTAGAGGTTCTCGGCTGTGATCCTTCCCTGGTGGGATTCGACGATGCTTCGGCACAAATTCAGGCCAATGCCCATCCCTTCCACCTTGGTGGAGAAAAAGGCTTCATAGACCCGTTCCATCGCGCCGGGCGGCAGCCCTGCGCCGGAGTCAATCACCGAAAACTCCACAACCGGTTGGTTCTCGATGTGCTTGGGCAAGATGCGCAGTTCGACTTGCCGCCTGTCGGGTGGTCGCTTGGCGTTTTCAATCGACTCGGCGGCATTTTTCATCAAATTCACCAGCACTTGCTCGATCAGGATGGGGTCCACCCAAAGCTTGGGCAACCGCGCCGCCACATGGTGTGTCAAGCGCACATGCCTTCTGCGAAGCTCGATTTCGGCCAACTCCAGTGATTCGCTGACCATGACGGACACATCGGACAAAGTTCGGTTGGGTTCGCTGCGTTTGACAAAGCTTCGAATGCGCAAAATGATTTGTCCCGCTCTTTGGGCTTGGTGCGCCGTTTTTTCGAGCGCCCAAAGCAAGTCCTCTTCTTTGACTTGTTTGTTTTGAATGCGCGAGATCATGCCGCTGCAATAGTTGCTGATGGCGGTCAGGGGCTGGTTGAGTTCGTGGGCCACGCTCGATGCCATTTCGCCCATGGTGATCAAACGGCTGGCCGTTTGGGCCCGTTCGGCTTGCTGTGCGGCCAACTCTTCGGCTTGACGCCGCGGCGTGATGTCGCTGGCAATCACCATTTGGGCCAGACGGCCGTCTGCCCAATTGATGTAGCGCGATCGCACCTCCAGCCATTTGTTCAGTTCTGGTACAAAAATTTCGGCGTTTTCTGAGCCAGCCTGAGTCAGTCCCATGGTGGGCAAGCCTGCCATGTCATCCACGTCGTCAGAGCCCTTGTCGCCGTTGTAGGCCCCGGCCTGTTGCACCAGTCGAAGGTGACCTTGGGTGTTTTGTCCAAACCACAAGCGGTACAGCTTGTTGGCGAACAGCAGTTCTTCGCTGCCCAGAGGGGCCACGGACACCGAAGCATCCAAGGCCTCCAGCACGATGGTGAAACGTTCGTGCGCGTTGGCCAACTGTTCGCGAATCCGGTTGGGTTCGGTGATGTCGGTCATGGACGTCATCCAGCCGGTTTGTTTGCCCGTGGCGTCAATCAAAGGCGATACATACATGCGCGCCTCGAACAATTGGCCATTTTTGCGCTTCACGCGAACCTGAAAGCCCCCCGTCGAATGTTGCCCGCTGATTTCTTCTTCCAGGCGTCGTGTCAACAGTTCCCGGTCTTGCTCGGGCCAGTATGGGAAGGGCGCCACTGCGCCCACCAATTCGGATTCACTCCAGCCGGTCATTTGGCAAAAACCAGGGTTGACATAGGTGATGCGTCCGCGCAGATCGAGCGCGCGCATGCCCGTGAGCATGGAGTTTTCCATGGCGCGACGAAAGTTGGTTTCTGCCACCAGGGCTTTCTGGGCCTGCAAGCGTCTGCGTGTGTGCCGCCAGTTGGCGATGAGCATCCAGGCCGTCATCCCGCTGAGCACACTCACCAGCCAGAACAAGCCGCTGCCCACCAAGCCCTGCGAGGTCCGCCAGGTTTGGGCGCGCAATACCAAGTCGTTGCCAACGGGTGAGACAGGGATTTGGTAGTCGTTGTGGGGTTTGTCGATGCCAGGCAATACCGACCACAAAGCCGCGCGAGAGGGGATCGATTGACCGGCCAGCATGCGGCCCTCGCCATCTTGCAGTGCCACCGCGTACTTGGCCAAAACCTCCGTCGGGATGCCATATCGCAACAGCCCTTCCATGCTGTATTCGGCCAGCACCACCCCATTGAAGCGACCCTGGTCATTGCTCAGCGGGGTGTGCAACTGCAACACGTTCATGGGCGAGTCTCTGTCCGCCTCCAGATTGATTTGCCCATAGATGGGCTGCATCAAGTCTCTGGCCAAACTGTAGAGCGTTTCGGTATCGCCTGGCTTGATGACGCTGCCGCTGCGCCACTGCTGGCTCTGTGAAAGGCTGGATATGTTTTGTGTGGCCAGCACGCGTCTTTTGTCATCGATCCAGGTCACAGACAAGAACTCGGGGTACTGCTGCACCAAGGATTCTGTTCGGATCAGGAATTGGTCCAGTTTAATTTCACGATTTGAAATATCGCGGGCCAGCCGCATGACCTGTTCTTGCCGTTCGAGCAAACGCAACCTCAGTCTTTGTTGCGCGTATTCCACATCTCTTTTAATGGCTTCCTGCTCACGTTCGACTTCTTCGATCCTCAGATACCAGAATGCACTGGCAATGGCTGCAAGAAACAAGAGCACCGCCGCCACGGGCGCCAAGTTGGCAAATCTGTCTTGCCGATTGGGTGATTGACGACGCCACCACGTCAGCCACCAAGCCATTGGGCTGACTTTTGTCACCACCGATGTCGTCTTGTTCAAGTCCATGGCTTGAGTTTAGAGGAGACCCATCGACTCTTCGAATCAAAAAAGACGAGTTGCCGCGTAAATTTTCATAATACAAAAACGAAAAGCATAATTTGAAATAAAAAGAAAATTGTGTGAAAATTCGAGACACTTCAACGACCACGATGAACAGGAGACAAACATGACAGCGGCAACACCACAACAGCCGGGCCGAGACCTGGACAGCCAGGAGACCCGTGAATGGATGGACGCCCTGTCCGCCGTGATCGAAAAAGCGGGTCCTGAACGCGCGCATTTCTTGCTGGAAGAGTTGCTGGAAGAAGCACGCCAGCACAGCATCGATTTGCCTTTTTCGGCCACCACCGGTTACGTCAACTCGATAGAGGCCACCGAAGAAGCACGTTGCCCCGGCAACATCGAGATCGAAGAGCGGCTGCGTGCGTACATGCGCTGGAACGCCATGGCCATGGTGGTCAAGGCCAACCGACACAACCCCGAAGACGGTGGCGATTTGGGCGGCCACATCGGCTCCTTTGCTTCGCTGGCCCACATGTTTGGTGCCGGTTTCAACCATTTCTGGTACGCCGAAAGTGAAAACCATGGCGGCGATTGCCTCTACATCCAGGGCCATGTGTCCCCCGGTGTCTATGCCCGCGCTTATCTGGAAGGCCGCTTGACCGAAGAGCAGTTGCTCAACTTCCGTCAAGAGGTGGATGGCAAAGGCCTTTCGAGCTATCCCCATCCCAAGCTGATGCCCGAGTTCTGGCAGTTCCCGACGGTGTCGATGGGCTTGGGCCCCTTGATGGCGATTTACCAAGCGCGTTTCTTGAAATACCTGCACGCCCGTGGCATTGCCAACACCGAAAACCGCAAGGTTTGGGTGTTCTGCGGTGACGGCGAGATGGACGAGGTCGAATCGCTGGGCGCCATTGGCCTGGCTGCTCGTGAGAACCTGGACAACCTGATCTTTGTCGTCAACTGCAACCTGCAGCGACTGGACGGCCCTGTGCGGGGCAACGGCAAGATCATCCAGGAGCTCGAAGGCGAGTTCCGGGGCTCTGGCTGGAACGTCATCAAACTGCTCTGGGGCAGCGAATGGGACAGCCTGCTGGCCCGTGACAAAGATGGCGCGCTGCGCAAGCTGATGATGGACACCCTGGACGGCGATTACCAGGCCTTCAAGGCCAACGACGGCGCCTATGTTCGCAAGCATTTCTTTGGCCGTGACCCGCGCACCCTGGAGATGGTGTCGCACCTGTCGGACAACGACATCTGGAACCTCAAGCGCGGCGGTCACGACCCCCAAAAGGTCTATGCCGCTTACCACCAGGCGGTCAACCACAAGGGCCAGCCCACCGTGCTGCTCATCAAGACCGTTAAAGGCTTTGGCATGGGCAAGGCGGGTGAGGGCAAGAACACGGTGCACCAGACCAAGAAGCTCACGGACGACGACATCAAGTACATGCGTGACCGCTTCAACATCCCGATTCCGGACAGCGAGCTGTCCAAGATCCCGTTCTACAAGCCGGCCGATGACACGCCTGAAATGCGTTACCTGCATGAGCGCCGCAAAGCCTTGGGGGGCTACTTGCCCAAGCGCCGCGTCAAGGCCGACGAGAACTTCACCGTGCCTTCGCTCGACACCTTCAAAGCCGTGATGGAGCCCACTGCCGAAGGCCGTGAAATTTCGACCACCCAAGCCTATGTGCGCTTTTTGACCCAGTTGCTGCGCGACCAGGCCCTGGGCCCACGCGTGGTGCCGATTTTGGTGGACGAAGCCCGTACTTTCGGTATGGAAGGCTTGTTCCGTCAGATCGGTATTTACAACCCCGCAGGCCAGCAGTACACCCCGGTCGACAAAGACCAGGTCATGTACTACAAGGAGGATATTGCCGGCCAGATCCTGCAAGAAGGCATCAACGAGGCCGGTGGCATGTCCAGCTGGATCGCCGCGGCCACCAGTTACAGCACCAGCAACCGCATCATGGTGCCGTTTTATGTGTACTACTCGATGTTCGGCTTCCAGCGCATTGGCGATTTGGCCTGGGCGGCGGGCGATATGCAAGCGCGCGGCTTCTTGCTGGGCGGCACTTCCGGGCGCACCACGCTCAATGGCGAAGGCCTGCAGCACGAAGACGGTCACAGCCACATCATGGCCAACACCATCCCCAACTGCATCAGCTACGACCCCACCTTCGCACACGAAGTTGGCGTCATCCTGCACCACGGTTTGAAGCGCATGGTCGAGAAGCAGGACAACGTCTTTTATTACCTGACGCTGCTGAACGAAAACTACGCCATGCCAGGCCTGACGCCCGGCACCGAGGAGCAGATCATCAAGGGCATGTACATGTGCAAGCAAGGTGCTGCCGGCGACAAGCGCGTGCAGCTGCTGGGCTCTGGCACCATCCTGCGCGAGTCTTTGGCCGCACAGGTCTTGCTGGCCACCGACTGGGGCATCCAGGCCGATGTGTGGAGCTGCCCCAGCTTCAACGAACTGACCCGTGACGGCCAAGACGCCGAGCGTTTCAACCTGCTGCACCCCTTGGAAAAACCGCGTGTGTCCTTTGTGGGTCAACAGCTGGCCCAGCACAGCGGTCCTGTGGTGGCCTCGACCGACTACATGAAGGCCTATGCCGAGCAGATCCGCCCGTTCATTCCCAAAGACCGCACTTACAAAGTGCTGGGCACCGACGGTTTTGGCCGCTCCGACTTCCGCAGCAAGCTGCGCGAGCACTTCGAGGTCAACCGCCATTACATCGTGGTCGCTGCCCTCAAGGCACTGAGCGAAGAGGGCCAAGTGCCGGTCGCACAGGTGGCCCAAGCCATCCAGAAATACGGCATCAAAGTCGACAAAATCAACCCGCTGTACGCATAAATCCGGGAGACAAACATGGCATTGGTAGAAGTACAAGTCCCGGACATTGGGGATTTCGATGAAGTGACCGTCATTGAGTTGATGGTCAAAGTGGGCGACACGGTCAAGGCCGAGCAATCGCTGATCACGGTCGAGTCCGACAAAGCCTCGATGGAAATCCCGTCGAGCACGGCTGGCGTGGTCAAGGAAATGCGCGTGGCCTTGGGCGACAAGGTCAAGCAAGGCTCCATCGTGCTGGTGGTCGAAGCCGCCGGCGCGGCAGCTGCACCCGCCAATCCAGCACCCGCAGCAGCAGCTGCGCCCGCAGCAGCCCCTGCGCCAACACCGTCGGCTGCACCCGCAGTCGCAGTGGCAGCAGGCCCTGTTGAAGTGCGCGTGCCCGACATTGGAGACTTCAAAGACGTGGCCGTCATCGAAGTCATGGTCAAACCCGGCGACACGATCAAGGTGGAGCAATCGCTGATCACGGTCGAATCGGACAAAGCCTCGATGGAAATCCCGTCCTCGGCTGCTGGCGTGCTCAAAGAGTTGAAGGTCAAAGTGGGCGACACGGTCAACATCGGTGATCTGCTGGCCGTGCTGGAAGGCACGGTGGCTGCTGCTGCCCCCGTTGCAGCGGTGGCTGTGGCTTCGGCGCCCCTTGCGGCCCCAAGCCCTGTTGCGCCCACCCCAGCGGCGGCTCCCGCAGCCGTGGCAGCGCCTGCCCATGCCCCCGGTGGCCAAACGGTGGGTTTGCCCCATGCCTCGCCTTCGGTGCGCAAGTTCGCCCGCGAACTGGGTGTGCCGCTGGACGAAGTCAAAGGCTCGGGCCTCAAGGGCCGCATCACGGCGGAGGACGTCCAGGCCTTCACCAAGGCCGTCATGTCCGGCGCCGCTCAGACCAAGGCGCAAGCGGCCAAAGCCCCTGCATCTTCGGGCGGTGACGGCGCAGCTTTGGGCTTGATCCCCTGGCCCAAGGTGGACTTTGCCAAGTTTGGTCCAATCGAGCGCAAGGAGATGTCGCGCATCAAGAAGATCAGCGGTGCCAACCTCCTGCGCAACGCCGTGATGATCCCGGCTGTCACCAACCACGACGATGCCGACATCACCGACCTCGAAGCCTTCCGCGTCTTGACCAACAAGGAGAACGAGAAGAGCGGCGTCAAGGTGACGATGCTCGCCTTCCTGATCAAGGCCAGCGTGGCCGCGCTCAAAAAGTTCCCGGAGTTCAACAGCTCGCTGGACGGGGATGCGTTGATTTACAAACAGTACTACCACATCGGTTTTGCGGCGGACACGCCCAACGGCTTGGTGGTGCCCGTGATCAAGGACGCGGACAAAAAAGGCGTCTTGCAGATCAGCCAGGAAATGGGCGAACTGGCCAAAAAAGCCCGCGACGGCAAGCTCGGCCCCGCCGACATGTCGGGAGCGACCTTCACCATCTCCAGCTTGGGCGGCATCGGTGGCCGGTACTTCACCCCCATCATCAACGCGCCCGAAGTGGCCATCCTTGGCGTGTGCAAGAGCACCATGGAACCCGTCTGGGACGGCAAGGCTTTCCAGCCACGGCTCATGCTGCCCCTGTCTTTGACATGGGACCACCGCGTCATCGACGGCGCCGCAGCGGCACGCTTCAATGCGTTCCTGGGTCAAATCCTCAGCGACTTCCGTCGCGTGTTGCTCTAAGGACAGACCATGGCACTGATTGATATTCAAGTCCCCGACATTGGTGACTTCGACGAAGTGGCCGTGATCGAGTTGCTGGTCAAGCCCGGCGACACCGTCAAGGCAGAGCAATCGCTCATCACCGTCGAGTCCGACAAGGCCTCGATGGAAATCCCTTCCTCGCACGCTGGTGTGGTCAAGGAACTGCGCGTGAAGCTCGGCGACAAGGTCAAGCAAGGTTCGGTGGTGTTGGTGCTGGACGGCGAGGGCGCTGCGTCGGCCCCGGCTTCCGCTGCTGCAACGGCTCCTCCAGCGGCCACTCCTGTGGCATCCGCTGCTGCACCTGTGGCTGCTGCCCCCGCACCCGTGGCCTCCAGCTTCAGTGGCTCTGCCGACATCGCGTGCGACGTGCTCGTGTTGGGCGGCGGCCCCGGCGGCTACTCGGCAGCGTTTCGTGCAGCGGATCTCGGCTTGAACGTGGTCATCGTCGAGCGCTACGCCACCTTGGGCGGCGTGTGTTTGAACGTGGGTTGTATCCCTTCCAAAGCGCTGCTGCACGTTGCGGCCGTCATGGACGAAGTCAGCCACATGGCCGACCTTGGGGTGGACTTTGGCAAGCCGGTGGTCAACATCGACAAGCTGCGCGGCCACAAAGAAAAAGTCATTGGCAAACTCACCGGTGGCTTGGCCGCCATGGCCAAAATGCGCAAGGTCACCACCGTGCGCGGCTTGGGCCAGTTCGTGGGTGCCAACCACCTGGAAGTGCTGGAAACCAGTGGCACAGCGCAAGCGCAAACCGGCAGCAAAAAAGTGATCGCGTTCAAACGCGCCATCATCGCTGCGGGCTCACAAGCGGTGCGATTGCCCTTCATGCCGAATGACCCGCGCGTGGTCGACAGCACAGGCGCTTTGGAACTCAAAGAAGTCCCCAAACGCATGCTCATCTTGGGCGGCGGCATCATCGGCCTGGAAATGGGCACCGTGTACAGCACGCTGGGTGCGCGTCTGGACGTGGTGGAAATGATGGACGGCCTCATGCAAGGCGCTGACCGCGACTTGGTCAAGGTCTGGCAAAAGATGAACGCCAAGCGCTTTGACAACATCATGCTCAAGACCAAGACCGTGTCCGCACGCGCCTTGCCCGAAGGCATTGAAGTCACGTTTGAAAGCGCCGAACCCGGTGGCACAGCCCCCGCGCCGCAGGTTTACGACCTGGTGCTGCAAGCCGTGGGCCGCACGCCCAACGGCAAAAAACTCGCTGCTGAAAAAGCCGGCGTGGCGGTGACCGAGCGCGGCTTCATCAACGTCGACATCCAAATGCGCACCAATGTGCCGCACATCTTTGCCATTGGCGACATCGTGGGCCAGCCCATGTTGGCGCACAAGGCGGTGCACGAAGCCCACGTGGCGGCTGAAGTGATTGCGGGCGAACTGCAAGGCAACAAAGAACTGGCAGCCGCGGCGTTCAACGCACGCGTCATCCCCAGCGTGGCCTACACCGACCCCGAAGTGGCCTGGGTGGGCTTGACCGAAGACCAAGCCAAAGCGCAAGGCATCAAGGTCAAAAAAGGCTTGTTCCCTTGGACCGCCTCGGGCCGCGCCATTGCCAACGGCCGCGACGAAGGCGTGACCAAACTGCTGTTTGACGATTCACCCGAGGCCCATGGCCACGGCAAGATCTTGGGCGGCGGCATGGTGGGCACGCATGCGGGCGACATGATTGGCGAGATCGCGCTGGCGATTGAGATGGGCGCAGACGCTGTGGACATCGGCAAAACCATCCACCCCCACCCCACGCTGGGCGAAAGCATTGGTATGGCGGCGGAGGTGGCGCACGGTAGTTGCACGGACTTGCCGCCTAGCAAGAAGTAATTGCTTCTCGCTGCCAAAAAAGCCCAGACAGGAAACTGTTTGGGCTTTTTTTGAAGGTTTGCTAATGGTCGTATTTCAGGCGCCGATTAAGAAGCGTAATTAACGCATCTCAATGCGAGCCAAGGTAACACCCTTCGGCCTGTTCCCCATCCACCTCATCTCCTTCTTCGCTGCACAGCGCCGCAATCAAGGCTTGGTCGACCACTTGACCGGGCAGCAGCAGCTCTTCATTCGTCCAGCGCTTGACCAAGTGCCCATTGGCCACGCCGCCGGTGTGCGGGGCTTGGTAGGCGCGGCGGTGTTGCAGGGTCAGCCGGCTGTTGGCGTTGGCAATGAAGCGGCTTTCGCCCAAGGCCCACGGTTCAAAGTAGGCATTGGCAGCGGCATCCACTTGGCGGAAGTAGCTGCGTGCGCCTTCGGCGTTGAGCTTTTTGCGCACGGTGCGGGTGATCAGGCCTTGCAGCTGATCGAGTGCGGCATCGTCCATCTGGTCGATGGCCTCCGGGCTCATGTCCAGCCCTGCCAGCGCAGGCGCAGCGGCCAAGTTGGCGGGCAGCACCTGCACCATGGCTTTGACCACATCGCGGTGCGGCGCCACGGCGGTGGCCACGCCCCGGGTTTGGGGCTGGATCGGGCAGCGAATTTCCACAAAACGCGGCTTCACTGGGCCCGTGCAGCCATCGTGGTGGTAATACTCGCCTTGGCTCAGCCGCCCTTTGCTGGAGCGCCCGCGCACGTCGCGGTAGCTGGGGTGTGTGGTGTGCACATTCAGGCAGACCACCAGGCCCGTGGCATCCACCAGTTGGTAAAAGGCTTCGCGCCATTCGGGCAAGAGCAGTTGCTCGTGCAGATAGTCGCTGGGCGCTTGCGACTCTTGGCCCACTTCACCCTCAATCACCAACACAAAAGGTTTGGGGCGGCGCACCCGCCATTGGCGTTGCGCAAAGTTCATGACCGAGTGGCTGGGGGCAAGGTGGGCCGTGGGGGAGGGCATGGGGGGTGATTTTAGGGGTTCGCACGGCTCAATGTCAGGCACCCGCAGGGCCTTGCCGCCATGCAGGTGACTGCCCTCATGTCGCAGACCCTGTAAATTGCACGTGGTGCCATGCGCTGGCCTGCATAAACGCGTGGATTTGCCCCACCTTTGACAGCCCTAACCTTACTTGAACCCATGAACTCGCCACCTGACGCCCCTGTTCGGGCCGACCGCCCCCTGCAAGGCATTGCCTGGATGGTGGCGGGCGTTTTTTTGCTGTCGGTGATGGATGCCTTGTCCAAGCATGCGGTGTCGCAGCTGTCGATTCCCGTGCTGATTGCGGCGCGTTCGGCGATCGTGCTGGTTTTGCTGGGGCCCTGGTTGCTGCGCAGCGGTGGATGGTCGGCATTGGGCACCCGCCGTCCTTGGGCCCATGGGGTGCGCGGCTTGTTTGCCGTGTGTTCGATGCTGGCCTTTTTTGAAAGTTTGCGCTTGTTGCCGCTGGCCACGGTCATTGCCATCAGTTTTGCCGCACCGCTGTTCATGACGCTGCTGTCGGTGCCGCTGCTGAAGGAGCGTGTCGGGGCACACCGATGGGGTGCGCTGTTGGCGGGCTTTGTGGGGGTGGGCCTGATCGTCGGGCCGCAAGCGATGGACGGCGATTTGGGCCTGGGCGCTGGGCTGGCTTTGTTGGCCTCGCTGTTTTATGCCGCCTCGATGACCTGTGTGCGTTGGCTCTCGCCCACCGAGAGCGATTTGTCCATGATGGTCTGGCAGAACCTGATGATGGGCTTGGCCGGTTTGCTGGGGCTGTTGTTTGTGCCTCTGGAGGTGGCGCCGGGCATGTGGCCCATCATCGCCTTGATGGCTGTGTTGGTGCTGCTCGGCCAGCGCTGCACCTTTCGGGCTTTGCGTCTGGCACCGGTGGGCGTGGTGGCGCCTTTTCATTACAGCGAGTTGCTGTGGGCGGCCTTGTTTGGTTGGGTGTTTTGGCACGAATGGCCTGGGGCGCATGTGTGGTGGGGCGCCTTGTTTGTGGTGGGCGCGGGTTTGTACACCACGTGGCGTGAGCGTGCGCGCACCCTGGTTGCCCTTTGAGGGGGCTTGATGGGGCTTCTTGGCAGTTTTGGGCCGCGCGCAGGTTCAGTCGGCGTAGCCCGGATTCACCCGGTCAACTACCCGCATCATGGCTTCAAAAAACAGGCGCTCACGTTCACTGCGGGGGTGGCGGTCGTGGGGGCTGGGGGTTTTGATGCGCTGGATCACCGATTCGGTCAGCACGTTCAAGGCCTGGCCCGTGCCCATGGCCAGCACTTGGGTGCGGCAGGCTTTTTCGAGTTTGTACAGGCGTCGGTAGGCTTGCGCCACAGTGTCGCCAATGGTCATCACGCCATGGTTCTTCATGAAGAGCACGGTTTTCCCACCACTCATGAGTTGCGACAAGCGCTCGCCCTCAGACAAGTCCGCCGCCAGCCCGGTGTAGTGGTCGTCGTAGGCGATGGTGCCGTCAAAGAAGGCGGCGGTTTGGGTGGCGGGCAACAAGCGGTTGGCTTTGAGCATGTTCAAAGCCGTGGCCCAGGGCTGGTGGGTGTGCAGCACCACTTTGGCACCCGTGATGCGGTGCACTGGCGCGTGGATCGATTGCGCTGACAACTCCACCACGCCCGTGCCCTCCAGGGTGTCGCCGGCTTCGTTGAAGACCATCATGGTGCTGGCACGGGCCTCGGACCAGTGCACGCCAAAGGGGGATATCAGGTATTGGTCTTCACGCCCCGGCACGGCAACGGTGAAGTGGTTGTCAATGCCCTCGTCGAAATCGTGCAGCACCGCCAAACGCAATGCGGCGGCCAGGTGCACCTTGGCTTGCCACACCGGATCTGCATGTGCGGTCTGAAGGCTCTGTGCGGTGGCTGTAGGGGATGACATGGGCACAACTTTCGAAGGTAAATCAGATTTGAACTCTAGGCAGTCAGCCTCTGCAGACCTGTCACATGTGCAGCAAACAGCCATGGGGTGGTTCCAGAGGGCTTGGGTTTTGATTATTTAAATTGTGATTTTGTACAAAATAAGTTATTCTTTTGTCAACAAAGTCGGGTTTCCTGAATTTGTAAGTATTTTAATTTTTTATCTTTGGGATTGACCCACCCGTATACGGATATGAAAAACTTGTTTTCCCGCTTGTCCATCCGTTTCAGGTTGTTGCTGGGCTTTTGGCTGCTGGGCAGCTTGTTGATGGGTGTGGTTGCCGTGAGCTGGTGGACGCTCAACCATGTCCAATCCAACGCGCAGCAGATCATCGACATGTATGAGCCGCAGGTTGACCGCATGACCCGGGTTGAGTTGTTGATGGTCAAAATCTCGCTCGAAGCCCGCCATACCATCTTGTCAGCCAATGACCCGGCCGAACTGAAAGCAGCCTTGGACAGGATTGCCAAGGACAGGCAGCGTCTGGTGGACCTGGTCAACGAAACCGAAGCCAATTTGTCGACGGTGGTGGGTCGCGACATCATGAAAAAGATCCGAGAGGCCGATGCTGTGTTCTGGCACCTCTCGCAACAAGTGACCGTGCACGCGCAAAACGGGCAAGTTGCGGCCGCATATGCCTTGCTGACCACCGACCTGGTGCCTGCGCGCAATCGGCAACTGGCACACATCAATGAACAAAAAGAATGGCAACGCCAGTTGATGAACCAGGCCTTGTCGGATGCCAGCAGCCTGATCGCCCAGGTCAAGATGGTTCTGGCCATTGTGGTGTCTGGCATCTTGCTGTTGATCAGCTTTTTGTTGGTGCGCCTGATCAATTCCATGATCCGACCCTTGACCAGTCTGCTCAACACCATCGTCGAAGTCGAGCACAGCGGGGATTACACCCAACGTGTCGCTGTGGTGGGTGAGGACGAGGTGGGACGGACCGCCGCTGCTTTTGACCGCATGATGGAAATTGTGGAAAGCCGCACCAACGAATTGGCGCGCAACCGCGAACATCTGGAAGAAATGGTTGAGCAACGGACCGCTGAATTGAGCCGTGCCGTGACGGCGGCGAAATCTGCCAACGAAGCCAAAAGCCGCTTTTTGGCCACCATGTCCCACGAATTGCGCACCCCCATGAATGGGGTTCTGGGCATGGCGCAGTTGCTGCTGTCCGGCCCTGTCGACGCCAACAAGACGCAGGACTATGCACGCACCATTTTGCATTCGGGTCAATCGCTGCTGACCTTGTTGAACGACATTCTGGATTTGTCGAAGATCGAGTCCGGCACGCAGACCCTGGACTGGGGCGTGGTCAATCCGGTTGAACTGTTGCGCAACACCGAAGCCTTGTTCTTCAACAATGCCCATGCCAAGGGTTTGAAGTTGACCGTACGCTGGCATGGCCCCCATGGACGCCGCTACAGCGGTGACGCCAACCGCCTGCAACAAATGCTGTCCAACTTGACCAACAACGCCATCAAATTCACTTCGGTCGGTGAGGTGCGCATTGAGGCCACGGAGTTGAGCCACCAAGATGGCAGTGCCTGGATGGAGTGGGCTGTGCACGATTCCGGCATGGGCATACCCGCCCACAAAATGCCCATGTTGTTCAGCCCGTTCAGCCAGGTGGACGATTCGACGACGCGCCAGTTCGGGGGCACGGGCCTGGGCCTGTCCATCGTCAAGAGTCTTGCCCAGTTGATGGGCGGCGAGGTGGGCGTGGAAAGTCAGGAAGGACAGGGTTCAAGGTTCTGGATCCGACTGCGACTGGATGTGATGACCGATGCCATGGACTTGTCGACCCTGAACAGGGGGCTTGTCAACGGTTTGGCGACGCGTGACGCCTCACCAGGGCTGTCCGGACGCATTTTGGTGGTGGAAGATAACCTGGTGAACCAGCAAGTGATCGGTGCCATGCTGCATCAGCTGGGCTTCGAGGTGCTGCTGGTGGACAACGGAAAAATGGCTGTTGACACGGTTTTAAAAGAGGCAGACCGACTCACGGCCATCTTGATGGATGTGCAAATGCCTGTGCTCGATGGCTATGAGGCCACCCGACAGATCCGCGCCTGGGAAGCCCAAATGGGTCGAGAAGCTTTGCCCATCATCGCGGTCACGGCCGATGCTTTTGCAGAAGACCAAACACGCTGCCGAGATGCGGGCATGGACGACTTCTTGCCCAAGCCCATCAAGTCCAGTGCTTTGTCCGAGGTGCTGGAGCGCTGGCAAAAGTCTGTGGGCTGACTCAAGCCTGCACTTCTGCGGGTGCCTCCAGCCTGTATCCCAAGCCCCGCATGGTCTGGATCAAGGGCACTGGCCGACCATCGTCAATTTTGCTGCGCAAGCGACGGATGTAGACATCCACCACATTGGTCAGCGGGTCCTCGTTCAGGCCCCACACGCTGGACAAAATCCGCTCGCGGCTGAACAAGCGGCCAGGCGCGCTCATCAACAGCTCCAGCAAAGCCAGCTCACGTGCGGTCAGGTTCAGGGCTTCACCCGCGCGGGTGGCCCGCATCGATTCGCGATCGATGACCAAATCTGCCACTTGCAAATGGCTGGGGCGTGTGTTTTGCATCGATTGCCCGCGGCGTGCCAATGCTTCGAGCCGCGCCAGCAACTCTTCAAATTCAAAAGGTTTGCACAGGTAGTCGTCGGCCCCCATGCGCAAACCTGCCACGCGTTCTTCCAGCGTGCTCAGCGCGGTCAACATCAGCACCGGAATCGTCACCCCTTGGGACCGCAGGGTTTGGCAGATTTCCATGCCGTTCATGCCCGGCAGCATCAGGTCGAGCACCACCACGGTCGATGGCATGTCGGCTTTGTTTTGCCTGACCGCATCGAGCACCAAAGCCAGACCCTCCGGGCCGGTGGAGGCCCGCTGCACTTGCAGGCCCTCGGCCCGCAAGCCGCGTTGCAAGAAGTCGGCGATGCGCGGGTCGTCTTCAATCAAAATGATGTTCATGGTCAGGCGGGTGTGTGGGGGGTCTGAGGGGCTGTACGGTTGTGGGGCAACAGCGGCAACTGCAAAACGACGCAAGTGCCCATGCCCAAACGCTCATCGGCAGGGCTTTGCAGCGTCAAGCTGCCACCATGGGCCAGCACCAAGGCTTTGGCAATCGGCAGGCCGAGGCCACTGCCCGCAGCACGGTGCAAGCGGGCCAGACTGCCCCGGAAGTGGCGATCAAACACCTGGTGCAGTTCTTCGGCCGGAATGCCGATGCCTTGGTCTGTGACCGTCAGTTCCAAGCGGGAAGGGTCTTGTGCCATGCGCTGCCAGCGCACCGTCACACGCCCGTTGGCATGGGAATAGCGAACGGCATTGTCCAGCAACAGCAAAAACAATTGGCTCAAGCGCTGGGCATCACCCATCACCCAAATCGAGTCCTTGGGCATGTCGGGACAGTCAATGGTGATGTTTTTCTCGCCACCCAATGCACCGGCCTGAAAGACTGCATCGGCCAAAGGCGCTGACAAATCTACCGCTTCGTGCACGATGCTCAGGGTTTCCATGTCACTTCGGGCCATGGCCAGCAAATCGTCGATGACCGAGCCCAGCTGTCGTGAGATGGCCACAATCCGCTGCAACGCCTCACGGTATTCGGGCGCAGGCCTTTCACCACCGCGCAAGGTGATCTCTGCTTCACCCCGAATGGCCGTGGTGGGGGTGCGCAACTCATGGCTGATGTCGGCCAACAGCTGACGCCGGCGTGTGTCGGTCAGCTGCAGCGATTTGTTGGCTTCGTGCAGCGCACTGGTGCGTTCGCGCACTTCAGACTCCAGGCGGTGACGTTGCTCGGTCTCTTGCTGGGTGTGTTTTTCCAGGGCTGCGGCCATGGCGTTCATGCTTCGGGCCACATCCGAAAACTCGTCCTGGCCATCGAGGGGGATGCGGTGTTGCAGACGACCTTGGCGCAGTTTGTAGGCACCCCTGACCAACTGGTCTATCGGTCGGCGCAGTGCCCGCGCAAAGTAAACCGTGGCCCCCAGGGACAGCAGGGCCAATGACAAGGCCATGCCGACCCACAACCAACGGATGCGGTCCAGCGTCGCATCGGCTGCCTGCCGTTCTCTTTTCATGGCAGCGCTCTCGCGGACGATGCTTTGCGCAATGAGCTGTCGCAAATCGCGTCCTTCGGCCTTTTCGAAGACCTCACTCAATCGGTCCCAACCCAGTTGTGCCGGGATATCGGCGGGCAAGGTTTTGACCCGTCCCAGCGCATCACCCAAGGTGATGACGTTTTTCTCCAAAACGCGCAAAGCATCGAGCCGCTCGTTTTGCTCCGCACCGTCGGTGCCTTCCATGCCCAATTTCGCGGCGGTCTGCGCCAGCATGCCCAGTTCGGCCAACGTGGCCTGCATGTTTTCCAGCAGGGCTTCACGCGCTGCGGGGTTACCGCCTGCGCCGATCTTGTGCTGGGTCACCCAGGCACGCAGGTGCTGTTTGGTGGCCGAGAGTTGAATAAACCCCTGGTGAATATCGCTGGCAATGCGACCACGCACCACCTGGCGCTCGGCCTCGCGCAGGGCAAACACAGCCCCCACACCTTGCAAGATGATGCAAGCGGCCAAAAAAAGGAGGACCCAGCTGAGCTGTTTTCTGAACATATTTGTATTGTCGCCGCCCCACTTGTGGGCGAGGAGGGTGTCATTTGCTGTTAATCCAATCCTCAGGCCAACGTCATTTCAGCTTCAATCCAGGTTCATGGCCAAGGCATCTAATTTGCCCGGACATCTGAATACAAAAAGATTGTCTGGAAAATTTTATTAATTCTCTTTGATTGGAGTTGAACACATGAAATCCCTCACCGCTCTTGTTGGTTCTTTGGCGCTCATCGGTTTGTCCAGCGCAGCCTCTGCCACCGTGGTGGCCAACCAAGCCATCACCGAAGCAGAAGTGCGCAGCGCTCAAACGGCCTGGTGCAAAGCCTTGGTGGACATCAGCCAAACCGGTGCCAGCAAGGGCCAAGCCGCTGCCAAAGCCTTGGCCGAGCAAGTCATTGATGCCGCCTACGGCTACCAAATGGGCACTGTCTTGTTCAAGCCCACTTTGACGGTTGCGCCGCAGACCTTCCGCACCACCCGCGCGGGTGCCTTGGCCTATTTTGTGGGCGGTGACAGCAACTTCCCCAAAGACAAGGGTTTTGCCTTGAACAACTGGACCGCATGCGAATCCAAAAACGCGGCCATTTTCATCGCAGGCAACTCGGCCAGCAGCATGGGCAACGTGATGATCACCGACAAGGCGGGCAAGGTCACCACCGTCGACAAGACCTGGACCTATGTGAAAGACACCGCTGGCAAACTGCGCATCGTGGTGCACCACTCCTCCTTGCCCTTTGGCGGCTGAAGCCCCAAGAGGTGATGTGACCAGCCCAGACTGACCGAGATGGACCGTCAGTCAGGGCTGGCCGCTTGACAAGCCCAGCGCTTGCCAAACCCGAATGGCGGCATACGCGTCATTGGCGGCATACACCAGCTGCGCATCGCTCAGCCGTGGATTGGCCCAGTTGCTGGTGGCCGCTTTTTTGGACTTGATGAAGCGTTGGTTGAACAGCACCGCCACCGCGCCTTTGACGCCCATGTCTTTGCGGTAACCGCGCTCCCGGAACACCGTGTTCAACTCCAGAATCCCTTGGGGCTCGATGCCCAGCTTGTGCACGATGCGTTTGCGGTCGTCGCCCAGGCCAAACCCGGCTTTGGCCACACCACCCAGGGCCAGCAGCTCGCCCGCCACGCGGTGGCATTCGGGCTCGTGCAGCTGAAACACCCAAGCCCTCTCCAGTGTGGACAGCTGCAAAATGTGCGGTCCATCGGACTGCTCGCCCACCTTGAAGGTCGGTTTGGACTCGGTGTCAAAACCCCATGCCTGGGCTTTGCCGAGATGCTCTTGCGCCTGACGGGCTTGCGCCCCGGTGCACACCAAGGTGATGCGGTCCAGCCCCAAACGCTCAAATTCGGGCAGCAATGCGATGGCGTCTTTGTCTGGGGTAGGGTGTTGGGTGGACATGGGGCCTCAATGGCGATTTTTTTTAGGCGCTTTGTCGAGTGCCCCTTTGCGCACTGCGCGTTCCGCATCGGCTTTTTTGCCTTCGGCCAACCACTGCGCGAATTCTTGCGGGGTTTCCAGTGTCAGGCGACCCAATGCCGCCGACCGGAAGTCGTGGATCACGATGTCGGCAGCCTTGGTGGTGTTGACGCGTCCGCCACTTTGGATCGCGCCACGTTGGCGGCCAATGGCTTCAAGCAGGGACTCGTCGGTGTGCTGTGCCACGTCCTGCACCTTGTAGCGTTCGCTCAGGGCCTGCGGGTAGTGGGTGATCAAATAGTTCAGCAACTCCAGCGCCACCACCTCTTCGTCAAAAGCATTCACGCCAATGGCACCGCTGGCGGCCAGGTTGAAACCGCTTTGCTCGACGATGATGCGAGGCCACAGCACGCCAGGGGTGTCGTACAGGTAAAAGTCATCGGCCAAGGCGATGCGCGCCTCCTGCTTGGTCACACCCGCTTCGTCGCCGGTCTTGGCGGCACGTTTGCCTTTGAGGGTGTTGATCAGGGTGGACTTGCCCACGTTGGGAATGCCGCAAATGAGCACCCGCATGGGCTTGACCATGCCAACCCGGTTGGGGGCAAGTTGACGGCATGCTTCGATCAAGGCCTTGGCAGGTGAAGCCATGCTGGTGTCCAGGCCCAGCGCGCTCACCCCGGGCAGGGCGTTGTAGTGCGTCAGCCATTGCTCGGTGCGCACCGGGTCGGCCATGTCCTGCTTGCTCAGGATTTTCAGGGCGGGTTTGCCTTTGATCAGCTCGGCCAGCATCGGGTTGGCACTCGACCCCGGCAGGCGGGCATCCAGCATTTCGATGACGACGTCAATCTCCTTGATGCGCTCCCCGATCGCCTTGCGCGTGAGGTGCATGTGACCGGGAAACCATTGAATCGCCATAAAAAAACCACTGCTGACCTGAATTACAAAAGAGCTGATTGTCAGGCAGTTCTCACCCGCTTGGCGCGCGACAGCTGCACTGCAACCCAGCTTCAAGTGGAAATCCAGGATTTGAAGGGGTCCACGCCCGCCAGCAACTGGGCCAGGCGGATGCTGGTGCCTTGACAAAAATGCCTTCACTGCTAGCATTGCTAGCAAATCTGAAGGAGAAGCCCTGTGTCAACCCTCACCATCCGCAACATCGACGCCGAGATCAAAGACAAACTGCGCCTGGCCGCCGCGACACACGGTCGGTCCATGGAAGAAGAGGTGCGCACCATCTTGCGCAGCGTGTTGTCGCAACCTGCTGCGACCAAGGGTTTGGGCAGCCGATTAAACGCCCGGTTTGCGGCCATTGGTGGCGTGGACTTGCCGCCGCCAGATCGTTCTTCACCTCCTCGCGCGCCTGACTTTGGAGATGCTCAGTGATCGTGCTGGACACCAACGTGGTGTCTGAGCTGATGCGTCCGGTGCCCAACCCGGCGGTGCTGGCCTGGGTGGATGCGCAGTCAGACCGTGATCTGTGGCTGTGCAGTGTGGTGGTGTCCGAGCTGCTTTATGGTTTGGCGCGCCTGCCGATGGGTTCGCGCCGAGCGCAGTTGACGCAGGCTTTTGAAGCCATGCTGGCCGAAGACTTTGCTGGCCGTGTGCTGGCTTTTGACTTGCCCGCCGCGGTGGTTTATGCCGATTTGGTCTCGGCGCGAGAGCAACAGGGTCAGCCGCTGACCATGGCCGATGCACAAATTGCCGCCACCTGTTTGGCGCATGGCGCGCGATTGGCCACGCGCAATGTGCGCGACTTCGAAGGGCTGGGGCTCAGGTGGTTGAACCCATGGACAAGCTGAACACGATGCATCGCGACTTCGCCGAGCAGCACATGCACACCATCCTGGCCCGCTTGGCCGGGGCGGGCGCTGTGCCGCGTGCCGACCAGGTGGACGCGGTGCACGCGGTGCTGCAACCTGCTTCACGGGTTTTGGTGGTGCAGGCCACGGGCTGGGGCAAATCGGCGGTGTATTGGGCGGCCACGCACGCAATCCGCAGCACGGGCGCGGGCCCCACGCTGGTGGTGTCGCCGCTGCTGGCCCTGATGCGTGACCAAGTGAGTGCCGCCGAGCGGGCGGGTCTGAGGGCCGCGACCGTCAACTCCACGAATATTGACGATTGGGATGATGTCTTCGAGGGGTTGGACGCCGACGCCATCGACGTGCTGCTGGTCTCGCCCGAGCGGCTGGGCAACCCGCGCTTTGCGGCGCGCCTGGGGGCATTGCTGGCCCGGGTGGGCCTGATCGTGATCGACGAAGCGCATTGCATCAGCGATTGGGGTTTTGATTTCAGGCCCGACTACCAGCGCTTGGCGCGGGCGCTGCTCTCCACGCCCACCGCCAGCGTGTTGGCCACCACGGCCACGGCCAACCAACGTGTGACGCAGGACATCGGCAAGCAGTTGGGCGAGAACACGGTGACCTTTCGCGGCACCTTGGCGCGCACCTCGCTCACGCTCTCGGTGGTGCCGGGTTTGTCGCCCTTGCAGCGCTACGCCTGGATTGCCGACGCGCTGGAGCAACTGCCAGGTTCGGGCATTGTGTATGTGCTGACGGTGGCCGAGGCCGAGCGGCTGACGGCTTTTTTGTGCAGTTGCGGCCATGCGGTCGATGCCTACAGCGGGCAAACCGATGCCGACACGCGCCTGGAGGTGGAAGAGCGTTTGCGCCACAACCAGGTCAAAGCGGTGGTGGCCACCTCGGCATTGGGCATGGGCTACGACAAGCCCGACCTGGGTTTTTGCGTGCATGTGGGCTCGCCCTCCACCCCGGTGGCCTATTACCAGCAGGTGGGGCGGGCGGGAAGGGCAGTGGCGCATGCCGAAGGGGTGCTGCTGCCGTCCGATGCGGACGAGCGCATCTGGGATTACTTCGCCACGGCGTCGATTCCTGACCCACAAATGGCGGCCAAGGTGTTGCAAACTCTGGGGGGGGATGCGCGCAGCCTGATCGAGATCGAAGCCGACACCGGCGTGCGCCGGGGGCGGCTGGAGGCGCTGCTCAAAATTTTGGTGGTCGAAGGCGTGGTCGACAAAGACGGCTCGGCCTGGCGGGCCACGGGCCTGCCCTATGTGCACGACAGCGCCAAATGGACGGCACTGGCCCAAGTGCGCCAGCAAGAGGCGGGCATCATGCGCCAGTACGCGCATGGTCAGGGCTGCCTGATGGCTTATTTGCAAACCGCCTTGGACGACCCGTCGCCTGCACCGTGTGGGCATTGTTCTGTGTGCACCGGGCAGCTGCCGTTTCCGGGCCTCATGCCTTCTCAAGACAAACAGAATGCGGCGCGTGACTTTTTGCGTGGCCTGGACGTGGACATCGAGCCGCGCAAACGCTGGCCCGCCGGGGTGGGTCGCAAAGGCGCCATCCGCGGCTTTGACGCAGGCCGCGCCGTGGCCTTTGCCGACGACCCGGCTTGGCTGGCCGAATTGCAGGCCCTGCAACGTGGCGCCAGCGCTGAGCTGCCCCCTGCGTTGCTGGCGGGGGCTGTGGCCACCCTGGGCCGCTGGGCCAAAAGCTGGCCTGCGCGTCCGGTCTGTGTGGTGCCGCTGCCCGCGCCCGACATGACCGCCAACCGATACTTGGCCGAGCACCTTGCACGCAAAGGGCGCTTGCCCTTGCACGATCTGTTCCGTTGGCGGGGCGGTGCTGCGCCCGGTGACTCGTCTGCCACGCCCGTGGTGGCCCATCTGGAAAAGGCCGTGGTGATCACGGCCGACCCGCTGATGCCCCCAGGGCCTGTGCTCTTGGTGGGCACGGTGGTCCAAAGCCGTTGGACCGCCACCCTGGGCGCAAGCCTGTTGCGCGAGCAGGGTGCATCACAGGTGTTGCTACTGGCGCTGCATTTGCAGCCCTGAGCCCTCCCCCTGCAGGCTTATTCGGCTTTGGCGCCCGATTCTTTGACCACCTTGGCCCACTTGGTGATTTCGCTTGCTTGGTAGCGGGCCAACTCTTCCGGGGTGGACAAGATGGGATCGAGGCCCAGTGTTTTCAGGCGTTCTTGCACATCGGGCAGTCTGAACACGCGCAGCACTTCCGCGTTCAAGCGGTCGATCACGGGGCGCGGCACGTTGGCGGGTGCAAACATGGCAAACCAGGTGGTGGCTTCAAAGCCTGGCACCGACTCGGCCACGGTGGGCACATCCGGTGCGGCGGGAGAGCGCCTGGCCGTGGTTTGGGCCAAGGCCCGAATCTTGCCCTCTTTGGCCATGGGCAGGGCCGATGGCATGTTGTCAAACATCACCTGGATGCTGCCGCCGATCAGGTCGGGAATGGCGAACTGACGGCCTTTGTAGGGCACATGCGTCATGCTGGTGCCCGTGAGCGACTTGAACAACTCGCCCGAGACGTGCACAGAGGTGCCAATGCCGGGGGAGCCAAACGACAACTTGTTGGGGTTGGCCTTCATGTAGGTGATGAGTTCGGGCACGTTTTTGACGGGCAAAGCGTTGTTGACCACCAGCAAATTGGGTGCCGAGGCGATCAAGGAAATGGGGCTGAAATCCTTGACCATGTCGTAGGGCATTTTTTCGTAGAGCGCGCCATTGATCGAGTGCGTGCCCACGGTGCCCATGACGATGGTGTGGCCATCTCCCACAGATTTGGCCACGTTGTCGGCCCCGATGTTGCCACCCGCGCCGGGGCGGTTGTCCACAACCACCGGAAAGCCCAACTGGGCTTTTTCGCTGAACAAGCGCGCCAGGATGTCGGGCGCACCGCCAGTTGGAAAGGTCACCACCAGCCGCACCGGTTTGGTGGGAAAGGCCTGCGCCGAAGCGCCCACTGCACCCAAGGCCCCCAAACCCAGCAGCATCAAGCTCAGACCGCGGCGCAGCGCAGACGCTGCCTGTGGGGGGCGGGTGTGGCTCATGGAGGCAGAAGGGGAAGGCTGGATGGGCATGGAGGTCTCCTTGTTGAATGAGAAATCACTTTAGGGGCCACGGCTCAGGCAGGGCATGGTGTAAACCCTGAATTGCATGGGGGCTTTGTCATCTCAGCGACCTTGCCCCTTGTAGCCAAGGTGTCCTGTCCCCGTTGAATGCCCTCCGGTTCAGGCCACAATCGGCCACATGCACGACGAAGTCAATCCCCCTTCAGACGCTGTCCTCCATCGCCCCCTGCAGGCGTGGCAGGTCATGCTGGGGGGCATTTGCGGCCTGGTGTTGACCATCGGCCTGGCCCGATTTGCCTACACCCCTCTCTTGCCCGCATTGCAAGCGCAGACCGGTTTGAACGATGCTGCCGCAGGGGCCCTGGCGGCGGTCAATTACGGGGGCTACATCGCGGGTGCCTTGGTCGCCGCGTGGATGGACGACGTCCGTTGGCGGCACCGTTTTTACAGTGCCGGGCTCTGGATGGCATTGCTGACCACGGCCGCCATGGCCTTGTCCAGCTGGTGGCCCGCCTGGGCTCTGTGGCGGTTTCTGGGCGGCTTGTGTGGGGCCACCGGCATGCTGCTGGGCTCTGGTTTGGTGCTGGGTTGGTTGATGCGCCAGGGTCGTCGGCCAGAGCTGGGGGTCTACTTCATTGGCCTGGGCTTGGGCATCGTGGTCTCGGCTTTGGGGGCCAAGTGGCTCTCGGCCGTCTGGCCCGAATGGTCAGACCAATGGCTGGCCTTTGGCGTCATGGGGCTGGTGTTTTTTGTGCCGGCTTGGCTGTGGCGCCCGCCCGTTCCGCCTGCGCCTGCCGCCGCTGCGGTGGCCGCAGCGCCACCTCAGCTGTCCCGGCGCTGGATGTGGATCATGGCCTTGAGTTACTTTGCAGCCGGCTGGGGCTTTGTCATCAGCGCCACATTCACGGTGGCCATTGTCGAGCGTGAACCCGCCTTGGCGGGGCAGGGTGCGTGGGTATGGGCTTTGGTGGGCCTGGCCGCCATGCCCGCGGTGTTTTTGTGGGACCGGGTGGCCCGGCGGCTGGGCGATATCCGCGCCTTGATGTTGGCCTTTGCCTTGCAAACCTTGTCCATCGTCTTGCCCGCAGTGTCGGGCTCCTTGTTGGCGGCTTTTGTCGGTGCGCTCGGTTATGGCGCCACCTTCATCGGGATCGTGAGTTTGACCCTGGCCCTGGTGGGGCGGCGGGCTCCGAACAACCCGGGCAAAGCCATGGCGCGATTGACGCTGAGCTATGGCGCTGCGCAAATGCTGGCGCCGGTGGTGGCCGGGGCCATGGCGCAGGCGACGGGGGGCTTCAAAGGGGCTTTGTGGTTGACCGCTGCGGTCATGCTGGCAGGCATGGCCTTGCTGGCCACCTTGCCCGACGAAGGCTGATCAAACGCCCAGGCTTTGCAGTTGCACCAGCCCTTTGGGCGTTTGCAAGGTGGCCACCAGGTTGGCAGGCCCGGTTTCGGTGTCAACGCCCGTGAGACCCATGGCCTCAAACGCCGTTTGCAACTTGGCCGCGCTGGGGTGGCACACGGTCAGGCTTTGCAGGCTGACGCCCGAGCGCGGCAAACTGTTGCGAGGGTGCAGACGCAGGGGGTCCGTGGCCTCGGGCTTGCCCCATTGAATGAGTGTGGGCAAGCAGCCGTTGAAGAGGCGTTCACCGTCTTCTCTCACCGTGATCTGCCAGTGCAGCATGCCTTTGCTGGACTTGCGGCTGGCGTGCACGATTTGACCGCGTTCAATGCCTTGGGTGCGCAAGGTGTGCCGGGCCGCCTTGAGGTCGTCGGTGCTGCTGACAAAGTGCACCAGACGTGGCTCTTGGGCGATGGTTTTTTGCAGAACCGGGTCGTCCATGTCAAACCAGCGGGTGACCTGCAGGCGTTTTGGAATCACGGCTTCGGGGTTGATGGCAATGATTTCAAAATAGGCCAAGGGGTACTGCGGCGTGGCGATCTTGAACAAGCGGTTGTGGGTGCCGTATTTTTCGTGCTCTCCGCCCGCATGGGGCGTGATGCCCAAGGTGGCCTCGCACCACTGCACACCGGCTTCCAGCGTTGAAGCGACGACCACCAAATGGTCAATTTGGGTTTTCATGGTTTGGCGGTGTCGCTGTCTTGGGCCAATCGGCGGGCACCGTTGAAGCGTTTTTGCCAATAGGCACTGCGCATGTCTTCCACCTTGACCGACTTGCCGGCGCGTGGTGCGTGGATGAATTGGCCATCCCCCACATAAATGCCCACATGGCTGAAGGCTCGGCGCATGGTGTTGAAAAACACCAAATCACCGGGTTTGAGTTCTTCGCGGTCAATCACCTGTGTGGCTTTGGCTTGTTCCTCGGCGCGACGCGGCAAGAGCCTGCCGACCGATTTTTCGTAGAGGTGACGAACAAAACCGCTGCAGTCAAAGCCGGTGCTTTCGGTGTTGCCGCCTCGGCGGTAGGGGACGCCCAGCAGGTTCATTGCTTGCACAACCATGCCCGAGGCTTGGTCGCTGGCCTTGTCTTTGGCCAGGGTCAGTTGTCCTGCAAGCTGCGTCACCAGACTTTTCTCGGCAGGCAAAAGCAGCGCACCTTCGTCCGCTGGGGCCGACCAGGTGGCGCTGCTGCACAGCAGACTCAACAGGAACAGGAATTTCCAAGGCATAAGTTTCGAGCATAACGGATCTTTGGGGGCCTGGGCGCGCCGGGGCAGGGGGGCCTGATTCGGCTGTGTCCTCAGGCCGGGTTGGCAACTGCGACAATCCCCTCTAACCAATCAGAGGACCTTGTATGTTGATGGATGCAGAAGAAAGCCAATTGGTGCTGGTCGATTTTCAGGCCCGTTTGAAGCCCGCCATGCTGGACGCCGATGCTGTCTGGGCCAATGCCGCTCGCATGGCCACTTTGGCCCACGCCCTGGCGGTGCCCACCTGGGGCACCGAACAAAACCCCTCGCGTCTGGGCGAAATGCCTGCCGAAATCCGCAGCCATTGCCGCAAAGTGCTGGCCAAAATGCAGTTCAGCGCGGTGGAGGAGGGCCTGGGTGAGTGGCTGCAGCCCGAGCCGCCCCAAGCCCCCAAAGGCAATGCCCGCAGCCTCCCACGCCACCTGCAAAAGCCCCAAGCGGGTGCCCAGGAGCGCAAAACCATCGTGCTGGCCGGGTGCGAAGCCCACATTTGTTTGATGCAAACCGCCCTCGACTTGCTCGAAGACGAGTTTGAAGTGTGGGTGGTGACCGATGCCTGCAGCTCGCGCACCGAGCGCAACCGGGATGCCGCTTACGACCGGTTGGCCGGTGCCGGTGCCGAACTGGTGACCGCCGAAATGGTGGCTTTTGAATGGGTGCGCTCGGCCGAGCATCCCGATTTCAAGTTGCTGCAAAGCCTGTTCAAGTGAGCCCTTGGGGGGGCGGCGACCCGCCCGGTCGCCATTTGAGCTCAGGGCTTGAGGGCTGTCCGCTGAGCGACAGAGTCAGCTTCTTGCAAGTCCAGGCCTCATAATTATGAATTCAGAAGATGCTGGCTCGCTGGGGCCAGACCTGTCTGTTTTGTGTGGGCACATCAGGAGACTCTTATGGGCAAATTTGCCGACTTTCATGCGCGCTCAATCAACGACCGCGATGCCTTTTGGGCCGAGCAGGCCAAACTCGTGGACTGGAAAGTCCAGCCCCAACTGATTTGCGATTACAGCAACCCACCCTTTGCCAAGTGGTTTGTGGGCGGCCAGACCAACCTGTGCCACAACGCGGTGGACCGCCACTTGGCCAAGCGTGCCGACCAGCCCGCGCTGATCTTTGTGTCAACCGAAACCGACCAGGAAAAAACCTACACCTACCGTGAGCTGCATGCCGAAGTGCAGCGCATGGCTGCCATTTTGCAAAGTCTGGGCGTGGTCAAGGGCGATCGCGTGCTGATTTACATGCCCATGATCGCCGAAGCCGCTTTCGCTATGTTGGCCTGTGTGCGTTTGGGCGCCATCCACTCGGTGGTGTTTGGCGGCTTTGCCTCGCACTCGCTGGCCACCCGCATCGAAGATGCTTCCCCCAAGGTCATCATCAGCGCCGACGCGGGGTCGCGCGGCGGCAAGGGCGTGCCCTACAAACCTTTGCTCGATGAAGCGATCAACTTGTCGGCCCACAAACCCGCCAAGGTGATCATGGTGGACCGAAAACTGGCCGCCTTCAGCCCTGTGGCGGGCCGCGACGTGGACTACGCCACCGAACGCGCCAAGCACATGGACACCGTGGTGCCCTGCGAGTGGGTCGATGCCACGCACCCCAGCTACACGCTCTACACCTCGGGCACCACCGGCAAACCCAAAGGCGTGCAGCGCGACACTGGGGGCTACACCGTGGCACTGGCTGCCAGCATGCCCAACATCTTTGAAGGCAAGCCCGGCGGCACCTTCTTTTGCACCAGCGACATCGGCTGGGTGGTGGGCCACAGCTACATCATTTATGGTCCGCTGATCGGTGGCGTGGCCACCATCATGTACGAAGGCCTGCCCATTCGCCCCGATGGCGGCATCTGGTGGAGCCTGGTCGAAAAGTACAAGGTCAACGTCATGTTCAGCGCGCCCACGGCCATCCGTGTGCTCAAAAAGCAAGACCCTGCGCTGCTCACCAAATACGACCTGTCGAGCCTGCAAGCGCTGTTCTTGGCGGGCGAGCCCTTGGACGAACCCACCGCCAAGTGGATCTCCGAAGGCCTCAACGGCAAAGCCATCATCGACAACTATTGGCAAACCGAGACCGGCTGGCCGATCCTCAGCATCTGCAACGGTGTCGAAAAAGCCCCCAGCAAGTTCGGCTCGCCGGGCAAAGCCATCTACGGTTACAACGTCAAGCTGGTGGACGACCAGACCGGCGAAGAGCTCACCGGCGCCAACCAAAAGGGCGTTTTGACCATCGAAGGGCCCTTGCCACCTGGCAACCTGCAAACCATCTGGGGCGACGACGCGCGCTTTGTCAAAACCTACTGGAAGACGGTGCCCAACAAGTTGGTCTACAGCACCTTTGACTGGGCCGTGCGCGACGAAGACGGTTACTACTTCATCCTGGGCCGCACCGACGACGTGATCAACGTGGCTGGCCACCGCTTGGGCACCCGCGAGATCGAAGAAAGCATTTCCAGCCACCCCAACGTGGCCGAAGTGGCCGTGGTCGGTGTGGCCGATCAGCTCAAAGGGCAGGTGGCCATGGCCTTTGCCATTGCCAAAGACACCTCGGGCCTGAACGATGCAGCGGCCCGCCTCAAGCTCGAAGGCGAAGTCATGAAGGTCGTGGACAGCCAGCTGGGTGCGGTGGCGCGTCCTTCGCGTGTCTTCTTTGTGTCGGCTCTGCCCAAGACGCGCAGCGGCAAGTTGTTGCGCCGCGCCATCCAGGCCGTGGCCGAGGGGCGAGACCCTGGCGACCTGACGACCATGGACGATCCGGCAGCTTTGCAGCAGATCGTGGATCAGGTCAAGGGCTGACCCCCTTTCGTCGAAACAGGGCCCCGCTTTGGCGGGGTCTTTTTTTATTTTGACTTGCTGGGTATGTAAGCCTGGCATCGGCAAAGCCATGGCACAATGCGCCTGTACTCAGGCCCTTCCCCTGCCACAGTCGCATCCGCCAACCGGTTCAGCCGTGTCGCGGAAGGTAAAAATCAACCAACTTATGTTTCCCAGAGGGAAACGGAGGTCAGCGAAACATGAGCGAGAC
>JAIXUG010000013.1 GCA_027484105.1 Comamonadaceae bacterium
CGTTGGCTGCGGTTTTGGCGATGCCGCTGGACAAGGCGTCCAGCACGTCACCCATTTTTTCAGTCCGTGGGTTCGAAGACGAGGTGTAGCTAGTAGCCATGGGCTTGCTCCTTGATGCCTATATGCAGTGGTTTCATATAGGTTCATACCGGTTGGCGGGCTATTTTTTCTCAGCGGGGTGGGTTGGTGCGTCCAAGGGGATGGGCTGCTTTCGGCCATAAGCGGTCATCGATAAGTGATTTTCAGTCATGCTGGTTAATCATTTTTTCCCCGTCACTTCAAGCTGATTTCAATCTCGCTCCGAGTAATCTTTCCGGTCTTCTCAAGTTGCGCCAAGGCACGGTAAAGCGCTTCATGCGTCACAGCCAGTTGCTTAGCAAGCTGCTTGAGTGAGCATTTGAGTGAATATCGTCCGTTTTGACCTTCGGTCTCAACCAGGTGCAGGATTCGGCTTTGAACCTTGGGCAACGAAAGGCGCTCGTTTTGAAGTCTGAGTCGTCGCACTTCGCTGCTCAGCATGTGTATCCATCGCTCAGCGAAACCATAGTCCAGCTTGAATGCTTGCCGCAGTGCTCGAATTGGAATGCGCACGATTTCTGACGGCAATGTCGTTCGTGCATCGCAATGGTAGGCAGCAGACGTCAGACTGGCTTCACCCACAAAGCCCATCTGACAGCGTTGGAGATTGACTACTTCCCCGTTTAAACCATGTCGCTCTAGGACCACTTCGCCATGGCAGACAAAGTACATCCATTGGGGACGTACACCCGTCAGAAACAGGGAGGTTTCTTCTGCGCAGGTAAGTGGCTCACATTGGGCCAACAACTGTGGCGGGAGCAACTGCTCAAGGGTTGAAGGTAAAAGCATAGGGAATCGTTGGATCGTATGATTTCTATCATATGCCTAGATGACCAGAACGAGGACACTCTCATAAAAAGGTATGTACATGTCGTCAAAAATATTTGAGTTTGGCCAAGTGCGGCCAGAATACGCCGTTCCTGTTCTAAACGAACGTGCGGTCCGTGCCGCTGCAGGCATATTGTTCTTCCTGGCCGTGATCAGTTTCATGAACGCTTGGCTCACCGGGAATTTTCAGCCGACCCGTGTGTTCGTGGTGTGCTTTTTGATTGAGTTCACTATCCGCATCTTCATCAACCCGCGTTTTGCCCCAGTGATGATTCTGGGTGAATGGATCGTGCGCAAGCAATTACCCGAATGGTCAGGGGCACCGCAAAAGCGCTTTGCATGGAGTATCGGCTTCGTTTTGGCTGCAACCATGTTGTATTTGGTGGTGCTCAACAACGTCATCGGACCCATCAACCTAGTCGTGTGCTCGCTCTGCTTGCTCTTGATGTTCTTTGAGACAGCATTCGGCATTTGTATCGGCTGCCAGATTTACAACCTGCTGAACAAAGAAAAAGCCCAGCTTTGCCCTGGCGGCGTTTGCGCAATTCCGCCTGATCAAATTCCAAAGATATCCATGGCTCAAACGCTGATCCTGTTTGTCTTTGCCGCTGCAATGTTCGCCGTTGCGCAATGGGTGTACAACACTGCGCCCACGCGCGTGAATGAATTGCCCCCCTCGGCAGTCTCACAGCCTGCCGTTGCTGTCGATCCCGCAGAAGCGGAGCGCTGCAAGGTGCCTGACTTTGCCAAAGCGATGGGTCATGAAGAAAAGTGGAAGCTGCACAATAATTGCAAGTAATGACCACTTTGGTTTGAATGGGCACAGTGGAGCAACCTACCAGGTTCTAATTTCGGAGCCTTCAGCACAGAGGTTCTGAAAACTCTCGGTACAAGAAGATGTCTCAACATTTAGAATACCGAATCGAACCCCAAGTGCTTGATTGGCTTGCTCTTGGGAAATTTAGGCGGTTTGCGATCTGGTATCTTCTAGCCCGCCATGCAAACTTTCTTCAAAGTTTCAATTCTTCAATCCCCATCTGCAAGCTGTTGATCTGATTGGACTTTCGTCCATCAGCTCCTGACCAGCGATTGAAGAAAGTGGCTTCACACAGGGGCACGATGCAGATTGAGACGCTGTTCTGCTCAGCACCTCCTGACTGAGCGAGTTCGAAAAACTCAACAAGAACAACGACTTACGCCGATTTCGAAACTCTCTCGTCGCCGTACTTTGCCGAAAAAGTCAGGAGCTTTTGCGGAAATCCAGCAACCATGCGGGTTTTGAGCGCTGGGGATTCGAAAACATCATGTTGCTTAGATTGGAACTTGGCATACAAGTTTTCAACCCCAGGAAGACCTCTTGACATTTGAGTTGATATCAACTCAAATGGCGCCATGAACAAGCAAAGCCTTTTGTCCATTGGAGAAAGCTGTAACTGTCTTGCGCTTAAAAGCGCTGCGAGAACAGTTGCAAGGCGCTATGACGAGGCCTTGCGCCCCGTGGGATTGAACAACGGCCAGTTTTCGATGTTGGTTGCGGTGTCTGCAATGCAATCGGCATCGATACAAGCTCTCGGAGATCGCCTTGGAATGGACCGCACTACAGTCACAGCCGCGCTCAAGCCACTTCAACGCCGTAGTTTGGTCGTTTTGGATGTTGCGGAAGGTGATCTTCGCGGACGATCAGTTTCCATGACTCGCGAGGGAACCAGTCTCTTGCGGCGCGCAGTCCCGCTTTGGCAAAAAGCTCAAGAGCGGATTGCAGAACTTGTGGGCGGGGACGAATCTGCGATGGCCATCAGGCACAAGCTGGCTGCCATCCATTGAAGGCATGTTCCTTTTTTTTGCAGAAATAGTTGATATCAACCTAAATGAAAGGACTTGAGCATGAGCAATACAACGCAAAGCTCACCCGGAACTTCGCAGCACGGGCTGCTTATCGCTGTGGTTTTGTGGGGAGCCCTCGTTATTGCCGCCAGTGCCACTGGTGTCCTAGGAGCGCTTGGCCAACATTTCATGCCAGGTTTCGCCATCTTGGTGGTGATCGGCATCGTCGTTCCGACGGTCAGCTATTTTTCTTTTCCGTCTGTTCGCAATGCTGTGGATGCCATCGGTCTTAGGCGTTTGACACTATTCCATGTCTGGCGGATTCCCGCTGGCGGCCTCTTTCTTTACTACGCTTCAAGTGGTGAGTTGCCGCTTCTGTTTGGGTTGATCGCAGGCGTCGGAGACGTTCTTGCAGGATTGGGTGCGGCGACGCTTTTGAATCGACAAGCGACAGAAACACAACTGCGTCGCATTCATCTGTTCGGATTTGCAGACTTCATCACTGCGGTGGGAACTGGCCTGACTTTTACGTTGTTGAATGATCCCTTGATGGTGACCTTGACCACCTTGCCAATGGCACTGATCCCACTTTTTGGCGTAGGGCTCTCTGGCGCATCCCACATCATTGTTCTTTCACAACTCAAACGGAGGTCTGTATGAGACGCTACCTGATGATGGGACTGTTCGTCTCATTCACATTGCATGCTCAAGAAGTTTCGAATCGCTTCGAAGTGGAGGCTGGTCTTGTGGCGACTCGGAATATGGAAATTCGAGGATTCAACCAGGGCAACGCGACCCAAGACTGGTCAAAATCTGGGCCTACTTTGAGGTTGGAATACTGGCGGACTAAGCAAAACGATTGGAACTACGGTTTGATCGTTCAGCCACTTTCATTGGGGTATCAAGACACCTTGAAAAGTGATTTGTCGGCCAAAGGAAAAACCTTCAGATCGGGCGATAGAGCAAGTCTTGACTACCAGTTTCCCACTGTGCGCTTGAGTGCGAATAAACCGATTTTTCAGAGCAACGATGGAAGCTACCTTCGCGCCGGTGGGTCTGCCGTGGTCAGATACGCCAAGGTCGGGCTCAGTAGTGGAGGGCAGTCCTTTTCTGACACAAATCTGATTGTGGTCCCACTGATCAACATTGAGGCAAGTAAGCCCATTGGCAGTGGATACAGTTTGTTCACTCGATCCGATTTCTTGCCCGGAATCAGTGGCAATATATTTTTGGACGGACTCTATGACATCTATTTTGGGGTCAGGAAAAAAATGAGTCCGACCAATGACCTTGATGTCGGCGTTCGACTCTTTTTCGGTGGTTACGACCCCAAAAAGGCGGATGATTACGCGAACCGAATCTTCTTCAACTCACTGGTAGTCAGGTATTCGTTCTGAATTCGAACGGATTGAAGTTCGAATCCCCGACCCCACGAAAAAAGGGTGTCAAAAAACTGAGCAAGATATTTCTACAAATCCTTTTGGCCGCCAAAACACCAGGTAATACGCGACTTCAGTCGCGTTTTTCATTTCTACCCACCAATGGACCAACCCAGCGCGGTCAGATGACGTCGTCAAACTGCCTGTGCCACATGAAGCGCAAAAGCCTTCACCTTCGCGGACTCGCGCCGCTGAGCTGGACTCACCAAATGAATTGGCAAAGGGGGCGCCGGCCAATCGGGCAGTAACACCTGCAACTCGCCACGGGCCAGTTCATCATCAAAAAGCCAAGTAGGCGAGTAGCCAATGCCCATGCCCGACAAGACCGAAGCTCGGATGACCTCACTGCTGTTGGTTTGAAAATTGCCCTGTGCCCGTATGGTGACGTGCGAGCCCTCGGGCGCTGCTGCGGTTGCGCCTGCGGTGAACGTCCAGGCGTTCTGGGTTGCCAACTCCGAATAGACAATGCAATTGTGGTCCAGCAGGTCCTGGGGCACCTGCGGAAGTTGCAACCCATCGCGCAATGAATCGAGGTACTGGCGACTGGCAAGCAGGACCCGCTGGGTGGTGCCGATGCGCCTGGCCAGCAACGAGCTGTCAGCGAGTTCCCCGATGCGCACAGCAAGGTCAATGCCTTCTTCCACCAGGTCCACGAAGCCGTCGTTGAGCCGGAGGTCGATTTTGACGTTGGGGTGGGCGGCGAGAAAGCTCTTGACCAAGGGCAGCAGTTTCAGGCGTCCGTAGCCGACCGAAGCAGCCACGCGCAACCAACCGCTTAACTGCTGTTCGCCTTGCTGTAACTCAGCCTCCGCTTCTGCAATTTCAGCCACCAACCGCCTTGCCTGTTCAAAGTACCGCGTGCCCGCTTCGGTCAAGGCCAATGAACGGGTGGTGCGGCTCAACAGTCTCGCACCCAGTTCGCGTTCCAGTGCCGCCACCTGCTTGCTGATGGCGCTTTGCGTGCTGCGAGCTTCACGCGCGACCGCCGAAAAACTGCCGCTTTCCACAACGCGCACGAAGGTTTGCATGGCTGTCAGTCTGTCCATGGGTTTCCTAATTCATTCCTTAATGGAATGTATGTTATTTCAAATTATGGTCTAGTGAATTTTTTGGGAACGAATCAAACTGACCGTACCCCTCGCAAGATCTAACCCGGAGGCCCATGCCATGAGCACCAGCACCATGACCATCCCGCATGCAGACAACAGTAACAATGCCCAACTTGCCAGAGGCATCGCAGTGGGGTTGGTCGCTGCCAGCATCGGCGCGCTGTACACCGTGTTCGCCCGTTGGGGCATTGCTCGCGGTCTCACCACGCCGGACCTCACGGTGTTGCGATTCGGCGTTGCTGGCTTGCTAATGCTTCCGGTTTTGGCACTGGCTTTCAGGCGTGACTTGGCCCAATTCACATCTCGTTGGCGGATCTGGTTACTGATCGCGCTGCTCGCAGGCACGCCTTTTGGTCTCTTGATGTTCGGTGCGCTTCAGTTCGCGCCACCGAGTCATGCAGCTGTCTTTCCCTTCACCGCTATGAGCGTGATGGGCATGGTGCTGGGTTCCGTGGTGCTGGGGGACCACATGACAACACGGCGCGTGACGGGCATTGCCGTGGTGCTGGTGGGTTTGGTGCTGCTGTCTGGACTAGAGCTGTCCAGCCTGACACTGCGCGCTTCATTGGGTGATGCCATGTTTCTTGCAGCCGGCACGCTTTGGGCTGGGTTTGGCATCGTTCTACGCAAACACCGGCTGGACCCATTGTTGGCCACGGCGGTGATCTCGATCAGTGCATTGCTCACCTACGTACCTGCATATTTTTGGTACACCGGCGGGCAAAGTCTTGTCATTGCTGAGCCCTATGTGTTCTGGGTGGAAGTGTTGGTTCAGGGCGTGATCGCTGGGGCGGGTACGCTGTACACCTATTCCAAGATGGTTTCATTGCTTGGACCATCCCGTGCGGCTGTTTTCCCGGCTCTGGCCCCCGGTCTGGCTGCGTTGATGGGTTGGCCGGTCTTGGGGCATGTCCCGAGCATCCTTGAAACCGTGGGCCTGTTGTTGGTTATGGCGGGTCTGATCGTGGCTGTTACCACGGCCACCTCTTCCGTGACCAAAGGCCATAAATGACGTCACTTGGTAAAAAGGCGACTCAAGCACATTGGTAGTTCGAATCCCCGACATCACCAAAAAAATGGGCTCTGAAAACTGAGCAAGTTATTTATACAATCCCTTTTGGGCCGCCAGATAACCCGTTGATTTTCAACGGGTTTTTTGGTTTCTGGGGGTCCCTAGTGCGGATCTAGTGCGGAAATCGATTTTTCTAGTGCGGAAATCGAGCCACCCAAGGCCATATTCA
>JAIXUG010000024.1 GCA_027484105.1 Comamonadaceae bacterium
AGGAGTCTGGACCGTGTCTCAGTTCCAGTGTGGCTGGTCGTCCTCTCAGACCAGCTACTGATCGATGCCTTGGTAGGCTTTTACCCTACCAACTAGCTAATCAGATATCGGCCGCTCCACGAGCATGAGGTCTTGCGATCCCCCACTTTCATCCGTAGATCGTATGCGGTATTAGCGTAACTTTCGCTACGTTATCCCCCACGACTGGGCACGTTCCGATATATTACTCACCCGTTCGCCACTCTCAAGGGGTTGCCCCCTCTACCGTTCGACTTGCATGTGTAAAGCATTCCGCCAGCGTTCAATCTGAGCCAGGATCAAACTCTATAGTTCGATCTTGATTTTTTCGCTCTTTCGAGCAACTCATAAATTGGAATCGACGCGAACATCATCTCTGATATCCACATCTTTTTTACTTCATGAGCGTTTGTTAGCTAATTAAAGCTAAGTTCCGAAGAACTTGGCAATCACCATCAAACGCCCACGCTTATCGGCTGTATATTTTTAAAGAACCCAGGCAACTTGCATCACCTCATTTTGCTACGCTGCGATCAGCGAAGCCTTGTATTCTAACACAGTTTTTGTCGCCTCGTCAAACTTTTTGAAAATTTCTTGCCCTGCAAGTTTTTTCAATTGCCCCTCCAGCATGTCTTTGGTGACTCTCTAGAGAGGCCGAGTTGTTTTCAGCGAAGCCTTCTATTATCACACACTTTTTGCGCCATCTCGGAAATTTTTAAATTTCTTGAGTGATGAGGACTATTTATCCAGACCACCCGAGGGCTTGTTCGACTTCTTTCGAAGAGATCACTTGTGTGCAGCGAAGCCCTCGATTATCGCACAACTTTTCGACCTTCCACAATTTTTTGGACTCCATGCGAATGTTTCTTGCTGCCCCACCCGGATAATGGGTCCATGGCTTTACTCACACTCTTGAACGCATCTTTGGCCTTTGGCCATGTCGCACTCCTTGATCACGCCGACTTCTCATTGGAGGGCTCCGAGCGCATCGGCTTGATTGGGCGCAACGGCACAGGCAAGTCCTCATTGCTCAAAATCCTGGCGGGCATGGAGCGAGCGGATGACGGTCAATTGCATGTGCAGCAGGGCGTTCGCATCGCCTACGTGGCACAAGAGCCTGTCCTCATTCCTGAGCACACTATTTTTGAGGCCGTCCGTGAAGGGCTGTCAGAAGTGATTCAATGGATTGACGATTACACGCACAGCCGTGGTGACCTGGACACATTGCAAGGACAGATCGAGTCACGCGATGGCTGGGGCTGGGAACAACGCCTTGACGAAACGCTGCAACGCCTGCAATTGGACCCGAATGCAGTCGTGCAATCGCTGTCGGGGGGCATGCGCAAGCGTGTGGCTCTGGCACAAGCCTTGGTGACCCGCCCTGATGTGCTCTTGTTGGACGAACCCACCAACCACCTGGACCTGAACGCCATCACTTGGCTGGAAGACCTGCTGATCGACTTCAAAGGCAGCGTGATCGCCATCACCCACGACCGGGCATTTCTGGACTGCATCGCGACCCGGATTGTCGAACTGGACCGCGGCAAACTGCGACCCTACCCGGGCAACTATGCTGCCTACCAAGTACAAAAGGAAGAGCAACTCGCACAAGAGGCCGTGATTCAGGCCAAAGCCGACAAGCTGCTGGCACAGGAAGAAATCTGGATCCGAAAAGGCGTGGAAGCGCGCCGCACCCGCAGCCAAAGCCGCATCACGCGGCTGCAAAACCTGCGCAGTGAGCGCGCCGCCCGGCGTGAAAAGGTGGGCAACGTGAAGATGGAAGTGGCCTCGGGCGTGCCGAGCGGCAAGTTGGTGGCCGAGCTGACCGATGTGAGCAAGAGCTTCACCCAGCCTGACGGCTCGGTGCGCACCGTGATCCAGAAATTCACAGGCACCTTGCTGCGCGGCGACAAGATCGGCCTGCTGGGCCCCAACGGCGCAGGCAAAACCACCTTGCTCAAATTGATCTTGGGCGAACTCGAAGCCGACAGCGGTGAAGTGCGGCGCGGCAGCAAGCTTGAAGTGGCGTACTTTGACCAGATGCGCGATGCACTGGACCTGAACGCCACACTGGAAGACTTCATCAGCCCTGGCAGCGAATGGATCGAAATTGGCAACAAACGCCAGCACGTCAAGAGTTATTTGGGAGACTTTTTGTTCTCGCCCGCACGGGCCACTTCGCCCGTGCGCTCCCTGTCAGGGGGCGAGCGCAACCGACTGCTGCTGGCCCGCTTGTTTGCGCGGCCAGCCAATGTGCTGGTACTGGATGAACCGACCAACGACCTGGACATCGAAACGCTGGAATTGCTGGAAGAACTGTTGCAAACTTATGCAGGCACCGTGTTCCTGGTCAGCCACGACCGCGCCTTCATGGACAACGTGGTCACCGGCATCATCGCCTGCGAAAGCGCACCAGACCAGCCCGGCTTTTGGCGCGAATACGAAGGCTCGGTGCAAGACTGGCTGATCCAGTCGCAACGCAGCCAGGCCATCCGCGCCCAAGCCACGCAACGCAGTGCCCCCCCCGCTGCGGCCGCCGAAGCTGTCACCACAGTCACTGCCACGCCCGCTGCTGCTACCCCGGCTCGCAACAAGCTCAGCTACAAAGAACAGCGCGAGCTGGCCGAATTGCCCGCCAAGATCGAGGCTCTGGAAAAAGAGCAGGCCGAGGCCCGCGCGCAACTGGCGGACGGCAGCATCTACCAACGCGACCCGGGACTGGCCCAGCAACTGCTCAAGCGCGACGCCGAAATCGACGACGTGTTGTTGGCGGCCATGGAACGCTGGGAAGTGCTGTCGGCCCGTTGCTGACGGACGTGAGAGTCCATCAGGCGACCTGAAGCGTGGCCTTTTGGCTCTACAGTCAAAGCCATGACCCCTTCAGAACTCAGCGCACTGCTGGTGCTCGCCACCGTGAGCAGTTTCACCCCTGGGCCCAACACCACCTTGTCCACGGCCATGGCCGCCAACCACGGCCTGCGCCGGGCCATGCGCTTTGTGTGCGCGGTGCCGGTAGGTTGGGGCATTTTGTTCGCGCTGTGCGCCACGGGCTTGGGTGGTTTGGTGGTGACTTTCCCACCTTTGCGCTGGGGCATCGTGACGCTGGGCACGGCTTATTTGCTATGGCTGGCCTCGCGTTTGTGGCAAAGCGGCAGTTTGCAGCAGGCCGACAGCACCAAACTGCAAGTGGGCTTTGTGCAAGGCGTGGGCCTGCAGTTCCTCAACATCAAGGCCTGGATGTTGGCGCTCGCCATCGTCGCCGGATGGGTGGCCGGGCGTGAAGACGCCACGGCCCGCACGCTGGTGCTGCTGCCCATCATGGTGGCCTATGGTTTCGTGAGCAACCTGACCTATGCGGTGGCAGGCTCTATGCTGCGCCACTGGCTGGCGCACGGGCGCCGCTTGCTGGTGTTCAACCGGTGCATGGCCATGGCTTTGGTGGCCACCGCCTTGTGGATTCTGAACGGCTTGCGCCACAACGCGGCCTGAAGAACCGCGCCGCTGAACCACCCACGCAGCCAGAGACCGAACACACAACGCACATGAACAACAACTCCCAACAAAGCGAAACACTGGGCCTGTGGTTGGGCCTGCTGGGGGTGGTGATCTTCGCGCTCACCTTGCCCATGACACGCCTGGCGACCGGCACGGCCGATGCGCCGCAACTGTCGCCCTGGTTTGTGACCTGGGGGCGCGCTGCGCTGGCGGGCGTGCTGTCGGCGATTTACCTCTTGGCCGTGCGAGCGCCCTGGCCATCGGCCGAGCAACGTGGGCCTTTGTATTTGTCGCTGGCGGGCAATGTGATCGGCTACCCCTTGTTGCTGGGCTGGGCCTTGCGCCATGTGACGGCCAGCCATGCGGCCGTCATCACCGCCTTGCTGCCCTTGGCCACAGCTGCAGCAGCGGCCTGGCTCATGCACCAGCGTGCACGCTTGGGCTTTTGGGTGTTTGCGGCCCTGGGCAGCAGCTTGGTCGCGGTCTACAGCGTGCTGCGGGCAATGCAAATGGGGCACGGCTTTGGCCTGACCTGGGCCGACAGTCTGCTGCTCGGCGCGGTGCTCGCCGCCTCCCTGGGCTATGTGGCGGGGGCCAAGGTCACCGCCAGCCTGGGTGCCGAAAAAGTCATCAGCTGGGTCTGCGTGATGGCGCTGCCCATCACATTGCCTGGTACCTGGCTCACTTGGCCCACCCAGCCGATCACCACCACCGCTTGGCTGGCCTTGCTGTACGTCGGGGTGTTCTCGATGTGGGCCGGCTTTTTCGCCTGGTTTCGGGGTCTGTCCTTGGGCGGCCCGCTGCGCGTGAGCCAGCTGCAATTGCTGCAGCCCTTCATCAGCATTCTGGCCGCCATCCCTTTGCTGGGAGAATCGCTGGATGCGATGACGCTGGGCTTTGCCTTGCTGGTCGTGCTCACCGTCTTCATGGGGCGGCGCATGGCCAACGCCCCGAACACCCAATAAACACAATCCATGGAGCAAACAATGAACTGGACCCTGGCCCAACGTGCCGAAAAAATGAACCCCTCGGTGATCCGCGAGATCCTCAAGGTCACCGAAAAGCCCGGCATCATCAGCTTTGCGGGCGGTCTGCCTTCGCCACTGACCTTCCCAATCGACGCCATGCGCGAAGCCGCCGAACGTGTGCTGCGTGATGACGGCAAAGCCGCCCTGCAATACGCCGCCAGCGAAGGTTACGCCCCCTTGCGCGAATGGGTGGCGCAAGACCTGCTCAAGCAAGGCATGAAGGTCAGCCCCGACCAGGTGCTGATCACCACCGGCAGCCAGCAAGGCCTGGACCTGGTGGCCAAAATCCTGATCGACGCAGGCAGCCGCATCTTGGTGGAAACGCCCACCTACCTGGGTGCACTGCAAGCCTTCACCCCGATGGAGCCCATCGCCGTGGGCGTGAACAGCGACGAGCATGGCGTGGATGCCGCCGACCTGCGCGCCAAAGTGGGCACGGGTGCCGACAAAGCCCGCTTTGTGTACCTGCTGCCCAACTTCCAGAACCCCACGGGCCGCACCATGACCGAAGAACGCCGCGCCGCCGTGGCGCAAGTGGCCATCGTGTCTGGCTTGCCCATCATCGAAGACAACCCCTACGGCGACCTGTGGTTTGACGCGCCACCCGCGCCCTCCCTCAGCGCGCGCCACCCCGAGGGCAGCGTGTATTTGGGCTCGTTCTCCAAAATCTTGGCACCTGGCCTGCGCCTGGGTTATGTGGTGGCGCCCAAAGCGCTCTACCCCAAGCTCTTGCAAGCCAAACAAGCGGCCGACTTGCACACGCCCAGCTTCAACCAGCGCGTGGTGGCCGAAGTGCTGAAAGACGGCTTCATCGAGCGCCATGTGCCCACCATCCGCGCGCTGTACAAACAACAATGCGAGGCGATGCTGGCCGCGCTTGACCGCGAAATGGCAGGCTTGGGCCTGTCTTGGAACCGCCCTGTGGGGGGCATGTTCTTGTGGGTGCAGTTGCCCCAGGGCATGAAGGCCATCCCCTTGTTGGACAAAGCCGTCGCAAAAGGCGTAGCCTTTGTGCCAGGCTCGGCCTTCTATGCCCAAGAGGCCAGCGAAAGCACGCTGCGCCTGTCGTTCGTCACGGCCACAGTAGACCAGATCAACACCGGCATGGCCGCGCTGGCAGCAGCGATCCGCGAATCGCTCTGAACCTTCTGTGCAAGCTGACAAGACCTGACCCATGAAACTGCGCGCCTACCAACAAGTCGACGTCTTCACCAACACCGCCTTTCTGGGCAACCCGCTGGCCGTGGTGCTCGATGGCGAAGGCCTGAGCGACGCGCAAATGCAAAGCTTTGCCGCCTGGACGCAGCTGAGCGAAACCACCTTTGTGCTGCCACCCACACCCGAGGGGCTGGCGGGCGGTGCCGACTACCGGGTGCGCATCTTCACGCCCGGGGCCGAGTTGCCCTTTGCGGGCCACCCCACGCTGGGCACGGCCCACGCTTGGTTGAAGGCAGGCCACACGCCACGACAAGCCGGTGTGCTGGTGCAGGAGTGCGGCGTCGGTTTGGTGAGCCTCCAGCAGTTGGGCGAGCGCTGGGCCTTTGCGGCACCACCGCTGCAGCCCTCAGACATCTCGGCCGAAGACCTCGCCCCAGTTCTGACCGCTTTGGGGCTGGGCGCCTCAGAAGTGATGGCCGCCCAAAACCTGAACAACGGCCCCCACTGGCTGGGCCTGCTGGTGGACAGTGTGGACACGGTGCTGGCCCTGAACCCTGACCATGCGGCTTTGAAAAAACTGGGCACCAAAGTCGGCGTGGCTGCCAAGCGGCAAGCCCCAAGCGGTGGCCTGATCCGCCGCGCCAACCGCGAAGCGCGGGCGTTCACGGCCAGCAACACACGCATCGCCAATGACCCGACCGATCTGGAGGTGCGCGCCTTCGCCGCCCCCGTGGGCGTGGCCGAAGACCCGGTGACGGGCAGCCTGAACGCGTCGCTGGCGCAATGGCTGATGGCCGAAGGCCACATGCCCCCCACCTACAGCGCCCGCCAGGGCACGGTGCTGGGGCGCGCCGGGCAGGTGTTCTTGTCAAAAGATGCACAAGGCCAGGTCTGGGTGGGCGGCGATGTGGTAGGTTGCATCCAAGGCACGGTGAACCTGTAAGCCAGGCATCTGCCACTGATCACCCCAGCGACAGGCGAGAGCCCCCGGACTGCGCACAATCCCAGCCATGGGAACACTCTATTTGGTCCGCCACGGACAAGCCTCGTTCGGGGCCGATGATTACGATCAACTCAGCCCGCTGGGCCGCCAGCAAGCCGTGCGCTTGGGCGAATACCTGCGGCCCAAATTGCAGGGCCAACCCATCGAGGCCGTGATGATGGGCAGCTTGAAGCGCCACCGCCAAACTTGGGAAGGCATTGCCGAAGGCGCGGGCTTGCCCCACACCCCCTCGGTCTGGCCAGGTCTGAACGAATACGACAGCCACGCGCTGATCGAAGCCATCCACCCCGAGCCGCTGGCCAAGCCCGACACCCCCGAGTTGTACCGCCACCACTTTCGCCTGTTGCGCGATGCCTTGCAGGCTTGGATGGCAGGGCGCATCCAGCCGCGCGACATGCCCAGCTATACAGACTTCGTGGGTGGCATCGAAGCAGCGCTCGACCATGTTCGGCAAAACCATGCGGGTGACGTGATGATCGTCTCCAGCGGTGGCCCCATCTCAACAGCCGTGGGCCGTGTGCTGGGTACCCCTGCAGAAACGACCATCGAGTTGAACCTGCGCATCCGCAACACGGCGCTGACCGAGTTCGTGTTCACCCCCAAGCGGCACATGCTGCTGACCTACAACACGCTGCCCCACCTGGACAGCGACGAGCACCGCAGTTGGGTGACCTTTGCTTGATGGATCACTCCTGCCGATCCGGTTTGCGCGTTATCCCTAGGCTTGACCCTCCACATCCCTAGGCAAAATCAATGGCATGAGTTCTTCATCCGCTTGGTCAAACCCTGGTCTCCTGAACGGGGGCATTCAAATTTCAGTCCAAGCCGCCGATGATCCAGATGGCCTCCAACGCGATTGGGCTGCTTGGCTTGGCACCCTGGATCTCCTGCACTGGAGTCAATCCTTCATCGAAGAAAACCCCGAGGCAGGCCTGCAACTTCGCTGCACCTTGCGCCCAGATGCTCAGCAGCAGTTGATGCCTGATCACGACACCCTGTGTCTGCACCGAGCACTTGGCCAACACGACAGCGGCTTGCTTCACGGCGCACTGGAGCGCGAAATTTGTGTGGCCTTGCTGGGTTCACCCCATCTTTTCAAATTTGCCAACCTGACGGCCCTGCAGTCCCATGTCAGGGTCCGGCGCAACATGGTGTTGGCTGCGCGCAAAACCGCATTGGCATTCAACACCGAAGCGGCTGAAAGGCCCGAAGCCGATTGGCATTACGAAGAAGCCACAGGCTTCATTTTGAATCCGGGTCGCCCGCTGATTCCAGCCCTCATTGCGGCCACCCAACCCGAAGCCACGGGCAAGCTCTACGATTTTTCTTGTTACCGCGCCACCGAATACGTGATCCTGTTGGGCATCGCGCAAGAATTGGCGCAACACCACCCGGCCTTGCTGGCCGACTTGCAGCAACTGAACGAACGCTACGCCATTCGTTCCGGACAATTTCACGATGTTTTCCTGATTGAGTACGGCAGCATGGCCACGCCTTTGCCCCATCGCTTTTATGTCCCCGGTGATCGGCTGTGGTTTCGCAACCCCGACGAGCGGTCCTCCAACGTCGAAGGCTACGAGGGCTCTTGGGTCATTTACATGGGCGGCGGACTTTTCAGCAACTTCTGGCAACGTGATCGGCCCTTCACGCTGGAGTCAAAAGCCATCGAGATTTTTCATTGGCGGCATGGTGCCATCCATGACAAGCAAGGCAAATTGCGCATGGACGAATCCGTGGTGGAACAACACGTTGCCCAAACCGAGCAAGACCCTCAAGCCCGCAGCCAGGTGCTCGCGCGCATGATCCGCATGCGGGACCCCCAAGGGGTGTATGCCGAAGGCGGTTGCATCGACAGCACGCGCGAATACCCCCGCAGCGTGACGTCAGAGCACTGCCAGTTGGTGCTGCCCGCCCTCTGATCGCGCCAGCGCTCAAGCGAGCCGGTCGTTCAAGGTGTCGGGCGGCAGCCGATCGATCTCGCCGAGCAACTGCGCCAGCGCCAGACCAGACGCCGCCAGCAAAGCCTGACCCTTGGCCACGGTGGCCGCAGCCGCATTGCCGGCCGCACCGTGGCGGTTGTAGTCCTGCATTTGCCAGCCCAGCTTGGCGCTTTTGCCATTGCCCAGAATCTCGAAAAGCTCGGCGCGGTCTTGTGCCGTGGAACGGAAGTTTTGCGCCTGGTCCATGCGCACCGCATCAGAGCGCAGCGCCAGCATCATCGACGTTTCGATTTCCCCGGCGTGCACGCCAAAACGGTGCTCTTGTGCACTGAACAGCGCGTTCACATCGCCGCCTTGCGCATCGCGCAGGGGCAAATTGAACCAACTCACGCTGTACACCAGCAGACCCAGCCGGGCGCGCAAGTCGCGCGCCACGATGTCCATCACGCTCACTTGACCGCCGTGGGCGTTGAGCAGCACCAGTTTTTTCACCCCGCTGGCCGCCACCGACTCGCCAATGTCGGTCCACAAGCGGATGACGGTTTCGGCTTTGAGCGTCAGGGTGCCCGCAAAACGGGCATGCTCGGGGCTCAGGCCGACGGTTTGGGTGGGCAAAAACAAGACGGACAAATCGGCAGGCAGATGGGGCACGCAAGCGACCACCACGCCATTGATCAGATCGGTGTCCACCGACAGCGGCAGGTGCGGGCCATGCTGCTCGGTGGCGGCCACCGGCAGCACGGCGATGGCGCGCTCCAGGGGCAAGGCCTGAAAATCGGTGGTGGTCCAGTCGGCCCAAAATCGCGAAGGGTTTTGCATGTTTGGCATCTTAATGGAGCCGGGGCGTGTACAGTGCCCTTCGCAACAGGCCTTGACTGGGGTGTTCGGGGCAAAAAGAAGGATTGGCGTGAAAGTTTCCGTGTTTGACCGTGGTTGGACCGCCGTGCAGGGCTGGCTGGCTGGTCTGGGCTTGTTGGCCCTCATGTCCTTGTTGTCCGTGAGCAGCCTGGCACAAACCAACACACTTTTTTCCAGCAAACCCGCGTCCTCCAGCGCACCAGGCAGTTCCGCCTTGCTGGCCAGCGCCTCCCATGTGGTCAGCACCGAGCAGGTGCGGGCCGAATTGCTGGTGCACGCCCCTCAAGGGGTGCAGGCTGGACACACCTTCTGGCTAAGCCTGCAGATGGATCACCAGCCCGATTGGCACACCTATTGGCAAAACCCCGGTGACTCAGGCCTGCCCACGCGACTGCAGTGGCAGCTGCCAGCGGGTTTGCAAGCCGGTGACATCGCCTGGCCCTTGCCCAAAAAATTCCCGATTGGCACCCTCGCCAACTATGGCTACGAAGGCCGTTTGCTGCTGACCGTGCCCGTGCAGGTGGGGGCAGACTTCCGGTTCCCGGCAGCTGGGCCACTGGCTCTGGGGCTGCAGGCTGAATGGCTGGTGTGCCGCCAGGAATGCATTCCGCAAGAAGGTCGCTTCACGCTCAACCTGGCCACTGCTGCGCCTCAAAAGCTGCATGCAGCCGCGTTTGAAGCCTCGCACAAACTCAGCCCTCAGGCCCTGCCCCAACTTCAACAGGGTGGCACTTGGATCACGGGGGGCCAGACCCACGTGTCAGGCGATGGCCAGCAACTGAGCCTGCGCGTGCACGGCCTGCCGGCCAGTTGGCGCGGTCAGACACTCAGCGCCTTCCCGGTCACCCCCAACGTGGTGCACAACGCGGCCGTTCAAGGCCAAGACTGGACGCAAAACTGGCAAGGCGCGGTCTGGAGCGCCCAAATCCCGGTGTCTGCAGAGCGCGGCGACAGCCCTCCCGCCATGCGCTGGGTGATCGCAGCCGGGCCGGAATCTGCACCCAAGGCCCCCGCTTTCGAAATCGAAACGCCGGTGCAAGGCACTTGGCCTGCACTGACACAAGCCGCCCCCGCCGAAATTTCGCCGGCCCTTGCCAAGGCACTGGCCGAGAATGCCCGACTTGCAGAAAAATCAGGCGCATCGGCCACCACCGCTTTGGGCCTGACCTTGGCCATTTTGGGCGCACTGGCAGGCGGCTTGCTGCTCAACCTCATGCCTTGCGTGTTTCCGGTCTTGGCCATCAAGGTGCTGGGCTTTACCCAGGCCGACACCTCGCAGGCCCAGCACCGGGCTGCCGGGGTCGCCTACACCGCAGGCGTGATCCTGTCGTTCATGCTGCTGGGGGGCCTCATGCTGGCCCTGCGCGCGGCAGGCGAGCAGCTGGGCTGGGGCTTTCAGTTGCAGTCGCCCGCCGTGGTGGCTGCTTTGGCACTGCTGTTCACGGTACTGGGCCTGAACCTCGCGGGCGTTTTCGAATTCGGCCAGATGCTGCCCAGCAGCTTGGCCACCCTGCAAAGCCGCCACCCGACGCTGAACGCTGGTTTGTCCGGCGTGCTGGCGGTGGCCGTGGCCTCGCCCTGCACAGCGCCCTTCATGGGGGCATCGCTGGGCTTGGCGATCGCGCTGCCGGTGTGGCAAGCGCTCATGGTGTTTGCCGCCATGGGCGTGGGCATGGCTTTGCCCTATTTGGCGGCCAGTTGGTGGCCGGGCATCGCCCGCGCTCTGCCGCGTCCCGGCGCCTGGATGCAGACCTTCCGCCAAGCCATGGCGTTCCCGATGTTTGCCACCGTCATCTGGCTGCTGTGGGTGCTGGGCCAGCAAACCGGCATCGATGGCGCCAGCGGCCTGCTGGCGCTGTTGCTCACGGTGGCTTGGCTGGCCTGGGCGCTGGGCCTGCCAGGACGCACACGCTGGGTCATGAGCGGCCTGGGACTGGCCACTTTGTTGTGGCTGGGCAGCCATTGGCTGCCTTTGGCATTGCGCGAAGCGCCCGCCCCCGGCGCGACCAGCAGCGCCAGCACCCCAAGCGCCTTTGGGCAGGGCCAGTGGCAAACCTGGTCGGACGCCGAAGTGCAGAGCCACCTCCGCGCGGGACGCCCGGTGTTTGTGGACTTCACCGCCGCCTGGTGCGTGACCTGCCAGTACAACAAGAAAACCACGCTGGCCGACCCCCAAGTGCTGGCCGACTTTGCGGCCCGCCAAGTGGTGCTGATGCGGGCCGACTGGACGCGGCGCGATCCAGCCATCACCCAGACCCTGACCGCCTTGGGCCGCAGCGGGGTACCGGTCTATGCCCTGTACGCACCGGGTCAACCACCGGTGCTTTTGTCCGAATTGCCCAGCTTGGCCGAAGTGCAAGCCGCGTTGCAAAGACTCCCAACGAAAAAATAAGCCGCCCTGATCAAGCCACCCTGAACGGAAGACATGCGGACGCGGGTAGGCCACCCAAGCTTGGGCCATCTGCCTGCCCGGGGCCTGCGACAATGGTGGCATGAGCACACCCACACACGCCTACTTCGCCCCCCTGCAAAACGACACTTTCTTGCGCGCTTGCCTGCGCCAGGCCACCGACCACACTCCCGTGTGGCTCATGCGCCAAGCCGGCCGCTATTTGCCCGAGTACTGCGCCACCCGCGCCAAAGCCGGCAGCTTCATGGGCCTGGCCACCAATGTCGACTTTGCCACCGAAGTCACCCTGCAGCCGCTGGAGCGTTACCCGCTGGACGCGTCCATCCTCTTCAGCGACATCCTCACCGTGCCTGACGCCATGGGTCTGGGCCTGTCCTTTGCGCAGGGTGAAGGCCCGCGCTTTGCCAAAAACGTGCGCGACGAAGCGGCCGTGGCCGAGCTGGCCGTGCCCGACATGAACAAGCTGCGCTACGTGTTCGATGCCGTCACCTCGATCCGCAAGGCGCTCAACGGCCGTGTGCCCCTCATTGGCTTTTCCGGCAGCCCCTGGACGCTGGCTTGCTACATGGTCGAGGGTGCGGGGTCCGACGACTACCGGCATGTGAAGACCCTGATGTACAGCCGCCCGGA
>JAIXUG010000027.1 GCA_027484105.1 Comamonadaceae bacterium
CTGAGACTGCTGAGACTGCTGAGACTGCTGAGACTGCTGAGACTGCTGAGACTGCTGAGACTGCTGAGACTGCTGAGACTGCTGAGACGGCTCAGGCCGCTGACTCGGAAGAAACCGTCGCCGCGCCACAGACTACAGGATCGCGCCTGATCATCATCAGTGGCTCCTTGACCGAGTCAGACCGGATCGCGTTGGGCTTGGCCGACAAAGGTGAAGTGATCCAACTGCGCGACGACCTGGATGCGCTGACTCAAATCTCCCAAATACTGGCCAGCCGCAGCCAGATTTCAGAACTGCACATCATCAGCCATGGCGAACCAGGCGCACTGATTTTGGGCGATCTGCGTTTGGACAGTGAAACTTTGCAAGCACGACAAAACGACATCGTCAATTGGCGCGCCGCCTTGACCGACGGTGCCGACATCTTGCTTTACGGTTGCAAAATTGGCTCTGGTGAGCTTGGTCAAATCTTTTTGCAATCTTTGCAGGGCCTCACCAGCAGAGACTTGGCAGCCTCTACCGACGACACGGGCAGCAGCCAACTGGGCGGCAACAACACGCTCGAGTTAAGTCTGGGCCAAGTGGATGCGGGATCCGTGTTTGACAGCGCGCTGCTCGATGCGCTGGACATGCTGCTTGACGCCACACCGCCAACGGCCATCACCACCCAGATCAGCTTCTCGGGGGCGGCCATCACCGTCTCGGTCAATCTGAGCGAGAGCGTTGCCGCCAGCACCGACTTGGCCAATTCCACCTTGAGTTTGACCACGGGTGGGGTGGCCCGCAGCGCCAGCTTCGTCTTGGCCGAGTCCAATCTGGCCACTGGCCAACTGGTCTACCGCTTCAGCGGCAATGACTTCTCGCAAGGCGTGCAACTGGGGCAAATCAGCCTGAACGGCGCGGTGATCCGCGATGCCGCTGGCAACGCCCTCACCCCTGGTGGCCTCAACCCCTTGCTCGCTTCGATCGACGTGACCGAAGGCCAAAGCATCAGTTTCAATGGCGGCTACACCGGTTCAGGCGACTTCATCAAGACCGGCTTGGGCGAATTGATCCTGACCGGTAACAGTACCCACACCGGCAACACCGTGGTGCGAGGTGGCACGCTCACCATCACCAACGATTTGCAACTGGGCCCCAATGTGCCCACCCCCACCGCTGGCCGCTTGGTCATTGAGGACGGCGCCAGGCTCAGAATCAACGCCACCTTGACAATCGACCCCGAGCGCGGCATCCGTGTGCTTGGACAAGGCACGATCGAAGTGGCCAGCGGTTTCACCGCCACCTACAACGGCACCATCACCGGTGCCAACACCAGCAGCGGCCTGATCAAAGCCGGCGCGGGCACCTTGGTATTGGGCGGCGCTTCCACCTTTTCAGGCAACACCGACATTCAGGCCGGTATGTTGACCGTCAGCGGCAGTCTGGCCGACACCACCACCGTCAGAGTGGCCCAAGGGGCCACCTACCAGATCAACAGCAGCGACACGATCGCAGGCATTGAAGGCTCGGGCAACATCACCGGCGGCGCCGTGACTGGCGCAGTCGCCACCCTCACCGTGAGCGGCAACACCACCCCTTTCAGCGGCGTAATCGGTGACGGCACAGCAGGCGGCAGGCTGGCCTTGACCAAGGTCGGTTCAGACACCTTGACCCTGAGCGGTCTGAACACTTACACCGGCGCCACGAGCATCAACGCGGGCACCTTGATGCTGAGCGAAGGCGGCTATCGCTCGCCGTCTTTCAACATCGCCACGGGGGCAGTGCTGCGACTGCACACCGATTCATCATGGCTGGATTACGGCACCAATACCACATTCACAGGCACTGGCACACTGCTCAAAACCGGTTTCGGTACGGCTTTGTGGGGAACAACAGCCGCCACCTTTGCCATGGGCGCTGGCGGACTGATCGACGTTCAAGGTGGCTCCTTCGTCGGCGGCTCATCAGCCAACGAAAACTGGACCAACAACCTGGCCAGCCTGAACGTGGCTGCCCAGGCGGTCTTCCGCACCGTTGAGGCCGATGTCCGCGTCGATGCCCTGACCGGCTCTGGCGCTGTGCAAATGGGTTTGGGCGGGTACCCCAACTCGGGGCTGACCATCGGTGTGAACAACTTCGCTGCGGGCACCTACAACAGCACTGGCAGCGCCAATTTCAGCGGCACCATGTTTGACTCTGGCCGCCTCATCAAGACCGGCACCGGCGCGCTCACCCTGTCGGGCAACAGCGTGCACACGGGCACCACCACGGTGCAGGCGGGCACCTTGCGCATGGGGGTCGACCAGGCCTTCAGCGGCACATCGGCTCTGACCCTCAACCCGGGCGCGGCCTTTGACCTCAATGGCAAGCGTCAAAGCCTGCTCTCGGTCGTACAAGGCACGGGCACCGGCGTGGCCTCTTTGGCTTTGGGCACCGGCGGTCAGCTCGAAATCAACGGCAACAACCTGACGTTTGCAGGCGTCATCAGTGGCGACGGCAGCCTGCGCAAGGTGGGCAACACCACACTCACGCTGACCGGCGCCAGCACCTTCACCGGTGAAACGCACATCGCACAGGGCACCTTGACCTTGGCCGCCAACGGCGCGCTGGGTCCAGACCAGCGCAATGGCGCTGCAGCAGTCAACACTTCGGTGCTCATTGGCGAGCAGGGCACACTGACCTTAAACAACTTCAACCAACGCATCGGCTCGCTGTCCGGTGCGGGCACTTTGACGCTGGGCACCGGCACGCTGGTCGTGGGCGGCAACAACGCCAACACCACCTTCACAGGGGTGTTCAGCACCACCGGCGCAGGCACCTTGGGCACGGCAGGCAACGGCCATCTGGTCAAAGAAGGCACAGGCACGCTCACCTTGGGTGGTGCCACCAGCAACACCAGCGGCCGCGCTGTGGTCAACGCGGGCACCTTGGTGCTCGACAAGGCCTCTGACAACACCAGTGTGCAGGCACTGTCGGCGGGCTCGGGCGTAGTTGCACTGCAAATCAACAACGGCGGCACGGTGCGCATTGCAGGCTCTGGCCCCGCACAAATTGGCACCACCTCCAACGTGCTGTTGAACGCAGGCGGCACGCTTGACCTGAATGGCCGCCCCCTGACCCTGAACGAACTCACAGGCTCTGGTAACGTCACCAACACCCTGGCGGGGTCTGGAAGTACACTGACCTTGGGCCAGGGTGGCACCCTCGCCTACACGTTCGCAGGCACGCTGGCCGATGGCGCAGCCAGCGGCGGCACACCTGGCGGCACCGTAGGCCTGACCAAAGTCGGCTCGGGCACCCTCATCCTGTCGGCTGTTCAGGCCTACAGCGGTGACACCACCGTCAGCGCTGGCGCCCTGCAACTTAGCATGGCCAACCAGCTCTCGCCCAGCTCCACGGTGGTCGTCAACGGCAGGCTTGTGCTTGGCGGCTTCAACCAGCGCGTAGGTGCACTGGCCAGCACCGCAGCGGGCACCGTCGAATTGGGCAGCGCCACACTCGATGTCGGCAGCAACAACGCCAGCACCACCTTCACGGGTTCTGTCACGGGCACAGGCGGTGTGGTCAAACGCGGCAGCGGCACCTTGAGCCTGACCGGCAACAACACCTACACCGGCAGCACCGCCATCAACAGCGGCAGCGTATCCTTGGGCATCGGTGAGGCGGCCACCATGCTGGCCAGCACCTCGATTCAGGTGGGCAGCGGCGCATCGCTGATTTTCAACACCAGCAGCAACTTGGCTGTGGCCGATGGCCTCATCAGCGGCAGCGGCCAATTGGTGCAGCGCGGCACCGGCAACCTGACCTTCAACGGCGCCAACACCCACAGCGGCGGCACCTTATTGGAAAGCGGTACCGTGCTGCTCGCGGCCAATGCAGCTTCCAGCACAGCACTGGGCTCGGGCACCGTCAACGTCAGTGGTAACGCCAGCTTGCGCACGGTGGCCAGCAGCACCGTTGTGCAACGTGGGCTTGGCAATGAAATCACCTTGCAAAGCGGCGCCACGCTCTCGGTGGACGCCAGCAGCGGTCATGGCACCTTGGGTCTGAATGGTGCCATCAGTGGCAATGGTCATCTGGCCGTCACCAGCGCGGCCGGAACAGCCGTCATCCTGGCGGGCAATCTCAACATCACCGGCACCACCACCGTGGTGGCCAACAGTACCCTGCAAGTGGGCAATGGCGGCACCAGCGGTACGCTGACCAGCGCCTCGGTCAGCGTCGCGTCCGGGGCCCTCCTGCGCTTTAACCACAGCGATGCCAGCAACTTCAACTCCGCTGTTTCTGGTTTGGGTGCCTTCGAAAAAATCGGCGCAGGCAGCCTGACCGTGGGCGGCCCACTGAGTCACACCGGCACCACCACCATTGGCGCAGGCAGCTTGGTCACTGGCGCGGCGCAAGTGCTGTCAGCACTGAGCAACACCACCGTCAACTCCGGGGCCACACTCGACCTCAATGGCCGCAGTCAGACTCTGGGATCTCTGGCGGGCGGCGGCACCGTGCAGACCGGTGCAGATGCGCAAACGATTTTGAGCGTCGGCAATGCCACGAGCACCACTTTCTCCGGCAACATCGCCGGCAGCGGCAGTTTGGCTAAGAATGGCACAGGCACCTTGACGCTGTCAGGTGCCAACACCTACACCGGTGAGACCCGCATCACTGCAGGGGGTCTGACCTTGTCGGGCGCTGACCGTTTGTCCAACCAAACCGCTTTGAGCGTGGCCAATGGGGCCACCTTCACCCTTGGCAATGTGGCCCAACGCATCGGCTCCCTCGCAGGCGCAGGCTCGGTAGTGCTGGGTGCGGGCACCCTGAGCACCGGGACCAATAACGTGTCCACCCAGTTCAGCGGCATCCTCTCGGGCAGCGGCGGTGTCACCAAAGCCGGCACCGGCGAATGGCTACTCAGCGGCGCCAACACCTACACTGGCGCCACCACCCTCAATGGCGGAATGCTGACCTTGAACGGTAGCCTGTCCGCCTCGGCCATGACGGTCAACACCGGCGCCACCCTGGCAGGCAGCGGCACCACCACCGGCGCCGTCACCGTGCAATCTGGCGGCACACTCAGCCCCGGTCAGCGCTTGGGCACCCAGTCGCTGCCGGGCCAGCTGACCATCAGCAACAGCCTGAGCTTGTTGGCAGGCAGCACTCTGGTCATGGACCTGGACCCGAACGGCAACAACCTGACCGACGACCAGATCCTGGGGCCGACCAGCGTCAGCCTGGCGGGCAACCTGGTGGTCAATGCCCTGTCCAGCTTTATCCCATTGACCAGTGGTTCTTGGCGCTTGATCAACAGCGGCGCAACACCCACCGGCAGCTTCAGCAGCGTCACCTTGCCCAGCGTGACGGCCGTCACCAGCGCGGACAGTGCCTTCAGTGTGGTCACCAACGAAAGTCCGGTGGCCAACCAGTTCCCTGTCACCCTGCGCCTGGCCAGCAGCTCGGCCGCATGGCCACAACCCCATTCCCTGTCCTTGGCCGCTGCCGACGACACCGGCCTGAGCAACCGCGATGGCATCACCCGCAACACCAGCGCACTCACTGTCGGCGGCGTGGCCCAACCCAATAAGCGGGTCTGGCTGTTCAACGACCTGAACAACAACGGCCAAATGGACGAGGGCGAGGTGCTCGCCACCAACATCACCGCCAATACCAGCGGCTTGTTCACCCACGACATCGAACTGGGCGCTGGCACCCACCGCATCATGGCGGTGCAGATCGAAAGCGACGGCAGCCGCAGCCCCGTCAGTCAGGCCTTGCTCATCACCGTTGACCTTGAGTCCACTCTGAGCCCCGGGGTGGCAACCCTGGTCAACTTTGGTCAAACCACCAGCGACACCGGCTTGCTGGGCAGCGATTTGATCACTAACAACCCTTTCCCCACCTTCCGTTTCCAGTTGCCTACGGTCGCCGGCGGTGTGTCCGCGGCTTATGCTGCCAGCGCAGGCATGACCTTTGAATTGCGCCGCCTGTCCAATATCGAGGCAAGCCGGATTCTCACGCTGGACGACATCTCTCGGGGCTTCATCGACATCGTGCCCGATGCGGCCATTGCCCAAGGCAGTTTTTTTCAGCAATGGCGCGGTGTCATCACTGACCGCGCGGGCAACATCAGCTCGACAGACCCGGTTTGGTCCATTCCCCTGCTGCACGTGGACACCACGGCACCCGGCATACCCTACGGCAACCCGTTGGCTGCCGGAACCGCCTTGGAGCTTTTGACCAACAGCGACACAGGGCGCTTGAGCTCTGACCGGATCATTGGACAAAACACCGGTTTCAGCATCCGAGGCCTGGCCCACGACGGCACACGCCTGATTGGCTTGCGCCTGTACAACCCCAACGGCACCAGCACCGATTTGGGCACCTTATCCTTTTCTGACAGCGCCCACTGGACTTACACCTACACAGGCAGTGCGCTGGCCGATGGCAACTACACCCTGCGCGCGCGCGCCATGGACTTGGCAGGCAACTGGTCTGCCGAAAGTGTGGCACTGAACTTCAGCATCGACACCAGCCGCCCTGCAGCGCTGACTGCACCCAGCCTCACAGCGGCCAGCGACAGTGGCCTGAGCAGCACAGATGGCATCACCAACCTGACCTCTTCCCTCGTGGTCTCTGGGGTGGCCGCGCCCTCTGCACAGGTGCGTCTGCTCAATTACGGCAGCAGCGCCAGCAACACTGGCCTGAGCAGCCTGGGCGATCCGGTCCAAGGCAACCTGATCGCCACCACCACGGCCAATGCACAAGGTGTTTACACCTTCAGCAACCTGACCCTGGCGCCCGGTATTCACCACCTGCGCGTGATCCAAAATGATCTGGCAGGCAACTGGAGCGCACCCGGCACCGCTTTGCGCGTTGTCATCGACACCCAACCACCGGCCACGCCCACCATCGTTTTCACCGACACCAGCAGCCGCACACCCACCTTGTCCGGCACCTACGACGCCAGCAACACTGAGCAATTGGTGGTGCGCGTCAACAACCTGGTCTACGGCGTGACTGCAGGCACCTCGGTCACCATTGACGGGACGGCCTCCATCACCGTGTCTGGCCTGGTGCTCAATCCCGCTGGCGGCACCTGGAGCTTGGCCATTCCGCGCGAACGCGAGCTGAGCCCGAGCCTGGCAGGCACGCTTTACACCGTCACGGTCATGGCCACCGACCTGGCTGGCAACCGCGTCATCAGCAACACCCGCGACCAGTTGCGCCTGAGCAGTGCCGACATCGGCGGCCCTGGCGTGACCATCTCCACACCCGCGAACCTGAACGCCTACGCCAGCCAGATCGGCCAGCTCTACAACTTCAGCGTGACAGGGCAAGCCCAATTGGGCCGAGCCATGCAGGGCTCCGACGTTTACGCCCTGGGCGTCAACCCGAACATCGCTGCGGTCCATGCCGGACTGGTGGCAGTGGGCGAGACCAAGACCGTCTCGGTCATGATCATGCCCTCGGGCAGCACGCCCGGCAGTGTGCGCAATGGCGTGAGCAGCGACGCCATGAGCGGCGTCGGCTTTCGCTTTGTGCGCAGCGAACTCACTCCCTTGGGCATCAGCCTGGCGGCTGCTGGCGACAGCGCCACCTTGGGTGACAAAATCACGCGCCAAATGGCGCCCGTGCTGCGCATTGCATTACCCAGCAGTGTGCAAGCAGGAGACACGGTTCGCTTAGGCTTGGGCAGCACCGAGGTCTTGCGTCACACCCTGTCTGCCGCCGATCTCGTCAACAGGGGCTCATCGGGCTCGCCCGCTTACTGGGTGGACCTGCAAGCGCACACCTTGTTCAACGGCAACAACACCGTCTACAACACCGCCAATGACAACGCCATCACGGCGCAAGTGCTGCGCGTGCAAAACGGCGCGTTCCAGGCCAGCGCACCGGTCACACTGCAAACGCTGTCGGTTGACAACCTGGCACCATCGGCGCCGCACTCGACAGCACTTGCACGGGGCGACGACTTGGGCAACCCGATGGTCCCACAGCACCAGACCGACAACCGACTGCCCCGTGGCAACCAATTTAACCTCACGGGTTCGGTGCACGCCAACCAGGGCAGCGTCAGCGTCGAGGTCTGGGCAGGCAACCGACTTTTGGGCAGCACAGGCGTCACCGCGGACAACCGCTGGAGCTTCTTTCTGCCCGCCAACGCACAGCCCTTGGCCGACGGCGTGCACAACATCACCGCCATCGCCATCGATGCCGCCGGTAACCGCAGCAATCCGTCAACGGCCTTGGCCCTGACCATTGACACCGCCATTGGCAAACCCGGCAACTTGGCCATCCACAGCAGCTTCGACTCGGGCATCAAGGGCGACAACATCACCTCGCGTGCGCTTGACAGCATCATTCGGATCACCGGCAAAGCCGACCTTTCCTTGGCCGTGATGCCCTACTGGAACGGGTCCCACCACGTCTTCAACAACAGCCTGCGCATCTTCAACGACGTCAACAACAACGGCATCCTTGATGCGGGCGAAGAACTGGCCGTCTCCAACGCCACCCAATGGACGGATTGGCAAGGCAATTTCAGCATCGACATCGAAGCCAACCAACTGGCCGAGGGCAGCCACCGCTTGCGCGTGATCCAAATGGACGCTGCGGGCAACCTCAGCGTCTCCAGCGATGCACTGACCATCCACATAGACCGCGCACCTCAGGCGCCTTTGGGCGTCTTTTTGGCCCCGGGCCAAGACGATGGCCTGTTCAGCGCCGACGGCGTGATCCAGAACGCCCAACCCACCTTGCGCGTTCAGCTGGCCCCGAACGCTCGGGTTGGCGACCGCATCATGGTCAACTTCGGCCCTTCTCTCGTCATGCTGGGCGCCACGGGACTGACCGCGACAGACCTGGTGCGCGGCCATGTGGACATCCGCAGCACCATCACCCTGCCCCAAGGCACCCATTGGCTGTACGCGCGCTCAATGGACGCATCAGGCAATACCAGCGCCATTAACAGCGAGGGGTCTCTGCGCCTGGATGTGATGCCCACTGAGGTGCCCGCAGCACCCAATATCACCTTCACAACGGCCGATGACACCGGTCCGAGCAGCAGCGATCTGGTGACGCGCAAAGCCACCGGCTGGACAGTCTCCGGCACCGCCACAGGCAGCACCGCCAGCCAAATCAACATTTACGCCGGCACCACTTTGATCGGCTCGGTGCAACCCGCCACACAAGGGGGCGCGTGGTCCTTCACCTACAACGGCCCGGCGCTGGCCGATGGTGTGTACACCGTCTATGCCCGCGGCGTGCATGCCAATGGCCTCGAAGGGCGTGCTTCCACCCCCTTGTTCTTGCGCATCGACGCATCCGCCTACCAGCGCAACCAGTTCTGGCTGGACGCCGCAGACGACAGCGGTCCGGTCAACACCGATGGCATCACCAGCCAAACCCGCTTGACCTTTCGTGGCATCGCCAACCCGGGTGCCACCGTCGAGATTTTTGAAGATCTCAACCAAAACGGCATCATGGACAGCGGCGAAAAGCTGACCACATTTAACGTCAACGGCAGCACCCTGGTTCCCAACCTGGTGGCTGCCGGGGTCAGCGCAACCACCAACGTCACCGGGAGCTTTGCCGCCGACGTCGAGCTGGGCACCGGCCTGCATACCCTATTGGCGCGCCAGACCTTCATGTCAGGCGGCGTCAGTGTGACCAGTTTGCTGGGCTCCCCGGTACAAATTCGCGTCGACCTGGACTTCCCCTTCACGCCCAACTACGCCCAGCTCAGCAGCGTGGGGGGCCTCGAGGTGGTGAACGACGCTGGCGAAACCGTCAGCAACAACCCCAACCCCACCCTGACCCTGAGCTTGCCCGAAGGCGTGGAGCTGGGCGACGAAGTCCTATTGATGAATGGCAGCACCGTCATCATTCGCCAAAGCGTCACGCTTCGCGATCTGGCCAGTGCCGCCATCGACATGCCCATCACGGCCGCATCGCGCTTGACCGACGGCACCTACACCAACCTCAGGGTCCGCTTGGTTGACAAAGCTGGCAACGCCAGCCCCGACGTGCAAATGCGCTCGCTGGTGATCCGCACCACCGGCATCGCTGCACCCACCGAATTCAAGCTGCTGCCCGAGGACGACACTGGCACCAGCAGCACCGACAACCGCACCAACCGCACCACCGGCTTCACCGTCACCGGCAGAGCCAGCGCAACGGCGGTTTCGGTGCAGATTTTTGCCAATGGCGAGATGCTTGGCGAGGCCTTCCCCGATCCGGACAGTCCCTTTGCTTTCAGTTTCACCTACAACGGCCAAGCACTGACCCCTGGCAGCTATCTGCTCGAAGCCCGATCCATGGATGTGCTGGGTTTGCCTGGCTTGACGGCCAGCGTGCGCGTGGTGTTCGATGACAAACTGCCGCCCCCCAGCCGCTTGACCCTCAACCCGCTGGACGACAGCGGCTCGGACAGCAGCGATGGCATTACCAGCCTGACCACCGGCCTGCGCGTCAGCGGCACCGCCGAGCTCGGGGTGAGCGTGCGCATCTTCAACGACCTGAACGACAACAACCTGATCGACGATGGCGAGCTGCTCACCACGGTGACAGCCGACGCCTCCACGGGCACTTTCACCGGCACCATCAGCCTGGGCTCAGGCAACCACCGCTTGCGTGCCATGGCCTCCGATGCCGAAGGCAACATCAGCCTGGCTTCCGCCTCGCTGGCCCTGACCGTGGACCGCCAGCCGGTCTCACCGCCGCCAGCCATCACCCTGCTGCCCAGCTCGGACACCGGCTTGCGCAGCAACGACCGACTGACAGCCGACAACCTGCCCATTTTCCGCATCAGTCTGCCCGCAGACGCCCAAGTCGGTGATGTGGTTTGGTTGACCTATGCGGCCTACTTGACCAGCCCGACACACCCCTATGTGCTGGGTATCCACGAATTGACCGCCGCCGACATCGTCGATGGCGGCCGCGGGTTCATCGACATCCAAAGTCGCCAGATCATGGCCGACCGGTCCTGGACCACCGGCAGCGGTTTCTTCATTGGCGCCTATGTGGTGGACATCGCCGGCAACATGGGCCGCATGAACGTGTTGCCCAGCTTGCAAATCGACACGGTCGCGCCCAACCCCGACATCCACCCCTTCATGCCCCCAGCCCCCCTGCTCGAAGTCATGGACGACAGCGGCAGCAGCCGCACCGATGGCATCACGGTGGTCAACCGGAACTTCACCCTGCATGGCACGGTGCCCACAGGCACGCGCCGCGTAGAACTCTTTGATGGCGACACCTCGCTGGGCTTGGCGCAAATGCTCAGCAGCACGGCCTGGTCTTTGCAGTACACAGGTCCGGCTTACAGCGCCACCACACGGGTGTTCACCCTGACTGCGACCGACGAAGCCGGCAACGTCAGCAACCGGTCTTTGCCGCTGATGGTGACCTTTGATGCCAACGCACCGGCACAACTGTGGGCGCCCAGCCTATTGTCCAATGTTGATACCGGCCGCGTGACCACCGATGGCGTGACCAGCAATCACTCGGGCCTGGCCTTCACTGGATTTGCCAACCCCAGCGCCGTGGTGCGCCTGTTTGACGACCGCGACAACAACGGCCTGCTCGAAGACCTGGAGCTGATCGCTCAGGTCACAGCCGACAGCGCGGGCAAATACGATTTCATCAACATCGAGTTGGGATTGGGCGCGCACTTCATGCGCGTCATCCAGCAAGACAGGGCGGGCCTGTGGAGCGCACCCAGCAGCGCCACCCCGATGGTGATTGACAAATCGGCTCCGCTGCGCCCCACCGTGATGCTGCAAAACATCAGCAACGCGACCTCGACCCCCACACTGACGGGCAGCTACGACAGAAACGACACCGATCGCCTGTTCGTCTTGGTCAATGGCCAAGCCTACAGCGACGAGGCTGGACGCCGCGTCACCATCGCCGGTCTGAACTACACCACACTGCAAGGCCTGACGCTGAACACCAGTGCAGGCACCTGGAGCCTGACCCTGCCCCGCGCGCAGGCCCTGAGCGCCAGCGTCAACGCTTACCAGGTCACAGTGCAAGCCGTGGATCTGGCGGGCAACATCGCCGTGGACAGCAGCACCCACGAGCTGATGGTCACGCCCGTGCAAACCGACCCGCTGGCTCCCAGCTACGTGCGCATCACAGCCGACACCGACAGCGGCGTGAGCAATGCCGACAACATCACGCTGCAACTGGCCCCTGTTTTTGAAATCGGTCTGAACACCAGCACCGTGCAGACGGGCGATGTGGTGCGCCTGCTGCAAGGCAGCACCGAAATCAACCGCGTCACCCTCAGGTCCGAAGATTTGGCCCGAGGCTGGCTGCGCCTGCAGCCCCAAACCCCTCTGACTGGAACCGGCAGCGCCACAGGGACTGTGTATGCCGATGCCACGGCCATCAGAGCCAGCGTGGTGCGCCTGAGCAGCAGCGGTACGCTGGAAAGTGCCAGCACGTCCTTGCAAGTCCTGTCCATCGACACGGTGGCGCCCAGCGCCCCCTCTGTGCCCGACCTCAACAAGGGCGATGACCGAGGCAACCCCGCTTTCGGCAACCATGCCAGTGACAACGTGGTGCGCCGCGCCAACGGTTTGTCCTTCACCGGTACCGTCACGGCCGATCAAAACATCACCGCCGTCTGGCTGTATGCCAACAACCAGTTGCTGGGCACCACCGGCGTCAACCCGGCCAACACCTGGGCGTTCTTCTACCCCAGTACAGCCGCGCCCTTGGCCAACGGCACTTACCAAATCACGGCCGTCGCTGTCGACCGCACCGGCAACCGCAGCCTGGTCTCGAGCGCGCTCTCACTGACCATCGACAGCACCATCACCGCCCCTCAATCGCTGATGCTGGTGGCCGCCAGCGACAGCGGCGCCCGGGGTGACGGCATCACCCGTGTCAAAAACGGTTTGCGCCTTCAGGGCCAAGGCGAAGCCGGGGCCACGCTGCGCGTCTTTGATGACCGCAACGGCAATGGCCGCTTGGACACGGGGGAAGAACTCACCATCGACACCTGGACTTTCCCCAGCCAAGGCAGCAACGGCACCGTGGGTGTCAACGGCGCATTCACCATCGCCTTGTCCACCGCATTGAGCGAAGGCGACCACAGCCTGCGCGTTTTGCAAACCGACCGGGCGGGCAACACCAGCATCGCCAGCAACGCCCTGAATGTGCGCATTGACACCGGCGCACCACAACCCCTGGCGGTCAGCCTGGCCCCAGGCATGGACAACGGCCTGTTTGGCAGCGATGCCATCACCTCCATTGAGCGGCCCACCTTCCGCGTCAGCCTCCCACCCGAAGTGGTGGAAGGCGATCTGGTGCAACTCTACCGTCACTTCAACGGGTCATTGTCCTGGCAGATTGGTCTCAAACGGCTGGACGAGCTGGACCTCTCGCGTGGCTGGGTCGACCTGACCAGCACCGTGGCATTGGCGGGCGACTACAACGGCACCACCACCGGCTGGGGCATATTTGCCCGCATCACCGATGCCGCTGGCAATGCCAGCCCCATCTCAACCACGCGGGGCAACCTGCCTTGGTTGACGGTTGACCGCACAGCCCCCTTGGCCCCCAACACCTTGGCCTTGATGGCACAAGACGACACCGGCGCCAGCAGTTCTGACAACATCACCGCCAAGGCCACGGGCTTCACCCTCACCGGGGCCAACATCGCCGACGATGTGCGCCGCATTGACCTGTTCGATGGCGACACCTTCATCGGCAGCGCTGCACCCGGCTCTGGCAGCACCTTCAGCTTCACCTACGACGGACCACCGCTGAGCGAAGGCATACACTGGATCACCGCCAGGTCCGTGGACGCCGCAGGCAACATCAGCCCAGGCTCCAATGCCATCCAGCTGGCCATCAACGCCACCGAGTTGAGCCCGGTACAACAACCAGGCAAATTGCAACTGGCCGCTGCCAGCGACAGTGGGCTGAGCCGCAACGACGCCATCACCAACGTGGGCAGTGTCACCATCAACGGCATGATGACCCCTGGCGCCAGGGTGCAATTGTTTGTCGACCTGGACGGCAACGGCCGCTACTCTTCGGGTGAAGCCATTGGCGCACCCGTCACAGCCAATGCCACCACCGGCGCTTTCAGCGTCACCTCGGTGGGCTTGCGCAGCGGCACCAATGTGATCCGCGCCTACGCCTACAACGCCACCACCGGCATGGCCATGGGCGAGGTCTCTGAGCCCTTGACCGTGACCCTCAAAACCACCCCTCCGGGACAACCCGGCGTGGTCGAGTTGCTGAACAACAGCGACACCCCGGTCTCTGGCTCGCTCACCGCCACCAGCACCAGCGACCGCATCACCGCTGACAACACCCCGACGCTGCGCGTACCGCTGCCTGCCGGTACGCAAGCGGGCGAGCAACTGCGCTTGTACAACGGCAGCACACTGATTTTCTCGATCAGCCTGACGACGGCCCAAGTCACCGCAGGCGTGGCCGACATCACGATCCCCAGCACCATGCCGCTGGCCAACCGCAGCTACAACTTCACAGCAGCCATATTCGACATGGCGGGCAACGAAGGCGAAAGATCGCCCACCGCTTACACCACCGTCATCGACACCGTGGGCCCATTGGCACCAACTGGCCTCGATTTGTTGGCACGCGATGACTCGGGCTTGAGCCGCACCGACAACATCACCGCCAAAACCAGCGGGCTCACCCTGGTGGGCAACGTGCCCACCGACGCCGTTCGCCTGAACATCTACGACACTTCCACCGACCCCACGGTGCGTGAGCCGTTTGACAACAGCACCTTCCTCAGCAGCAGCGCCACGGCGCTGGCCGTTTACCCCCCCGATGTGCGCAACGTCAGTCTCTTGGCCGCCACCCTGAACGGCCTGGGGATTGCAGGTTCTGTGTTGGCCGATGTGGTGACCGCCAAAACCGGCAGCGCGGACCGCTGGCTCGTGGGTGTGTACAACAGTGAGCTCGACCAAACCCAGATGGTGGAAGTCTGGCTGTCGCTGGATGCCAACGGGCAGCTGCACGCCAGCACGGCTGCCGCAGCCTTCCGCCAAGGCGATCACACCCTGAACGGCACCACCCTCAATGCGGCCTGGTCCCGGCCCACCGGCACCACCGGCATCGCCACCTCAGCAGGCGCCCATGGTTTTGGGGTTGAATCTCTCGAAGGGATGTTCACCGGCGTCAAAACCACCTTGATCGCCAGCCTGAGCGGCAACGCTCTGGGTGACAGCACCTTCACCTTCACCACCGGCAGCCTTGCCCCCGGGCTGCACAACTTCACCGTGCGCGGCGTGGACCTGGCGGGCAACGAAGGCGCTGCCGCCAGCCTCAAAGTCAACATTGACAACACCAGCGAAACCCCATCACTGGCGCTGGGCACTGGCCTGGACGTGGGCACCAGCAGCACCGATGGCCTGACCCGAACCGCTACGGCTTTGGTGTTCAATGGCTCGGCCGAAGTCAACGCCCGCGTGGTGTTGTTCAACGACCGCAACAACAACGGCCAACTCCAGGCGGGCGAAGAATTGGCCGAGACTCTGGCCAGCACCACCAACGGTGCATTCAGTTTCACCGGCATCAACCTGGGCGCAGGCCAACACCTGCTGCGCGCCATCGCCTTTGACAACGCGGGCAACGCCAGCTTGGCCAGCGAGGCAGTCGAGATCTTCATCGACCTGCAAGTGCCCAATGCCCCCACCCAACTGAGCTTGTCACCCGCCAGCGACACCGGCTTGCGCAGCGATGACGCCGTCACCACCGCTGGTCGTGTGCTCAACCTGCGCGCCAGTCTGGCCAGCGACGCCGTGGCCGGCGACACCCTGAGCCTGTACAACAGCACCACCTTGCTCAGCCGCATCACGCTCACCAGCGCCCAGATTGCGGCCGGTTTTGCCGACCTCACCGTCAGTGCCAACGCTTTGGTGGCGGGTGCCTATGTCAACGTCATCCGCGCCCAAATCACCGACCGGGCGGGCAACGACGGCGCTTTCTGCACCCTGCCCGACCTGAACCTGCTGGGCCTCACCGCCGCCCCCACGGGCCTAGACCTGATCACCGACTCCGACAGCGCCAGCGCCGGTGCAGCCGGCAGCAACAGCACCGGCACCAACACCGACAACATCACCCGCAGCAACACCAACTTCGTCATCAGCGGCAGCCTCGCCGGCAACATCGTGGGCGTGCTGGTCTATGACGACACCGACCGCGTGAACCCGCTGGGTCAGGCCGAAGTCAACCTCGACACGCTGACCTGGACCTTCAACTACACCGGCGCACCCTATGCCGATGGCACACGCGCCTTCTATGCCCGCGCCATCGACATGGCGGGCAACCGCTCCGACTTCAGCGCCCCGCTGTGGGTGAGTTTTGACACCAACGGCCCCGCGCGTGCCACCTGGACTGGCAACGGCAACTTTGATGCACAGCCGCTGGCGGACGCCACGGCCGTTCGGGGTGGTGGCAGTATTTTGGCGGGCTGGACCATCACGGGCACCAGCACCAGCACCGTCGGGTATTTCAGACCTTCGGTCAACCCCGCCTCCGGGTTTTTCGCGGGCACGGGTTACACCAATTTAGGGAACGTGGTTTTTACCGGAGGTGGCGAAACGGGTCCTGTTCGCTTCACCCAAAATGAAGCACTCATCGCCCAAGCGAATGAAACCCTGACCTTGTCAGTTGATCTGGGTAAACGTGGCGGAAATATGGCAGCCAGTTCTTATGCAACTGGCGCCATGATTTCCCTCCAAAGAACCGATGGCGTGACACTGGCCAGCCGCACCATCACCGAAGCCGAATTGGGAGCCAATGGCACCTTCAAAACCTTCACTTTGAGCTATCAGGTGCAAGCGGCTGATGTGGGAATGGGGGTACGGACTGTCTTTGGCGTAGGTCAGGACGCCCGAAGCAACACCTATGCGGACTTCAACAATGTGGTCCTCAGCCGCACAGGCACGCCAGACGCGATGATCCGCACGTTCACCAACACCGGCACCACCACTTTGAGCGGCTTTGCAGACCCCGGTGCCCGTGTGCTGCTGTTCGCAGATGCCAATGGCAACGGCCACCTGGATGTGGGTGAGCGTTCGTGGAACACCACGGCCAACGCCAGCAACGGCGTGTTCACCCAAACCATCACGCTGCCGCAAGGCAGCTACAGCGTTCGGGCCATGCAGTTTGACCGCGCGGGCAACCTCAGCCTGCTTTCGCAAGAACAGCAAGTCCTGGTCACGCAGTCCACCGTGGTGGCCAGCGCCGACACCACCGCACCCACAGTGACCGCCCCGGTTCTGAATGCCGCATCTGACACTGGTGCCGTGAACAACGACGGCATCACCCGCCTGACCAGCGCCATCACCGTCACCGGTACGGCTGAGGCGGGCAGCACGGTGCAAATCTTCCGTGACCGGAATGACAACGCGCGTCTGGATGATGGCGAGCTGCTCGGCAACGCCACCCTGACTGGTACCACTTACTCATTGGCCAACCTGAGCTTGCCCGTGGGCACGCACACCCTGTTCGCCCTGGCCACCGACGCCGCAGGCAATGTGCGCCTGTCGGCTGCCAGCACCGTCAGGGTTGACAACCTGGTGCCGGTGCCCACCCGCATCGACCTGGTCAGCAGCAGCGACTCGGGCCTGTTCAACGCGGACAACACCACACGCAACCAGGCCCCGACCTGGCGCGTCAGCCTGCCAGAAGGGGTGGTGGCGGGCGACCGCGTGCGTTTGTATTCGGCCAACAACACCACCTCCAACCTCGCCACGATCACCCTGACCGGGGCCGACCTCGTCGCAGGCCATGTGGACATCACTCCCTCCAGCGGACTGCGTTTGACAGGTGCTGGCTACCTCGAAGTCACACGCAACGAACCCGAGACTTTCGTCAGCCGTGAATTCGTCTTCAGAACCACAACAGGCGGCGGTTTGTTCGGTGTGCAAAGCGGTGGTTCTTATGACCGCGGTCTCTGGATCACGGCCAACGGGAACATCGCGTCCTTCGTCTGGAACGCGGAAACTTTGACCAGCACAGGTCTCAATCTGAGAGATGGCCAGACACATACCGTGGTGTTCACCCTTGGGCCAGGAGGTCAACGCATTTATGTCAACGGGGCGCTGGTGCTGTCGGGCACCAAAGCAGCATCCGACTACAACTGGGACGCCCATCAGCGACTGGGCTTCGACGCCAACGCCGGGCACTTCACAGGAGAAATCCTGTCTTACCGCGCCTGGGATGCCCAGCTGACCGCCGCCCAAGTGGCAGGCACAGCCGCCTTGCCTGCGGCCGTGAGTCAACTGGTTTTTGGCGACAACGCCGCCGTCGACATCGGCACCAAGCCAAGCACCAACATCCGCGTGGTGGGCACCGTCCCCGGCATGTTGGTCGAAGGGGTTTACAGCAATGCGATCAGCGCCCGCATTGAGGACCTGTCGGGCAACCTCAGCGGTGCGCGCTTGCTGGACCGCGCCGTGATCGACATCACGCCACCCACTGCACCCACCCTGGCTCTGCTGCCGGCAGACGATCTGGGCTCACTGGCCAACGACAACCTGACTTCACGCAACACAGGCTTCACCCTGACCGGCACGGTGACGGCCAACCAAGCCGTGCGCATCGACATTTACCAAGGCAGCACACTGCTGGGCAGCACACCCGTGGTGGGTGCCGCATCCAGCTGGAGCTGGACCCACAACGGCGCACCTTTGGCCGATGGCCTGCACACCTTCACGGCCAGAGCCGTGGATGCGGCGGGCAACGAAAGCACTTTCGCAACGCCTTTGGTGTTGAACATCGATGCCAACGCGCTGCGCGCTGTGCGCGCCTTTGAAAACACGCTGTGGATCAGCACCACCAGCCACGACAGCCAATGGCCGGATGACCGCATCACCCAAACCAACACGGTCAACATCGCTGGCAGACTCGCGCCCAACAGCAACGTGTGGTTGTTCAATGACCTGAACAACGATGGCCTGTTGGACCCGCTCGAACGCGTGAGCCCCGAGACGATCATCACCACCGATGGGCGCGGTATTTTCACAGCCCAAAGCGTGGTGTTGACCCCGGGGCTCAACCGCATCCGCGCTTTTGCGGTGGACAACGCGGGCAACCTGTTGGCCGAACCGACCACGCTCGAGGTCACGCTCGACGCCACCCCAGCCCTCTTGCCTGGCGTACCTCAACTGTTGCTGAACGATGGCATCACCTCAGATGACGATGGCCTGACCCAAGAGCTGCGGCCGTTTTTCAAAATTGCTCTGCCTCCCCAAGCGGTCGTGGGCGATGAGCTGCGGCTTTTCCGATCGAGCACCTCAACTACACTGGACAGCAAGCGCCTCACAGTGCAAGACATCGCCGCAGGTTTTGCGGTGCTGCGTGTGCGTCCAGGTCTGGAGTTACCCCCTACAGCCACCACCACATACAGCTTTGATGGCCTGCAAGCCATTCTGATTGACCGTGCAGGCAACACCAGCACCTCGGCGTTTTCGCAGCGTTTCGGTGTGATCGATGCCCCGATCAGCACCCTGACACCTGTGCGTGCAGTGGTGCTGGAGACGGCCTCCAACACCGGATTTTCGGATGTCGACACGCTGACCAGGCTGGTCAATCCCAGTCTGAGAATTTGGCTGGGCAGCAACGCCGCAGTGGGCGGAAGAATCGAGATTTACAACGCCAACAATGCCATCAGCACCCACCTCCAGGCCACCGTCACACTGACGCCAACGGATCTGACCAACGGCTTCGTTTTGACCAGCACCACCAGTTTGGTCGCCGGCAACGCGACCAATTTCTACCGGTACACGCCGCCAGGCACCAGCACGCCTTCGATCGGCATGACGCCGATCCACCTGCTCACCATCGACGCCACAGCGCCCACCGCAGTGACGGCACTGGACATGCCCGCAGGCGATGACTGGGGCCCACTGAGCACCGACAACATCACCGGCAAAAACCGGTCCATTCGCATCACAGGCACCCTGCCTGCCGATGCCGTGCTGGTCAACCTGTATGCCGAACACGACCCCTCAGGAGGCAACACCTTCGGCCCATCGAGCTTGCTGGGCAGCGCTTTTGCAACCAATGGCAGTTTCACCTTCAGCACCAGCGCCACGACTTCTTTGGCCGATGGCAAGTACCGCATCCGTGCTCGAGCAGTGGATGCCGCCGGTAACGAGGGCCCTGTCCATGCCACATCGGTCGACCTGATCTTCACCATCGACACCAGCGCGCCGGCACTGCCCACCCTGACCGTGGACAACGCCGACATGCGCCACATCACAGGTAACACCCGGATCACCCATCAAAACAACTTCATCACCCTGAGCGGCACCGGTGAAGCCGGCAGCCGGCTGCACGTTTTCAACGACCTGAACAACAACGGTGTGCAGGACCCAGGCGAGCCCACCATGGCGCTTGGCAGCGTGGGAACAACCACGGCCCTCAGCGCGCCGGTCGTCAGCGCCAACGGCAGCTTCAGCTTCGACCTGGTGAACCTGACAGATGGCGTCTACAACCTGCGTGCCGTCACCAGCGATGTGGCAGGTAACACCCGCATTTCCGCGAGCGCGCTCACCTTTGCCCTGGACCGCAACACCAGTGCGGTGCTGTCTCTTGAGTTGACGCCCAACACGACTGTGGCTGACAACGACACGGGCTTGAGCCCCTACGACGGCATCAGCCGCAACACCACGCCCAGTTTCCGGGTAGCGCTACCGCGCCAAGCCGAAGCGGGCGACTTACTGGAAATCACCCGATCCAACACCTACAGCCTCGGCAACCGGGTTGCACACACCACGTTGACCGCTGAGCACATCGCTGCCGGATTTGTGGACCTGACCAGCAGCGCCTTGGCAGCGGGCACCTACGCCAGCACCACGGCCATCACCGCTTGGTTCACCGACCGTGCAGGCACCCGCAGTGTCGGCGTGAGCCTGCCCGGATCGCTCGTGATCGACTTGACCCCTCCGAGCAACGGGAACTTCATCAATTTGATGAATGCCGATGACACCGGCGTCAGCACCACAGACAACCTCGTGCGTTTTGGCACCAATCTGAGTTTTGGCAACAACGCCAGTTACCCCCTGCCTTCAGATGTCATGCAGTTGGAGGTGGTGGATGTATTCAATGGCACCACCTCCACCTTGGGTTACGCCAGCATCAACGCCAGCCGCATCTGGAACTTCACTTACCAAGGCCCTGCCTTGGCCAATGGCACGCACAGCATTGGCCTGCGCGCCACCGACGCCGCTGGCAACACCAGCACCATTTCGACCACACGCCTGGCGCTGGTCGTGGACAGCAGCCCTTCGGCTGTGTTCACCGCAGCCATCACCACCGTCACCGACACTGGCACGGTGGGTGACAGCCTGACGCGCAGCACCCAACCCACCATCGCCGGCACAGCGGAACCGGGTGGACGCATCAGCGTGTTCCGCGACGCTAATGGCAACGGCATTCCCGAGCCGAATGAGCAGATCACCACATCGGACAATGTCACCACGGTGATCACCGCCGATGCCACCACCGGAGCCTACAGCTTTACCCTGGCCGCGCAAACAGTAGGCACACGCAATTACATCGTGGTGCAACAAGACCGTGCGGGCAATTTCAACACGCTCACGGTGCCGCTGACGATTGACCGTACAGCCCCTGTCCCCCGCTCGTTGGTCATGCTCAACGCCGATGACAGTGGTTACTTTGACACCGACCGCATCACCTCAGACGCCTCACCCAGATTCCGCGTGAACCTGCCCACCGATGTGCGCGTGGGGGACCGGGTGGAGTTCTTTGTCCGCTTGAGTTCGGCTTACACCTCGACCACTGAAAGCGTGGCTGGCGGCATTTATGTGGCCATGAGCCGGGTGCTGGATGCCAATGACCTCAACCAGCAATTTGTCGACTTCACCGTCACCAACACACTGCCAGACCGTCAGCTTTGGGCATCCACCCGCATCACCGATGTGATGGGCAACGTCAGCCCCGAAAAAGGCATGTCCTTGGGGGCCATCACCGGCGGCTCGGTCAACTTGCAAGTGGACACGCGTCCCGCCCCCGACTCCAACGTGCCTTATCTCTTGTTGGCCGATGGCACATCGTCCTTGACCACCGCCAGCTTGGTTGCCCGCTCGGCCACCACCACCGCCAACCGCCTTTTCACCTTGCAAGGCACCATCTCTGCCAGAGCGGCCACCGATTCGGCGCTGAGTGTGGTGTATGTGGAAGTTTTTGACCGCCTGAACGATGCCAACAAAACCCTGATTTCTTTGGGCAAAGCCAGCGTCAAGGATGGTGCGTGGTTCTTCACCTACACCGGTTCTGAGCTGGCACAAGGCAATCACACCCTGGTAGTTCGATCCGTCGACTTTGCGGGCAACTTGTCGCACACCGACCAGCAACTGAAAGACAGCACCGCCACGCTCACGCTGAACGTGAACAACGCCAGCGTGACCACCGAGCCGGCCGACCGCATCCCGCCCACGCTGGTGGGTGGCATTTCGTTTGATGGCACCCAAATGACGCTGATCATGAGCGAGCCGGTTCAAACCAGCCTGCCCGCCTCGGCTTTTACTGTGGCTGTGAATGGCCAATTGGTGTCGCTCAGCAGTGTGGTCGTCAACCCAGCAGATCGCACCCGCTTGACCATCACACTCGCTCAACCGGTATTCCGTGGCCAGCAAATCACGCTGGCCTACACCGACCCGAGCCTCAATAACGAAGCCAGTGGTCATGCGCTACAGGACGACGCCGGCAATGATGCGGCCAGCTTTTATGTGTCGTCCGACCGTGTTCAAAACCTGAACAACCCGGCCACGCCCGGCACACCCAACTTGCTGGCGGGCGATGACAGCGGACGGTCGGAAACGGACAACATCACCAAGACCAACGGCATGCGCGTGTCGATCGCTTTGCCAGTGGGCATTTCCGTGGGCGACACCCTGAGACTGGCGCTGACCAATGACACCACGGTGACCAGCCTGACTTTGAGCGCCTTACAGGTGGCCAGTGGCATGGCGGTGGTGACACTGCCACCCTTCAACCACTCAGATTTGAGCACAAACCAGGGCTACGCATTCGGCCTGAAGGCGCGTGTGGAGGCTCCTTCGGGCAGCGTCTCAGGCAGCAGCGCCGCACTGGTATCAGGCTGGTCCGGCCTGCTCAACATCGTGCTCGACACCGTGGCACCCAATCTGCCCAGCTGGAGCTCGGTGGACAGCCGAGGAGCCATTGACATCAACGGTTTTGTCAGTTTTTACTCCAAGACCAGCCGACCCCAACTGCAGGGCACGGCCGAACCCGGTAGCATCATCCGGGTGGTCGCCAACAACGTTTTCTTGGGCACCACCACGGTACTTGACGATGGCAGCTGGCAATTCGACACCAACGGCTGTAACCTGGCCGATGGCAGCTATGCCGTGGTGTTGACTGCCACCGATCTGGCGGGTAACACCACGGCCGAAACTGAGCCGCTGTACCTGACGATCGACACCAAAGTCCCGGAAACACCCAAAATCACAGGCGTGCAGGCCGATACAGGCCGCAGCGCCACCGATGCCAACACCCGAACGCGAACCGTAGTTTTGGAAGGTAAAGCCGAGCCTTACAGCCGTATTCAAATCTTCCGAGAGGGCATCAGCAGCGCGCTGGGTACCGTCACAGCCGATCGCAATGGCTTCTGGAATTACAGCTACACCACCAACCATGCTGTTGTCAGCTTGGCCGATGGCAGCTACACCTTCACTGCGGTGTCATTGGATGTGGTCGACAATGCCAGCAAACCGTCAGCGCCCTTTACGCTGGTGGTGGACAACGTGGCACCGGCAAGCCCCGTGATCACGGGCGTAAGCCCGGACACCGGTTTCAGCAACAGCGATGCGCTGACCCGCATGAACACCCTGGAGCTGCGAGGCACCGCGCAAGCCAATGCCCTGGTGAGTGTCTTCCTCAATGGCCAAACCGGCGCCCACCAAGTGGGCAGCGTGGTGGCCAATGAACTGGGGCAATGGCACTTTGACCTGGGCTCTCTGGCCATGACGGCGGGCAACCACACCCTCTTTGCCAGAGCCGTCGATTTGGCAGGCAACGCCAGCGGAATGACCGCCGCATTTGCCTTGACCATTGACCAGACTGCGCCCAACGCGGTGACTGGTCTGACGCTCAACGGCAGCTCCAATGCGGAGTTGACCAATACCGCCACTTTGGCCTTGTCGGGAACGGCCGAGGCTGGCAGCCGCATCTGGCTGCGCTTGAACGGTCAAGCCCTGACCATGCTCACAGCCCATGCCAGCACCGGCGCATGGAGCTTCACGGGCACCAGCGTGCTGGCCGAAGGCCCGCACAACCTGAGCCTGCAAGTTGAAGACGCGGCAGGCAATTTGGGCATGTTGCGCACGCACCTCTTCCAAGTGGACACCATACCGCCGCTGTCACCCATGGTGACGGGGATGAACGTGGCCACAGACAGCGGTATCAGCAGCACCGACCGCCTGACCCGCAACACCCTGCCGGTGTTCAACGGCACCGCAGAGCCCCTGAGCCAGGTGGCCCTGTTCTTGGGCAGCAGCAGCACCGCTTTTGCCACCGTCACCGCCGACCAAGATGGCAACTGGAGCGCCACCTTGGCCAGCGCCTTGACCACGGCGGGCAACTACAGCGTGCGGGGGCGTGCCACCGACCTGGCGGGCAACGTCAGCAGCCTTGGCGCTGCACTGAACTTCGTGTTTGACAATATCGCCCCCAGCAGCAGCATGGCCGCCGTGGCCGAAGACGATGCCATCAACGCTCTTGAAAGAAGCCGAGGCGTCACCCTGAGCGGCAGCACCGAAGCGGGTGCGCAGTTGTCCCTCACGCTGGGCACAGGCGCCAGCCAGCGCTCTGTCATCCCCACACTCAATGGCAGCAGCTGGTCTTACACACTCACGGCCGATGACTACGCAGCCCTGGGTGAAGGGGCTGGCAAAACCCTGAGCCTGACCGCAACCGACGCCGCAGGCAACAGTGCCACCACCAGCCGAAGCATTGCCATCTTCACCACCGCCCTGGCGGCGCCGGGTCTGCCCGACTTGGTGGCAGCCGATGACAACGGCGCATCCAACACCGACAACCAGACCAGCAACACCTCGCCCCGCATCACGGTGGCTTTGTCGGCGGGTGCCGGGCGCGCGGCTGTGGTCGGTGACACCCTGGCGCTGATCGATGCCGCCGGGATGGTTTTGGCCTTTCGCACATTAGAAGCGGCCGACATCACCGCGGGCAGCTTCAGCTTTGCACTGAGCAGCCTGGCCGATGGCCTGTACACGATCAATGCCCGCCTGAGCGATGCCTGGGGCAACACCGTGCTCAATGCCGCCAGCGGGCCCACAACGGCCTTGGCTCTGACCATCGACACGCGCGTGGCCGGAGCCCCGGGCGCACCCGATTTGGCAGCCGCCCAAGACAGCGGCACCAGCAACACAGACAACCGCACCCACGTTGTGCGGCCCGGCTTCAGCGTCAACCTGACCGGTACCAGCTTCAGCGGCAGCGCTCTGGCTACGGGCGATGTGATCCAGGTTTTGGACACCACTACCAGCACTGTGCTGGGTTCGCTCACGCTCGCATCGGGCTTTGGTGCCAGCGTCACAGTTAATGCCAGTGCCGATTTGGCTGCAGGCCACTACAACCTGGTGGCACGCGCTGTGCGCGGTGGCAGCACCTTCAGCCCCAACTCACCCGCCCTCAGTCTGGTGATTGACAACGTCGCCCCGGGCACAGTCACGCCCGATTTGGTGGCAGCCGATGACACCGGCAGCAGCAACTCAGACAACATCACTCGGATCGCCACCGCCAGCTTCAGCGTGGCACTGACCGGAACCAACGCCGTGGCCGGCGACGAGCTGCACCTGTTTGCAGGCAGCACCCAGGTGGCCAGCGTGGTGCTGACCGAGAGCATGATCACGGCCGCCGGCGTAACCCTGACCCCCACGACAGCTTTGCCTGCAGGCAGCACGAGCCTGAGCGCACGCCTGATCGATGTGGCTGGCAACACCAGCAGCGCAGGTGCCAACCTGAACGTGACCGTGGACACCAGCGCCCCGTTTGCCCCGCGCATCAGCGGCTTCAGCCCTGACACCGGCGACAGCAACAGCGACAACCTGACCCACATCAACCAGCCCACGGTCAGTGGCACAGCCGAAGCTGGTGCCACTGTCAGCGTGCGCTCGGGCAATACCGTGCTGGGCACGACGGTTGCCAATGCTACAGGGCAATGGCAGCTGACGCTGGGCAGTGCTTTGAGCGACGGCACCCACAGCCTGAGCGCCATCGCCACCGATGCAGCAGGCAACACCAGCACGTCCAGCCCACTCTTGAGCCTGGAGATCGACACCCAAGGTCCGTCTGTGGGCATCGCGGCCGTAGCGCTGGACGATGTGGTCAACGCCACCGAAAAGGACGCCGGCATCACGCTGGACGGTCTGGCTGAGGCCAACCTCACGCTGAACGTGGAACTGCTCAACAGCGTGGGCGGCACCGTGGTGAGCACTTTACAGACCGTGGCCGACGCAGCGGGCCTCTGGCGCATTCCTGTCGAACTTGGCACCCTGACCCTGCTTGGTGAAGACGGCGTCAAACAAGTGCGGGTGACTGCCATCGATGCGGCGGGCAACAACACCCTCGTCACCCGCAACTTCAGCCTGAGCACCGTTGTGCCCAATGCACCCGTGCTGTCGGCGCTGACCTTGGCCACGGACACCGGCCGCAGCAACAGCGATGCGATCACACGCAACGCCAAACCCATGCTGACTGGCAGCGCCGCGGGTGCGGCCTTTGTCGAAATTTACCGAGCCGGTCAGCTGCAAGGCACCGCCACCGTCAGCAACGGCGCATTCAACCTCGAAGTGCCACAAAACTTGACAGCCGGCACCCACAGCTTTGTGGGGGTTACGATCAGCGCTGTGGGCGACCGCAGTGCACTGGGCGAACCGTTCTATGTAGTGATCGATCCGATCGCACCAGAGACCACCAGCCTGCAAGGCCCGACGCTGACCAACAACCCACGCCCGAGCTTCAGCGGCATCGCCGAAGCCGATGCCGAGGTGCGCATCTACAGCGGCAGCACCTTACTGGGCACCGTGCGTGCCGATGCACAAGGCCAATTCACTTGGAGCCCCACCAGCCACCTGGCCGATGGCAGCTACGCGCTGCGTGCCGAAGTCGAAGACGCAGCGGGCAACTTGTCGAGCCTGTCGGAGATCTGGAATGTGCGCATCGACACTGTGGCCCCACCAGTGCCTGTATTAGCGGGTTTCGGAGAGGACGCCAACACTGGCACAGCACGAACCATCAACGCACTGGCGCAGCAATTGCTGTACGGCACTGCAGAAGCCAACAGCCAACTGCAGATTTACCAAGATGGCCAACTGGTGGGTGTGGTCAATGTCAGTGCCAACGGCAACTGGTCTCTCGACCTGAGATACCAGCGCGACCTCAATGGCACCCTGTTGCTGGACACGGTCACCAACCAGCCCGTTGAGAGCCCTTTGCCCGTGGGCAGCTACCAGTTCACCGCTGTGGCCACCGACATGGCGGGCAACGTGTCGGCACAAGCTGCCAACTTCACCCTCACCGTCAGTGCGGGCAGCTTGTCGATCCTGACGGCCTACAACGGCGTGGGCTCAGCCCCTGCAGAATCGGTCTATGCCGATGCAGGCATTGCCGATGTGAACAGCACCAACATCACGGCGCTGAACAATTTCTTGGGCGCTCTGCCCAGCACAGGCAAAGACTCTGGCGAAGAAATCCAGGCCATGGTCAATGCCTTCAACGAGCTGCTGGACATAGCCGCAGGCGTCACGCCAGCACCCACGGTCACCGTGCAAGACCTGCAGGCCCTGGGATTGACGGGTGTGACCGAGAACAACCTCGCCATCATTTTGGCCTTGATTGCAGCCACCAGCGACGATGGCAGCCAAATCAGCTCACCAGCAGCCTTGCAAGCCCTGGTGACGCAGTCTTTGCTGGGCGCTTCGCTCAACATCATCCGTGACTTTGGCGAATCAGCATCCAATCCGGCTCCCACACTCACCGAATACACCAACATCGGTATCACCACGCTGAACGCAGCACAGGTCAGTGGCTTCAACACTTTCATCGGACCGCTGTCCATTGAGGCCACCAACACCGTCTCCGAGGTCAGCAGCCTGACCCAGTTGTACCTGAGCGTGCTGAGCACCGCAGCCGGTCAGGTTGCCAGCCCGGCTTTGACCGCTGCCAGTTTGGCCTCACTGGGCATCACTGGCGTCACCACCGACAACCTCGCGGCCATACTGGCCGCCATCGCGGCCAGCGCCGACAACGGTTCGGGCGTGGACACCCGAGCCGAACTGCAAGCCCTGGTGACCAATGCAGTCAGCGCCTTTGCTGCAGCCATCACTGAAATCAGCGCCTTCAACGGCACCCAAACAGGTGCGGCAGTGCCTGACGCACAGACCTTCGCGCAAGCCGGCGTGACGGGTGTGACCAGCAGCAATCTGGCCGCGATCAATTCGGTGCTGGCAGCCGTTGATGCGAACGCCACCAACTCGGCTGCTGAAATCCAGGCCATTGTTGACGCCTACAACCAGCTGATGGGTGGCGCCGAAGGCGCCACCAACAACCAGCCCGCCTTGACGGCGGCGCAGTACCAAACCTTGGGCCTGAGCAGTGTGGACACGGCGGCCGAAGCCAGCCTGCTCAACCAGGTGATCGACAGCTTCACAACCGGTCAGGTCGACAGCTTCGCCGAACTGAACCAATTGGCCAGTGTGGTGCAGGGCATCATGACCACCGCCGCAGGCGGCACGGCCAGCCCGGCCCTGAGCGCCACAGACCTCGCAGCTCTGGGCTTGACCGGCATCACCACCGACAACCTCAACGCCGTCCTGGCCGCCATCGCCGCCACCGCCGACAACGGCTCAGGTGTCGATTCGCTTGCCGAGCTCCAAGCCATTGCCGACGCCGCTGCCCTCACCTGCGCGCAGGCCGTCACCGACCTGAGCAACTACGCTGGCACGGGCACAGCCCCTACCGCCTCCACCTGGAGCCTGGCAGGCGTGCAAGGCGTCAC
>JAIXUG010000016.1 GCA_027484105.1 Comamonadaceae bacterium
CGCCGTTGACGGCGAGGTCGGTGGCAGCTGTGGCATTGAGGTTGCCGGTGGCGGTCACGTTGCCCAGGGTCAGCGCGTTCACATCGTTGAGGGTGATGTCGTTGCCGGTGGCGTTGACTGCACCATTGAAGTCGTTGGCACCGCCCAAGGTGATGTCGTCGCCTGCGGTCAAGTTCGCAGGGCCAGTGGCCACGGTGAGCGTGCCGTTGGCGCCTTGCATGATGTCGCCGCTGGTGGCTGTCAGGTCCAGGGTGTTGGCACTGACCGCGCCGTTGACGGCGAGGTCGGTGGCAGCTGTGGCATTGAGGTTGCCGGTGGCGGTCACGTTGCCCAGGGTCAGCGCGTTCACATCATTGAGGGTGATGTCGTTACCGGTGGCGTTGACTGCACCATTGAAGTCGTTGGCACCACCCAAGGTGATGTCATCGCCTGCGGTCAAGTTTGCAGGGCCAGTGGCCACGGTGAGCGAGCCGTTGGCGCCTTGCGTGATGTCGCCGCTGGTGGCCGTCAAGCCTAAGGTGTTGGCACTGACCACGCCGTTGACGGCGAGGTCGGTGGCAGCTGTGGCATTGAGGTTGCCGGTGGCGGTCACGTTGCCCAGGGTCAGAGCGTTCACATCCACGATGCTCACGTTGCTGCCATTCAGGCTCACCGCACCGACAAAATCATTGCCTGCGTTGCCCAAAGTGATGGCCGCAGGTTGACCGCCCTGCGTGGCTGTGAAGCTGCTGGTGCTTTGCGCTATCAGGGCGGTGCCGCTGGCTTGTGTGATGGCACCATCGGTGCTGCTCACGCTGAGTGTGCCTGTGCTCGTCAAGTTGCCCAGTTGCAAACCGCCTGCGGTATCGGTGATGTTGGCGTTGCCGCCCACAGACACATTACCTTGGCTGCCTTGGTTAAAGCTTTGTGCAACAGACAAGTTGGCCAAGAGTGAGGTGCTACCACCCGTTTGTGCGAACGAAGTAGCGGTCATGTTGCCCGTGCCCGAGAAACTTCCCCCACTTTGGGTGAAGGTGTCCAAGGTGGTCGAGCCAGTGTTGACCAAAATACCGTCACTTTGAGTCAGGCTGCCCAATGTGATGCCACCTGCGCCCACATTCAGGGTGCCCGCGCTTTGCGACAGGTTGCCGCCAGCACCCGTCAGCCCGTCGATGTTGACTGCACCGCTTTGCGCAGGAGCGACCACCGTGCCGCCAAAACTCACGGTCACTCCCGAAGGAATCACCACATTGGCCACGTTAGACAAGTCGGGCACCGCGCCGCCCGTCCAGTTGTTCGGGTCAAACCAGTTGCCAGTGGTGCCGCCCACCCAGGTCACTGAGTTCAGGCGGGTGATGGTGCTGGTGGTGTTGGACCCGAGGGTCACGGTGTAGTTGTTGCCGCCATTGCCGTCTGCAATGGTCACTCCGCTGACCGTCAGGGTTTTGTTGCTGCCCACATTCTTGTCTGCAAAGGCCAGGGTGGCCGCTGACACGGTGTCGCCGTCAACACCCAAGAATGCAGTCAAGACGTTCAAATCTGCCGAGTTGGCGGCGTAAGTACTTGCGCCATCGTAGGTCTTGGTCACCGATTGAGGGTTCAGCGTGATGGCTTTGGCGGTGATGGTGCCATTGGTGCCAGCCAAGCTGGTTCCCGGTGCGATGCTGTAGTTGCCTGCGTCGGTGCCTGAAAGGATCAGGTTGCCCACAGAGTAGCTCAGGTTGATGCCTGCATTGCGGCTGGCAAACTGACCTGTACCAGCCACCGAGACCAAGTCTCCAGCCTCCAAACCTGTCAGCGCGAGTGTGGGTGTGGTCAGATTTTTATTGCCGTCGTACACCTTGCTGGTCGTGCCGGTGATGGATGCGATCAGGGTCTTGGGGTTGACCGTGTGGCTACCCACCAAGACCAAATTGCCACTGAAGTTCGCATCGTTGACCTTCGTCACGTCGTCGGCCCGCAGTTGATAGCTGCCCACTTTCAGTTGGCCTGCTGAACTGGTGATACCAGAACCAGTGGGCAATACCGTGAAAGTGGCCGAGCCGTTTGCACCATCGTTCACGGTGAAGCGGTTGTTGCCCAAGTCTGTGATGCTGCCAATGCCAGAGCCGAGTGTCACCACTGCATTGCCGTTGTAATAAGCGGCGCTGGTCAGCCCGTAATTGGCTGCCGTGCCATAGGTGGTGCTTTCATTGTTGACGCGCACCAGCATCTGGTTGGAGCCCACGATGGTGAAGTCGCCGGGGACATAGTTCAACTGGTAGTTGGCAACAGTCAGGCCTCCAGGAATAAGCACACCGGTGTATGTGCCTGCTGCAGAGTTGCTGGCATTGCTGCGGGTCACCGTGGGCGTACCGCTCAGCACAGAAATTGTGTCTCCGTTCACGAACCCTGAGTAGCTCAAACCAGCAAAGTTGGCGGTATCAGCCTGAGTGACAAACTTGGCATCGTTGTTGGCGCGCACCGTGAGGATGGCCTGACCAATGGAAGCCGCCACGTTGGTGCTGTTGGCCAGGCTGTAGTTCGAAGCCAGCCCGGTGCCGTTGCCCAGGGTGTAGCTCACCGTGGTGGTGTAGTTGCCTGCATTGGCACTGGGCAGTGCTGCGGCGCTGCCCACGACTGTCACAGTCTCGCCAGTCACCAGACCACTGAGGGTGCCTATGGTGAGAGTGCCAGCGGTGGGGGAACCGTCGTAAACCTTGTTGGCAATGCTGGGTGCAGATATGGTCAGCGCCTTGGCAATGATGTTGGCGGCCACGCCCGTGGTATTGGCCAAACTGTAGTTGGAGGCTAAACCAGTGCCATTGGCAAGGGTGTAGCTCACCGTGGTGGTGTAGCTGCCCACGTTGGCGCTGGAAAGTGCGCTGGCACTGCCCGTTACACCGAGGGTCTGTCCAGCCACCAGGCCACTGAGTGTCCCGATGGTGAGCGTGCCGGCGGCGGTGGAAGCGTTGTACATCTTGTCCGCGATGCTCGGTGCCGAAATGGTCAGTGCCTTGGGCGTGATGCTGGCGGATACGCCTGTGGTATTGGCCAGACTGTAGTTGGAGGCTAAACCAGTGCCATTGGCAAGGGTGTAGCTCACCGTGGTGGTGTAGCTGCCCACGTTGGCGCTGGAAAGTGCGCTGGTACTGCCCGTTACACCGAGAGTCTGTCCAGCCACCAGGCCACTGAGTGTCCCGACGGTGAGCGTTCCGGCGGCGGTGGTGGCGTCGTACGCTTTGCTCGCGATGCTGGGTGCAGAAATGGTCAGTGGCCTGGCCGTGATGCTGGCGGCTACGCCAGTGCTGTCGGCCAGTGTGTAGTTGGAGGCCAGGCCCGTGCCATCGCCCAAGGTATAGCTGACCGTGGTGGTGTAGCTGCCCACATTGGCACTGGACAGTGCGGCGGCGCTGCCCGTACGGGTGAGAGTTTGCCCACTCACCATGCCGCTGAGTGTGCCCAAGGTGAGGGCGCCAGCGGCGGTGGTGGCGTCGTATAGCTTGCTGGCGATGCTGGGGGCTGTGATCGTGAGCGCTCTGGGCGTGATGATGCGCGAATCCGTAGGCGCCGTCAGAATGTAATTGTTCGCATCGGTGCCTGTCAGGGTCAGACCGTTGAATGTCACGGTAGTGGCCGCAGCCACGTTGGCCGAATTGAAAGTTGCTATGGGTGTGCCTGACAGGCTCACCACATCATTGGTATAGCGCGCGCCATCGCTGTTGTTACCAACTCCCGAGGCCACGGCGGCAAGCAAGCTGGCCGTGCCGCTCAAGGTGGCTGTATTGAGTCCGTCATATACCTTGTTAGCGCTGCTCAGGCCGCTCACGGTCAAAGCTTTGCGGTTGACCGTCACGGTGGTCGACAGCCCCGACACGTTGTATCCCAAGGCGCCCAGATTGCTGGTAGCGTTGTACGGCGTCGCGCTGTAACGAAGCAGGCCAGCCGAGCTGAACTGAGGGCTCTGCACGGTCATGGTCATGGTGTCGCCGTTGACTGTGCCCGTGGCAGTCCCAGGCAGCGTGAGGCTGTCGCCGTACGTTATCGTCAAATTGCTGGCGCCCGCCACTGAGACCACTGGCCGCTCACGGTAAATGGCATTGATCACATTGGGGCTCAGGGCCGTGGAGAATGACGTCGTATTCTCATCCGAGTTGTAGCGGAAGCGGCCGGTGCCTGATCCGACGAGATCGGTCAATCCGGTGCTGTCCGACACGCTGCCCGACATCAGCCGGATGGTGCCGCCGGTACCCGCCGTGACGGTCGGTGTTCCGGAGATCAGCAAGTTGCCGCCAGTGGTAACCCCGATGCCTGTGCTCCGCCCTGCGTTGATCACAACAGCATTGGCTGTTGCGCTGGTGGTGCTGACGCTCGCACCCAAGGTCAGGTCGCCGCTCAAGGTGGCCACGCTCACCACGCCGGAGGCAGAAAGCCCGGTGGTGCCGGACACCGTGCCAACGCTCAGGGCACTGCTGTCAAAGTAGGTCAGGCTGCCCACACCGCTGGCCGCCAAGGTGCCTACGTTGTTGCTGCCGTGGTCCAGAGTGACGTTACCGCCCAGCAACAGAAGCGCGTCGGCCACCACAAAGCCGCTGGTGCCATCGGTCATGGCTTGGCCACTTGAGCCCTTGAGGGTGATGCTGCTGCCTGTGGCCGTGATCGCCGAATTGATGGTGATCGCCCCCCCGTTGACCGTGATGGGCCCGGCCGCTGTCAGGGTGCTGCCCATGGTCACATCGGCCGTGTTGGTGCTCTTGCCAATGCGCACGCTCGCGGGTGTTCCTGTGATTCTGGGGGCCGTCACCGCGCCTGTAAAGGAAGGGTTCACAGATTCGAGAACCACATTCCCACTGGTTTGGATGTTCAAAATCGGCGTGGTCAGACTGTTCGCTTGCACAGTCACATCGGCCGTGCTGCTGGTGATGGACGATGTGCTGCGAGCGCCGAAAAAGGCTTCTCGGCCGGACGATGCTGAAATCGAAATGTGGCTGCCTGTGATGCGCCCAGCGGGGGTCTGGTCGGTCAGCCGAATGCTGCCCGACGATGCCAGGTAACTGGTATCAAACCACAGGTGGTATGCAATCGAGCTTCCTGAAAGATTGCTACCGTAAGCATCGACCGTGATTCCGCCAGAGCCACTGTTGGTGACTGCCAAACTACTTGTGTAGATGCCGGTTGCCGTTGCGCTGGTCAAAGCCTTGCGGGCATCGCCGATAAGGCTGATGGCTCCGGTGCCGCTGGTCTGGAGTGTTCCAGTCACAGCCAAAAGACCTGCATCGTTGCCACCCGAAACGCCCGAATCGACAAACGATCCGTTCAGTGTGATGTTGCCTCCAGCGGCATTCATGTTGGCTTGACTCAGTTGAATGGCCCAATCGTCAACTGATGTTTGAGGCGCGACGGCTGTCACAGAGATGTTGCCCCCAGAGGTCAAAAGGGTGCTGTTGTTATCTTGTCTGAAAAAGCCGGATGTCACGCTGATGCCGGTTCCGCTGCTGACGGCACTGGTGAGGTTGTTGCTGATGGTGACGGAACCAGCCGATCGAATCTGAATCGGCCCAGCAATGCTGATCGCCGACAGAATGGAGATCGAGGTTGTGTTGGTGTCCAACCCCAGCGTGAATCCGGTCAAGGTGCTTGCGAACGATGTACCGTTGACCATCAGGATGTTGCTAAAGCTGGTGGTCGGTTCGATCGTCAGCTTGCCCGCACCCGTGTAGCTGTTTGAAGCCGGGCGAGCGTTGTTCTTGAACACCAGACTGCCGTTGCTGTTGCCGATATGGGTAGTGCCGGTGTAAGAGGCCACTCCCGTCAGATTGAGTGTCGTTGCACCGATGTGGGTCAGGGTGCCACCACCACTGATGTTGTTGGCCACCGTCAAGTTGTCCGAGCGGTTGAAGGTCAGCGTACCACTGTTGATGATGTTTCCAGCGCCCAGAGCGCCCGTTGTCCCGCCGTCACCGACTTGCAGGGTGCCTCCCACGCTGTTTGTGGTGGTGCCGGTATAGGTGTTGTCACTTGTCAAGGTGAGGGTGCCTGCGCCCATTTTGGTCAATGTGCCGGTGCCGCTGATCACGTTGGCCACCGTCAGGTTATTCGACCGGTTGAAGGTCAAAGCAGCGTTGTTGACCACGGCCCCAGTGCCCAAGGTGCCCGTTGAATTGCCATCACCGATCTGCAAAGTGCCAGCGGTGATGGTGGTCGCGCCAGAGTAACTGTTGCTGCCCGTCAAGGTGAGGGTGCCAGTGCCCAGATTGGTCAAAGTGCCGGTGCCGCTGATATCGCCGCCTACCGCCAAGTTATTAGACCGGTTGAAGGTCAAAGCCGCGTTGTTGACGATGGCCCCAGTGCCCAAGGTGCCCGTTGTGCTGCCCGAACCCACCTGCAACGTGCCTGCGCTGATGGTCGTGGTGCCGGTGTAGCTGTTGGCACCCGTCAAGGTGAGGGTGCCCGCACCCAGCTTGGTCAAGGTGCTGCCAGTGCCAGAAACGATGCCGTTGTAGGTGCTGTTGCCGGACTGCGTCACGCTCAATGCACGGCTACTGGCCAACGCAATATTGCCGTTGCCACTGACGGTTGCTGCATTCAGGGTCACATCACCTGTGGTGGTGTTGGTGGTGGCCAGGTTGGCGCTTATCGTAAGATTTCCACCATGGACGCTGATCGGTCCGGCGACCGTGATGGGGTTCGGCACCGTGATGTTGGACGTGTTGGTGGTTTTGCCCAGTCTGAAACTGGAGGGCGCCAAGTCTGGGCTGATGGAGAAAAGATTCCCCGATGTCAGGTCACTCTGAAAGCTGTCCCCACTGGATTCAATGACCACGGCCCCTGTGGTTTTAATGACCGATGCAACAGCATCAAAAGCAATTCTGTCAGATCGGATGGTGACGGAAGAGCTGCTGGTGGCGCCACCAGTTGCACTGGCACCAAAAATGATGTCATTGGCTAAATTGGGCCTCAGATACATGCCGTTGTAGGCGGTTGACCCGGCAGGCATCAAGTCTGAAATGGTGATGGCGCCCGACTGCGACAGGACTCTGAATGACGTGATGTTGGCCTCGATGCCCCGGCTTGCCCCGTTCAGGCCCGCTGTGCCGGTGACGTTGATGGCACCATTCACACTTTGAAGGGTCACGTTGGTGATTTGAATGCCACGTACCCCACCATTGGCGGTGTTGTTGGATGCGTCACCCAGGATGTTGATGGTGCCGGAGCCGGTGGTTGAAATGTCGGTGAACTGCAGTCTGATCGCTCGATCACCCCCTGCACCTGCTGCTGCGGCAAATGCCGCACTCAGGCTGATGTTGCCACCGCCTGCGGATATCGACCCACGTGAACCTGACAAGGCTGTGAAGTCAATGCCAAAATTGGCATTGCTGTCGTGAGGTGTCCCAGTGACCGCATAAGAGATGTCAGCGCCAGAAGTAGTCACCGCCTGGGTGGTTTGCACGATCCTGTTGCCGTTCAGAGCAATGCCTGTGCCAGTGGTGGCTTGGCTGGTGATGTTCGCACCAATGGTGATCAAGCCCGCACCCGCCACGCTGATCGGACCGTTGATGGAGAGGGCGCTGCCGAAGGTGATGTTGCTGGTATTGCCGCTCTTGCCCAAGGTCAGGCCGGTGAGCGTGGTGGCATAGGTGTAACTGTTGGTGTTGAGCGCTTCGCTGAAGCTGGTGCTGGGCTCGATGGTGAGCTGTCCTGCCCCAGTGAACCCGCTGGTGCCAGGACGGGTGTTGTTGGAGAACACCAGGCCACCGCTGGTGATGGTGGTGGCCCCGGTGTAGCTGCTGAGGCCAGTCAGCGTGAGGATGCCCGAACTCAGCTTGGTCAAGGTGCCGGTGCCGCTGATGGCGTTGGCCACCGACAAGCTGTCCGATCGGTTGAAGCTCAAAGCCGCATTGTTGGTGACGGCTCCAGTGCCCAATGTGCCCGTTGTACTGCCATCACCGATCTGCAAAGTGCCAGCGGTGATGGTGGTGCCAGAGTAGCTGTTGGTGCCCGTCAAGGTGAGGGTGCCTGCACCCAGTTTGGTCAAAGTGCCGGTGCCGCTGATGGCGTTGGCCACCGTCAAGTTGTTGGATCGGTTGAAGGCCAAAGCCGCGTTGTTGACGATGGCCCCAGTGCCCAGGGTGCCCGTTGTACCGCCATCACCGACCTGCAAAGTGCCCGCGCTGATGGTGGTGTCGCCGGTGTAGCTGTTGGCCCCTGTCAGCGTGAGGGTGCCCGCACCCAGCTTGGTCAAGGTACTGTCGGTGCCAGAGATGATGCCGCTGTAGGTGCTGTTACCAGACTGGGTCACGCTCAAGGCACGGCCACTGGCCAGTGCAATGTTGCCGCTGCCAGTGACGGTTGCTGCATTGAAGGTCACATTGCCTGTGGTGGCGTTGGTGGTGGTGAGGCCCGCATTGAGATTCAAGATGCCGGCAAAGACATCGATCGGCCCAGCAATGCTGGCGGCGCTGCCGATGGTGATGTTGGCCGTGTTACCGTTTTTCCCCAGAGTCAACCCCGTCAAACTGGATGCAAGCGTCAGGTTGCTCGTTGGCCATGTCAATGCGCTGCTGAAACTGGTGCTGAATGGTTGAACGGTCAAGGTGCCCGTGGTGTCAACGGTTGAAGGGGAGTTGATTGAAAACTGATCCCCGGTCAAGGTGATATTGCTGCTGCTGGTGGTGATACCAGTGCCAGCCTTTTTTCCTAGCGTGGCACTGTTGCCCGATGCGACTGTGATGCCACGAGATCCGCCATCCAGGACGATGTTGCCACTCGTGGCCAATATGTCTATGTTGGACAAGAAGATGCCGTGGTCCACACCACCAGAGCCTGTGATGCTAATGCCCCCTCCGCCCGTAGCCAGAACTTCTTTGGGATTGTTGTAGTTGAACACCACACCGTGGGTTGCAGCCGATGTGCCGGTGATGCTGATGGCGTCACCCGCAGATTTGGCCGAAATGATCTGCAAATGCTTGGTGCCCGCAGTTGTGTTGGTCACGGGTTCAACAAAATTGATGCCGTAGAAGGTGCTGCTGGTCCCGTCAAAGTTCACAGCACCCTGGCCCGCGTCCACAAGCAAACTGCCCCAGTGGAAAATACCCGCTCTATTGAAAAAATCGCCCCCAACGATGGTGGTACTTCTGCCGCGAACGATGACATCACCACCGCCTGAATACAGATTGGTTGCATTGGCGTTTGAAGTACCCAGGCTGATACCGCTCAAGGTGCTTGAGGCGGCATAACCGTCGGGAATGCCGTCAGTGTTCGCATCGTTGCCCCCGGCCAAGGTGATGTTGCCACCACCACTGAGCCCACTGGTGGTTGAACCATTGGCGCTGTTGAGCGTGTTGTTGTTGCCAATGGCAATTGCACCTGTGCCATTGGCATCGCTGTCGGCCCAAAGTGTCAAATGGCCATTGTTGGTTTGAAATGTTCGACTGGCATTACTCGTGATATTGCCGGTGGCTTTGGCCAAAATCGCTGCGCCGGACAGGGTGGATGTCAGGTTGGCGTTCAGGGCGATATTGCCCCCCTCCATGGAGATTGGGCCACTGATGGTGATTGCGCTGCCGACGGTGATGTTGCTGGTATTGCCGCTCTTGCCCAAGGTAAGGCCGGTGAGCGTGGTGGCGTAGGTGTAACTGTTGGTGTTGAGTGCAGCGTCGAAGCTGGTGCTGGGCTCGATGGTGAGCTGTCCTGCCCCAGTGAACCCGCTGGTGCCAGGACGGGTGTTGTTGGAGAACACCAGGCCACCGCTGGTGATGGTGGTGGCGCCGGTGTAGCTGCTGAGGCCAGTCAGCGTGAGGATGCCCGAACCCAGCTTGGTCAAGGTGCCGGTGCCGCTGATGTTGCCGACGACTGTCAAGTCAGTTGAACGGTTGAAGGTCAATGCCGCATTGTTGGTGACGGCCCCAGTGCCCAATGTGCCCGTTGTATTGCCATCACCGATCTGCAAAGTGCCTGTGGTGACGGTGGTGGTGCCTGTGTAGCTGTTGGCCCCTGTCAAGGTGAGGGTGCCTGCACCCAGTTTGGTCAAAGTGCCGGTGCCGCTGATGGCGTTGGCCACCGCCAAGTTGTTGGATCGGTTGAAGGTCAAAGCCGCGTTGTTGACGATGGCCCCAGTGCCCAGGGTGCCCGTTGTACCGCCATCACCGACCTGCAAAGTGCCTGCGCTGATGGTGGTGGCGCCGGAATAGCTGTTAGCGCCGGACAAAATCAGTCTTCCTGTCCCCGACTTGGTGAGGGTACTTCCGGTGCCAGAAATGCTGCCTTGAATGGTGACGTTTTTATTTGCCGCGACCTCGACACTCAATCCTGCAGAATTGATTGAAGAACTTGCGCCCATTAGGAAATCGTTTGCGGACACCATAGTGACCGTGCCGCTTGGCGCAGAAATTTGCGCATTGCTCAAATCAGAGGCCAATGTGCTTGATGAAAGACTGTCGGCTGTAAGGATGATGTTGCCACCCGTGCCAGTGCTTTCAATCAGGTGGGATCTGCCTGATTCAAAAAACAGTCCCCTTCCAACTCCACCACCGCCAGTGAGGGATATGGCTGTCGCGTTGGGCCTGGCTGAGCGGATTGTGGTGTTACCCAAAAAGTTAATGGCGCGAATAGCATTTCCTGAGTCAGTAGTCGTTTGTCTGGCTTCAACGGTCAAGCTGCCAATGCCCGAGTCCAAAGTTACGTCACCAGCAAAATGAACGCTCGCCAAAGTTCCACTGGCACTGGTTTTGATCAGCAGATTACCGCCCCCCGTGTTCATGACGATGGGTGAGGTTGAGGGTGCAAAAATTTGTTCCGCAGAACCTGTAGGCGCGGTGGTACCAGCGCCTCCGGCAAGCGTGATGTGGCCGCCACCCGTGTTGATGGTGGCAGCACCCGCAAAAGTGATCCCGCCAGAGGCGTCCACATTCGAGTCGGCCCAGTAGGTGAGGTTGCCGCCGTTGGTGGTGATCACGACGCCCGCCGCCTGCGAGATGTTTCCTCTGGCCTTCGCACTGACCGCTCCTGTGCTGGTCAGGTTGCCGTTGATGTTGATGTTGCCGCCTTCGATGGAGATCGGCCCAGCTATGGTGATGACGCTGTCGAGGGTGATGTTGGCCGTGTTACCGCTCTTGCCCAGCGTCAAAGCACTGACATCAGATGAGAAGGTCAAATTGCTGATGGGCAGTGAAACTGGAGCAGAAAAACTTGTGCCGACAGGCTGAATAGTCACCGAACCAGATGTTCTGAAATTAGTGGCGTTTAGATTGAACTCGGGCCGGTTGGCGTTGACAGTGATGTTGCTGCTCGACGCAGTGACCGATGAGCCGCTCAATCGCCCCATGTTGACAACCCTGGAATTGACTATCCCCGAACCGCTCGAATTGAGGGTGATGTTGCCATTGGCTGCAAGCAAGTTGGTGTTGTTGATAAAAATATCACCGTTGGTGGCGGTTGGACCAGATCCATTGAGTGTGATGGATCCGGTGCCGGTCGCTTGCAACGTGATCCCAGTGGTCAACGATGATGCTCCGAGTTGAAGACCGTTCCCAGTGCCGGTGGTCGATCCTGTAAAAACAATGGCACCATTGGCAGTCGTAAAGCTAGAGGCCAAGGCTGCATTGGTATTGGTGCTGGCATTTCGGAAAGCCTGCATGTCAATGCCGGCCGAGCCACCTGCAGAGTTGGCCAAGCCATTGAGCGTGATGTTCCCAGAAGTGCCTGCGTTGACTGTCAGACCCTCATAGGTTTTTATACCCAGTGTGTTGCCCCCGACCGCTTGATTCGAGCGGCCACTCACGGAGATATGCCCACCCCCAGACAGCAGCCGAATACCTGAGGCATGCGAGGTCGACGAATCCGTGCCCAAAATCAGGCCCGATTCCGTGGTCGAGTAATTCATGGCGAAGCCAGTGGGTACGGTGCTGCCGTTGGCCGTGCTGCCCGTAGCCGAGCCCCCTCCCAAGGTGATCGCGCCGCCGCCCGTGGTGTGGGTGCTGGCGGTACGGTCGGCTGCCGTGCGGCTGTCCAACACCACGTTGTCGTTGACCTGAATGCCCCCTACAGAGCTTCCAGTGGTGGTGTTGGTCAACGCGTTCGACCACAAGGTAATGTCAGCACCGTTGGTGGTGATGTTGGCGGTACTCAAAACACCTGCTGTGGCTCTGAGCAACACAGCACCACTGCTGCCCGAAGTGGTGGTCAGCGCTGCATTGACTGTGACGTTGCCGCCATCGATGCTGATCGCACCGTTGATGGTGATGGCGCTGTCGACGGTGATGTTGCTGGTATTGCCGCTCTTACCCAAGGTCAAGCCGGTGAGCGTGGTGGCATAGGTGTAACTGTTGGTGTTGAGTGCAGCGCCGAAGCTGGTGCTGGGCTCGATGGTGAGCTGTCCTGCCCCAGTGAAGCCGGGGGTGCTTGGACGTGTGTTGTTGGAGAACACCAGGCCACCACTGGTGATGGTTGTAGCACCGGCGTAGCTGCTGAGGCCAGTCAGCGTGAGGATGCCCGAACCCAGCTTGGTCAAGGTGCCGGTGCCGCTGATGTTGCCGACGACTGTCAAGTCAGTTGAACGGTTGAAGGTCAACGCCGCATTGTTGGTGACGGCCCCAGTGCCCAATGTGCCTGTTGTGCCGCCACTGCCGATCTGCAATGTGCCTGCGCTGAGGGTGGTGGTGCCAGCGTAGCTGTTGGTGCCCGTCAAGGTGAGGGTGCCTGCACCCAGCTTGGTCAAGGTGCCGGTGCCGCTGATATCCCCGCCTACCGTCAAGTCATTCGATCGGTTGAAGGTCAAAGCCGCGTTGTTGACGATGGCCCCAGAGCCCAGGGTGCCCGTTGTACCGCCTGAGCCGACCTGCAAAGCACCTGCGCTGATGGTGGTGGCGCCGGTGTAACTGTTGGCCCCTGTCAGCGTGAGGGTGCCCGCACCCAGCTTGGTCAAGGTGCTGTCGGTGCCAGAGATGATGCCGCTGTAGGTGCTGTTGCCAGACTGGGTCACGCTTAAGGCACGGCCACTGGCCAGCGCAATGTTGCCGCTGCCAGTGACGGTTGCCGCATTGAAGGTCACATTGCCTGTGGTGGCGTTGGTGGTGGTGAGGCCTGCATTGAGATCGATGATGGCGGCAAAAATGTTGACGGGGCCTGCAATGCTGGTGTTCTCGCCAACTCTGATGTCGCTGGTGTTGCCCGTTTTGCCCAGGTTGAGACCGGTCAAAGTTGAATTGATGGCGAAGAAATCGCTGCCAATGCTTTGCCCGAAAACCGCGTCGCTGGGCTCGAAGGTGAAAACGCCCGTGCCGTTGATGGCGGGCTTTGAGCTCAGAGACCAGACGACTGTTTCGGCGCGTACCGTCACGTTACCAGAGCCGGGGTTCACGGTCACATGGTCGAGGTTCACTAGGCCACTGCCGTTGGCGTCGCCATCTCCCCACAGAATCACATTGCCGTTGTTGGAGGTGATTGTTTTGGCGGATGTGTTGGCGTTTGTGATGATGTCGCTGCTGGCTCGGATGAGGATTTCTGCGCCACTGGCGGTGCTGGTCAGACCGCTGTTGAGGGTGATGTTGCCACCGAACAAAGAGATGGGGCCAGCGATGCTGGGGGAACCCGTCAGGGTGATGGCCTGTGTGTTGCCCGGTTTGCCGAGGGTCAAGCCGCTGAGTGTGCTGCCAAAAGTCAGACGGGCTGTGTCCAAGGGGTTGGAAAAACTTGCACCACTGGGTTGAATGGTGGCGGCCCCAGACGATACCAACGCCAGGTTACCTGCTGCGTTCATGCTCAGGTGGTTGGTGGTGATGGTGATGGGGCTGCTGCTGGTGGCAATGGCGCCGCCTTGGCCAATCACCGTATTGCGCTGCGACACACCGATGGCACTGGTTCCGGCACCGGTGTTGGTGCTGATGTTGATGGCCCCCGATGCGGCGAGGATTTGGGTGGTGTCCAGGTAAACGCCCAAAGTGTTGCCTTGGCCGACGATGTCGATCGACCCGGTGCCGGTACTCTGAACCACCTTGGAAAGGCCGTTGTTGAAGACCAAGCCGAAAGTGCTGTTGTTTGCGATGCCAGTGATGGATATCGCCGACCCGCCGTTGCTGGCGGAGGTCATGGTCAGCGCGTCTTCGAAAGACAAGCCTGATCCGGTATTGGATCGCACATCGATGGCAATCCGGCCAGTCCCTGCATTGATGGTGGTGGGACCCATGAAATAGCCGCCAATAAAATTATCCGTTGCATTGGCGCGCATGGTGATGTTGCCGCCACCAGAGTTGATGTCAATTGTCCAATCCGCCCAGATTTGAACTGCAGACCCAGCGGGTGCGCCAAAACCGTTGTCTGCACCACCGGCCAGGGTGATGTTGCCGCCTCGGGTGCTGAGACTGACTGTCCCCCCAAACCTGATGCTGCCTGTCCGGTTGTTGTCGGTGTCTGCCCAATAGGTGAGATGGCCACCAATATTCACGTCAACGAAGACGTCTGTTTGGATGGTATTGTGTGCTCTGAAGGTCAGGTTATTGGCGCTGGCCGAGATGATGTCAGCGTTGATGAAGATATTTCCTTGTTCACTGCCCGAGTCGCTGGTGGAAATGGTGATGCTGTTGTTGGCCAAGTTGTTGACCAAGGTGGTCGCACCGATGCCACTGATGGTCTGTGCGCCGCTTCCAGCGCTGATGGTGAAGTTCGTTGGGTCCAGCAGCCAATGGCCGGTGGTGCCTTGTGGCGCCGAGGTGTTCACCTGGCCTGTTTCGGCCACGCGCAAGGTTTTGCCCGAGGTTTCGACGTGACCGCCATGGCCACTTTGCGCACCGCCACGCGCTAGCACTTGGCCCGCAAAGTCGGTGCTGCCGCCGTCGCGGTGGATATCGGACCACAAGACGACTGTGCCGCCGTCGCCGTTTTGCGTGGCGCTGGCGTCAATGCTGGCGCCTTGTGCCATGGTCACGGTGGTGGCTTGGTGCAGCGCGTTCGGGTCGGCCAACACGCGGCGCTCGGCGTTGGCGCCGCCTTGCCAGTCACCACCCACCAGCACATGGCCGCCACCTGTGGCGCCCTGGGCGTTGATGCTGGTGTGATCCAAAAGGGCAATGTGATCACCCACCAGGATGGTGCCGCCACCCTGGCCCGTGCGCCCACGGGTGGTGAGCGTGCTGTGGCCCATCATGGCCAGTCGGCCCTGACCCGGCGCATCGGGTGCGTTGTGGTTTTGGGGCAGGGGGTTGGGGTTGTTCGCTTGCGCCGGTGCACCGGCCCGCAAATGGATGTTTCCGCCCTGGCCGCCGCTGGCGTCGAGTGTGGCGTTGTTCAGATCCAGGTCGCCTTGGGCCTCGATGTGGATTTGGCCACCTTGGGTGTTGGGTGTCGCCGCCGCGCTGTCTTGCGTGGCTTGCACGCTCACGCTGCCTTGCAGTTGCACTTTGCCGGTGGTCTGGATGCTGAGTGCACCGCCCTGTGTGGGGGCGCTCAGGTCGATGCGGCCCGTGTCGGTTTGTGTGAAGTGAGTGGCCTGCACCTGCACGCTGCCTGCGCTGTGCTGGGGGCTGCCGGTGGTGCTGATGGTGCCGCTGTTGTTGACCTCGGGGGCGCTGATTTCGATGCGGCCTGCTGGGCCGCTGTCGGCGCTGGGGCTCCCAGCCGCCGCCGTTGTGGCGTTGGCACTCACGGTGCCGGTGTTGTCGATGCGCTTGCTGGCCGACAGCACAATGCGCCCGCCTTGTTGCTGCAAGCCATTGGCCTCGATGCGGCCACTGTTCTTGACCACGCCGCCCACCAGTCGGTCCAGCGACTGGGCGCTGATGATGATCAAACCACCTGGGGCCTGAACTGCGTGGCGGTTGTCCACCAAAGCGGCAATTTGACTGGGCTCGACGCGAATGCTGGTCAAGCGTTTGTTGGTGTCAAACTTCAGGTCTATGGCCTCTCCTGCGGCCAAGGCCACAGTGCCCATGTGCGCGATCACGGCGCCTTGGTTGCGCACCTCAGGCGCGAGCAGGGCGATGTAGCCGCCCAGAGCGGCTTTGATCTCGCCCTCGTTGACCACTTTGCCGGTGCTGCCGTTGCGCTCAAAGCGGTTTTTACCGGCCATGAAGTCGGCGTCGCTCATGCCATGTGTGGTGGCCACGATGCCGCCCACGTCCACCCGTGCGTCTTTGCCAAAGTACACGCCCGCCGGGTTGCTCAAAACCACCTGGCCGTTGGCGCTGATGCGGCCAAAGATCTGGCTGGGGTCGGCGCTCATCACGCGGTTGAGCGTGACGCTGGCGGCGCTGGGTTGTTGAAACTGCACGTGGGCGTCTTTGCCCAGGTTGAAGCTTTGCCAGTGGATGGCAGCACGGTCTGTGCCTTGCTGAACCAGCATGTGGGCGCCGTTTTGGCTGATGCTGGCCTGGCCTGCGCTGACTTGTCCCCCGGTGGGCAGTGTGTGGGGCGGTGGCGCAGTCTGGGCGTGCGCACCATGAGCCAACAACCCACCCAACAAGCTGGCCACCACGGTGGCCACTTTGGTGCCCGAGCTGGGTTTGCCTTTGGCCGACACAGTCTCTGCGGCGGCCACATAGGCTTGTTTGCTGGCGTTCCAAACACTGCGGAAGGACTTGTTCATGGTGCTGCGTTCCCTGGGGAATTACTGGGCTTGTGCTTTGCCGGTGTTCTGGGGTGCGGTGCGTGGGGCCTCGGGCTGGCTGCGCTCGAGCAGCGGGACCAGGTTGCGCAAAGACAGCATGTGCGCGTGGATGACGGCCATCTCGCCGCCCTTGAACCAGGTCACGATCTTGTCGTCGGGCAATTCGCGCAGCTTGACTTCGTCAACAATCCAGACGCCTTCCACAACCGCGCTGCGCTCACCCAGGCGCACCTGCAAGTTTTGTTGCATCAACAGGCCTGCTTGTTCGAGTTGCTGCGCAATGGCGCTGCTGCGTTGCGCTTGGGTCTGGAAGTCGGCCAGCAGTTGCAGCACGCTTTTGGCCAGCTCGGTCGGCTCGCCTTGGCTGTCAAACAGCGGCTCGCCCTCTTTGCCCAGATGGGGAGATGCCAGGTCGGCCGCCAGGCTCAGTTGTTTGTTGTCGCTCTCAGCCAGGATGAAGGGGTAGCGGCGCACGCTGGCGGGCACGTAGCGGGCTGTCCATTGCCCTTTGGCATCCACAAAGGCGTTGTGACCGACTTGCAAGCCGGTGAGTGCCAGGGCCAGCCATTGGCCATCTTGGCCTTTGTTGAACACGATGGGGTATTCCAGGCACGCCTCTGGAAATTCGGCCGCCAAGAGGGGCACAGCCTGGTTTTTGGCTGCAAATTGGGCGGTGGCGCTGGGCTGCAAGCGCAGGTTCTTGTGCTGTTCGCGGTCGAGCACAACAGGGTTTTGGTAGAAGAAGGCGGTGATGGGGGTATCGTTGTTCATGGGGCGTATCCGTTGTGGGGTGTTGGTTGTTTGTGCGAATGCGTTGGCGATGCAAAAAAGCAGGGCCATACCTGCTTGGAGTTTGTGTTTCATTTCAGAAAGGGACGCTGGCGGAGAGCCAGAGGCGGTTGCGCTTGAGGGTGCCGTCGCTGTCGGTACCGCTTGGAGTGGGTTTGGGGTTGTTGCCGATGCGTTGAGCCCAAGTGATGCGTGTGTTGATGCCCTTGGGGCCTTGCCAGCTGGCACTCAGGCCATGGCCGCTGAGCGACAGCGTGCTGGTGGCATTGCCTGAGGCGGTGGGCAGGCTGACCACACGGCCTTGGTCGACAAAGGCGCTGAGCACCCAGCTTGGGTTGATGCGCCAACGCCATTCGGCGGTCAGCACTTGGCCACGGTCGCCGCCAAGCTCGCTGACGGGGTAAGCGCGCACCGTGCCCGAGCCACCGATGTAGAACTTTTCTGACGAGTCCAGGGCTTGGTTGGTGTGTTGCCCTTGCAAGCTAAGCAACAACGAGTGCGCGCCTGTGACGGTTTGCTGACGCGAGAGGCTGTAGTTGATCTTCGAGAAACTGCGCTCGATGCTGTCCACCAAACTGTGGGCCTGCATGTGGCTCAGCCGCCCTTGCAGCCATTGCGCGGACGCGCTGTTGGCGCCGCCTTGGCCCCAGTTGTCAAAGCGGTTGCCCGACAGACCCAAGCGAATGGCGTTGGTGTTGTAGTCGGAGTAGCTTTTGGCGTTGTCAGGGGTGCTGCTGCGGTTGTCGCTGTAAAAGCGTTTGGTTTCCAGGCCGCCCGAAAAGTACGCGTTGTGCAGCCTTGCGCGCAACAAGGGGTAGCTCCAGTCCAGGCCCATGCTGCTGGAGCTGCCCTGGATGTTCAGATCGCGAATGCTTTGAGGGCCATCGACCACCTTGTATTGCATGTGGCTGGCGCTGATGCCCACGCGCAGACCGCTGAAACCGAAGGGACGTGTGTAGGCGATGCGCCCATAGTCACTGCCTTGGGTGAGTAAACCGTTCAGACTGAGCAGGTCACCACGGCCGGTGGGGCTGTTGATGTTGAGGTTGGCCGTCAGGCGCTCGCTGCCGATGGATTTGGCCCCGGTGTTGTCCAGCCCGATGTCGCCATAAATCAAGGGCTCGTCGGTGGTTTGCAATGCCAGCGCGGTTTCGCCCTCGCTGGCGCCGGGCACCAGTGTGCCCGCCACGCTGATGCCGGGCAGGTCGTCGGCCAAGAGCAGGGCGCGGTCGAGCGCGTTGGCGTCCAGGGCTTGGCCCGGTGCTTGCTGTTGAGTGAAGAAAGCTTGCAATTGCTCGCGCATCACGCGTTTTGGGGCTTCGCCTTCAAAGCGCAAACCTGCAAACCGCGCTTCGATCACCTGCAAGGTCAGGACGCCTTCGCTGATGTCTTGTTCTGGCAAGTAAACACGCACGATCCAGCCTGCCTGTCGGTAAGCGGTGGCGACCGCATCAGCGGCGCGCTGGAGACCGGCAAAGTCGAGCTGTTGCCCTATAAAACCCTGCAGGGCGGGGGCCAGTTGTGCGCTGCTGAGCAAGGTGTTGCCTGCAAATCGGAAGGATTTGACCATGACGGTCATGCCCGATGTGGGCTGGATGGGGGGAGGCAGTGGCGCGCTTTGGGGCCGCGCCGCGGGCAAAGGCAGAGAGCGTTGTTGCTCGATTTGCTGACGCAAGCTGCCAGCGTCTGGAGGCGTTTGGGCCCAGCCCGAAAAGCTCAGCCCCAATGCGATAGGCAAAGGCCAATAAGTAGGAAGAGGTCGGCTGGGCATTTTGCGGGTCAATGTGGGTCAAAAACAGGTCACACAAGGATAAAGCGTGAGAACCTTTTTTTGCCTACAAAAACCTACAAAAACATCAAAAATGATAGGTGTTTGCTGATGGGGTCAGCGGCCAGGGCTAAACCACTTGCACGGCGATGCACAACTGGTAGCCGTGCCCCCGGATGGCTTCGATGCAGTTGCTGCCCGCTCCAGCCTCCACCAGTTTCTTGCGCAGGCGCACCATGCGCACCTCCAGGCTGGCTTTCGGATAAGTTTCCAGGTTCAAGCCCAAAGTTTCGGCAATTTGCCAGTAGGCGATGCGCTGACCTGGGGCGCGTGAAAAGGCGACCAAGATGGAGGTTTCAGAGGCGCTCAGGACAATTTCTGACTGGCCAGGCTTGCCAATGCGCATGTGCTGCTGATTCAGGGTAAACCCCTGCCGGTTGTGGATTTGCAGCAGGGTGTCAACCCGTTGTCGACGCCGACCCAGTGCAGCCACAGCGGCACAGAGTTCGGGCACTTCGATGGGTTTGCTGAGGTACATGTCAGCCCCCCGTGCGTAGCTTTCGAGCTTGTCGTTCAGCCCCGAGCGGGCCGTCACCACGATCAAACCCGCCAGCGGGTAGGCGGTGCGTACGCGTTCAGTCAGGCTCAGGCCATCTTCGCCGGGCAGGTTCAGGTCGATCAAAAAAACGTCAACCTGTTGGCCCTGGGCCACATCTTCGAGCTCTTCGGCACAAGACAGGGCCGTGACTTGGTGGCCAGATTCTTCCAGCGCTTGCTGGAGCATGCCGCGCAAAATGTCGTGATCTTCAACAATCACCAGGCTCAGGCGGGGTGCAGGGGTATCCACAGAACAAACTCCACATATTGAGGGCTGGGGGCGTAAACCAAAGTGCCCCCCAGGCTGTGCGCCAGTTCACGCGACAGGAAAAGCCCAAGGCCTGTGCCCGATTCGCGTTGTGCACCATTGGTGCGGTAATACTTGCTGAACACCTGCTCAGTGTCTGGCCAGCCTGCCATCCCTGGCGTGTTGCTCACGCGCAGTTCCAGGCCCGGCATCTCACCCTGGGTGCTGGGCGTCAGGGTGACGCCCACGGGGGTGAGCGGGTCGCTGTAATGTGCCGCATTGGTGAGCAAATTGGTCAGAATGATCTGCAGCAGTTGTGGGTCTGTGTTTGGCCGGGGCAAAGTGGGGTCGGCTGCGAGAGCGAAGCGCCCCTTAAGCTTGGGAATGGCCTGCTCTTGTTGTCGCAAGAAGCCCAGCACATCGACCGCTTGGCGGTTTTGATTAAGTCGAAGCTCTCCGCTTTGGTCAGACTGCACGCAGCGCTCGATGATGGCTTTCATGTCTTGCAATGCACGGCTGGCGTGGGCCAGGTTTTCTTCGCGGTTCGTCTTGTTGCCCAGCGCCAGCGTCACAATGGCCAGGGGTGTTTTGAGTTCGTGCATCAGCATGTGCAAAAACTGCGATTGCTCTTGACGCTGCCGCTGCTCAAGGGCCATGTCCGCTTGTGCACGGCCCAGCTTGAGGGTGATCAATTGGTTTTGTTCCGACAGCCTTTGTGCGTTGGCATTGATGGTTTTTGCTCGAAATTGCAGAAGAATGAAGATTACCAGCGCATCCGTGAGGGCGTGGCTCAGATGGGCTTTGAGCGCGAAGGCATTGGCTTCGATCAAGGTCAAGTGAACCGCTGGCGGCAGTGAGTTGACGACGGTGTAAAGCCCCAAATAGGCCAACAAGAGCCACCGTGGTATGGGCGGTTTTTCGGTGGTTTGAGGGGCAGTGAGCAGAGTGAGAAAAACGAGGACAAGACTGACCGTCACCGAGATGTTTGCCATGATGTTCATGACGATGTGCTGGTCAGCGAACTGCAACAAGGGCAAGAGGAGTATGAAAACAAGGCAGGCTTGGCATGCCTTGACCGCCCAAGCGTGAGGGTGGTAGTCCCTGATCAGCATGAGCAAAAACCACAGGGTTGCCGGAATGGTCCAAATTCGGATGAATGGCTCGAGCGTTTCCAGCAGCCATGGGTTGACGAGTGAACCCAACAGCACGCGCAGGAAGCCCATGATGTCCAGTGCCCAAAATGTGGCAATCCATTGCTTGATGGCAAAAGCGCCCATGACCGTCTCTCGGCTCAGCAGCCACTGAACGGACGCCCATATGGCAAATGTGGCCGAAATGGAGATCAAAAATCCAAGCAACCATTCAGCCGACTGGCTGAGCTTGGTGGCTTCCTTGACGGGCAAGACATCCGTCAAAAGGATGCGGGAGCGCTGGCTTTCAAGGCGCAGGTAAACCTCGCGCTCATAGGGCAAGGCCGGGATCTGGAATGTGAAGTGCAGTGTGCCCAGGGCATCGTCTTTGTTGGGTTGGTAAAGACCCGCCTTTAACGGCAGTGGGCTGGCTGGGTCGTGCAGTGTCAAGTTCTGCTGAAAGGCAGGGCGAATGGAGACGATCCAGGGCTCGGTTTCGTCGGGCATGGCGGCACGCAAGGTGTAGCGCACCCAAACGGGCGATGGGCCAAACCCCCAACTTTTGATGCTGTGGAATATTTGCCAGTCTTGAGTGGTTTTAACATCTTCGAGCGTGGCGCGACCGCTGGTGTCCATGTGCCAGGCCATGGATTGGACGATCGGAGGCGCTTTGCTGATGTCTGAGGATGACTGGCAGGCTGCCAGCCCAAATGCGAGCAGGAGCGTCAGGAGCAAACCAGGCCAGCGAAACCAGCGGGGAGCATTCACGAGCATGGTCAAGGAACAGTGTGGCAAGTCGTTAGAAAAGCGTGGACAGCTGAAATGTCCAATATCCCAGCGGCCGTAAGCCTACCATTCCCTACATGCAAGCCTCATGGTTGGAGCCAGTGCGCCATGCGCATTGGCCGCTACGTCCAGCCAACCAAGGCTCAGGATTGCTGTAACGCTTCAATCACTGGCGCAATGCCCGCCAGCAAAGCGAGCAAAAGGGGTACCGCCGAGATGGCTTCATTCAGGTAGGCGGCCTTTAAGGCATCGTCTTCGGGATAGTCGTGTGCAAACCGATTGCGAATGACACGCAGCGCTTGCCAATCGTCCAGCTTAGGCAAATAACCTAATTTTTCGAGGCGGTGAAGCTTGTCGATCATGGGGCGGTCTTCGTAGGGCTCTTGCAGGTGTTCCAGCAAAGCCGGAAACAGCCTGGCCCCCAATGTGTCTTGCAACTTGGTGAACCTTAAAACGAACTGGTCCCAGTCCTGCACAGCTTCGTCGTTGAGCAGGGTTAGAGCGTTGGCCGTCAATGGCAGAGTGGGTGCGATGGCTGACATGGCATGGGCCATGTGGTGGGCATGGCGCTGGCATTGCTGCCAAGCGTCAAGGAGACGCACTTCGGCGGTGTGGGTCACAGCAAAATGCCTTCCTGAAGCGCTACTTGGAAAATCGGTGGATGCGAGCGACGCCCTGGATAGTCGATCAGCACATCCACTTTTTGCTCACCTAAACAGGTATAGATTTGGCTCAAGAAACGGGTGTGCGCTTTGGCGATGTCTGCTGGATCGGTCAGAGGCGATTCGATCAGAAGGTCAATATCGCCGCCTTTGCGATCTTCGTCGGCACGCGAACCGAACAAGCGCAGACGGGTGCCGTCGCCAAAACACACCAGGGCTGCGTGTTTCAAGGTTTCTTTTTCACGTTCAGACAGTCGCATGGCTCAGCCTTTGAAAATCATGGGGAAATCCTAGCATCAATCCCCGCTAAAAGCGCTTTAAAGCCGTCAGCGCCTGCATGGCGCTCTGTTTGACCTGCCGCGCCGCTTCGCCCGCCTGGGCATCAACCACCCGCCGCCCCGGCATGCTGCGCAGCCAGGTGATTTGGCGTTTGGCCAGCTGGCGTGTGGCGAAGATGCCGCGCTCGCAGATTTCGGCTGCGCTCCAGCCGGCATCCAGACCTTCCCAGGCTTGGCGGTAGCCCACACAGCGCATCGAGGGCAAGTCAGCGTGCAGGTCGCCGCGTGCCTTGAGTTGCCGCACCTCGTCCATGAAGCCTGCCGCCATCATCTGCTCAAAGCGCAATGCAATGCGCTGGTGCAACCAGGCGCGGTCGGTGGGCTCAAGGCTGATGACGGGGATATGCCAGTCGGGGGCGTTGGCCTTAGCGCTTTGGTGAAAAGACGTGAGGGTTTGGCCGGTGGTGGTCCAGACTTCGAGGGCGCGGCCAATGCGCTGGCTGTCGCCGGGCGCCAGGCGTGCTGCCGTTTGCGGGTCCACCAGGGCCAGCTGCGCGTGCAAAGCGGGCCAGCCCCGTTGCTCGGCTTCTTGCTGAATCTGGTTGCGGATGTCGGGGTTGGCGGCGGGGATGTCGTTCAAACCTTCCAGCAAGGCCTTGAGGTAGAGCATGGTGCCGCCCACCAGCAGCGGTGTTTTGCCGCGTGCGCGGATGTCGCGGATCAGGCTGCTGGCGTCTTTGGCGAATTCGGCGGCGCTGTAGCTTTGCAGCGGGTCCAGCGTGTCGATCAGGTGGTGGGGCACGGCGGCCAGTTCTTGGCGGCTGGGTTTGGCGGTGCCGATGTCCATGCCCCGGTAGACCAGGGCCGAGTCGACGCTGATGATTTCTGCGCCGCCTTGCGCTTGCAGGCTTTCGGCCAGGGCCAAGGCGGCTGCGGTTTTGCCACTGGCGGTGGGGCCGACGATGGCGATGGCGTCCACCGGACGCTGCGGGGCGTCGCTCTCGTTTGGGCCGTTCATGCCGCAGCCTTGTCGGGTGTGGCTGGCACTTCGGGGCGGCCGTGGCGTTGCACCAGAGTCCAGGCGACGATGCTGATGAACACGCTCCACAGCAGCAGGCCATGGGCCAGCGCAAAGACCGGCTCGTCCATGTGTATGCCCAGCCAGCCCCCCATGAAGAACGCGCCGAGCATCATCAAAAAGCCATTCAACGCCGAGGCCGTCCCCGCACGTTGCGGAAACGGCCCGACCGCGCCGCTTTGCCCACAAGACTGGTGCACGCCGTGGCCCAGCATGAACAGGTAAATCGGCCCCAGCACGCTGGACGCGCCGTACCAGGCCTGGCCTTGGCCCGCGTAGGCCAGCCCCGCCATGCTGACCCCGCCCGCCAGGGTGAGGCAGGCGGCCACGCCCACGGTGCGTTGCACGCTGGTGCGCCGCAGCATCCAGCGGCACCAGAAGGTGCCCACGATGTAGGACAGCGACATGCTGAGCATGAAAAACCCATAAGCCGTGGTGCTGTAGTCCATGCTGCGGGTGAACACAAAGGCCGAGCAGGCCAAAAAGGTGAACAAGCCCAGGTAGGAACCCGAAGACAAGGCGCACCAGGCGCGGAAGGTGGGGTGGCGCAAGATGTCGCGGTTGGCCAGCCACAGCTGGCGCAGCTGCAGGGCGTCGGGGTTGGGCTTGGCCAGGGTTTCTTCAAAGCGCCACAGCAGCAGGCCGAAGGTGAGGGCGCCAAACGTGGCCAGGCTGAGCAGGGCCACGCGCCAGCCCAGCCAGTCGGTCAGCAAGCCACCCATGGGCGCGCAGGTGCAGGCGATGATGCCAAGGCCCGTGAGGGCTTGGGACATGACGTTGGCCCCATGGGCCGGGGCATACAGGTCACGCACCACGGCGCGCGCGGCCATGACGGCTGCGCCCATGGCGATGCCTTGCAAGGTGCGGCCTGCGATCAGCCAGGCCATGCTGGGGGCCAGTGCGCAGGCGACCGAGGCCAGCACGTAAGCGCCCATGCCCCAGAGCAAAATGGGCCGGCGGCCAAAGCGGTCAGACAGCGGCCCCCACACCAGTTGCGACAGGCCAAAGGCCAGCAGCAAGGCTGTGAGCGTGAGCTGAGCCTGGCCCATGCCCGCGGCAAAGCCTTCGGTGATGGCGGGCAGCGCGGGCAGATACAGGTCGGTGGTGACGGGTTGCAGGCCGAGCAACAGGGCGAGCAGCAGCACGATGAGTTTTTGGGGCATGGCCGTCATCAGCGTCCGCGCAAAAACAGCGCATCCAGATCGCGCATGCCCATTTGTCGCCAGGTGGGGCGACCGTGGTTGCATTGGTCAGAACGCTCGGTCTCTTCCATCTGGCGCAGCAGGGCGTTCATTTCGTCCAGCGTCAGGCGGCGGTTGGCGCGCACTGCCCCGTGGCAGGCCATGGTGGCCAAAATTTCATTTTGGGCGCGTTGCACCACGGTGCTGGCGTCGTGCTGGGCAAGTTCGGCCAGCACGCTGCGGGCTAACTCGACCGCATCGCCTTGGGCCAGGCTGGTGGGCACGGCGCGCACGGCCAGGGTTTTGGCCGACAGGGGCGAGATTTCCAGGCCCAGTTGTTCCAGCGCCTCGGCGCAGGCTTCGGCGGTGGCCACTTCACTCGGGTTGGCGGCAAAGGTGGCGGGGATCAAAAGCGGTTGGCTGGCGATGCGCGGGCCGTCGCTGCTTGTGGCGTTGAGCTGGTTTTTCAGGCGCTCGTAAACAATGCGCTCGTGCGCGGCGTGCATGTCCACCACCACCAGGCCCTGCTTGTTTTCAGCCAGGATGTAAACGCCATGCAATTGCGCAATCGCACGGCCCAAAGGCCAGTCGCCTTCGGGCAGAGGTGGTGGCGTGTCCACACCCTTGGAGGAGCCGGCTACTTTAAATGAATCGTCTTTGGCTGCGAATGGTGCTGGCCAAGCGGCGGGGCGGGCTTCTTGAGCGCTCAGATCTTCGCTGCGCTCAGGCGGGTTCCACAGCGCCTTCAGGTCGGCCATGGCGCGGTCACCATCCACGCGGGGGCGCACAAAGTCGGCTGGTTTGAAGCTGGGGGCCGAAAAGCTGGAGGCACCAGGGCGCTCAAACGCCATGCCGCCTTGCTGCCAGTTGGCCGATTCGGGCAGGGCTTTGGGCGCGGGGGCTTTCAGGTCGAAAGCGCTGTCGGCGGCGCTTGGCGCATCGGTGAGCAGGTGGGCACGCGGCGCAGCCAGCGCGTTCTCGATGGCATGGCGCACCGCCTGGTGCACCGCGCGGCTGTCCCTGAACCGCACCTCGATCTTGGTGGGGTGCACATTCACATCGACCAGCGTGGGGTCGATCTGCATGAACAGGGCGTAAGCAGGTTGTTTGTGGCCATGCAGCACATCTTCATAGGCGCTGCGCGCGCCGTGCATGACCACCTTGTCACGCACAAAGCGGCCGTTCACATAGGCAAATTGGTGGTCGGGGCGTGAGCGGGCGGCGTCGGGCAGACCGGCACGACCGATCACCTTGAGCGGTCCAGCGTGGTATGCCACCGCGATGGACTGCGCCACGAAGTCTTCGCCCAGCACATCGGCCAGGCGCTGCTCCAGGCCTGCTGCACCGGGGTGCACGCGCCACTGCTCCACCAGCTTGCCTTCGTGCCAAATGGCAAAGCCCACATCGGGGCGGGCCAGGGCGTGGCGGCGCACGGCCTCGATGCAATGCGCCAGCTCGGTGCTGTCACTTTTCAAAAATTTGCGGCGGGCGGGGGTCGAGAAGAACAGCTCCTTGACCTCCACCGTGGTGCCCACGGCACGGGCGGCAGGTCGGATCTCGCCGGTGCGACCGTCCAGGGCAAAGGCGGTGGGCTGGCCGTCCATGCGCGAGAGCAGGGTCAACTCGGACACCGAGTTGATGGCCGCCAGCGCCTCGCCCCGAAAGCCCATGGTCATGACCGATTCGAGGTCATCGAGGTTGCCGATCTTGCTGGTGGCGTGGCGCTTCAAGGCCGTGGCCAGTTCGTCCGGGGCGATGCCGCCGCCATCGTCTTCCACCGAAATCAACCGGGTGCCGCCGCCCATCAGGCGCAGGGTGATGCTGCGCGCGCCTGCGTCCATGGCGTTGTCCACCAACTCGCGCACCACCGAAGCAGGCCGCTCGACCACCTCGCCTGCGGCGATCTGGCTGATCAGTTCATCGGGGAGTTCGCGGATGGGGCGGCGCGCGGGGGCCGGGGTCTGTTGGGAATTCACGAGGAGATTTTAGGGGGTCTGGTCAGGGGAGGAGTGCGGGGATAATCGGCGCATGGACATCTTGCTGCAACTCGTCGATTTCATCCTGCATGTGGACCGCTATCTGGAGGCTTTTGTCGCGCAGCACGGGGCCTGGGTCTATGCCTTGTTGTTCCTCATCATCTTTGTCGAGACCGGCGTGGTGGTCATGCCCTTTTTGCCCGGTGACTCCCTGCTCTTCATTGTGGGGGCCATGTGCGGCGCTGGCTTGATGAGTTTGCCCTTGATCATGGCTTTGCTGCTGGCCGCAGCCATTTTGGGTGACCAGATGAACTACACGATTGGGCGCTACTTTGGGCCCCGGGTGTTTCAGTGGGAAGACTCGCGGTTTTTCAGCCGCCGGGGTTTTGACCAGGCCCACGCTTTTTATGAGAAATACGGCGGCATCACCATCATCCTGGCGCGCTTCATGCCCTTTGTGCGCACCTTTGTGCCCTTTGTCGCGGGCGTGGCCGAGATGACGCGCAGCAAATTCACCTACTTCAATGTGGTGGGTGCGGTGATCTGGGTGGTGGGCCTGCTGTCGGTGGGTTACCTGTTTGGCAATCTGCCCATCGTGCAAGAGCACCTGAGCAAGATCATTTGGGCGCTGATCATTGTGCCGGGCTTGATCGCCGTGTTTGGGGCCTGGAAGGCGCGTCAGGCGTCTTGATCTGCCCGTCTGGGGCTAGATACCCCGGTGTCTGGCCAGCGGCGGGTTGCGCGCAAAGTACTGCTGGATGCCCCGCATCAAGGCTTCGGTCAGTTGCTTTTGGTAGGTCTCGCTGCGCAGCTTTTCTTCTTCTTCGGGGTTGCTGATGAAGGCCGTCTCCACCAGCACGCTGGGGATGTCGGGGGCTTTGAGCACGGCAAAACCGGCTTGTTCCACGCGCGGTTTGTGCAGTCGACCCACGCTGCCGATTTCGCGCAGCAGGCTGCTCCCCAATTGCAGGCTGTCCTTGATTTGCGCGGCCGTGCTCATGTCAAGCAGGGCCCGCTGCACTTGGTTGTCTTGGCTACCCAGGTTCATGCCGCCGATCAAATCGGCCTTGTTTTCTTTTTGCGCCATCCAACGCGCTGCAGCGCTGGTGGCGGCGCCTTGGCTGAGTGCAAACACACTGGCGCCACGCGCTTGGGGTGTGAAAAAGGCGTCGGCATGGATGCTGACAAACAGGTCGGCCTGGACACGCCGGGCTTTTTGCACCCGCACGTGCAGGGGGATGAAAAAGTCGGCGTCCCGCGTCAGGTAAGCGCGCATGGGGTTGCCGTTGACGCTGCTGGCATTGATGCGGTCGCGCAGCATTTTGGCGATGGTGAGCACCACGTCTTTTTCTCGGGTGCCGCCAGGCCCAATGGCCCCCGGATCTTCACCGCCGTGTCCAGGGTCCAAGGCGACGACGATCAGGCGATCCGTGCGATCGGAGGGGGCTGACCTTGCGGCCCGACCCGGGGCGTCGATGAAGGTGTCGGGTGCAGGCTGCATGTCCTGACGCCGTGTGGAGCCTGCGGGTGGCGGTGGCACGGCGATGGCCGCGCCCGCAGCGGACTGGCTCTGCCGGGCGATCAGATCGCCCAAAGGGTCGCTGACCGAAGCGGCAGGAGCCCCCCCACCCGAGGCTGGCTGAGACCCTGTGGATCCCATGCGCTGCTGGATCAATTGCTCGAGGGGGTCAATGGCTTGAAGCGGGTAGAGGTCGAGCACCAGACGGTGTGCGTAATCCGCCACAGGCGGCAGGCTGAAAACCTGCGGCGTGATCGGCTGTTTGAGGTCGATCACCAAACGCACCACGTTGGCGTTGTACTGGGCCACCCGAATGCCGGCGATGTTGGGGTCAGACGCTTGCACTTTGCCCACCAGTTCACGCATGGCCGCGTTCAGTTGCATGCCCTCAATGTCCACCGCCAGGCGAGGCGGGGAGGCGACAAAAGTTTGTGTGGTTTTGAGCGGGGTGTCCGATTCGAGCGTGACCCGACTGTAATCGGGCGCAGGCCAAATGCGCACGGCCAGCATGGTGGCCCCCCGGGCCAGTTGGGTGGCGCCCAGGCTCAAGGCCAAAAACCCCGCCTTCAGCAGGCTGCGGCGGTCAGCTCGCATCGACGCCTCCCGTGGCGCTGGCGTGTGGCATGAACGTGGACATGGCATTCAGCCATGCTTGCCCGGCGGGTGTGGCCGCACTGATGCGCACGCGGCGTTGGTCTTCGTCAAGGGCCTCCAGCGCAATCACCCAGTCAGGGGGCGGCAGTTGCCCAGCCACTTTGTCTGGCCACTCCATCAGCTTGAGGCCCGGGCCTGCAAAGATGTCGCGAAAGCCCGCGTCTTCCCACTCCTGCGGGTCGTTGAAGCGGTAAAAGTCGAAATGCCAGATGGGCCAGGCGCTGTCGCCCGAGCCTGCTTGGTGCGGCTCGACCACGGCGTAGGTCGGGCTTTTGATGCGGCCCGTCACACCGGCAGCGCGCAGCAGGTGGCGCACCAAGGTGGTCTTGCCTGCGCCCAGGTTGCCGCGCAGTTCGATGCGCGCATCGCGCCCGCCAGGCCACTGGGTCAGGCACTGCGCCAGTTGTGTGGCAAAAGCCTGGGTAGCGGATTCGTCCGGCCACAAGCCTTCCCAAACCCGCGGCGCATGGGGGCTTTCTACAATCGGCGGGTGACTGCTCAACGTACTCAAATCGACCTTCAAGAACTGTGGGCCCAGATCCAGATCTGGGCGCGAGAGTTGGGATTGTCCCAAATTGGCGTGAGCGGTATCGATTTGTCCTCGGCAGAGCCCGGATTACAGGCTTGGTTGGACGCGGGCTTTCACGGCAGCATGGCTTACATGGAAAGCCATGGCATGAAACGCGCCCGCCCCGCCGAGCTGGTGCCGGGCACGGTGAGCGTGATCACCGCCCGCATGGATTACTTGCCCGAAGACGCCCCTGCGGATTGGATGGACCGGGAGCACGCGCGCAGCCTGCAGCCGGGCGAGGCCGTGGTCTCGGTCTATGCCCGGGGTCGCGATTACCACAAGGTTTTGCGCTCGCGCCTGCAAAAATTGCAGGACCGCATCGCCGAGGCGATTGGCCCCTTTGGCCACCGCGTGTTCACCGACTCGGCCCCGGTCATGGAGGCCGAGCTGGCCACCCGTAGCGGCCTGGGCTGGCGCGGCAAACACACGCTGGTCCTCTCGCGCGAGGCCGGGTCGATGTTTTTTCTGGGGGAGTTGTTTGTCGATTTCGCGTTGCCTGAGACACCCGCCACTTCGTCGCATTGCGGCCAGTGCACCGCTTGCATGGATTTGTGTCCCACGCAGGCCATCGTCGGCCCCTACCAGTTGGATGCACGGCGCTGTATTTCTTATCTGACGATCGAGCACGCCGGGCCGATTGACGAAGCCTTGCGCCCGCTGATCGGTAACCGCATTTACGGTTGCGACGATTGCCAGCTGGCCTGCCCCTGGAACAAATTTGCCCAACGCAGTACCGTGCCCGACTGGCAAACCCGCGAGGGTTTGGCAGGCTGGGGCATTGCGACTCTGCTGGGCTGGGACGAGGCCGAGTTTTTGCGCCGCACCGAAGGCAGTGCCATCCGCCGCATCGGTCACGCCCGCTGGTTGCGCAATCTGGCTTTGGGCGCTGGCAATGCCTTGGCATCAGGTGGCATCAGCCCGGCGGACCGATGGGCCTTGCAGCAGGCTCTGCAGGCCCATGTGGCGCACCCCGACCCGGTGGTGCAAGAGCAAGTGGCTTGGTCTTTGGCGCGAGCTTGAGGCCATAAGCCTCGGGCAAGCGAGGGGCCAGGCGATTCAACCGCGCAGCACGCCCAAGGCAAAAGGCAAGCTGATCATGCCGCCCAAGGTGGAGAGGGTGACCAAACCCGCCACATAGGGCCCGTTGTAGCCCATCCGCGCGGCCAACACATAACAGGTGGACGCCGTGGGCAGCGCCGAAAACGCCAGCAAGATGGTGGACTGCACCGTGTCAAGCCGGAACAGCAGGCACATGCCCAATGCGATCAGAGGCATGAGCAGGTGTTTGATCGTCAGCACACAAGCGCCCAACAACTTGCCTTGCCGCAAGGAGTCCAGTTGCATGCCCGCACCGGCGGCCATCAAACCCAGCGCCAAAGAGGCCGAGCCAATGCGGCTGACGCTGGGCTCGATCCAAGCGGGCATGCGAAAGCCCAGCAAATTGGCCACCAAGCCAGACGCTGTGGCGATGATCAGCGGGTTGCGCACCAGCTCGCGCACAAAGCCGGTGTTGGCTTGTCGCGCCATGGGCCAGACCGCTCCGATGTTGAACAAGGGCACGCAAAAACCGATCAGCACGGCAATGAGCAACAGTCCCTGGGGGCCTGCCAAGCGTTCGGCCAGGGCGATGCCAATGAAGGAGTTGAAGCGAAAAGCGATTTGGGCGCTGGCGGCGTGGTCGCGCCGGTCCAAACGGGGGCCAATGAAGGGCCAATAGGGCAGGCTGTAGGACAGCAAAATGGCGCATGCCGCCAGGCTCAAGCCCGCACCGATCAGGCTGGAGGCGGCCACCACATCGAGTGGGCTTTTCACAATCGAGTGAAACAGCAGGACCGGAAACAAGAAAAAATAAACCATGCGGTCCACTTGCTGCCACACCGGACGGTTCAGGGCCGTGAAGCGGCAGATCAAATAGCCGCACAGGATCAAGGAAAAATCCGGGAAGAGGAGTTGCGCAAAGTTCACTCGGCTAGGATAACAAACGCCGCGCCAGACCCGCGTGTGTCCCTGTCACTTGGGTTCAACGGCCGAATTTTCGGATGGTTTTGTGGGTTTCCCCCCTGTCTGGTGTGATCTTTTTGTCCCTATGATGGGGGCCTCTTTTAAGGAGTTTTCTGAATGAAGCGTCGTTCTTTTGTGTCTGTGGCCGGCGTAGCCGCGACCGTATTGGCCAGTGGCAGTGTTTGGGCACAGGCCTATCCCAACAAAACCATCCGCTTGCAAGTGCCATTTGCGCCTGGTGGCACGACCGACATCGTGGCCCGTGTGATTGCCGAGCCCTTGGGCAAGGTTTTGGGTCAAAGCGTCATCGTGGAAAACAAAGCCGGTGGCGGCGGTGTGGTGGGTGCGACCGAAACCGCGCGTGCTGCACCCGATGGTTACAACCTGGGCATGGCCACCGTGTCGACCACAGCAGCCAACCCCGCGATCAACCCCAAAATTCCTTACAACGTCCTGACCGATTTCACGCCCATCATCAACATTGCGGCCACCCCCAACGTGATCGCGGTGCACCCCAGCTTTCCGGCCAAGGACTACGCGGGCTTTTTGGCTGAAGTTCGCAAGAACCCCGGCAGGTACTCTTATGCCTCATCGGGCACAGGCGGCATTGGTCACCTGCAAACCGAGTTGTGGAAGAGCCTGACCGGCACCTTCATCACCCACATCCCCTACCGCGGCGCGGGCCCCGCCTTGAACGACACCGTGGCAGGCCAAGTGCCGATCATTTTTGACAACCTGCCTTCGGCTTTGCCGTTCATCCAGTCGGGCCGTTTGGTGCCCATCGTGGTCGCTGCGCCCCAGCGCCTGTCACAGTTGCCCAATGTGCCCACCTTCAAGGAAGTGGGTCTGGAGCCTGTCAACCGCATGGCTTACTACGGCATCTTGGGCCCCAAGAACTTGCCCAAGGAAGTGATCGACAAAATCAACGCTGGCGTGAAAAAAGCCCTGCAAGATCCTGGCGTGACCAAGCGCATCAACGACACCGGTTCTTTGGTGATCGCCAACTCGCCTGAAGAATTCACGGCCCAGATCAAGGCCGAGTTCGAGGTGTACAAGAAAGTGGTTGACCAGCAAAAACTCAAGCTCGACTGATCACAGTCCATGCGCGAGTCCAGCCAGAACGCGATCGACGGCTTTGCCGAAGCGCTCTGGCTGGAGGACGGACTGGCCGCCAACACTTTGGCGGCTTACCGCCAAGACCTTTCCCTCTATGCCCACTGGCTTGATTCAACGCACCAGTTGGCCCTCGAGGACACCCAAGAACACCACCTGCAAGCTTACTTTGCCGAGCGCCATGGGCAAACCAAGGCCACATCGGCCAACCGCAGGCTCACCGTGTTCAAGCGTTTTTTCCGTTGGGCATTGCGCGAGCGTCGCATGCAGTCCGACCCCACCTTGCGTCTGTTGGCGGCCAAGCAGGCATTGCGGGTGCCCAAAACCTTGGGCGAGGCGCAAGTCGATGCCCTGTTGAACGCCCCCGATGTCAGCACAGATTTGGGTCTGCGCGATCGCGCCATGCTGGAGCTGATGTATGCCAGTGGCCTGCGCGTGAGCGAGCTGGTCAGCCTCAAAACCTTGCATGTGTCCTTGAATGAAGGCGTGCTGCGCATCATGGGCAAAGGCAGCAAGGAGCGCTTGGTTCCTTTTGGCGAAGAGGCGCGTGAATGGCTGCAGCGTTACATGGTGCAGGCCAGACCCGCCATGCTGGGGCCTCGTCAGACCGAAGACCTGTTCGTCACCACCAGTGGGCCCAAACCCGGCACAGGCATGTCGCGTGTGATGTTCTGGAGTCTGGTCAAGCGCTACGCGATCGCGTCGGGCATCACCGCGCCGCTGTCGCCCCACACCCTGCGCCATGCGTTTGCCACCCATTTGCTCAACCACGGCGCCGATTTGCGGGCGGTGCAAATGCTGTTGGGGCATGCCGACATCTCGACCACCACCATCTACACCCACGTGGCGCGCGAACGCCTCAAGACCCTGCATGCGCAGCACCACCCCAGGGGGTGATCAGTCCAGTGGCGCCACCGTGACCGCCACATTCAACGTGTGCGCGCCGCCGCCCTGCAGCACGCCGCGCAGTGGCGACACATCGGCAAAGTCGCGGCCCACGGCCAGTTGGGCATAGTCCAGACCCGGGCTGGCCAAGCCTGTGCGGTCGTTGGTCGGGTCCAGGTCCAACCAGCCTTGGCTGGCATGGTTGGCCAACTCGGGCAGGTACACCGAGACCCAGGCGTGCGAGGCGTCGCTGCCGATCAGCCGCGCCTGGCCTGGGGGTGCTTGGGTCAGCAGGTAGCCGCTGACGTAGCGGGCGGGCAGACCCAAGGACCGCAGGCAGGCCAGCAAGATGTGGGCAAAGTCCTGGCAGACGCCGCGCCGCGCTTGCAGCGCCTGCAGGGCCGGGGTGTTGATGTCGGTGCTGGCGGATTCGTATCGGAAGTCGCGGTGCATGCGCGCGGTGAGTTCTTGCGCCGCTTGCATGAGCGCACGGCCAGGGCTGAAGCTGGGACGGGCATAAGCCAAAAATGCCTCGTGTACCGGGGCGTGGTGCGAGCCGAACACAAAACGGCTGTGCACATCGCCTGCTTGGCCACCCCGATAGCGGAAGTGCTCGCGCACCGATTCCCAACTCTGGGTGGCTGTGGCGGGGGGGACGGGCAGGGTCTCGATTTCGCTGTAGGCGCGCACCATCAAGCCCTCGTGGGGCTGGGTCAGGGCCCAGTAGGCGCGGTGGTTCAAAAATGCGTCGATGTGGTGCTGGACTGGCGCATGCGGCTCGATGTACATGTCGTGGCGCAAGACTTGTTGGCCGGGGGTGTTGGACGGCTGCAGGTGCGCCACATGCTGTGCGGTCTGCACCGCCGGGCTGTAGTGGTAGCGGGTTTCGTGGGTGATGGCCAGGCGCATGGGGTGTCTAGGGTCAAGCGCCCACGCTGTAGCGGGCTTGGCCACTGTGGCTGAAAAACAGGGCGCACAGCTGGTCGGAGACCTCACGCGCAGCCGTTTGGCATTGGCCCAGGATGGTCAGCAGGGGCAAGGTCAAGGGCGGTTCAGCCCCCACAGGCAGCGCGGGCTGGTTCACGGGCCAAAGCGATTCGGGGCGCATCTCAATCAAGTCCGGCAGACCATCGGCCAGGGGCAGGGTGGCGCCATCGGCCAGCGGGGCCATCCGGCGCAAGCGGGCGCGCAAGGTGTGGGCCACCCAACCCAGCGAGCGCGGGTTGTCCGGGTGGGTGACCAACAAGTCCAACAGCGCCTGGGGCGTTCGGCTTTGCTGGTACTGGGCGTGGAAGCTGATGGTGCTGTCAAACAGCTCCAGCACCGCGTCAAACCCGGCTTGTTCCCCGATCAAGCCCAGGGGCAGGGCTTCGATGAGGGCCGTGGACAAAAATTCGAGCCGCTCGATGTGGCGGCCAATCGACAACAAGCGCCAGCCGTCATCGCGGCTCATGCGGTCGGTTTGGGCGCCTGTCAGGGCGGCCAGCATCTGGCTGGTGTCGGTCAGCAGGCTTTGCACGGACAGGCTGTCGGGCAAGGGGGTGTGCGACGAGGCGCTGAAAAAACGGGCCTCGGCTTGCTCCAGCAAACGCCAGTGCTCAGGCGACAGGCGTTCACGCACCGAAGCGGCGGCCAAGCGCACGGCGCGCAAGTTGAAGCCCACGCTGGTCGCCATCTCCTGGTCCCAGAGGCCTGCGATCAGGGAACGTTCGAACACGCGGTGCGCTTGTGCGGCCGAGGGCACACCCGCTCGCACCATGCCATGGCGCATGGCCATGCGGCTGATGAAGTTCAGCAGGCTTGGCAAATGCTGGTTTTCTCCGCCGAGGATTTCCAGGCTCAGGCGCACCAGGCGCAGGGTGTTCTCGGTCCGCTCGGTGTAGCGGCCCATCCAGAACAGGTTTTCGGCGGCGCGGCTGGTCACCAGGCGCTGGCGTTGCGCAGGGGCTTCGGCGTGGGCCGCAAGTGGCAAAGGTGCTGAGCTTGGTGGCGCTGAGGGCGAAAGCGCGGCTCCTTGCACCCACACATCGGCACTGGAGCCGCCGCGTTGCATCGAGGCGATGCCTTCGCGTGTGCCCAGACGGGCGAGACCGCCCGGCAGGATTTGCCAGCCGCCTTGCGCGTCGGCCACGGCGAACACGCGCAGCACCACCGGGCGGGACTGGATGCTGGGCGCACCATCGGCGCCGGTTTGCCAAGTGGGTTGGTACGACAAGGGCAGCCACGACTGCAGGGTGTGGGCATCCGGGTCGCGCAAGATGCGGCCCGCCCATTCGTCTTGCTCACGGCGCGACAAGGTGTGTCCTGGCACGGGCTCAAAGCTTTGGCGGTCGCTGTGGTAGGGGTAGGTGGGCTTGATCACACAGGTTTGCAAGCGCGGCAGCACGTCTTGCAGCGCCGCCGCTTCGCCGCACCACCAGCTGGGGATGGCGGGCAGTTGCAGGTCTTGACCCAACAGTTCGCGTGCCAGCGCGGGCATGAAGCCCAGCAGCGCATTCGACTCCAGAAAACCCGAGCCCGGGGTGTTGGCCACCAGCACGTTGCCGCAGCGCACCGCTTGCAGCAAACCGGGCACGCCCAACGTGGACTCGGCGCGCAGCTCGAGGGGGTCGAGCCAGTCGTCGTCCACGCGCTTGAGCAAGCCGTGCACGGGTTGAAGACCTTGCAGGGTTTTGAGGTACAGCTTTTCGTCGCGCACCGTCAGGTCATGGCCCTGCACCAGGCTCAGGCCCAGGTAACGGGCCAGATAGGCGTGCTCGAAATAGGTTTCGTTGTAGGGGCCGGGGGTCAGCAAAGCGATGTGGGCCGAAGCCCCGGCCGGGCTGCGCGCCTTGATGCCATCGATCAACGCGCGGTAGGTTTCGGCCAGCCGCTGCACGGAAAGGGATTCGAAGGCTTGTGGGAACTGGCGTGAGACGATTTGCCGGTTTTCCAGCAGGTAGCCCAGCCCGGATGGGGCCTGGGTGCGTTGCGAAAGCAACCACCAGCAGCCGTCGGGCCCGCGGGCCAGGTCAAATGCGGCCAGTGACAAATACCGCCCGCCCACGGGGGCCACGCCGTGCATGGCCGCCAGGTAGCCGGGGTGGCCGTGTACCAGGGCCGCAGGCAATTGCCCGCTGAGCACCAGTTGCTGCGGACCATAGGCGTCGGCCATGATGCGTTCGAGCAACTGCATGCGCTGCACCACACCTGCTGCGATCTGCTGCCAGTCGGTGGGTCCGAGCATGAGCGGAAACAGGTCGAGCGACCAGGGGCGTTGCGGCTGGTCGGCCGCGGCGTAAACGTTGTAGGTGATGCCGTTGTCGCGCACTTGCCGCTGCACATGGGCCATGCGGGCGTTGAGCTCAGACGCGCGGGTGCCCGGGTCTGGGGGCAAGGCCCCGAAAAAATTTTGCCAAGCCGGGCTGATCGTGGTGTGACTGGCGCGGGGACTTGCGGCGGGCTCGGTGATGCTGGGCTTGTGTGCTGGCGTGGTTGGCAGCGTTGCTGGGGCTAAGGTGTCTGTTGGCTGGGGCTGACCTCGAAGTTCGTCCCAGTGCCCGGCAGGGGCGATCTCTTGCTGCAGCGCCAGCCATTTCATGGCTTCGGCTTCCAAGGCGCGGTCCTGCTCGGGCGAGGTGTCATTCATCCCAAGCATTGTCGCTGATCAAACCCGCCGCAAGTCCAGGGTGCAGGGGAACTCCGGGCTGGCGTGCAGGTGGGCATTGGGGCTCGGGGTGGGCCGTTGGCGCATGGCGCCCGGCGTATGGCCCATGCGGAAAAAGCGCGCCAGGCGGCGGCTTTCGGCCTCGTAGGCATTGACCGGGAAGGTGTCGTAATTTCGACCGCCAGGGTGCACCACATGGTATTGGCAGCCGCCCAGAGAGCGCTTCATCCAGGTGTCCACCAGGTCAAACGTCAGGGGCGCGTGCACGCCGATGCTGGGGTGCAGCGAAGAGGGCGGGTTCCAGGCCTTGTAGCGCACGCTGGCCACAAACTCGCCCACCACGCCGGTGGGTTGCAGGGGCAAGGGGTGGCCGTTCACCGTGACGGTGTGGCGCGCCGGGTTCATGCCGGTGACATGCACCTCGATGCGCTCGAGCGACGAGTCCACATAACGGGCGGTGCCGCCTGCACTGCTTTCTTCGCCCATGACGTGCCAGGGCTCCAGGGCGTTGCGCAGCGTGACGACCGCACCATCGACCTGGATTTGCCCGACCAGCGGGAAACGAAACTCGAAATGCGGTGCGAACCAAGTGGGGTCGAAGTGGAAGCCCGCATCGCCCAGCTCGGTCAGCACATCGTCAAAGTCCTTGTGGATCCAGTGCGACAGCATGAAGCGGTCGTGCAGCTCGGTGCCCCAACGCGTGACGGGCGCTGCATACGGCGCGTCCCAAAAGCGCGCCACCAGCGCGCGCAACAGCAGTTGCTGCACGATGCTCATGCGGGCGTGCGGCGGCATCTCAAACGCCCGCAGCTCCAGCAGACCCAGCCGACCTGTGCTGCTTTCGGGGGAGTACATCTTGTCGATGCAAAACTCGCTGCGGTGGGTGTTGCCCGTCACGTCCACCAGGATGTTGCGCAGCGTGCGGTCCACCAGCCAGGGTGGCATGTCCTGGCCGTACTTCTGGCGGTTGCGGGTGATCTCGCGCAGCGCAATTTCCAACTCATAGACCTGGTCGTTGCGCGCTTCGTCCACACGCGGGGCTTGGCTGGTGGGGCCAATGAACATGCCGCTGAACAAATAGCTCAGGCTCGGGTGGTTGTGCCAATACAGAACCAGGCTGGCCAGCAGCTCGGGGCGGCGCAAAAACGGGCTGTCGGCAGGTGTCGCCCCGCCCAACACCATGTGGTTGCCGCCGCCGGTGCCGGTGTGGCGGCCATCGGTCATGAATTTTTCGGCCGACAGGCGCGTCTCAAATGCGGCTTGGTACAAAAACTCGGTGTGCTCGACCAATTCGGTCCAGTTGTGCGCCGGGTGGATGTTGACCTCGATCACGCCGGGGTCGGGTGTGACTTGCAGCAGTTTCAGGCGCGGGTCGCGGGGCGGCGGGTAGCCTTCGAGGACGATCTTCAGGCCCAGTTCGCGCGCCGTGGCTTCGACCGCGCTCACCAGCGCCAGGTAGTCTTCGAGGCGTGCCAGCGGCGGCATGAAGACATACAGAACGCCAGATTTTTCCCCCTTGTTCAGGGCATCGGCCTCGACCTTGGCGCCGTTGGCGCGGGTCGGGTCGCGCACTTCCACACACAAGGCGGTGCGCACCACCGAGGGATCGGACTGGAATTTGGCGGGGACGGCTTGCGCGGCCAGGGCTTTGGGTGGGTTGGCCGCGACGAGCCGGGGCTGCATGGCGGCCGGGCGCGCAGGCAAGGGCGGGCGTGGCGAGAGGTGCGGCGAAAAGGGGTCCTGCTCGATCTGGTGCCAGCGGTCGGTGGGCGCGGCCCAGGGCAAGGAGTCCAGCGGCAGACGCCAGCCCATGGGAGAGTCACCGGGCATGAGGTACATGCGCTCGTCGCGGACAAACCAGCGGCCGGTTTGCCACTTGGGGCCGCTCACATCTGTTGTGGCGGTTTCCACCGCTTGCAAGGGCAGGACATAGCCCACCGCCGCGTCCAGCCCCTGGCTGAAGATGCGGCGCAGGCGCTGGCGCTCCATCTCGTCGTCCAGCTTGGCGTCAAAGGGGTCCACGTTCACCGGCAATCGGCGCTCGCGCCAGAGGTAGTACCAGCTGTCTTCGTAGCCGGGCAACACGGTGTCGCCCGGCAGGCCCAGATGCTGCGTCAAGGTTTGGATGAAACGCTCGGCATCGGCGCTGGTGCAGTGGCTCGGCTCGCGCTCGTCGGCAAACACGGTTGGGTCTTGCCAGCAGGGCGTGCCGTCGGCGCGCCAGTAAATGGACAGCGCCCAGCGGGGCAGCTGCTCACCTGGGTACCACTTGCCCTGCCCAAAGTGCAAAAAGCCGCCTTGGCCGTATTGCTGGCGCAGCTTGTGCACCAGCTCGGTGGCCAGGCCCCGTTTGGTCGGGCCCAGAGCGTCGGTGTTCCATTCGGCCGCGTCGCGGTCTTGCGTGGACACAAAGGTGGGCTCGCCGCCCATGGTCAGGCGCACGTCTTGCGCCACCAGCTGGGCATCGACTTGTTGGCCCAACTTCAAAATGTCGGTCCATTGCGCGTCGCTGTAGGGCTTGGTCACGCGGGGCGACTCGTGGATCCGCGTCACGCTCATTTCATGGTGAAACTCGACCTCGGCTTTGTCCATCAGGCCCTCAATTGGGGCTGCGGCAGACGGCTGCGGGGTGCAGGCCAGCGGAATATGACCTTCCCCGGCCAGCAGACCCGAGGTGGGGTCCAGCCCGATCCAGCCCGCGCCGGGCAAATACACCTCGCACCAGGCGTGCAGGTCGGTGAAGTCCACTTCGGTGCCGCTCGGCCCATCGAGCGATTTCACGTCGGGGGCCAACTGGATCAGGTAGCCCGATACAAATCGCGCGGCGATGTTCATGTGGCGGAACAGCTGCACCAAGAGCCAGGCCGAGTCACGGCAGGAGCCACTTTTCAGGGCCAGCGTTTCTTCAGGCGTTTGCACGCCAGGCTCCATGCGGATGGTGTATCGGATGTCTTGGTGCAGGCGCTGATTGGTTTGCACCAAAAACTCGATGGTGCGCTGGCGCTTTCGGTCAAGGCTGGCCAGGTATTTTGTGAAGAGTGGGGTTTGCTTGTCTTGGACCAGGTAGGACTGCAACTCCTCTTTGACCAGGTCGGCATACTGAAAGGGCACTTCTTCTGCCGAAGGCTCCAGAAAAAAGTCAAACGGATTGAACACCGCCATCTCGGTGACCACATCCACGGTGACTTTGAAGGTCGTGGTCTTTTGGGGAAAGACCAGCCGCGCTTGGTAATTGGCAAAAGCGTCTTGCTGCCAGTTGATGAAATGCTCCTCAGGTTCAACCTTGAGGCTGTAGCTCAGGATGCGACTGCGGCTGTGCGGTGCGGGACGCAGGCGGATCACCTGGGAGCCAAGCTGCACGGGACGGTCATAGCTGTAGTGGGTGACGTGGTGCAGGGCAAGGTGTATCGACATATTTCGTTCAGCGCAACAGGGGCTGCACGCATGACAAATGCAGCTTGGGCGGTTACAACTAGCAAGACACGCGCCAGCCATGCAGCCCTTGAACGCCGATGTCCGTGGGGCATGACAAGCGCACGAACAAAAACAGGCGGATCACAAGCCGCCGATCTCACCCACAGCCACACCAGGGAGGCTGCCATGAAGCGACACCGCCACGCAGGGTATGGGCTGGCCCCCAAACAGGGCCGGGAGCGACAGGCATGACGTCGATGGCCTGGGCGCGTGCTTTGGGCTGGAGCCTGTTGGCCTGGTGCCTGGGCGTGGCCCTCCAGCTGCAACAAGTCGAGCTGTGGCCGGTGCTGGGCTATGGGGCTGGCTTGGCGCTGGCCTGCGCCTGGGCTTGGGTTCTGCACCGGGGGTATGGGGGGCAGCGCTTTCGCAGTATGGCCTGGGCCATGCTGTGGGTCTGGACCGGATTGGTCGTGACGGGCCTGCACGCCCATTCCCGCTCGAGCGCCATCGCGCCCGCGCTGGAGGGTGTGGATCTGGAGGTGGTGGGGCTGGTGCAAGCCATGCCCCAGCGGCAAGCGCAGGGCTGGCGCTTTCGGTTTCGCATCGAGCAAGCCTGGCAGGTGGGCCCGGCGGGGGCTTTGCAGCCTGTCAACTTGTCAGCGCAATTGCCCTCACAGGTGTACCTGGGCTGGTACGGGCAAGAGGGCGTGCACGACAGCGGCTGGAATGCATCGCCCTTGCCGGAGCCGGTCAAGGCCGGGGAACGCTGGCGCTTGCGGGTGCGCCTCAAAGCGCCGCACGGCCACATGAATCCGCGGGTATTCGATCACGAGTTGTGGTTGTGGGAACAGGGCATCCGGGCCACCGGTTACGTCCGTCAGCGGGCCAAAGACCCGCCGCCGCAGCGGCTGGGCAGCACCTGGATCCACCCCATCGAGGGCTGGCGCCAAACGGTGCGCGACCGTTTGTTGACGCACCTGGCGGGGCCGGGCACCGATGCTGAAGCGGCCAGACGTGCCGGTGTCCTCGCGGCGCTGGTGGTGGGCGACCAAGCGGCGATAGAGCGCAGCGATTGGGATGTCTTCAGGGCCACGGGCGTGGCGCATTTGATGAGCATTTCCGGTCTTCATGTGACCATGTTTGCCTGGTTGGCCTCGGCCTGTGTGGCCTGGGCTTGGCGGCAGTCGGCGCGCCTGGGTTTTGTGGGGCCTTTGCATTGGCCCGCTGTGCATGTGGGGGCCATCGCGGGTTTGCTGTTGGCTAGCTTGTACGCTGTCTTCAGCGGTTGGGGGCTGCCTGCACAACGCACCTGCTGGATGCTGGGGGTGGTGGTGGTTCTGAAACTGTCGGCGCGCGATTGGCCGGGTGTTTTGGTTTGGCTGACGGCGGGTGCGGTCGTGCTGGCTTGGGACCCCTGGGCCTTGCTGCAGCCGGGGTTTTGGTTGAGCTTTGTGGCGGTGGGCATTTTGATGGCTTCAGACCCCTCCCGTCGCCAACGCTTGGAGGATGCACCAAAAGGGGATGGGGCCGCCGCACCCTCTTGGCGTGAAGGTGCACAGGCCACGCCCTTGTTGCACCGTTTGGGTGCAGTTTGGCGTCTGGCCGGGGGCATGGGCGTGCTGCGTCCAGTGGGGGCCCTGCTGCGCGAGCAGGCCACGGTGACGGTGGCCTTGGCGCCCCTGACCTTGTTGTTTTTCGGGCAGGTGTCTTTGGTCGGTTTGCTGGCCAATGTGCTGGCGATTCCTTGGGTGACCCTGGTCATCACACCGCTGGCCATGCTGGGGGTGATGGTCTCCGGTTTTTGGGACTTGGCATCCATGGCTTTGCGTCCGATGTCGGGCATTTTGGGCTGGCTGTCGGACTGGCCGTGGGCCAGCGTGTCTCGGGCCATGCCGCCCTGGTGGCTGGCTGCGCTGGCCCTCTTGGGCGCTGTGGGGCTGGTGCTGCGCATGCCGCTGTCCTGGAAGCTCTTGTGTTTGCCGTTGATGTGGCCCGCCTTGTTTTGGACCGATGCGCGCCCCTTGCATGGCCAGGTGGAATTGCTCGCGGCCGATGTGGGGCAGGGCAATGCCGTGCTGGTGCGAACGGCCTGGCACAGTTTGTTGTTCGATGCGGGGCCGCGCTATTCATCGGAAAGCGATGCAGGGCACCGCGTGCTGGTGCCATTGCTCGCACAAATGGGTGAGCGGCTGGATGTGTTGATGCTCAGCCACCGCGACAGCGACCACACCGGTGGCGCGGCAGCGGTGTTGGCCATGCAAAAAGGGGCGGCGTTGTGGACCTCCCTGGAAGACGAACACCCCTTGCACGCCTTGCGGCCCGCTTGGACGCGTTGCCAAGCGGGGCAGTCCTGGGTGTGGGACGGGGTCAGGTTTGAAGTGCTGCACCCCTTCGTGGCAGAAGGTCCAAGTGCTGAACTGGCACGGCGTCCAAAACCCAAGCCCAACGAGCTCAGCTGCGTTTTGCACATCGTGTCTGCCAAGGGGTCGGCGCTGCTGACGGGCGACATCGAGCACGCCCAGGAATGGACGCTGGTGCAACAAGGTCTGGCCCCTGTGGATGTGCTGCTGGCACCCCACCACGGCAGCAAGACCTCGTCGAGCCTGCCCTTTTTGTTGGCCCTGCAACCCCGGCTGGCGCTGGTCCAGGCCGGTTACCGCAACCGCTTTGGCCACCCGGCGCCCGAGGTGGTGGCGCGCTACCGCGCGCAAGGCATTGCGCTGGTGGAGAGCACCCGTTGCGGCGCGGCCACCTGGCGCAGCCAGGCGCCGGACAGCGTCGAGTGCGAGCGATCCCAGCGAAGGCGGTATTGGCACCACGTCATCCCACCATGACGCCCGCTCGCGTGGCACCCCCACTTTTTTTGGGTATATATCTTGCTAATCTACGGTCAGGAGTGAAGAGACATGCGCCAATTCGATGAGATGTACAGCCGTCTGCCCGCTGCGGGCGAAGCGGGGGAGGTGAGAGACCATTACTTGGCTTATGCGCGCTGGTTGCAAGCCCAGGACCCCCAAACCATGGCGGCGCGTCGTGAAGAAGCCGAGGTGATTTTCAGGCGCGTGGGCATCACCTTCGCGGTCTATGGTGACAAGGACGAGGACGGTTCCGGCACCGAACGACTCATTCCCTTTGACCTCATCCCCCGGGTCATCGCCGCCAGCGAGTGGGCCAGCATGGAAGCCGGGCTGGTCCAGCGCGTCACCGCCCTCAACCGCTTCATCCACGATGTGTACCACGACCAGGACATCCTCAAGGCCGGTGTGATCCCCCGCGAGCAAATTGAACAGAACGCCCAGTTCCGCCCCGAGATGGTGGGCGTGGATGTGCCCAACCAGATCTATTCCCACATCAGCGGCATCGACATCGTGCGCGCGCCCGACAGCGCTGGCAAAGGCGAGTACTACGTGCTGGAAGACAACCTGCGCGTGCCCAGCGGCGTGAGCTACATGCTGGAAGACCGCAAGATGATGATGCGGCTGTTCCCCGACTTGTTCAGCCAGCACCGCGTCGCCCCCGTGGCCCATTACCCCGACTTGCTCCTCGAAACCCTGCGCGCCTCCAGCCCCGCCACCACGGCCGAGCCCACGGTGGTGGTGCTCACCCCCGGCATGTACAACAGCGCCTACTTCGAGCACGCTTTTTTGGCCCAGCAAATGGGCGTGGAGCTGGTCGAAGGGCAAGACCTGTTTGTGAAGGACCGGTTCGTTTACATGCGCACCACGCGCGGTCCCAAGCGGGTGGACGTGATTTACCGCCGGGTGGACGATGACTTTCTGGACCCGCTGGTGTTTCGCCCCAGTTCCACCCTGGGTTGCGCGGGCCTCATGGACGCCTACAAAGCGGGTCATGTGGCCATTTGCAACGCCGTGGGCACGGGCGTGGCCGACGACAAGTCGGTCTACCCCTATGTGCCCGACATGATCAAGTTCTATTTGGGCGAGGAACCGATCCTCAAAAACGTGCCGACTTACCAGTGCCGCAAACCCGATGACTTGCAGTACACCTTGGCTAACCTGAAAGACCTGGTGGTCAAGGAGGTGCACGGCGCGGGGGGGTACGGCATGCTGGTGGGCCCGGCATCGACGAAATCCGAGATCGAGCAGTTTCGCGGGGCCTTGTTGGCCAACCCCGAGGGCTACATCGCCCAGCCCACCCTCAGCCTGTCGAGTTGCCCCACTTTTGTGGACAGCGGCATCGCGCCGCGCCACATCGACCTGCGCCCCTTTGTGCTGAGTGGCCGCACGGTGCAAATGGTGCCTGGCGGCTTGACCCGCGTGGCTTTGAAAGAAGGTTCTTTGGTGGTGAATTCGTCACAAGGCGGCGGCACCAAAGACACCTGGATATTGCAGGACTGACAAGGGAGAACACACATGCTTTCAAGAACCGCCGATCATTTGTTCTGGATGTCCCGTTACATGGAGCGGGCGGAGAACACCGCCCGGATGCTGAATGTGAGTTACGAGACCTCGCTCTTGCCCCAGTCGGCTGCGGCCGTCGAAGCCGGGTGGGAGGGTCTTTTGTCCATCAGCGAGTTGTTGCCTTCGTACCTGGCGCTGTACAAAAGCATCAGCCCCCGCGATGTGATGGCCTTCATGGTGCGCGATGAAAACAACCCCTCGTCCATCTTGTCTTGCTTGCGGGCTGCGCGGGAGAACGCCCGTGCCGTGCGCGGGACGCTCACCACCGAGGTGTGGGAGACGCAAAACCAGACCTGGCTGGAGGTCAACCGCATGCTCAAAAACGGAGACTTTGAGCGCGATCCGGGCCAATTTTTTGAATGGGTGAAGTTCCGCTCGCACCTCTCACGCGGTGTGACGGTGGGCACCATGCTGATGGACGAGTCGCTGTATTTCATGCGCATGGGCACTTTTTTGGAGCGGGCCGACAACACGGCGCGCTTGGTGGATGTGAAGTTCCACGCCATGCAAAACGACTTTTTTGGCGCCCCGCAATACGGCGCGCCTGAGAACGAAGCCTCGCAGGAATACGACTTCTACCACTGGAGCGCGATCTTGCGCAGCGTGAGTGGTTTTGAGGTGTACCGCAAGGTGTACCGCGACGTGATCCGCCCCGAGCGGGTGGCCGAGCTGCTGATCTTGCGGCCTGACATGCCCCGTTCACTGCTGGCCAGCCTGAACGAGGTGGTGTCGAATTTGAAGCTGGTCTCGCACGATGCCGACAGCGACACCTTGCGCCACGCGGGCCGCTTGCGTTCAGAACTGGCCTTTGGCCGCATCGACGAGATCCTGGCCACTGGCCTGCACGCTTACCTGACGCAGTTTCTGGAGCGGGTGAATGTGCTGGGCGGGCGCATCAGCCGCGAATTTTTGATGCCGCAAGCGGCCTGATTCAGTCCAGCGTCAGCACCACCGGCGCATGGTCGCTGGGGCGCTCGTTTTTGCGGGGCGCGCGGTCGATCACGCAGGCACTGGCGCGGGCCTTGAGGGCTTGCGAAATCAAGATGTGGTCAATGCGCAGTCCCCGGTTGCGGCGGAAGGCGAACTCGCGGTAATCCCACCAGCTGTAGCTTTTCTCGGGTTGCTCAAACAGCCGGAAGCTGTCGGTCAGACCGAGTCCGATCAGCGCTTGCAGCTTTTCGCGTTCGGCATCGGTGCAGTGGATGGTGCCCGCCAGGCCCACCGGGTCCCACATGTCCAGTTCGTCAAATGTGATGTTGTAGTCGCCCAGCAGCACCAGGTTGGGGTGTTGTTGCATCTGGCTGCCCACCCAGTCGCACAGGGCATCCAGCCAGCGCATTTTGTAGACAAACTTGTCGCTGTCAGGTGCTTGCCCGTTGGGGAAATAAGCGCCAATGACACGCACCGTGCCACCTGCGCCGTCGGGGTAGGTGGCGGCGATCACGCGCGACATGTCGTCTTCAAAACCCGGGATGTTTTTCACCACGTCCGCGCCTTCGGATTTGGAGATCAGCGCCACACCGTTGTAGGTCTTTTGGCCGAACCAGTGCGCCTGGTAGCCCGCCTCGGCAAAGGCCGCTGCAGGAAACTTGTCGTCGGTCAGCTTGAGTTCTTGCAGGGCCAGCACCTCGGTGGGGTGGGCGGCCAGCCAGTCCAGCACCTGGGGCAGGCGCACAGACAGTGAATTGACGTTCCAGGTGGCGATGTTCATGGGTTGCGAGGGTGTTGGTAGGTGACAAACGCAAACCCCAAACCGCTGGCGCTGGTGTGTGATTCGCGTTGCACTTCTTGCCAGTCAGATGTCAGGGTGGGCGCGAAGGCATCGCCTTCAAAGTCGGCGTCGATTTCGGTGACGACCGCCGTGCTGGCCAGTGGTTCGGCTTGGCGGTAGATCTCGGCGCCGCCCATGATCCAGGCCTGGGGGGCATCGCCACACAGGCGCATGGCGTCTTCGATGGATGCGGCACGCAACGCGCCCTCGGCTCGCCAGTCGCTCTGGCGCGTGACCACGATGTTGACGCGACCCGGCAGGGGGCGAAAGCGTGCGGGCAGCGAATCCCAGGTCTTGCGGCCCATGATGACCGGCTGGCCCAGCGTGACACGCTTGAAGTGCGCCAGGTCCTCAGGCAGGTGCCAGGGCATCTGGTTGTCTTTGCCGATCACGCCGTTGCGGGCGCGGGCATAAATCAGGTGCAGTTGCATCCCGGCGGCCATCAAACCGCCACCGGTGCCTTGATGGCGGGGTGGCATTCGTAGCCCAGCACCTCGAAGTCTTCGTATTGGTAGTCGAAGATCGAATCGGGGCGGCGCTTGATGTTCAAGGTCGGGTAGGCCATGGGCGCACGGCTCAGTTGCAGCGCCACCTGCTCCTGGTGGTTGGCATAGATGTGGCAGTCGCCACCGGTCCAAATGAAGTCGCCCACATCCATGTCGCACTGCTGCGCGATCATGTGGGTGAGCAGGGCGTAGCTGGCGATGTTGAAAGGCACGCCCAAAAAGATGTCGGCACTGCGTTGGTACAGCTGGCAGCTGAGTTTGGCCTTCTCGCCGGGGTTTTGCGCGGGGGCCACATAGAACTGGAAGAAAGCATGGCAGGGCATCAAAGCCATCTTGTCCAGCTCGGCCACGTTCCAGGCGCTCACGATGATGCGGCGACTGTCCGGGTTGTTTTGGAGCGTGTCCATGACCTGCTGGATCTGGTCGATGTGGCCGCCGCCAGGGGTGGGCCAGCTGCGCCACTGCACGCCATACACCGGGCCCAGGTCACCGTCTTCGCGTGCCCACTCGTCCCAGATGGTGCAGCCGCGCTCTTGCAGCCATTTGACGTTGCTGTCGCCGCGCAAAAACCACAGCAGCTCCACGATGATGGCTTTGAGGAACACCTTTTTGGTGGTCACCAAGGGAAAGCCCTCGTTCAGGTCAAAGCGCATCTGGTGGCCAAACACGCTCTTGGTGCCGGTGCCGGTGCGGTCGCCTTTTTGCACGCCCGCCCTGTCAACATGGCGCATGAAGTCTTCGTATTGGCTGCGGATGGGGCGGGGAAGGGGCTGGGCAGGTGTATTCATGATCACTGAGTTTAAGCCACCCGCCCGCTGAACTGACCTTGTCGGTCCCCACGAGAGGGACATTGTTACCATTCTTGTTGTCGAGTAAAGCTTGTAAACCAAAAGAAAACATGTCCAGTCACCAATCTTGGGGATCATTGCTGAAGCGCTGGGCATGGGTGCTTTTTCTGGCGCTTGCCCTGTGGGGGCCAATGGCTGCCAGGGCACAAGACCACATCTTAGAAAAATCCCTTTGGACCGACACCACGGGGAGTGCCAACTTTGAGCAGGCCCGCTCAGCTCATTACACGCCCTACAAAGGCGTGCTCAGCCAGGGCTTTGGCCGGGATGTGCAGTGGGTCAGGTTAACCATTGACGGCGTTCAAGCAGGTGTCACCGACAAGTTGGTGCTGCGCATTCGCCCGGTTTTCCTCGACCAGATCACGCTTTTTGACCCACTTGAATTGGATCAGGGAAGCCCAGCCCGCTCGGCGGGGGACACTGAGTTGCTGGTTTCGGCCGAGTTTGAATCCCTGAACCATGCGTTCGTCATTCCTGCGCAAAGTACGCCGCGTCACATTTGGCTGCGCCTGGCCACCACCAGCACACAACTCATGCATGTAGAGGTGCTCACGCCCCGTGAGATGCTGCGCCAGGAACACAGCTTGTGGCTGGTGTACTCGGCCTTGCTGGCACTCATCCTGTCTTTTTTGGTCTGGGTTTTTCTGGCTTGGTTACGCGATCGTGATCCGGTCAACGGTCTGTTCGTGCTGCGCCAGGCCGTCATTCTCATCTTCACAGCCAGCTATCTGGGTTACCACCGCATCCTCCTGGCCGATGTCATGGAACCACGGGCCCAAGACATGTTCTACAGCTGGATGGCTTTGCTTGTGACTGGCTCGTCCTTTGTATTTGAATACCGTTTCCTCCGTGAGTACCACCTCCCACGCTGGGCACATCTGCTGCTCACCGGCTTACTGATGGTGTCTGCTGCTTTGCTTGTATTGATGTTCCTCGGTTACAAACTGGCAGCTTTGAGCGGAAACATGACGCTCAATGGTGTGGGTCTGATCATCTTGATGTTGGTGTCCGTGAGTCTTCAACCGCGCCAGAGCGATGAGGTCGATGCCTACAGCTACTTTTTGCCCAAGCAAGCGGTGGTTGGCTATTACCTCACCATCGTCCTCGTGCTGGCCTTCAGCATCTTGCCCAGCTTGGGTGTGTTGCAAGGCAACATGCTCTCAATCTATGGCGTTCTGCTCTATGGCTTGATCTCAGGACTGTTCATGACCAGCTTGCTGGTTGTGCGCTCCCGTCAACTCGAACGCATTCGGGTGGAGGTGGCCAACAGTCTGTTTCTTTCGCGGGAGCAACTGGCGCTCGAAACGCGTCGCCGCCAAGACCAATCGCAGCTGCTCAACATGCTGATGCACGAGCTCAAGACGCCCTTGGCTGTGATTGACCTGGCCATCAAGGACCGTGCCGCCACTGACAAAGCCCAAAACTATGTGGGTCGTGCCATCGACAACATGAAATCCATCCTCAACCGCTGCGTGCAGACCGACCAATTGGTCGATCGACCGTTTGAACTCCAGCACCAACACTTCGATTTGGTTAAGCAAGTCTACAAATGGCTGCAAGACAATCCGCAGGCTGAGGGGCGCATGACTCTGCAAGTCGTGGCTGAGGCGCCCGTTGAAACTGACTTGCAATGCGTGAAAATCATCTTCAGCAACCTCATTGAGAACGCCCTCAAATACGGCGATCCGCAGCAAGCTGTTCTGGTCTCATTGGAGCCACAAACCCATACAGACAGACGAAGAGGCTGGTGCCTTCAGGTGCGCAACGCGCTGGGCGTGGCTGGCCTGCCCGATCCCGAAATGGTTTTTACCAAGTACTACCGCAGTGCCGCAGCCCAGCGCCAGTCTGGCACGGGCCTGGGGCTGTTTCTATCGCACAAACTGGCCCAACAAATTGGCGCTGAACTGCACTACCAGCCCACCGACAATCACATCTGCTTTGAACTATGGCTGCCCACCTGAGCATTGTTCTCGTTGAAGACAACGACGATCTGCGTGAACTCACGGCCGACGCGCTGCGTGATGAAGGCCACCACGTGGTGGCCCTGAGCTGCGCCGAAGAAATCGAAGATCAGGCTCGTGGCGTTGCCGCTGACGTATTTCTCATTGATCTGAACCTGCCCGGTGAAGATGGCTTCAGCCTCTCTCGCCGTATCCGCCAGGCGCATCCACTTGTGGGCATCATCATCATTTCGGCCCGCTCGGACTTGCAAGACAAAGTTGTGGGCTACGACAGTGGCGCCGACTGGTATCTGCCCAAGCCCGTGCCCTTTGCCGAGTTGTCGGCTGCGCTCAAAAGCTTTGCCCGCCGCCGCCTAGCGCAGCAGGTTGATACTGTGATGCCCTCCGGTGGTTTGCGCTTGCAACAGCGTGAGCTGCACGGGCCTGTGGGCAGCGTGCGCCTCACGCCCGCAGAAGAAAACCTCCTCACCGCCTTTGCCCGTGCGCCCTCGGGCCGACTCGAAAATTGGCAACTGCTCGAACTGTTTGGCATGGACAACGCCGACGTCAGCAAAACCAGCCTCGAGGTGCGCATCACCCGCTTGCGCAAGAAACTCAGCCAAGCTGGTGCAATGGGGCCTTGCCTCGAATCCATCCGTGGTATCGGCTACCAGTTGAATGTACCGGTGCAAGTGAGGGCTTGATTTGTAGAAGCCCTGGTCTCAGGGCGATACCTGGTGTATCGGTGCACTTCTTTACGGCTAAGTGTGCAGCCCCTACAAAAGAAAATTCCTTCATAAGCCTTCATTTGCCTTCACTTTGCCAGTTTATGTTGGCAAATTTAGCAATTTGAAAGCCTTTGAAAGGTTTCTGTCGGTTCTTTTTTTTTAATCAACAGCATCTACATATTCGGCAGCATGCTGTGCTCTCACTTCACAAACTCGATCTGACCGGCCCTGCCGGTACCGTCCGCCTCACGGCGACCGAAGCCACTTTGCTCCAAGCCTTTGCGCAATCGACCGATGCTCGGCTGGCGTTCGAGCAAGTCGCGCAGTGCATGGGCATCGTGCTCAGTGAGGAGCAGAAATCCAATATTCAAGTGCGCATGGTGCGTCTGCGCAAAAAGCTGCACGAAGCGGGCGCTGAAGGCGCTGTCATCGAAGCCATTCGCAACGTCGGGTACCAGTTCTTTGATGAGCTGGACATCCGCAAATCATGAGCCAGGCCATGAACATGAACACACGCCTGATCACCGCGCTGCTCGCAGCTTTGCCCTCGTATGCCACAGCAGCTGCCCCAGACGCTGGCTCGGTGCTGCAGCAACTCGAAGCCCGTCCCGGTGGCACCCTGTTTGCCCCCGCACTCAAAATCCCCGTGGTGCCCACACCACCCGCTGCCGACCACAGCGGCCCGGTGGTGCGTGTCAATGCCTTTCAGATCGAAGGTGCCACCCTGCTCAGCCCCAACACCTTGCAAGCCACATTGAAAGGCTTCAGTGGCCGAGACCTCAGCCTCACCCAATTGCAAGAGGCTGCCTGGGTCATCGTTCAGACCTACCGAGAGGCTGGCTGGTTGGTCAACGCCTGGGTGCCACAGCAAGAGATTGAAGCAGGCGTGGTCAAGTTGCGTGTGGTCGAGGCGCGCCTCGGCCAAGTGCGCATTCAGTACCCTGAAGCCCGACTACCGCGCAAGCGCATCCAGGCCATGGCCGATGACCAACTGGCTGTGGGCCAGCCGGTCAACCTGCACCAGGTCGATCGGCTGCTTTTATTGCTTGACGACATGCCCGGCGTGGTGGCCACGGCCACATTTGCTGCAGGCACTGAGGTAGGGAGCACCGATGTGCTGATCACTTTGGGCCAAGGCAAAACCCTCGACGCCACCATCACAGCCGACAACTTCGGCGCAGTCTCTACGGGCCGCAACCGCAGCATCGCCAGCTTGTGGGTGCACAACCCCGCAGGGTGGGGCGATGCCATCCAGCTTCAAGCTGTGGCCACCGACGGCAGCCGTTACGGCCGCTTGGCCTATACGCTGCCGGTCGGTTTGCAAGGTGTGCGTGTCGGTGTGCAGGCGTCCGACATGCGATACCACTTGGTGGGCAGCTTTGCCGCGCTGCAAGCAAGCGGTTCGGCCCAAGTTTGGGGGGCAGAACTCACCGCACCGCTGATTCGCCGACCCGAGCGTAATCTGAGCGCTCGACTGACCGCCGATCGCAAAGCATTTGACAACCTGGCTCTGGCCAACACCGGCGACGCCAACCCCAGCACCATTTCGAATTACCAGTTGGATGTGCTGCGCTTGGCCCTTGCCGGCAATTGGATCGATCGTGCTTGGCGCCCCGCACAAAACACCGCCAGCGTCCAAAGCAGCTGGGGCAGGGTGGACCTGGCGAATTCGCCAAACGCCACTGCAGACGCCATCGCCGCCAAGACAGCAGGGTCCTTCAGCAAGCTCAACGCCAATTACAACCGCGAGCAAAGCCTGACGCGCCAGACCAGCTGGTATGTGCAATCCGCTGTCCAATGGGCAGACCGCAACCTCGATTCGTCAGAAAAAATCTACCTGGGCGGTGCCACAGGCGTGCGTGCCTACCCCAGCAATGAAGCGGGTGGCAGCACGGGTGCCACGCTCACCACCGGCTTCAAGCACCGCTTGAACGATGCCTTCACGCTCAACGCCTTTGCTGACTGGGGTCGCATCCAGGTCTACAAAAACAACCTCAATGCCGCAGGCAGTGACATCAGCACCGTCAATACCCAGAGCCTGCAAGGCGCGGGCCTGAGTCTGATCTGGCGCAGCGTGCAAGGTCACGAACTGGCCGCCACCTGGAGCCGCCGCAGCGGGCAAAACCCTGCAGCTAACCCCAGCACGGGTTCTGACAGCGATGGCACCCGCACTTTGAACCGTTTGTGGCTGTCGGCCGCACTGAACTTTTGATCAAGACCATGAACCACGTCTACCGCCTCAAACGATCAGGCCGCGCCCAGCTGCTGCAACCCGTGCCCGAGAGCGTACGCGCTTCGGGCAAAGGCACACGCACCGCTACATCCTTGGCTCAAGCGGTTACCGCCACACTGGCCAGCTTCGCTCTTGGCGGCATGGCCACATTGGCCCACGCGCAGCAAGCGCCGCCAGCGGCGAACCAGTTGCCCCAAGGCGGCGTGGTCACACGCGGCAGCGCCAACATTGTCACCAACACGGGCCAAACGCAGCTGACGGTCAACCAAAGCAGCAACCGCGCCGTCATCGACTGGACAAGCTTCAACGTGGGCAGCCAAGCCAAGGTGCAGTTCAACCAACCCAGCAGCAGCGCCGTCACGCTCAACAACATTCTGGGCAACAACGCCAGCCAGATCTATGGCCAGATCAGCGCCAACGGGCAAGTGTTCTTGAGCAACCCCAACGGCGTGTATTTCTCGCCCACGGCCCAGGTCAATGTGGGCGGCTTGGTGGCCACCACGGGCAAGGCCAATGCCGACGAGTTCATGGCGGGCAAAGCCAGCTTCAACCGCGGTGGCAGCACGGGCAGCGTGGTCAACGAAGGCCAACTCACGTCTGCAGCAGGCGGCTACATCGCACTGCTGGCGCCTGAGGTGCGCAACCAGGGCGTCGTCGTGGCCCAAGCGGGCACCGTGGCGCTGGCCTCGGGCGAGGCCATCACGCTGAGCTTCAACAACAGTGGCACAGGCCTGGCGGGCATCACCACCACGCCGCAAACCATCGCGGCCCTGGTAGAAAACCGCAGCGCCGTGCTGGCCGGAGGCGGGCAGATCATTTTGTCGGCGCATGCGCTGGCCGCGTTGCAAGGCTCGGTGGTCAAGAACAGTGGGCAACTCAGCGCCACCAGCTTGACCGAGAAGGGCGGCAAGATCGTCTTGATGGCCGACAGCATCGAACTGACGGGCACCAGCCGCATCGATGCCAATGGCCCGCAAGGCGGCGGCACGGTGCTGGTGGGCGGAGACTGGCAAGGCAGTGGCGACATGCGCCAGGCCACGCGGGTGACGATGGTGCAAGGCACAAGCATCGAGGCCAATGCCACCGAGCAGGGTGACGGCGGCAAGGTGGTGTTGTGGAGTGATGTGCACTACGCCAGCAGCGTGACGCAGGTCGATGGCCGCATCGAGGCCAAAGGTGCGGGCACGGGCAACGGTGGGCTGGTGGAAACTTCTGGGCAAACGTTGCAAGTCGGGGCAAAAACCCAAGTCAACACAGGAGGAGGGGAGTGGTTGCTGGACCCTTCCAATATCACCATCTCTTCAAGTACAACAAGCAGCATCGCTCTGGCCAGCAACGCCTACACGCCCACGACAGGAGCGGCCAGCTCGGTGGTCAATGCCACCACGCTGGTCGACAACCTGGCCAGCAACAACATCAACATCACCACCACCAACACAGGCACATCTGGTGCGGCCACAGGCAACATCACCGTGGCCACGGACCTGAGCTGGGCATCGACCAAAGTGCTGACCCTGACAGCTGCGGGTGGCATCAGTGGTACTGGCAACATCAGCATGACAGGTGCCGCAGGTACAGGGGTGGTATTCAACCAAGCGGGCAATTCCACTTATGCAGGCAGCATCTCCGGCAACAACGCCACGTTCACCAAGCAAGGCGCAGGCACATTGACGCTGTCATCGGCCAGCAATGCTTACCTGAACACTGTGATCAGCGCAGGCATGCTGAAGTTAGGGCACGCTGCTGCTTTGGGAACTGGGACCGATGGGAGCGTCACCGTGGCCACGGGCGCAGCATTGGACCTCAACGGTTTTTCTGTGTCAGCGGCAAATGCCAAACCCCTGACGATCAGTGGTACCGGCGTCAGCAATAGTGGGGCTTTGCTGAACAGTATCAACAACACAACGTCTGTCTACCCAGGTTTGTTGACACTGGGAGCTCATGCTTCGATTGCGACATCAAGTAATGGGGCAAATATCGTCTTGAGCAACCCCGGCACCATCACAGGAACTGGACTCAATTTGACCCTGGGTGGCGCGCTCAACTCGAATAACAGCATCGCCAGCATCATTGGCACGGGTTCAGGCACTGTGACCATCAACGGAAGTTACAGCGCCAGTTGGACATTGAGTGGTGCCAACACCTACACCGGTGGCACGACCGTCAGCACAGGCGTCTTGAGGGCTGGCAGCCCAACTGCGTTTGGTACAGGGCCGATTGCTGTCAGTGCTGGACCTCTGACGGGTGGTTACCAAGGCGGAACCCTGGACCTGAATGGCCAGACCATGACAACCTCAGCAGGCCTGACCATAGGTGGTCTTGGAATAGCACTTTCGACGGGTGTTCTGATCAACAGCAGCACAACGACCGCCACTTATCCTGGCCTGGTCACACTCTCAGCAAACACCACTATCCAAGCGAACAATGGCAGCATCATTCTGAGCAACCCTGGCACCATCACCGGGTCCGGTTTCAATTTGAGCCTTGAATATGGAACAGCTGCTGGCAGCCGCATTGACAGCATCATCGGTACTGGTACAGGTACTGTCACCAAAAGATTCCCGGGCACCTGGCTACTGAATGGTGTCAATACCTACAGCGGTGGTACGACCATCATTGCCGGGACGTTGATGCTCGGTAACGCCGCTGCCTTGGGTTCGGGCTCCGTGGTTGTCACTGGGGGTGAGCTAGACCTCAATGGCCGAACGCTGACGGGCAATCAGGCCCTCTCGATCGCAGGGTTTGGTGGCAAAAGTGGCGGTGCGTTGAGCAACAGCAGTGCAAGCCAGGCAAGCTACGCTGGACAGATCACTTTGACTGCCAATGCGGGTATATCCGGCAATATCCATCTGACCAACAGCAACGCCATTTCTGGGGCATTCCAGCTTAGGCTGGGAGGCGATACTGGCGGTACCATCAGCAGCCCGATCAGCACCAATTCGATTCTCAAGTCAGGTGCCAGTACCTGGGTGGTGGATAGGGTGGCGACCACGAACACCATCAATATTTTCGGTGGTACCCTGGCCGCAGGACGAGACGATGTGTTCACCGGAACCATCACAATGACAGGCATAGAAAGTGCTATGCCCGTCTTGAGTCTTGGTGCCTATTCCCTCGCGCCGAGCAGTGTGATGATTCAGCGATATGGCGGAAACATCACCTCCACCACCGGTGTGCTGTCTGGTCAGGTCACCGTTCACACCGATGGCAGCAAGTTCGGGTCAAACATTTCAGCCATCTTGGGGGGTAACAGTACGCTGCTTCTAGGTATGTCAAACGCTAACCCCAGCACCTTGACTTTGACACGTGCCAACACCTACACGGGTCTAACGAACATCGCCAATGGCACCTTGCAGCTGGGTGATGGCGGAACCACGGGCTCTCTGAGCCCATCAACCGCCATCTCCATATCGTCCGGCTCCACGCTGGCCTACAACCTGTCCACTGGGGCCGCACCCACCAATTCATTCAATAACAGTGGCACCATCGCCAACTTGGCTTATGGGTCGGCGCTGGATTTGTCGGGGGCCAGCTTCTCGACGGCCGGTAAACTTTCGCCTTCGGTCAATGCAACGCAGGCAACACCCACAGTGGCATCCATCGTGTTGCCGGCTAACCCGAGCTTGACTGGAAGCACCTTCAACGTCATCACCACGGGTTACCAGTCTTCTTTTGCAGCGCAGACTGCGGTGAGCTGGGCGGGCACATCGACGGGCAGTCCAACGCTTCAACTCAATGGTCTGGCCGCCGTCTCAGGGCAACCTGCTTTGGGCGGAACGCTGAACTTGTCCAGCAGTCAGTTGACGATTGGTGGCTCCGGCGCCATTTGGGCCATCGTCAACAATGGCTCTACCCGGTATATCAACAGCGCCAGCGATGCGACCTCCATTGCCTTTCTGGGCACGCCGTCGATTGTGGTCCCCGCTGGGGTGTCGGCCACCCAAAGCGGTGCCTTCACGGGCACGGTCGCCTTGACCATCACGGGTGGTGGCACGCTGACGCTCAGCGGCGACAACAGCGGCTATTCGGAGGCCAAAACAGTCAGTGCCGGGGTTCTGAAGGCGGGCAGCAACACCGCTTTGGGTACTGGCACCAACACCGTGAGCTTTGGTGCCGCTTTGGACTTGAATGGCCAAGCCCTGTCAACTGCAGGCGCACTCTCACTCAAAGGTGTGGGCATCAACGGGGGCGGGGCATTGATGAACAGCGGTGGCTCAGCCAGCTACTCGGGTGCCGTGAGCATTGGCAGTGACACACTCATCAGCGGGGGCAGTGGTGCCGTTGCCTTGACCAACACAGGCAGCTTGGGAGGGAACGTGTTCGTCCTTTCTTTGGGTGGTGCAGTCGGTGGCTCAGTGAGTGGTGTCGTCGACACAACTTTCTTTGGCCTGACCAAAGAAGGCACAGGCACTTGGACCTTGAGCGGAACCAACACCTACACCACAGCCACCAACGTCAACGCGGGGGTGTTGAAGGCGGGCAGCGCCAGAGCCTTTGGCACAGGCGCGATCAATGTGGCCAGTGGTGCGGCGCTTGACTTGAATGGTCAAGTAATGACCAGTACTGGAACACTGACCTTGAATGGAACAGGTGTCAACAATGGTGGTGTGCTGATGAACAGCAGTACCTCGCCAGCAACCTATGCTGGCGCGGTAAGCCTGGGCAGCGACAGCCTCATCACGGGGGGAAACGGCACCGTAGCCTTAAGTAGCACAAGCAATCTGACGGGGGGAAATTACGCTCTCACCTTGGGCGGTGCTGCCGGGGGGCGAGTGACCCCTGTGCTGGGCCTGACCTTGTCAAGCTTGACCAAGCAGGATGCAGGCACATGGACCCTGAGTGCCGCCAACTCGGCCTACGTGGGGGGCATCACGGTCAACGCTGGCACCCTGGCGGCTGGTGTGGCCACCAGTGCATTTGGCGCTGCCAGCAACAGCATTGTGGTGAACGGTGGCACGCTGGCGCTCGGGACTTTCTCGCAAACTGTGGGTGATGTCACCATCGGGGCTAACGGTGGGGCCATCACTGCCGACACAGGAAAGGTGCTCACTGGCACTCGCTACACCATCAACAACAATGGCCCAGCCACGGCAACAGTCTCGGCCATTCTGGCGGGCACAGTCCCACTCATTAAAACGGGCACAGGGCTGGCTACTTTGTCGGGCGAAAACACCTATATCGGTGACACCACCATCAATGGCGGCACGCTGTCGCTAGGCGCTGCTGGTGCACTGAGTACCGCCGGCACCATCAGCTTTGGTGGTGGCACCTTGCAGTACTCGGCCAGCAACACGGCCGATTACTCGTCTCGAATTAGCACCTTGTCGGGCCAAGCGTACTCGGTGGACACGAATGGCCAGAGCGTGACCTGGGCCACCAACCTGGCCAGTACGTCGGCTTCGCTCACCAAGAGTGGCACGGGCACGCTCACGCTCGGTGGCAGCAACAACTTGTCCGGTGGCGTCAGTGTCAACGCAGGCACGCTGCAAGCCAGCAACGCCGCAGCCCTTGGTTCAGGCAGCGTGGCTGTGGCCGCCAGCGCCACTTTGGCCTACAACGTGGCAGGTGCTGCAACACCCAGCAACGCATTTACCGGCGCAGGCATCATTGCCAATGTGGCATTTGGACGAACGCTCGATTTGTCGGGGGCGACGCTCTCTGGTTTTACAGGCACTTATGAAGCCGCAGTCAACGAGTCGGTCAGTCCAAACACTGTGGCTGCGATCGTCTTGCCAAGCGGCCTCAACCTGGCCAGCAACACGCTGAGCGTGAACACAACGGGTGTTGACCTCAGCTTTGCGGATACTCCGGTCATCACCTGGTCGGGATCGGTCAGCGGCACGCCCAGCTTCAAGCTCAACGGGACTGTGGTCAGCGCGAACCAGGTGGTCAACAACCGCTCTCTGGCCTTCAATGCGGGTAACCTGACTTTGTTGGGGGGCCCTCCGCCCTTGTGGACGATGACCATCAACGGCGTGGTGTCCAGTTTCATGACAGACACTGACACCCTGGGCGCGAACCTGAACGGTCCCACCACGATCAACATCCCCGCAGGTGTCTCGGTCACAGAAAGCGGCGTTCTCAGTGGCTTTGGCGACATCACCATCACCGGTGGTGGTTCCATTTTGTTGAGCGGCAACAACAGCTACACAGGCATTACCAACATCATCAATGCCAGGGTCAAGCTGGGGCATGCATCGGCTTTAGGCACCGGGACCAGCGGCGTGACGGTGTCCAGTGGCAGTGTGCTTGATCTCAACGGCCAAAATGTGAGCGCACTCAAAACGCTCACGCTCAATGGCAGCGGCGTGAGCAACGGTGGTGCCCTCAAAAACAGCCATGCCACGGCTGCCAGTTGGGCTGGCGCGGTGGCGCTGGGTTCGGCCACCACCATTGTGGGCGGTACCGGAACCATTGCCTTGCTTGGCACCGGCGCCATCAACGGTAGCAACACGGGCCTGGCCCTCGGCGGCGCAGCGGGCGGCAGCGTTGCCGGCAGCATCAACACAGGCACAGGCAGTGTGACCGTGCAAGACGGCGGCACCTGGACGCTCAGTGGTGCCAACACCTACAGTGGTGGGACTGTCATCAACGCCAGCACGCTGCAGATCAGCAGTGACGGCAATCTGGGCGCTGTGCCCGGCTCCCCCAGCACCAATGTCACCCTCAACGGCGGCACATTGCAGGTGGCCAATCCCTCTGCCGCATTGACCCTTGGGGCCAACCGTTTGATCAGTGTGGGCAGCGCCGGTGGCAACATCAACAACACCAGCACCACGCATGGTGTGACCTTGAACGGCGCGGTCAGTGGCAGCGGCGCTTTCACCTTCACCAGTGCCAAAGACTTGACCGTGGGCGACATTGCGCTGAGCAACAATTCAACCATCTTGCTCAAAGCGGCTGGCAACATCACACACAGTGGCTCTAAAGCGGTGTCGACTGCAGGAGGCAGCATCACCTATTGGGCCGACAGTGATGGCAGCGGAGACGGCAACATCACCTTGCAAAGCGGGACCTCCGGCAACAACACCCGCATCGACTCTGGGGGCGCCGACATTGTGCTGGCAGGGGGCAGTGGTGCCAGTGCTGCAGCGGGTTACGCCCGAGGCGCCTTGGCGGTGGATTTGCAAAATAACAGAAGCATCAATGCTGGTGCGGGCAATGTCACTGTGCAGGGTTCGTCCAACGTCAGTGGCGGCTCTGGGGTGCGCGTCAGTGGAGGTACCGTCATTGGCGCGGTCGTGAACATCACAGGAAAAGGTTTTGACAACGCTTCCGGCACCACGCTCGGTTTGGATTTGGGCAGTGAGGCGCTCATCCGGGCCACCAGCCAGGCCAATATCACCGGTATTGGCGGCGCCACACTGCCCACAGCCTCCAGTACCTTCAACAACAAAGGCATCTTGATGACAAATGCCATCATCGAGGCCACAGGCAGCGGCAATGTGGTGGTGAATGGCACAGGTGGTGGTTATTTGCCTGGCTTGAGCAACACCGGCCTCGACATGATTGGTGGCAGCAGCGACACGGTCATCCGCTCGGTGAATGGCACCGTCACGATCAATGCAGCGGCCGGTCCCTCTAACAGTCCGGGTGCCAGTCAGGGGCTGATTGCACGATTGTTGACTTCGGCTAATCTGGGCTTTGGCGGGCCTTCGCAGACCGGTGCCATCACCGTGCGGGCCGATAACATGGTTGCGAGCCCCCAGAGTTCGGGCAATTACTTGATGTTTCAAAGCACTGGCACTGCAACGCTGGAACCGCTGGGCAGCACGTTCGGCGCTGTGGACCTCAGCTACATGTCATTCGCGAACACCATTTCCGGGTTGACAGTGGGGCGCCCTGGCAACACATCCGGGGTGGTTTTTGGACCAACATCAGCCAGTTCTAATCCGGCGGTGTCCGGCTACAGCATTGCTGGTCCGATCAATGTGTACGGCAGTGTGGCGATCAACCGACCCGTGGCATCGACAGGCACCGGAAGCAATGGCCTCGTCACTTTGTCGGGTTCTGTCATTCAGCGTGCGGGTGGCAGCGTCAGCGGTACAGGTTTACTACTGGCAGGTACTGGTGCCTCGTCGGTGATCATGCGGGAGAGTGGCAACGCTTTTGGCACCTTGGCTGGCAGCGGTCTGGGGTCGCATGTCTACCTGACGAACAGCTCGGCCATGAATGTGGGCACTTTGGGGAGCACCCAAGGCCTGACATCGACCGGATCCATCGAACTGAACACCACTCAGGGCGACCTCACGCTCAGTCATAACATCTCGACCACCAGCACAGCGTCTGACGCTGTGCTGCTCACCGCCGGACGGGGCGCGGCAGTGGGAGACACCACAAGCGGTAATTTGGTTTTGAATGGCGGCACCATCACCACGGGCATCAATGGTCGGGTACTGTTTTACACCGGTGCGGTCAATAACCCTTCATTGACCACTTTGGTGGGTTCGGGCAGTGGGCGTTTCCGCTACGGCAGCACGCGCAGCGTTTCCAACTTCAAAACCGGATTGGGTGCATCGGGGTATTACGTCATCTACCGCGAGCGGCCCACTGTATCGTGGAGCAGCGCAGCTGACCAGAGTATTGTTTACGGCAACACCCCGGTAGCGCCAACTGCTGGTACGCCATCAGGATTCGTCAATGGCGACTTGCCCGACACCAGCACCTCGCTCCGTACGTTGTCTACCAACGCGCTGGCCGTGGTGAACCCGAGTGGCTACTACAACGCGGGTAGCTACATGTTCAGCCGGACAGTGGGTGCGCAAGCACTGGGTTACTTGGGGAGCAACCCGGGGCTGACGATCACCGCCGCGCCCTTGACAGTGAGGGCCAACGACGCCACCAAGACATACAACGGGCTGCCTTATTCGGGGGGCAATGGCGTCAGTTACAGCGGCTTACTGGCCGGTGACACCGTCTCCAATTCGTTAGGGGGGGCTTTGAGTTATTCAGGGACAGCTCAGTCGGCAGTGAACGCGAGCAGTTACAGCATCATTCCTGGAGGTTTGACGAGCAACAATTACAGCCTGAATTTTGTCAACGGTACCCTGACCGTCAACAAAGCACCGTTGACGGTGCGTGCAAAAAGCGATGCACGGTTCATTATTGAAAACGATGCCGTGAATTACGCAGGGGCCAGTTACATCGGCTTTGTGGCGGGCCAGACAGAAACCACGGCGGGCGTGCTGGGCGGTTCTCTGACCGTCACACGTACAGGTGGCGATACGCAGCCTGGTATTTATAACAATGTGCTGGTACCCAGCGGCCTGACGGCTGCCAACTACACCATCAGCTATGTGCCGGGCACCTACACCATCGTGCCTGCTGATCAGCTCTTGGTGAAGATGAGCGACACTGCCACCACTTACGGCTCTGCTGCAAACTTTGCTGTGAACTCAGCCCGCTACTATAAGAGCAGCAACAACACCATCTATGACTTGACGAGCAGCGTCAACATCAGTGCTTCATCGCTCACGCTCAACGATGGCGCGGGAGGCAACACCGCTTTCACTCTGGGTGCGTTGTCACCCGCGCTGAGCAGCGGCGGTCGTCTCAATGTGGGCGCCTATCAGCTAGGCGCTGCCTCGATCACCAACAGCAGCATCAATTACAGCAACACCATCACGGTGACCGGCGCAATGCAGGTCAACCCGCTGGCCGTTACGGCGTCACTGACCAGCAGCGTCAGTAAGGCCTACGACGGCACGCCTGCCATGAACGGGGTGGGTCTGTCCGTGAGCGGTGGCTTGTCTGGTGATGTCTTGACTGCCAACGGCAGCGGTGCTTTCGTCGGCAAGGATGCCGGCACCAACCTTGCCTATACTGTCTCCAATATCGCGCTGGACGGCGCAGATGCGCGCAACTACCTGGTGGTTGACAGTGTCAGCAACCAGCCAACCAATACGCTGGCTGGCAGCAACGGCGTGATCACCACGGTCCCGCTGACCATCACGGCAAACAATGCCAACAAAACCTATGACGGTGTTGAGTGGAGCGGTGGCAATGGCGTGACCTACAACGGCTTTGTCAACAACGAGACCGAAGCTGTTTTGGGTGGAGCGCTGGCCTATGGTGGCACATCACAAGGGGCTGTGAACGCAGGGAATTACGCCATCGTGCCCTCCGGCTACACCAGCACCAACTACACCTTGGCGTATGCCAACGGCACCCTGGTCATCGACCCTGCTGGTTTGACCGCGATAGTCGGCAACCTGCAAGGCTCGGTAAGCAAGATCTATGACGGCACCAATACGGCGACGCTTTCGTCAGCCAACTACGCGCTGAGCGGTTGGGTGGGCTCGGACGGCGCCACGGTCACCAAGACCAGTGGCACCTATGACAACGCCAATGCTGGCAGCATCAAAACGGTGACGGTGTCACTGGTCGATGCGGATTACACCGCCACAGGCGGAACCAACCTGAGCAACTACACCTTGCCCAGTACTATCAGTGGGGCGGTGGGGACGATCACATCCAAGCCGGTGACCGTCACCAACACGTCACGCACCACCACGTACGACGGCACCAGCACTTATGGCATTCTGGCCAGTGGTACGGCTTTCACCACAAGCCCATTGGTAGGGTCTGACAATGTGGTCTCGGTCACGCAGACAGCCAGTGGCGCTGGCGTCACCTCGGCGGGTGTGGCCCAGGCGGGCAGCTTTACAGTGTCGCCCAGCAGCGCGGTGATGGGTACGGGCACAGCCAGCAACTACAGTTTCAGTTATGTGAACAGCACCCACACGGTCAGCCCGGCGCAAGTCACGGTGACCCCCATTACGGGTGCGCTGCAAGGCATCGTGAGCAAGGTCTATGACGGCAATAACACCGCCACATTGACCTCGGCCAACTATGCCCTGACCGGATGGTTGAATTCGGACGGTGCTACGGTCACCAAGACCACCGGCACCTATGACAACGCCAATGCGGGCAGCGGTAAGACGGTAACGGTGTCTCTGAGCCAAGCAGACTACGTGGGTACAGGTTCAACCAACCTGAGCAACTACGCCCTGCCCAGCAGCATCAGTGGAGTGGTGGGCAGTATCAGCAAGGCGGTATTGACCGCAACAGGGAACAGCGCCTCGGTGACTTACAACGCTACCAATCAGTCGGTGAATGGGTTCGTGCTATCGGGGTTAAAAGGCAATGACACCGTGAGCAGTTTGACAAGCGTGGTGTCTTCAGGCGCCACTGGTAAGAACGCTGGTAGCTACACCAACATCGTGACGGCAGGTACCGAGAAAAATTACACCGTGACCACGGTCAACGGCAGCCTGACCATTGCCAAAGCCAATGCCACAGTCACGGCCAACAGCGGCATGCTCATCTACAACGGCGCCAGCCAGACGGTGAGCGGCTTTACCGCCAGCGGTTTGGTGGGCGGCGAAACTACATCTGTGTTGACTGGTGTGACGGCCACCCGTACCGAGAAGAAAGCAGGTACTTATGTCACCAGCGCCAGCGGCACAGACGGCAACTACAACTTGACGTTTGTTGATGGCTCGATGGTCATCAAGGACGAACCGAGCGCCCTCAAGCGCCCAGTGGTCCTCACGCCTGCTCTGGCACAACAGGCGGTGGCATACCAGGTGACGGTGCTCAAGCTGCCGCAAAATAACGAAGCTGGTGTGGTGCACATTGAACTGCGTGACGGGCTGGAGGCGGCAGATGTCGAGTTGCCTGCCAAGCTGCAAACTTGGATGGATGCGGCAGGCGCTGAGTTGAACTTGGTTGGGGCAGTGGGTGTAGTGGAACTCTCACCCAGCCGTCGAGCCATTCGTGTCTTGCCTTTGGCTGAACGCCAATTCCCCCTGCAATTTGCCATGCAGGCGGGGCAGCAGCGGTTATCTTTCCGCATTGTCAAAAGACCTTGATACGATATGTTTCTAGTTGGTGATTTTCTGGAGTTCAGTGTGAAGAATCATTCGAAGTTTTGGGTTTCAGCGTTGAGTTTTTCAGGTGCTGTCTGTTTTTCTGGTTTGGCGTTGTCGGCCGACGCCCCCGTGGCCGTGGTCAACGGGGTATCAATCGCGGCGCGCCTGATGGATCGCAACGTGCAGGCCAATTTGGCCCAAGGCCAAAGGGATACGCCCGAGTTGCGCGCTGCGCTCCGGCAAGAGTTGGTGGCGCGGGAGCTGATGACGCAGGAAGCGCAAAAGCGAGGCCTGGACAAGTTGCCTGCCACGCAAGACGCGCTGCAGACCTTGCGTCAAAACCTGCTGATCGAGTTGGTGCTCAATGACGAGTTCACCAAGAACCCGATCACCGACGCAGAGCTCAAGACCGAGTACGAGCGCCAGGTCAAGGCCTTGCGGGCGGCGGGTGAGTTGCAGCAGTACCAGATTTCAACGATTGTGTTGTCCTCTGAAGCCGACGCCCGCGCTGTGATGACCGCGGTGCGCGCCGGGCAGGCCTTTGATGCCCTGGCCAGAGCCCGATCGATGGACCCGAGCAAGGACAAGGGCGGCGAGCTGGGGTGGTTCCTGCCCGACCAGATCGCGCCCGCCATCTCCAACGTGGTGGTCAATCTGGCCCCAGGGGCGGTGTCGGCTGCACCCATCCAGGTGGGGCCTTATTGGCACGTGGTGCGGTTGAACGCCAAGCGCCCCTTCCAGGTGCCCGGCTTTGAAGAAAGCAAAGCCCTGGTGCAAGCGGCCGTGGTGCAAAGTCGCCGAGCGGCTTTGCTCAAAAGGCTGAGCGATGCGGCTGTCGTGAAGTGACGGGGTGTGGCGGTCTGTGAAAACGACCGCCCCCCTGCGCCCACCAAAGCCCAAGCGCAGGGCTCATGGACGAATGGCGATTTCGTTTTTCACCGAAGTCACACCTTTCACACCGCGTGCGATGGTCTCGGCCTTGTTGCGCTCCAGTGCACTTTTGGCAAAGCCAGACAGCATCACGGTGCCTTTCAGGGTTTCCACGCTGATGGACGAGCCCGCCACGTCTTTGTCTTCAAAAAAGCGTGATTTGACCAAGGTGGTAATGCCTGTGTCGTCGATGTAGGCGCCAACCGATTCTTGCCCTCGTGTGACAGCGCAGCCTGAGGCCAACACCATCACCAAAGTGGCAACCAAAGTCGCCCAAGTGGTTTTTCTGGTCATTTTGTAATCCTTTATTTCAAGCTGTCTGTTTGGCCAAGTCAAAGCTGGGCCCCCTGCTTGAAGCGGGTCCCTTGCAGGCACTTCTTCAAGACGGTTCAGGATAGATAAGACCACGGCATATGTCGGTGCACCAGCCCACAATGGGACGCGATGAGGGAGCGCGCAAGACGGCGCCCAAGCCGCCAGCGCTGTCGGGTCAAAGGCGTCTGCCCTGAATCACTCGCACCAGGATGACCACGATGGCAATGACCAGCAGGATGTGAATCAGTCCACCCATGGTGTAGGACGACACCAGACCCACGAGCCACAGCACGACCAGGATGATGGCAATGGTTTCAAGCACGGCGGTGACTCACTTTTTGTTTTTGTCGATTTCGTGACCGATCACACCGCCCACGGCAGCCCCACCGACGGTGCCTGCGGTGCTGCCCCCTGTCAGAATCGAGCCGCCGATGGCGCCCACGCCAGCGCCGATGGCGGTGTTTCTTTCTTGTTGCGTCATGCCGGAGCAGGCGCTCAGGCCCAAGGCCACCAGCGCCAGTGTGGCTGTGCGCATGAGGCGGGTTGGAGAATGGGTCTTTGGCATCGCTGAACTCCTGCTGGGTGGGTGAACACTTGAGTTGTCCCTGGGCCGCTCGGGCCAAGGTCACTCCAGTCGGTTCAGCATAGAAGTTCCAGCGACCCAGGTCTGTGGGCCAGAGCACACCTGGGCCAAGGTGTCAGGTGCGCTTCACAGCGTCTCCAGCACGCGTCCCGGGTTGAGCAGGTTCTGAGGGTCCAGCGCGGCTTTCACGGCCCGCATCATGGCCAGCGCGGTGGGGTCTTTGTAGAGAGGCAGTTTGCTCACTTTGAGCTCGCCCACGCCGTGCTCGGCGCTGATCGAGCCCTTGAATTTGAGCACCTGGTCAAACACCAGGGTGTTCACCTTGTCCTCGAAGTCGCGCAAAAAGGCCTGGCCGTCGGTCCCTTCGGGCGCCTGCACGTTGTAGTGCAGGTTGCCGTCGCCCAGGTGGCCAAAGTCCACCAGGCGCACACCGGGCACCTCCAGCGCCAGCAGGGCGTCGGTTTCGGCCACAAAAGCCGGAATGACTGACACCGGGATGCTGATGTCGTGTTTGATGTTCAGGCCTTCTTGCACCTGGGCCAGGGTGATGCTTTCGCGGATGTGCCACAGGCCGCGCGCTTGCGTCAGGTTTTCGGCGACCACGGCATCGCTCACGCAACCCGCTTCCAGCGCGGCCTCAAGCAGGGCTTCGAACTGGCTGCGCGCATGTGTTTCGTTTTCGCTGTCGGAGTTTTCCAACAGCACGCACCAGGGCGATGTTTGCCACAGCGGCACGCGCAGATGGGGGTAGTGCTTGTCCACCAGGCTGAGGGCAAATTGGCCCATGACTTCAAAGCCGGTCAAGCCCGGCCCCAGGCGTTGGTGCGCCAGACCCAGCAGCTGCACCGCCGCTTCCATGCTGGGCACGGCAGCCCAGGCGGTCAGTTGCGCGGCAGGCAGGGGGTAGAGCTTCATGGTGGCGGCGGTGATGATGCCCAGCGTGCCTTCGCTGCCGATCATCAGGTTACGCAAGTCGTATCCCGTGTTGTCCTTGCGCAGACCGGTGAGGCCATGCCAGATCTCGCCTTGTGCGGTGACGACCTCCAGGCCCAGACACAGCTCGCGGGTGTTGCCGTAGCGCACGACTTGCGTGCCGCCTGCGTTGGTGCCCAGGTTGCCACCGATGGTGCAACTGCCTTCGGCGCCCAGGCTCAAGGGGAACAAAAAACCGGCATTCTCCGCCGCAAGCTGCAGGTTTTGCAGCACACAACCGGCCTCCACCGTGATGGTCAGGTTGTCCGGGTCGATGGCGCGCACCGCGTTCATGCGGGTCATGCTCAGCACAATTTGCGTCCCCGAGTCGTCGGGCACACCCCCCACCACCAGCCCGGTGTTGCCGCCTTGGGGCACGATGGGCGTGGACGCCGCTGCACAGGCCTTGACCACGGCGGCCACTTGGGCCGTGTCGCCTGGGCGCACAACGGCCAGGGCGCGGCCCTGGACGCGCTTGCGCCAGTCTTGTTCCCAGGGGCTCAGGTCGGCGCCCGGGTCCTCGTGGGTGAGCACGTTGGCAGGGCCACAGATGGCGCGCAGTTGCGCGATCAGTTCGTGAGGGTTGGGCTTCAATGCGGTCATGGTGATCACTGGTGAGTCAATCGGCAACCTTGGGGGCCGGGTGGCAAGTGTTCAGTCGCGGGGCACGGGGACAAAGTTGCCCGTGGCTTTGGCCGCCTTGAAACGGATGCGCACATGCAGCGCGCAGGCCACAAACAAGCTGGTGCACAGCAAGGTTTGCAGCATGGCCAGGCCCGAGGAGGGCCATGCATCGCCCCAAGCGCGGACGACGCCTTCCGTGAAATACAGCCAGACCAACAAGCTGACCCAGCGGTAGGTGTACATGCGCTTTTTCAGCAAACCCGCGATGGGAATGCACAGAGGCAACACCTTGATGGCCCACCACGAACCCCCTTCGCGCAGGGGAGCGAGCCAAAGCTCCCAGGCCAGGCCCAGAAGGATCAGCCCGACCAGGCTGCCGACGGCCAGCCATCGGGTCCAGTCCAGGCCTTCGGGATGGGCGTTTTCTGGGGAAGGGTGGGAGGGCAGAGAGGGGTTGGGGTCGTGGGCGTTCATTGCGGTGGCATCATACCGGGCATGCCCAATGCCTTGTCCAAGTCCTCTTTTCGCAACTCCATGGCCCTGTGGTGGCAAGAGGTGTCTGTTTTTCCCTGGCGCCAAATGGCTGGCGTGCTGGCTGCGCGCTTTCGTGATGCGCGGCTGGGTGTGAGCGCAGGCTCGCTCACCTTCACCACCGTGCTGGCACTGGTGCCTTTGTTTGCTGTGGGTTTGGCGGTGTTTTCGGCCTTTCCGGTGTTTGGCAAGTTCCAGGACACGATACAGCGCTGGCTGGTTGAAAGCCTGGTGCCCGAGAGCATCGCGCGCCAGGTGCTGAGCTACCTGACGCAGTTTTCCCGCAAGGCCAGCCGCCTGGGTACGGCGGGCTTGGTGGCGGTGCTGTTGTCGGCGGTGTTTTTGATGGTCACCATCGAGCGCACCCTGGGCCAGATTTGGCGGCTGCAGCGCCAGCGGACGCTGCCCCAGCGGGTTTTGTTGTACTGGTCTGCCATCACTCTGGGCCCCTTGCTTTTGGGCGCCAGTTTGGCCATCAGCTCGTATGTGGTGACGGCTTCACGTGATGTGGTCGATGTGCTGCCCGGTTCGGTGCGCTGGTTGCTCGACAGTTTTGAGTTTGTGTTGCTGACAGCCTGTGTCAGCGGCTTGTATTTTTATGTGCCCTACACCCGGGTGCGTTGGCGGCATGCGATCACGGCCGGATTTTTGGTGGCGGGAGCGCTGGAGGTGGCCAAAAAACTCATGGCGGTGTATTTGCTGCAGGTGCCCACCTATTCGGCCATTTATGGCGCCTTTGCGGCTTTGCCGATTTTGTTGGTGTGGATTTATGTGACCTGGTTGCTGGTCTTGCTGGGCGCGGTGGTGGCGTCGAGCCTGCCCGAGTTGGGGCGTCAGCATTGGCGCCAACCTGAAGGCGCGGGCTGGTCGTTCAGGCTCGCCTTGGAGGTGCTGGCCCAATTGAATGCCGCCAGACTCACCGAGCGGCGTGGGCGCAGCGTTGACGAGCTGGCCGCGATTTTGCGGGTTGAAACCGAAGCGTTGCGCCAAGTGCTGACGGTGCTGCAAGGCTTGGACTGGGTGGGCCGCTTGAACGAGCAAAACGAGCAGGGGCAAGCCCGATTGGTCTTGCTGGTTGACCCGGAGATGGCCAGTGTGGCCCCGCTGGCCGATCGTTTGCTGGTGGATCGCGGGTCGGCCACCGACCCGCTGTGGCTGCAAACCGGGCTGGACCAAATTCGCTTGGCGGCTTTGTTGCCAGAGAAGGCTTGAGCCTTAAAAACTCACACGGCCGCGCCACATGTCGCGGTACATCACCCAGTCGCCCATGAAGCTGTAGAGCGGTCGCTTGAAGCTGGCGGGTTTGTTTTTTTCGAACACAAAGTGGCCGATCCAGGCGCAGCCATAGCCGCACAGCAAGCCATACAGCAGGTACTGCGGCTTGCCCGTGATGGCCAGCATGGCCAGGCAGAGCAATGACAAGCTGCTGCCCACAAAGTGCATGCGCCGACAGGTGCGGTTGTTGTGCTCGCTCAGGTAAAAGGGATAAAACTCTGCAAAGCTGGCGTGACGAAGGGCTTCGGTCATGGCAGTGTCTCCTGTAGTGGTGATCAGGTGCGAAAGGGGGCGTTCAGAAAGCCCCGGAACCGGGCGCGACCGCCGCGCACCGGGGCCTGGGTGAGTTGGTAGTTCGGAAAGCGTTGCAAAAACCGCCCGATGGCGATGCGTCCCTCCAAACGCGCCAGGCTCAGGCCTGCGCATTGGTGCACGCCAAAACCAAAGGCCAGGTGTTTGTTGCCGGTGCGGCGCAGGTCCAGTTGCTCCGGGTTGGCGTACACGGCCGGGTCGCGGTTGGCCGCGCCAATGCACAGCGTGACCAAGGCCCCCGCAGGCAAATCGACACCGTTGACCTGCGTGGCTTGCAGGGCGCGGCGGTTGCCCAGTTGGTTGGACGATTCAAAACGCAAAAACTCGTCCACTGCCAGACCCATGATCTGGTCATGTGCTTCGGCGCTGGCCGCGGCATGCAGGTCGGCCTTCAGTTGTTCGCGTTGAGCGGGCCATTCCTGCAGGCTGATGAGGGCGTTGCCGATCAGGTTGGTGGTGGTTTCGTGCCCGGCATTGAGCAAAAACACGCAGTTGTGCAGCAGCTCAACCTCGCTGAGCGCATCGCCATTTTCCTCACCCTGGATCAGCCGGGTCAGCACATCGTGCTCCGGGTCGCCAGGGTGCTGGCGGCGCTTGGCCACCAGCTCGCGCAAATAGGCCAAAAATTCGGTCACGCTGCGGTTGCCCAGCGCTTCCTGCTCAGGACTCAGGGCAGGCTCCAGCGCACCCAAAATGGCCAGCGACCAGGCCCGCAGCGGTTCGCGGTCGGCTTGTGGCACATCCAGCAAGTTGCCGATGATCTCGACCGGAATGGCCGAGGCAAAGTCTTCGATCAGGTCGCCACCGCCTTGGGCTTCGATGCGGTCCAGCAGGCTGTCGACCAGTTGCACCAAGCCGGGCTCCATGGCCTCGATGGCGCGGCGGGTGAGGGCACCCATGATCAGGCGTCGCACCCGCGTGTGCAAGGGCGGGTCGTTGAAGACCAGACTGTTCGTGTGGTGCTCGAACAGCGGGGCCAAGCCACCGGGCGTGGCCAAGGGCGGCTGGTTGAACGGCGCGTGGTTGTATTTGGGGCCAAACTCGACCTGCTTGTCGGAGCTGAACACCTTGGCGTCGCGGTACACCGCCACCAGATCGGCGTGGCGCGTGAGGAAAAACGAACCATCGGGCATGCGCTTAAAGGGTTCGGTCTCGCGCAATGCGGCGTAGATCGGGTAGGGGTTGTTCAGAAAATCGGCGGGCAGGGCGCGCAGGTCCAGCGAGCGGGCTATGTCCTGGGCCCTCTGCGCCGTCAAGGGCGGGGTGATGTGGGCAGTCGGTGTGTTCATCTTGTTGAGGCGCCCCCCTGTGCGCGAATGGCTGTTCAGCTCAGGGTTTCAAAAAATCCTTGAGTGCCTGCAAGACGCCTTCGGGTGCTTCCGTCATCAGTGAATGGCCAGCGGGCAGTTTGACCACCTTGGGTTGGGCGCACAAGGCCATCAGGCTTTGCGCCGCCTTGGGCGGCGTCATCTGGTCGGCGCTGCCCAGCACAAACAGGGTGGGGCAGGCCACTTGCGGCATCGCGGCCTCGGCACCAAGGTAGTCGTCGCAGGCCTTGAAGCCGGTGTGGAACACGTTGACCTGCGTGTTGCTGGCCAGCACGCGGCGCATCAGCGCTTTGCTGCCGCCATACAGCCAAGTGCCGGGGCCCAGTGCCGAAGGCGGCGGGGCCAGTGTGGAGTGCGAGAAGCTGTTGACCATGTCGATGGCCTTGAATGGGGCGCTGACCGACAAATCGAGCAAAGCGGGCGACACCGCCATGGGGTAGGCGGTACCCACCATCACCAGGTGGCTCACGCGGCCCGGGTGTGATGCCGCGTCACGGGCGGTGGCTTCGAGCGCGATCAAGGAGCCAAAGCTGTGGCCGATCAGGGCGGCTTTGTCGATCTTCATCGCATCCAGCAGCGCGATGACGGTGTTGGCCGCTTCTTCCACGCTTTGAGGCGGTGTGCCTGCGCTTTTGCAGTGCCCCGGCAGGTCGATGGCCAGCACGTTCCAGCCGTGGTGCGCCATGTAGCGGGTTTGCAAAATCCAGACGCTGTGGTCGTTGAGCACGCCGTGGATGAACACGGCCGTGGGCTGGGCGGGGTTGAAGGGCTTGCCGCCGGTGTAGGCGTAAACGTCGTGGCCTTGGACGGTGATTTTCATGGTCAGGCTCCTGCTTTCTCGGCTGCTTTGAGCGCCTTTTTCAGGTCATCGATCAGGTCGGCCGGGTCTTCCAGACCAATCGACAGACGGTTCGTGCCGGGGCCAATGCCGCTGGCGGCCAGCGCCTCATCGCTCATGCGGAAATGCGTGGTGCTGGCCGGGTGGATCACCAGGCTGCGGCAGTCGCCTACGTTGGCCAGGTGGCTGAAGACTTTGAGGGTTTCGATGAACTTTTGCCCCTGGGCGCGGCTGCCTTGGATGTCGAAGCTGAACACTGAACCGGCGCCGCGTGGCAAGAGTTTTTGCGACAGCGCGTGCGAGGGGTGGCTCTGCAGCATGGGGTGGCCCACGCGGCTGACCAGCGGGTGCGCCGCCAAAAACTCGACCACCTTGGCGGTGTTGTCCATGTGGCGCGCCATGCGCAGGGGCAGGGTCTCGATGCCTTGCAAAATCAGCCAGGCGGTGTGCGGGCTCATGCACGCGCCGAAGTCACGCAGACCTTCGCGCCGGGCGCGCAGCAAAAAGGCGCCCACGGTGCTCTCTTCGCTGAAAACCATGTTGTGAAAACCCGCATAGGCCTGGCTCAGTTCGGCAAATTTGCCCGATTTGTCCCAGTCAAAGCTGCCGCCATCGACCACCACACCGCCCACCACGGTGCCGTGGCCAGACAAAAACTTGGTGGCCGAGTGGTAGACAAGGTCTGCCCCGTGGTCAAAGGGCTTGATCAGCCAGGGCGAGGTGAGGGTGGAGTCCACCAGCAGCGGCACACCCGCCTCGTGGGCGATGGCGCTCACGGCTTCGATGTCCAGAACGTCCATGCCGGGGTTGCCCACGGTTTCGCCAAAAAAGAGTTTGGTGTCGGGCTGCACGGCGGCTTTCCAGGCGTCCAGGTCGCCCGGTTTGACGAAGGTGGTGCGGATGCCAAAGCGGCTCAGGGTGTAATGCAGCAGGTTGTGTGAGCCCCCATACAAAGCGCTGGAGGCCACGATGTGCGAACCCGCCCCCATGAGCGTGGCAATGGCCAGGTGCAAAGCCGCTTGGCCGCTGGCGGTGGTGATCGCTCCGATGCCGCCCTCCAAAGCCGAGATGCGCTGTTCCAGCACTGCGTTGGTGGGGTTGCTGATGCGGCTGTAGACGTGGCCTGGGCGCTCCAGGTTGAAGAGGGCGGCCGCTTGGTCGCTGGATTCAAAAACGAAAGACGTGGTCAGGTGGATCGGCACCGCCCGCGCGCCGGTGGTGGGGTCGGGGGCCGCCCCCGCATGCAGGGCCAAAGTGTCAAAACCGGGATCGCTGTAACCAGCCATGGGGTTCTCCGAAAAAAGAATGCCTTGCACAGGCATTTTGCCCGCGACGCTGGCGCCATTGTGGGCTATATTGGTATGCACGATCACCCGTATCGACCCTCAGGAGACACACCATGAAAGTCAGCGACATCCTCCGCGTCAAAGGCGGCACCCTGTTCACGGTTCAGGCCGATGAGCCGCTGTCGCGCGCCATGAATGACATGGCCGACAAAGACATCGGTTCTTTGCTGGTCATGTCCCAGGGCACCTTGGTGGGCATGCTCACTTTTCGCGAAGTGATCCGCCAGGTGGTCAAAAACGGTGGCCAGGTCGGCCAGACCCGGGTGCAAGAGGCCATGGATGCCCAGCCCCAGACCTGCTCCAGTGACAACGACATCGACGAAGTCCGCCGCATGATGCTGGAGCACCATGCGCGCTACATGCCCATCATGGATGGGGCCGTGCTGATGGGGGTCATCAGCTTCTACGATGTGGCCAAGGCGGTGGTGGAGAGTCAGGACTTTGAAAACAAGATGCTCAAGGCCTACATCCGCGATTGGCCCGATGGCTCACCCCAACAGGCTCCTGGCGCCCCAAATTGAGCTCAGCCGAGGCCTCAGCGGCGCTCTGGGATAATGCCCACCCATGAGCGGCAATACCTTCGGACAACTTTTTTCGGTCACCAACTTTGGTGAATCTCACGGCCCGGCCATTGGCTGCGTGATCGACGGCTGCCCTCCCGGCATGCCGCTCAGCGAGGCCGACATCCAGCCCGATCTGGACCGCCGCCGTCCCGGCACCAGCAAATTCGTCACCCAACGCAACGAACCCGACGCGGTGCAAATCCTGTCGGGCGTCTACCAAGGGCTGACCACCGGCACCCCGATCTGCTTGCTCATCCAGAACACCGACCAGCGCAGCAAGGACTATGGCGACATCCTGCAAACCTTCCGCCCAGGTCACGCCGACTACACCTATTGGCGCAAATACGGCCTGCGCGACCCGCGTGGCGGTGGCCGTTCGTCGGCCCGCCTCACAGCCCCCATGGTCGCCGCAGGCGCGGTGGCCAAAAAGTGGCTCAAAGAAAAATTGGGCACCACTTTTGTCGGCTGCATGACCCAGATCGGCGATGTGCCGATTGGTTTTGAGAGCTGGGACCATGTGCCGAACAACCCGTTTTTTGCCCCGGTGGCCGATGTGTCGGCGCTGGAGGACTACATGAACGCGCTGCGCAAGTCGGGCGATTCGTGTGGTGCGCGCCTGCGCGTGGTGGCGCGTGGCGTGCCCGTGGGCTTGGGCCAGCCGCTTTTTGACAAGATCGACGCCGACATTGCTTACGCCATGATGGGCATCAATGCCGTCAAAGGCGTGGAGATCGGCGCGGGTTTTGGCTGCGTCACGCAAAAAGGCAGCATGGCCGGCGACACGCTCACGCCCGAGGGCTTTGTGGGCAACAACGCGGGCGGCGTGCTGGGCGGCATCAGCACCGGGCAGGACATTGAGGTGTCCATCGCCATCAAACCCACCAGCTCGATTTTGATCGCCCGCGATTCGATCGACTCGAATGGGCAGCCCACCGAAGTCATCACCAAAGGCCGTCACGACCCCTGCGTGGGCATCCGCGCCACACCCATTGCCGAGGCCATGCTGGCGCTGGTGGTGATGGAACACGCCTTGCAGCACCGCGCCCAGTGCGGTGATGTGGCGCATGCCTTGCCGCCGATCGCTGCCCACAAGCCTTAAGGCATGACGCCACGCCGTCAGCTCATGCCCTTTGCCGCGCTGTCGGCCAGTTACTTTGCGCACATCGGGTTTTTCAACCCTTATTTGCCCCTGTGGCTGCAGGACATGGGCCTGAGCTTGCTGACCATCAGTGTGTTGACGGCGGTGCAAGCGGGTACGCGTTTGTTTGCGCCCTATGCCTGGGGCGCCATCAGTGACCGCACGGGCGAGCGCGTCAAGTTGCTGCGCTTAGGAGCCGGGGTGGCCTTTGCCACGGCTTGTTTGCTGTTTTGGGATTGGGGGCCACTGGGTCTGGGTCTGGTGCTGTTGCTCATGTTCACCCACACCAGCGCCATGATGCCCATGAGCGAAGCGGCCATGGCGCACCTGGTCAGCCGGGGCGGCGCTTTTGACACCAAACGCTACGGGCGGGTGCGCCTGTGGGGATCCCTGGGTTTTCTGGTCACGGTGTTTGTGGCCGGCGCCTGGTTCGAGGCTTTTGGCATGCAGCACTTTCCGGCCTGGACGGTGCTGACCCTGGGCGCGGTGCTGCTGAGCGTGTGGTGGATGCCCGACCTGAAAGAGACCACCCACCACAGCGATGCGCATGCCCCTGTCTGGCCTGTGCTGCGCCAAAAACCGGTGTTCTGGTTTTTCACCTCCACGTTTTTCCATGTGCTGTCGCACATCGGGGTGTATGTGTTTTTCTCGCTTTACCTCGATTCGCTGGGTTACAGCAAAACCATGATCGGTCTGTTGTGGGCCGTGTCGGTGGCGGTAGAGATCGTCTGGTTTTTCACCCAGTCGCGCTGGTTGCCGCGCATGCCATTGACGGGCTGGCTGGTGCTGTGCTCGGCCGTGATGGTGCTGCGGATGCTGATCACCGCCACTTGGGCCGATGTGTTGTGGGTTTTGTTGCTGGCGCAGACCCTGCACGCCATCACCTTTGCCACGCACCACACGGCCTGCATTGCGCTGATATCGCAGCATTTTTCCGGGCGTTTGCGCGGGCGCGGGCAGGCGCTGTACACCGTGATCGCGTACGGCTTCCCGGGCGTGTTGGGCGCTTTGTTGGGCGGCTTGATCAGCGAACGCTGGGGCTTGCAAAGTGTCTTCGTGCTCAGTGTGTTGACCAGTGTGGTGGCCACGGTGGCCGCTTTCAAAGTGTGGCGCTTGCATGAACCGGTTTGAATGCCCTGATTTTTTACCCCCCGACCTGCGCCTGTCGCTGGCCGGGGCCACACGGCTGCACACCACCTGCGATGGCAGCCGCACGGTCTGGCACGCCTGGGGGCAGCCCATGCAGCCCGCCGTGGTCTTGCTGCATGGCGGCAGCGGCAGCTGGACGCACTGGGTGCGCAACATCGCCCCTTTGCAGGCCGCGGGCTGGCGGGTCTTGGTGCCTGATTTGCCCGGTTTTGGCGACTCGGATTTGCCGCCTGGCTGCACCGATGTGGACGCTTTGCCCGCCCACCTGCATGCAGGCTTGCAGCAGCTGCAAGCCTGCGGTGCCTGTGGCGATCGGGTGCAGCTGGTGGGCTTTTCGTTTGGTGGCATGGCCGCTGCCCTGTGGCTGGCCGCACACCCGAAAGACGCGCAGCATTTGGTGTTGGTGGGCGCGCCGGGCATGGGCATGTCGTCGCCGCAACGGGTGCCGCTCAAAGGTTGGCGGCATTTGACCACCCCCGAAGCACAGAACGAAGTGCACCGCCACAACCTGATGGCGCTCATGTTGGAACACCCGCAGAGCCTGGATGGCTTGGCGCTCAGTTTGCATGCCGCCAATGTGCAGCGCGACCGCATGCCGCGCAGGCGCTTGTCGTCGACCGACATCGTGGCGCGTGCATTGCCTCAGTTGCAGGTAGCGGTGAGTGCCATTTTTGGCGAGCACGATGCTTTGTACCGGGAGCGCTTGTCAGAGCTGCAAGCCACCCTGCCTGGCCTGGCGCAACGGTGGGGGCAGTGGCACACCGTGCCCGGGGCAGGGCATTGGGTGCAGTTTGAGGTAGCACAGGCCTTTGATGGGGCTTTGCAGCGGGTGTTGGGCTCGGTGCCCGCTTGAGTCAGCTGCGGGCAGCCGATACCGCTGCGCGCAGGCCCAGCAAGTAGCTGTCCACGCCAAAACCGGCGATTTGGCCTTTGGCGATGTCGGCGATCACCGAGTGGTGGCGAAACGCTTCGCGGGCGTGGATGTTGGACATGTGCACCTCGATGATGGGGCACTTGAGGATGGCCAGCGCATCGCGGATGCCATAGCTGTAGTGCGTCCAAGCCCCGGCGTTGATGACCACGGCCTGCACGCCATCGGCGTGGGCGCGGTGGATGCGCTCGGCCATTTCGCCTTCGAAATTGGTTTGGTAGCACTCGACCTGTGCCCCCAGTTCAAGGCCCAGGGCGGTCACTTGGGTGTTGATTTCGTCCAGCGTGCTCGTGCCGTATTGGGCCGGGTCGCGTTTGCCGAACATGTTCAGGTTGATGCCGTGCAGGACAAGGATCTTCATGGTGGGGCTCTATCGCTGGAAGGATCATGGGAATTGGGGGACTTGCCTGCGATTGTCGGTGATTTGCGGCAAGATCCAAGGCCTTGCCTGAAAGTGCGCCATGACCCCCATGAAAATCGATTTTGTGTCTGACATTGCCTGCCCCTGGTGCGCCGTGGGATTGGGCGCGCTGGAGCAAGCGCTGGAGCGGCTCAAGGGGGACGTGCAGGCCGAGCTGCACTTCCAGCCCTTTGAGCTGAACCCGCACATGGGCCCCGGCGGGCAGGACTTGGGCGAGCACCTGACCCAAAAATACGGCTCCACGCCCGAACAGCAAGCCCAGATTCGCCAGACCATTGCCGCACGCGGGGCCGAGGTGGGGTTTGCCTTCCACCCCGGCGGCCGGGGCCGGGTCTACAACACCTTCAACGCGCACCGTTTGCTGCACTGGGCCGAAGGCCAGGGCGCTGGCGCTCAGCACCAACTCAAAAAAGCCTTTTTAGAGGCCTACCAGGGCCGCGCCGAATGCATGGAAGACCCCGAGGTTTTGCTGTCTTGCGTGGCTGCAGC
>JAIXUG010000017.1 GCA_027484105.1 Comamonadaceae bacterium
GCCGAAGGCCAGGGCGCTGGCGCTCAGCACCAACTCAAAAAAGCCTTTTTAGAGGCCTACCAGGGCCGCGCCGAATGCATGGAAGACCCCGAGGTTTTGCTGTCTTGCGTGGCTGCAGCCGGCTTGGATGTGGCGGCTGCGCGAGCGGTGCTGCAAAGCGACGCCCACACCGCCGAGGTGCGCGAGCGGCAACAGTTCTACACCCAGGCGGGCATCCGCTCGGTGCCCGCAGTCATCATCAACGACAAGCACTTGATCTCGGGCGGGCAACCGGCTGAGGTATTCGAGCAAGCCCTGCGCCGCATCGCCTTGGGCGAAGTGGATTGAGCAGGCCTTGCACATGAACCTACCGTTCAAGCGGCCCGCTGCCAACCACGAGACGCCGATGGTCTGCACCTCACGGCGCAGCCTTTTGGGCCAATGGTCTTCGGCGGCCGCCGTGGCCCTCTTGGGCATGCCCGGTGGGGTGCAGGCGCAGCCTGAGCGCCAGGCTGGCGCGGCCGAACTGCTGCGCCTGTGGCGGCAAAGCGGCGGTGCGCTGTTGATTCGCCATGCCGCGACCGAGGCGGGCCTGGGCGACCCGGCGGGATTCACTTTGGGGCAGTGCCGCACCCAACGCAATTTGAGCGAGGCGGGCAGGCAGGCCTCTCAGGCTTTTGGCGCCTGGCTGAAAGTACAAAATTTCAAGCCCGATGCGGTGCTGAGCAGCCAGTGGTGCCGCTGCCAAGACACGGCGCGACTGGCTTTTGGGCAGTTCGAAGACTGGCCCGCACTGAACAGCACCTTTGCCGGGCAGGGCGATCCGGCCGCGCAGCAAAAGGCCTTGTTGGCCCGTTTGCGGGAATTGCCTAAAGGGCGCACCGAGGTTTGGGTCACACACCAGGTGATCATGACCGGCTTGACCGAGACCTACCCCAGCATGGGCGAAGGCTTTTTGGTGGACCGACAAGGCCGTTTGCTGGCCCGGGCGGAGTTGGCCCCATGAGCGGCCTGCACACTTTGACGGTGTACTTTGACGGCGCGTGTCCCATGTGCCGACGCGAGATCGCGATTTACCGGCGTTTGCCCCAGGCGGCCGCCGTCGAATGGGTGGATGTGAGTGCGGGGGCCGAGTTGGGCGCTTCGCTCAGCTGTGCGCAGGCCATGGCCCGTTTCCATGTGCGCGATCACCAAGGCCGCTTGTACAGCGGCGCGGCAGCGTTTTCGAAAATGTGGCGCATGTTTCCAGGTTGGCGTTGGCTGGGCTGGCTGTCGGCCTGGCCTCCGCTGTCTTGGCTGTTCGAGGCCGCGTACCGTTTGTTTTTGCCGCTGCGACCCAGTTTGCAAAAGTGGGTCAGGCGCAGTTTGGGTGAGGAGACATCGTGATGAACAAAGGTGGCTTGGGCGCTGTGCCCAAAGTGGTTCGGTTGGGGCTGCTGGGTGTTTGGGCTTTGTCGGGTCTGCCCCAGGCCTTGGCGCAAGCTCCCAGCCCGGTTGGCGAGAGGGTGACTTTGGGCAGCTGGGCCATGGACCGCACCGAAGTGACCATTGGCCAGTTTGAGCGCTATGCGCGCGCCACCGGCACCGTGACCCGCGCCGAAAAAGAAGGCGGTGGTTTTGAGTACGGCGCAGGCTGGGAGCGCCGTCCCGGTTGGTCTTGGCGCAAGCCCGATGGCGTGGCCCCGGCCAGCGCCGATCTGCCCGCCGTGCACCTGGACTTTGCCGAGGCGCAGGCGTATTGCCGTTGGGCCGGAGGCCGATTGCCCACTGGGGCCGAATGGCAAAAAGCGGGCTTTACCGAGCTGCGCGAATCGCCCCCCGCGCCTTGGGTGAAAGGGCGCACATACCCTTGGAGTACGGGCGACAGCCCGCAAGGCGCCAACACCAGTGACCCCGACCCGTGGCCACGCGCCGCACCCGCCGGGGCGACACGGGCAGGCGTGAATGGCTTGTTCGACATGGGGGCCAATGTGTGGGAGTGGACCACCGATGCGCGGGGCAATGAAAGGCGCACCGTGGGCAGCTCTTGGTGGTATGGCGCTTTCAACATGAAGGCCGATGTGCAAGCCTACAAACCCGCCGATTTTTATGCGGTTTACATCGGTTTTCGCTGCGCGTACGACCTGGCACCTGCTGTGCCCAGTTCGTCCCGGCTCAAGCCATGATGACTTCCCTGCCTGATGGCTACCGGGCTTTGGTCGTGGGTGCCACCGGGGCGATTGGCGGGGCTTTGTTGCAGCAACTTCGGGCGGACCCGCGTTGTGCGGCGGTGGTGGGGGTGTCACGCCAAAGTTCGTCGGGCTTGGATCTGCTGAGCGAGCCCAGCATCCAGGCCTGCGCCCAGGCCTTGGCACAGCAGGGGCCGTTTCATCTGGTGCTGGACGCCACCGGGGCCTTGACGCTCAATGGCCGCGGCCCGGAAAAGCGACTGGATGAGCTCGATGCCACGCATTTGCTCAACGCCATGCACCTGAACGCCGTGGGCCCAGGCCTCTTGCTCAAGCACTTCGCGCCCTTGCTGGCGTCTGGGCAGCGGGTGATTTGGGGCAAATTGTCGGCGCGGGTGGGCAGCATCGAAGACAACCGCAAGGGCGGCTGGTACGGCTACCGGTCGGCCAAGGCAGCGCTGAACATGCTGCTGCAAACGGCGGCGATTGAGTTGTCTCGGCGCAGACCGCTGCTGGTGGTGGCCGCCTTGCAGCCAGGCACTGTGCAGTCGGCCTTGAGCCAGCCCTTTGTCGGCCAGGATGCCCTGCACCCAAACGAGTCAGCCCAGCGCTTGTTGGCCACGCTCGATGGCTTACAGCCCAATGGGCGGGCGCAATTCGTGGACCATCAGGGGCAGCACATCCCTTGGTGATGCACCCCATGGGAAGACTTTGATCAGCCCAGCGCCTTAGCGATCTTGTGGCGCGGCACCGTGGTTTTGGGGCACTGGCCTTTGGGCAGGTCAAACCACTGGCGCACGTCGTTCTCCACGCCCACGCCGTGCATGTAGTTGTAGATGGCTTTTTTCAGGCCCTGGCCCAGCAGGTCGTGGTCCACGCCGGGCGGCATGGGGGTCGGGTCGACAAAGCCTACATCGTTTTTCGCAAAAGTGCCTTCGGGCAAGGGCAATAACGTGACGCCATAGGCCTCGGGGTTCAGGCCCACAGGTGAATGCACCGTGCAGACAAAGCGGTGGAAAAAGCCGCTGTGGATACAGCCGTTTTCAAACAACTGGCGCACGTATTCGAGCGCGTCCACGGTGTCTTGCAGGGTTTGCGTCGGAAAGCCGTACATCAGGTAGGCGTGCACCAACACGCCCGCGTCGGCAAAGCCTTTGGTCACTTGTGCCACCTGCTCGACCGAGACGCCTTTTTTCATGAGCTGAAGCAAGCGGTCAGACGCGACTTCGAGACCGCCCGACATGGCGATGCAGCCGCTTTGCGCGAGCAGCTCGCACAGCTCGGGCGTGAAGGTTTTCTCGAAGCGGATGTTGCCCCACCACGAGATATGCACGCCCCGGCGCAACAGTTCTTCGGCCAGGGCCTTGAGCGCTTTGGGCGGTGCGGCCTCGTCCACAAAGTGGAAACCGGTCTGGCCGGTTTCGGCCACGATTTGCTCGATGCGGTCGACCAAGGTGCTGGCCTGCGCGGTTTCGTAGCGGCTGATGTAGTCCAGGCTCACGTCGCAAAAGCTGCACTTCTTCCAGTAGCAACCGTGCGCCACGGTGAGTTTGTTCCAGCGCCCGTCGCTCCACAGCCGGTTCATCGGGTTGAGCATGTCCAAGAGCGACAGGTATTGGTGCAGCGGCAGGCCGTCCCAAGTGGCCGTGCCCACCTCTTCAAACGGGATATCGGGCTCTTGCAGGTTGATGTACTGCACCTGGCCTGCGTCGCTCTTGATGAAGGTGCGTTGCAGGCGCTGCACGCTGCGCTGGCCTTGCAGGTGCTCGATCAGGCTGAGCAGCGGGCGCTCGCCACCGTCGAGCGTGACAAAGTCCACATGCTCGAACACGCGGGCGTCTTTCAGCTCGCGCAGCTCGGTGTTCACAAAGCCGCCACCCAAGCCAATGCGAATTTTGGGGTGCGCCTGCTTGATGCATTGGGCGATGCGAAAGGCCGCATAGACCGAACCGGGGAAGGGTACCGACAACAACACCAAGGTGGGCTGGTGCCGCTCAATGGCCTCCAGCGTCAGGCGCTCCAGCGTGCTGTCGATCAGGTTGGGGGGCTGGGCCAAGGCTTCGGCCAGCGCGTCGAAGCTGGGCTGGCTGGCGGCCAGGCGCTCGGCGTAGCGCACAAATTCAAAACCTTCATCGACCGCATCGCGCAGCACATCGGCCAGGTCGTTCAGGTAGAGCGTGGCCAAGTGGCGGGCGCGGTCGGTTTGGCCCAAAGCGCCAAAAGCCCAGCCAATCGGGTCGCCTGTGCCGTCGTCGTCATAGGCATCGAGCGCGGCAAAGCGCGGGCCTTCGGGCAAAAAGCCCCGGCCGGCGATGCGGTGGCTGAGCGTGCTGTCGCGGCCCTGCAAGAAGGCGATCACCGGGTCGATGCTGATGGCGTAGTCATTGAAGTGGTCGAGGAAGAAATTCACCGGGCCCGAACGCTCTTCGACGGGCAAGGCCAGCGCCGCATCGCGCAGCTCGGCCAGGCCTTTTTTGTTCAGCAAGGCCAACACGGTGGCCAGCGCCAGGTCTTCTTGCACCGCATCGACACCCCGTGCACGCAAAAAACCCGTCAGGTAGGCGGTGGATGGGTAAGGCGTGTTGAGCTGCGTCATCGGCGGGATGAGGCTGAGCACTTTGAACGGGGCGGGGCTGGGCATGGGCGGTGTATGGGGATCGGTGTGTGATTATCAACGGGCCGAGGCCATGCCAGCCTTCCAGCGAAGGGACGGCCCTCAAGGCCGCGTTAACATCCCACGGTGACCCAACAGGCCCGCAAGCATCTGCCCGATCGATTCCTTTCAGAGAACGCCCTTGTCCGAAACGCCTTCCCATGTTGCACCGTCCCTGTCGACCTTGATGGTGCAAGCCTCGGCGCAAGAGAAACTGAGCCCCGCACAGCAGCGCTTCAACGACTTGCTCGCCCGGATCGAACGGCTATCGGGGCAGATCCAGCGCCTGGAAGCCTGGTCTGACAAGCACCGGTATGCGCACATTCAGGCCCTGCGCGAGTCGGTGCAGCTGTCGCAGGCGCATCGCAAAAGTTTGCTGCTCTTTGTGCACGAACGTCTGCAAAACGCTGACTTCACCGATCGGCAACAGCGCATGGCCCGGGGGCTGGTGCGGGGTTTGATCGCGCATTTGGCCGCCACCAACGATCCACAGGTTCAAGCCCTGGCCACTTGGTACCTGAGCGAAGCAGACGAGCAAGAAGCCGCCGAGGAGCAGGCCGAAGCCGCGCATCGTTTGCGCGAACGCATCGAAGAAGCTTTGGGCCAACCCCTGGAGAAACCCAGCCAGTACCAGACACCCGAAGAGATGATGCAAGCGGGCATGCGCCAGTGGCAACGCCAGCAAGAAGCCGATGAAGCGCGCAAGGCCGCCAAGCGCGCGGCCCGAAAAGCCCAGAAACAGGCGCAAAAGAAAAGCCCTGCCGCCGAAAAAGGCGAAGTGCCTGCGACACCGACGCGCGAGCTGGACGCCAAAAGCGCCATCCGCACCATCTTTCGGCAACTGGCAAGTAGCTTGCACCCTGACCGTGAGCCTGAAGAGCAAGAACGCCTGCGCAAAACCGCGCTGATGAGCGAGGTCAACGCCGCCTATGAAAAAAACGACCTGATCACTTTGTTGCGCCTGCAAATGCAGGTGACGCAAGTCAATTCCCAAAGTACGGCAGGCACGCCCCGCATGGCCGACGGCCAACTGATCGCCATGTCCTTGTTGCTCAAGGAGCAGGTGGCCGCGCTAGAAGACGATCTGGACCAGTTGGAAAACCGCCTGAGTCGCGAACTCTGTGTGCCGGTGCGCGCCGATGCCGACGAGGCGGCCCTGAGCCAATCACTGCAGCGCATGCAGGCCGACCAGCGGCACGGCGCCGACAGCTTGGCCACCGACTTGCGCCGCATTCAAAACGACGCTGAACTCAAGCGCTGGCTGAAAGAGCAGTGGCAGTTGGCTAAAGCCACTTCTGCATGAAGCTGGCTTGACCCGCCGTCGGGTCGAGCGCGTAGGGCTCAAAGCCGAAGCCGAGGTAACTCTTCAAGGCCCGCGTGTTGCCTGTCAAAACTTCCAAGGTCAGCTTGCAGCAGCCGCGACGCTGAGCGTGTTGCTCGGCCGCCGCCAGCAAAGCCTGACCCACCCCCGCACCCCGGTGGCCCGGCAGCACGGCGATGTCGTGGATGTTCATCAAAGGGCGGGCCTTGAAGGTGGAATAGCCCTCGATGCAGTTGACCAAGCCCACCGGCGCATCGCCCAGCCAGGCGATGAAGCTGGCCGCGTCAGGGCGCGCGGCCAGGTCATCACACAAGCGCGCTTTCACATCCTGCGCCAAAGGCTCACGCCCGCCCATGGGGTCTTGGGCATAAGCGTCCAAAAGCATCACCAGGGCGTGGCGGTGCGCGGGGTTGTGGTAGTCAACGGGCAGGACGAGAAGTGTCATGGTCAGGCTGCAGCAGGGGTCAGGAAGGAGCGCACATTGTCCTGCATCGCCGCCATCACATGACCCGCCAGTTGGTGCGCGGTGATCGCGCTCAGTGTCCAGCCCAGGTGGCCGTGGCCGGTGTTGTAGAAGACATTGGCCTTTTTGCCCGCGCCCACGCGCGGCAGCATGTTGGGCATCATGGGGCGCAGGCCCGCCCAAGGCACCACCTTGCGGGTGTCGATGCCGGGGAAGCACGCGTTGACCCAGTTGACCAGCGGCTGGATGCGGTCAGCGCGGATGTCCAGGTCAATGCCGTTGAATTCGGCGGTGCCCGCGACGCGAAAGCGGTCTTGCCCCAAGCGGCTGGTGACCAGCTTGGTTTCGTCGTCCAGCAGGCTGACTTGTGGCGCAGCGGCCTGGCTCAAGGCGTCGGGCATGTTGACGGTGATCGAGTAGCCCTTGACGGGGTAAATGTTCAGGCGGTCGCCCAACTGTGCAGCCAGGCCCCGGCCATGCACACCCGCGCAAACCACGATGCCGTCGAATGTGAGCGTATCCACCTGCTCCTGGTGCTTGACCTGCACGCTGGCGATTTGACCATCGGATTGCACCTTCAGCACTTCGTGCTCGGTGAGGAATTTCACGCCCATGCGCTCGCAGGCCTTGGCCAGACCGAAAGTGAACTTGTGGATGTCGCCGGTGGAATCGCTTTCGGTGAAATAGCCACCGTAATACTGACCCTGCAAGGTGGGCTCGATGGCTTTCATTTCGTCGGGGGTGACGGCACGACGCGGCAAACCGCCCTGGGCCAGCAGTTTGGAGACTTCGCCCGCGTGGTCAAAGCCTTTTTTGTCGCGGTAGATGTGCAGGATGCCTTCGCGCTTGTGGTCAAAGTCAATGCCCTCGGCCTTGGCCCAGGCAAAGTGGTGCTCACGCGATTCAATGGCCAATTGGGCCGTGGCGATGGTGTTGTCTTTGTACCGGGGAATGGCGGCCACGAACTCGGCCATCCAGCTGAGCTTGTGCCAGGTGGGGGCCGGGTTCATGAGCAACGGGGCATCGCTCTTGAGCATCCACTTGAGGCCCTTGATGATCGTCGACGGGTGGGTCCAGACTTCGGCGTTGGAGGCCGACAGCTGACCGCCGTTGGCGTAGGACGTTTCCATGCCGGGGTAGCGGTTTTTCTCGATCAGGGTGACCCGGATGCCTTGTTGGGCCAGGGCGTATGCGGATGTGACGCCGGTGATGCCGCCGCCGACAACGACCATGTGTTTTTTGACCATGGGATTTTTCATGGAGCAACTCTCTCTTTTTCAAAACGTCTCAAATGGTTGGACACGCAGCACACCGGATGTGCGCTGCATGACCCCCTCTGTTTGAGACCTGAGAGATTCGCTTCTGGTGAAGCTTGCTCCTGCGGTGGACCGACATGACGAATACCGGTCACTCTTCAGAGTGTGTGACCCCTGTGCGAAGACGGGTGTCGGCCTGCATCGGTCCTTTGGCCTGAGAGTTTCCGGGGCGGTTGCTCCTTCGGCGCTGTCTCGGGACAGTCTCTCCCGATGCAAGTCTGGAGATGGTGCCGACAACACGCTGTGTTGTCAACAGCCATCGGTTTATTTGTTGTATTCCTCCAGCGGAATGCAACTGCAAAACAGGTTGCGGTCGCCGTAGACGTTGTCCACGCGTCCCACTTGCGGCCAGTACTTCACGGTGCCGGGCAGGCGCTGGGCTTGCGCCGCGCCGACCTCGCGGCTGTAGGGGCGGCTCCATTCGCTGCCAAGCAGGCTGTCTGCGGTGTGCGGTGCGTGTTTGAGCGGGTTGTTGTCTTGCGGCCAGATGCCATTCTCGACCTGTTTGATTTCTTCGCGGATGGCGATCATCGCGTCGATGAAGCGGTCCAGCTCTTGCAGGGTTTCGCTCTCGGTGGGCTCCACCATCAAGGTGTTGGCGACCGGGAAGCTCAAAGTGGGGGCGTGAAAGCCATAGTCCATGAGGCGCTTGGCCACGTCTTCGGCCATCACGCCGCTGCTGTCCTTCAGGCCGCGCAAATCCAGAATGCACTCGTGGGCGACGCGACCGTTTTCACCGGCGTACAGCGTGGGGTAGTAAGGTGCCAAGCGTTTGCTGATGTAGTTGGCGGCCAAAATCGCCGCTTCGGTCGCGTGCTTGAGGCCTTCGGCGCCCATCATGCGGCAGTACATCCAGCTGATGGGCAGCACAGCGGCATTGCCCAAAGGCGCGGCACTGACCGCACCCACACCGTTGACCGGCAAGCCGCCTGTGGCGTGGCCTGGCAGGTAGGGCACCAGGTCTTCCACCACGCACACCGGGCCCACGCCGGGGCCGCCGCCGCCGTGCGGGATGCAGAAGGTTTTGTGCAGGTTCAGGTGGCTCACGTCACCGCCAAACTCTCCAGGCGCGGCCACGCCGACCAGGGCGTTCATGTTGGCGCCGTCCACGTACACGCGCCCGCCGTGCTGGTGCACCAATTCGCAAAGCTGCTTGACCTGCGTCTCGAACACGCCATGGGTGCTGGGGTAGGTGATCATCACCGCGGCCAGGTTGGCGCTGTGCTGCTCACACTTGGCTTGCAGGTCGGCCATGTCCACGTTGCCGTTCTCGTCGCATTTGGTCACCACCACCTGCATGCCCACCATTTGGGCGCTGGCGGGGTTGGTGCCATGCGCGCTGGAGGGGATCAGGCAAATGTTGCGGTGGCCTTGGCCCTGGGCACGGTGGTAGGCCTGAATGACCAAGAGGCCCGCGTATTCGCCTTGCGAGCCCGCGTTGGGCTGCAGGCTGATGCCTTTGTAGCCCGTCGCCTGACACAGCCAGTCGCGCAATTGCTGGTCCAACAGTTGGTAGCCTGCCAGTTGGTCGGCCGGTGCAAAAGGGTGCACACCCGCAAACTCGGGCCAGGTAATGGGGATCATCTCGCTGGTCGCGTTGAGCTTCATGGTGCAGCTGCCCAGCGGGATCATGCTGCGGTCGAGCGCCAGGTCCTTGTCGGACAGCTGGCGGATGTAGCGCAGCATGCCGGTCTCGGAGTGGTAACGGTTGAACACCGGGTGCGTGAGGAAGGCGCTGGTGCGGTGCAGGGATTCGGGGATCAGCGGGGCAATGCCTTTTTCAAAAGGCGCCCAGTTCGGCAGAGTTTGACCCTCTTGGGCGAACACTTGCCAGAGGAGGTTCACGTCGTCCCGGGTGGTGGTTTCATCGAGAGATAGGCACAGGTACTCGTCCCACATCACCCGGATGTTCACGCCATGTTGCACCGCGCGCTGGGCCAAAGCGCGAGCGCGCTCGGCGCCCACATGGAAGCACAGCGTGTCAAACGCATGCTCTTGGACAGGGGTGTAGCCCATGCCCTGAAGCCCGGCTGCCAGCGCTGCGGTGAGGCTTGCCACCCGCTGGGCAATGCGCTTCAAGCCCTGCGGGCCGTGGTACACGGCGTACATGCTGGCCACCACCGCGGGCAAGACCTGTGCGGTGCAAATGTTGCTGGTGGCTTTTTCGCGGCGAATGTGTTGTTCGCGGGTTTGCAGTGCCAGGCGGTAAGCCGGGTTGCCGTGTGCATCCACACTCACTCCCACCAAGCGGCCTGGCAAAGAGCGCTTGTACTCGTCACGGCAGGCCATGAAGGCCGCGTGCGGGCCGCCAGCACCCATGGGCATGCCAAAGCGCTGGGTGGTGCCGACCACGATGTCGGCCCCGTTGACGCCGCCACCGTCCCATTCGCCCGGCGGCTTGAGCAGGGTCAGCGCGAGCAAATCAGCGGCCACGATGTAGGCGGCGTTCTTGGCGTGTGCTTTGACGGTGTCCCCGGTGTCCTGGCCCAGTCGGCCGGTGGTCGAGGGGTATTGCTCCAACACGGCGAAATAGTCGTCGCCGTCCAGCAACTCGTGCCATTGCGCTTCGCTCTCAGCCAACACCACCTCGATGCCCAGAGGCTCTGCGCGCGTGCGGATCACCTCGATCGTCTGCGGGTGGGCATCGCCCGCGACGATGAAGCGGTTGCCCTTGGCCTTGACCGAGCGCTTGGCCAGCGTCATGGCCTCGGCCGCCGCCGTGGCTTCGTCCAGCATGGAGGCATTGGCGATGGGCATGCCGGTCAGGTCGCACACCATGGTCTGGAAGTTCACCAGCGCTTCCATGCGGCCTTGCGAAATCTCGGCCTGGTAAGGCGTGTAGGCGGTGTACCAGGCGGGGTTTTCGAGGATGTTGCGCAGGATCACGCCAGGGGTGTGCGTGCCGTAATAGCCTTGGCCGATGTGGCTTTTGAGCAGGCGGTTCTTTTGCGCCAAGGCCTTGAGTTCGGCCAGAGCGGCCGCTTCGGTGAGCGGTGCGGGCAAGACCATGGCCTGGGCGCGCGCGATGCTGCGCGGCACGATGGATTCGATCAGCGACCGACGCGATGTCTCACCGATCACGCCCAGCATGTGCTGTTCGTCGGCACCGCTGATGCCGATGTGGCGCGCGATGAATTCGGATGGGTTTTCAAGATCGCTCAGGGGCTTGAGGGTGGACATCAGCATGAAGGACTCCAGTTGAACGTCAGCTAGCAGAAAAAGCTTTGTAAGCGGTCTCGTCCAACAGCGCGTCCGTTTGCGCGGGGTTGGACAGCTTGACCTTGAAGAACCAGCCTTTGCCCAGCGGGTCGCTGTTGGCCAGCGAGGGATCGCCGCGCAGCGCCTCGTTGACTTCGGTGATCTCGCCGTCCACGGGCATGTAAACATCGGCTGCGGCCTTCACGGACTCGACCACGCCAGCGACATCTTTGGCGGCAAAGGTTTTGCCCACCTCAGGCAGGTCGACAAACACCACATCGCCCAGCGCATCTTGCGCGTGGTGGGTGATGCCCACGACAGCGGTGTCGCCTTCAATCTGCAACCATTCGTGGTCTTCGGTGTACTTGATCATGGGAGGCTCCTTGAGTTTCTCATTGGGGTCAGATCCCAATGGTGTGAATGGATTGGAGGGGTGGATTTAATTGGGATCTGACCCCGATTAAGTTTGTTTCAGCCGCGGAAATAGCGGTTGGGCACGAAGGGCAGGGGGCTGACTTGCATGGGCACGGCTTTGCCGCGCACCATGGCATTCAGACCGGTGCCCGACGCGGCATATTCAGCTTGCACATAGGCCAGTGCCACGGGTTGGTCGGCGGTGGGGGCCAGCAGGCCGCTGGTGACCTCGCCCACCTTCTGGCCAGCGTCGTTGTGCAGCTCGACATGCTCGCGCACCGGCACGCGCTCCAGACCCACCAGGCCCACACGCAAACGTGGTGCAGGCGATGTGCCGTCCAGCTGGGCCAACACCTTGGCCGCACCCGGGAAGCCGCCGGCGCGGGCACCGCCCGTGCGACGTACCTTTTGCATGGCCCAATTCAGTCCTGCTTCAACCGGGGTGGTGCTGGTGTCGATGTCGTTGCCGTACAGACACAGCCCGGCTTCGAGACGCAGCGAGTTGCGGGCACCCAGGCCAATCGGCTTGACTTCGGGCTGGGCCAGCAGGGCACGGGCAAAGGCCTCAGCCGTGCGGGCGGGCAGGGAAATTTCAAAACCGTCTTCGCCGGTGTAGCCGCTGCGCGTCACATACAAGTCAGCGCCTTGCCAGACAGCCGCCATGCCGGTCATGAACACGAGTTGTTCAACGCCGGGCAAGAGGCGCTGCAAAGCGGTCACGGCCTGAGGGCCTTGCAGGGCGAGCAAGGCGCGGTCAAATTGGGGCTCGATGGAGCAGCGGCTGCCGATGCGTTGCTGGATGTGTGCCAGATCGCCGTGTTTGCAGGCGCCGTTGACGATGACAAAGATGTCTTCGCCTCTGTTGACGAACATGAGGTCGTCGATGATGCCGCCTTCATCATTGAGCAGCAGGCCGTAGCGCTGCTTGTGCAGGCCAAGCCCCATCACGTCCACGGGCATCAGGCTCTCGAAGGCGGCAGCTGCGTCTGGTCCTGTCAGGCGCAGCTGGCCCATGTGCGAGACGTCGAACAAGCCTGCAGCATTGCGGGTGTGGTGGTGCTCGGCCACCAGGCCTGCAGGGTATTGCACCGGCATGCTGTAGCCGGCAAAGGGCACCATGCGAGCCCCCAGATCTAAGTGCAGGGCATGCAAAGGGGTGGTGAGCAAGTCGGCAGAAGCGGTCACAAAAACTCCAAGGGCATCGGAAAGCCACAGCACAGGCTGTGGCGCTTGCCCTCGCTGTCCGCTTTACCTGAGCGATTCGCCGGGAAGACGGGGCTTGGGGGCCCAGTTTCTGCGGGTTGCGCCTTCGGTGGATGCCGTGGTTCGATGTCCCGGCACCTCTCTCCAGTGAGGTAACGCCTTGGGTAAGGCGTTTTGTCAGTCCTTTTGCCTGAGCGTTCAGCAGCTGGTCACAACGCCTGCGCCTTCGGCGGCCTGGCTTGTTTCATGTGGGAAGCAAGCCAGGCGCTCTCCTGACAGGTTGGGATTCTAACTTTATTTGTTGTAAACCAGATCCCGCAAGGTCAGGGAAATTTCGGGCACATAACTGATCAGCATCAGGCAAGCCAAGACCACGCAGATGAAGGGGATCAGGTCTTTGATGATCCGGTCCAGCGAGATCCTTGCCACCGTACACGCAGCAAACAGGTTCACACCAAAAGGCGGGGTGATCATGCCCAAGGCGAGGTTGACGATCATCACCATGCCGAATTGAATCGGGTCGATGCCGAAGTGGATCGCCACCGGCACCAGGATCGGGGCCAGCACGATGATGGCCGCGCTGGTCTCGATGAACATGCCAATGATGAACAAGGCCGCATTGATGCCCAGCAAGAAATACATGGGCGACTGCAGCACTTCTTGCAACCAGGCGCCAATCGCTGCTGGCACGCCGGCGCGGGTGATCAAAAAGGCAAACAGCCGGGCGTTGGCGATGATGAACATGATCACTGCGCTCGAAATCACCGCTTTGCGCATGCTGTTGTCGATTTCCTTGAAGCCGATTTCACGGTAGATCACGGTGCCCACGATGAAGGAATACAACACCGCCACGGCCGATGCTTCGGTGGGGGTGAAGATGCCGCCATAAATGCCGCCGAGCACAATCACCGGCATGAGCAGGGCCCAGCTGGCTTGCCAAGTGGCCTTGCCAACACTCAAGCGGCCATCACCGTCGTTCTTGCCCCAACCTTTGTACTTGGAATAAAGCCAGACAAAGACCATCAAAGCGAAGCCAATGAGCAAACCTGGCCCGACGCCTGCCACGAACAGTTCGCCAATCGACAATTCGGCGCTCACACCCAGCAAAATCATGGGGATCGATGGGGGGATGATCACCCCCAACTCGGCCGATGTGGCTTGCAAAGCGGTGGCCCAGGGTTTGGGGTAGCCGTGTTTGATCAAGGCGGGGATCAAGATGGCACCGATGGCAAAGGTGGTGGCCACGGAGGAGCCCGAAACCGCCGCAAAAATCATGCAGGTCAACACGCAGGTGATGGGCAAGCCGCCTTGGATGCCCCCCACAATGCTTTTGGCAAACTCCACCAAGCGGCGTGAAATGCCGCCGGTCTCCATCAGGTTACCCGCCAGAATGA
>JAIXUG010000012.1 GCA_027484105.1 Comamonadaceae bacterium
ATCGAGATTGAAGCTCGGTCCTTGAATGGACGCTAGCGATGCAGGATTTCTATGACGCGATCAAGCATCTGGCTGCTGGACAGGTTTACGCCATCGTTGCACCTGTGAACGCACAGTATCCGACGCTTGTTTACACCCCTATAGATCAATCCAACGTTGCTTCCCTTGACGGACCCAACCAACTGCGGCGCTCGAGGGTGCAAGTTGACGCCTATGCAAGGACGCTGATTGCTTGCGAACAACTGCAAGAGCAGGTCCTTGCAGCTTTGCTAGCCAGTATCAAAACGGTGGTCGATGTACGCATGGGCCTTACCGATTTCGATGATGAATCCGGTACTTACCGGATATCTGTGGACTTCACCTACTACCGGTAACGGTAGCTAGATTTTTTATTTTTTCATGGAGGCCTTTTATGCCTAGTACTGCCATCACCGCGCAGGGCATCACCATTGCCCGGTTTGGAACCACAACCTTTGAGACTATCCCCAACGTAGTCTCCTTTCAGGGACCTGGGGGTCAAGCCTCAGTTATTGACGTTACCAATCTTGCTTCAACAGCCAAAGAGAAAAGAGTCGGTCTTCGCGATGAAGGTCAACTCTCTCTGAGCTTGCACTTCAACCCAGACGATACGGTCCATCAGGGTCTTCGCACCGATCGAGCCAACCGAGTACGTCGCCAGTTCAAGATCACCTTCACGGACACCACGCCTGCTGCGACATGGACTTTCTACGGCTACGTTACACAGTTCAGTGTTCAAGGTGGTGTGGATGCCGTCGTTGAAGCCAGCGTCACGATCGAAATCGATGGCGACATCACGGAGGCATGAAGGCTATGAACATCCTTACTAAAGATGCCATCCTGGCGGCCGACGATCTGCCGCGCGAAACTGTCCTTGTGCCTGAATGGGGTGGTGATGTCTATGTCCGCACTATGAGTGGAACCGACCGCGATGCCTTTGAAAGCAGCCTGATTGCGCGCGATGGCGCAAAGGAAGGTCGCATGGAAAACGTTCGAGCCAGGCTTGTTGCGTTGACCCTGTGCGATGCGACGGGCAACCGACTTTTTGAGGATGCCGAAATCACTGCGCTTGGCCGAAAAAGTGCTCTCGCACTGGACAGAGTTTTTGCAGTAGCTCAGCGTCTCAACGGTATTGGCATCGAGCAGGCTGAAACAGCAAAAAAGGGCTAAAGGACAATCCCACTCGGCGCTTCGCTTTTCGCCTGGCACTTGCGCTTGGAATGCCGGTTCGTGAGCTATTGCAGCGGATCGGATCAGACGAAATAACCGAGTGGATGGCCTTTTATCAAATGGAGCCTTTTGGCGATATGCGTGCTGATTTGAGAAGTGGTGTGATTGCGTCTACCTTTGCCAACGCCAACCGTACCAAGCACACGCGTCCCTTTACGCCTGAAGATTTCATGCCATTTATCGAACGACCAGAGCCGATTGATGAGGCCCGCCTGAACGTCGCTCGATTTAAGTCAATGTTTGCTCACAGGGTCAAAAAGCATGGCTGATCTGGGCTCTCTTGTTGTCAAGCTGTCTGCAGAGACATCTGAGTTTCGCGCCGATCTCGGCCGAACTGCGCGGCTCTTGGATCGCCATGCCAATGACATGAAGACCTCGCTTCAGCGGGTCTCTTCAATCGCTCAGACAACCTTTGCAGTCGCGATAGGAGCGACTTCGGTGGCAGCACTAAGAGATTTTGTAAGTCATACCCTAGAGGCCGCTGCGGCGCTTCAGGGGCTTTCTGAGCAAACCGGTGCCAGTACGACAGCGCTCTCAGGCTTTACACCGGTGGCCACCATATCAGGAACAGCTATAGAGGCAATCGGCGCTAACCTGGCCAAACTCTCCAAAGGATTAGCCGGAGTGGATGACGAGACTGCTGGGGCAACGAAGGCGCTTCAGTTTTTAGGTATCCGCGCCAAAGATGCCATTGGAAATCTTCGTGATCCAGCAGAGGTCATGAATGATGTCGCGCTCAAGTTAGCAGAGTTTGAAGATGGTGCAGGAAAGACCGCAATTGCAATGGAGCTCTTTGGTAAGTCGGGCGCAACTATGCTCCCTTTCCTTAAAGATTTGGCGGAAAACCAAGACCTGAACATTCGCCTGACTGCCAAGCAAATTGAGGAAGCAGACAACGCCTCTAAGGCAATGGGTCGCATGAGAGCAGAGTCGAATTTCGTTGCTCAGACTTTGGTGACGGCGGCAATTCCTTCAATGTCCGTTTTGACACAAGAACTCAAGCGTGTTTTTCTGGGAACCGATAACGCAGTTGAGGGTATTCAGCGTATGCGCGCTGAAGGTACGTTGACTAACTGGGCAGAGAAAACGGCTTATGCGATTGCAGTGGTGATTGATGCGCTGAGGGGGATTGGCCACACGATCAAATCGGTCATTGGAAGCTTCTCTGCCGTCTGGGCAGATATTGAGCTGGCTGGAACATTCTTGGCTGGCGGCAAAGGGATCAATCCTTTTTCGGATGAAAACCGTTCACGCTTGCAGGCAGCGCTTGAGAAGCGAAATGCCATCGTGGCGCAGTCAAACCAGAACTATGTCGATCTGTGGGAAATGCCGCTTTTGGCTGATGCCGTCACGAAGCGTTTTGACGAAATCCGAAAGGGCACGGAGGCTTCCAACGCAGCCACTCAGGCAGCTACTCCAAGGAAGCAGTTGAACTACAGCACTGCGACTGGCGCTGTTACTGCTAATGCAATGGCAGGAATCGACAGTGAGATTAAGCGTTTGCAGGGCCAGGTAGATGTGGAAAGCGCCATCCTCAAGGACAGGCAACGGATCATCGACCTCTACGAAAGTCAGGGCTACCTGAGTTTCAAAGATGCTAGTGATGCACGCTTGGCTGCCCAAGAAGACTTTACGGAAAAGCTTCGTGCGCTGTCTGCAGAAGAAGAGACGATCTTGCTTCGCGGCCTAGAGACAGTCGCCAAGACCACCCAAGACAAACTCAAGCTTCAAGATCGCTTGGCTGAAATAACTCTAAAACGGCAAAGACTAGAGCGTGAAGCTCAACAGTCAAACTTGGAGCGCCAGATTAGGTTGCCTGGCGAGTCCATGAAGGAGTTGCAAGAACAAGCAACCCGAGGGTTGAACGAACTACGTTCTGTTGAAGAGCAGATTAAAACGCTGCGTGATACGGGCGCGATCAGTGAACTGAAGTCATTGCAGCAGCTCGCAACCGCACGCCAGGAAAGCGGTCTGCAACTTGCCACGCTTGCAAGGCAAGCGCGTGAACTGGCTGACGCCGCTCCGGGCAATGAAAAACTTGCAGATGCTTTTACGAAAATTGAAGAGGCGGCGCGTCAAGCAGCAGATGGTGCTTCGCTTTTAGCTCTTCGCGTAAAGGAGATGTCTGATCCAGAGGCTGGCTTTGCGAAAGGACTTCGCTCCGTAGCTGAAGAGGCTGAGCAAATCGGCAAGCAAATGGAGTCCGCCACCACTCGTGCGTTTAACGGTATGACCGATGCATTGGTGAATTTCGTGATGACTGGGAAGCTTGATTTCAGGACCTTGGCCAACTCCATCATCTCGGACTTGATCAGGATTCAAATTCAGCGCGCAATCACACTGCCGCTGGCCAACGCTATGGCTGGAGTTTTTGGTTTTGCCAGTGGAGGTGTCATGACTTCCGCAGGTCCCACATCATTGCGCACCTATGCCAGCGGCGGTATCGCCAATTCACCTCAGTTAGCCCTTTTTGGTGAGGGCTCTCGTCCAGAGGCCTATGTGCCGTTACCTGATGGTCGTTCAATTCCCGTCACCATGAGTGGCGCTGGCGGCGGCGGGGATGTCTTTAACATTTCTGTCAGTTTGACGGACTCTGGTGTCTCTAGCCGTGGCGAGGACCCTGGAGGACGCGATTTGGGTAGAGCGATTGCGAGTGCAGTCAGACAAGAACTTCTTGCGCAAAAGCGTGCCGGTGGCCTTCTTGATGGACGCAGGGGAGCATAAATGGCTACCTTCACCTGGACCCCTTCCATTGGTGCCAATTTGTCAATGCGTCCCACAGTGCGCCGAGTCTCTTTTGGCGACGGCTATGAGCAGCGCCTAACTTTTGGGATCAACACCCAACCGCAGGTTTGGTCTCTTGAGTTTCGCGGTCTCACCACGACTGAGGCCTCTGCGATTGACAACTTTCTTCGAGCCCGTGGGGCTGTTCAAGCTTTTGACTGGACACCACCTGGTGGATTACCTGCCAAGTTCGTCTGTGATGAATGGAGTCGCTCAGTGGATGAACCCAACATTGAGTCCATACGGGTAACGTTTAAGCAGGTATTTGATCTCTCATGACCAGTCTTGCTATCACTTCAGAGATCCAAAAGCTCGCGCCAAGTAGCGTGGTCGAGCTATTCGTTTTGGATCTCGCGCTCTTTGGGCAGGGGCCAGTGCGTTTTCATGCTGGTACAAATGCGCTGCAGCAGCGCGTTGTTTGGCAGGGATACGCCTATGAGGCTTTTCCAATCGAGGTCGAGGGATTTGAGTTCAACGGCAATGGTCAAGTGCCTAGGCCTCGTTTGCGCGTAGCGAACGTCACTGGCGCGATCACGGCTCTGGTTCTCACCTATCAGGACTTGGTCGGTGCCAAGATCACACGCAAGCGCACGCTTGCGAAATACTTGGACGCAGCTAACTTTTCCGGCGGAGTAAATCCAACAGCTGATCCTTTGGCTGAATTTGCCGACGATATTTACTACGTGGATCGAAAGTCGCGTGAGACAAGAGACGTCGTGGAGTTCGAACTCGCCGCTTCCTTTGATCTTGAAGGCGTAACTTTGCCGCGCAGGCAGATCGTTCAGAACGTATGTCCCTGGCGTTACCGTGGTTCTGAGTGCGGCTACACCGGTGCGAGCTATTTCAATGCCAACGACCAGACTGTATCGTCGAGCAGTCAGGATGTATGCGGCAAGCGGCTAGCTTCATGCCAAGCGCGTTTTGGTCAGAATGCAGAACTGCCATTCGGCGGTTTCCCTGCGGCTGGATTGATCCGCTGATGCTGGCCGAGAACAAACAGCTGGCAATGGACCACGCTCGTGACGAAAGTCCGCGTGAATCTTGCGGCTTGTTACTGATCCGCAAAGGCCGTGAGGTGTATCGACGATGCCGAAACATCGGCGTGGGCACCGATCAATTCGTTATCCATCCCGAGGACTTCGCACAAGCCGACGCGCAGGGTCATATCGTGGGTGTGGTGCACAGCCACCCTGGGTTACCGCCGACACCGAGTCAGGCCGATCGGGTGGCTTGTGAGGTTAGCGGTTTGCCGTGGCACATCGTCAGTTTCCCAAGCGGTCAATGGTCGCAGATTGAGCCTTCTGGCTATGTTGCACCGCTAGTTGGTCGTGAGTGGTCCCATGGAGTTCTGGACTGCTACGCGTTACTGCGCGACTGGTTCAAGTTGGAGCGTGGGGTGGAGTTGCCCAACTTCACTCGCTTTGATGACTGGTGGAAACGCGGCGAGAACTTGTACCTCGACAACTTCGAAAAAGTAGGCTTTGCGCAAGTGAAGCCAGAAGAAATTCAAATGGGCGATTGCATCTTGATGCAGGTGGCGTCTCCCGTTCCCAATCATGCCGCCGTCTATCTTGGGGATGGACTGATCCTGCATCACTTGCAAGGACGGCTATCAAGCCGAGATGTCTACGGTGGCTATTGGCAAAAAGTTACAACTCACGTTATCCGACATGGTCACAGTCATTCTTCTCGGTGAACTCGGTCGTTGCTTTGGCCGCAGGCACAACCTCGCCATTGGCTCGGCTGCCGAAGCGATTCGAGCCCTTTCGGCCAACTTTCCTAACTTTGAGCGGGAGTTGGTTGCCTCCGGTGAGCGTGGGGTTGGATACCGGGTGCTTGCTGGCCGGGATTACCTTAACTTGGAGCGATTACACGAGCCTACCGGCTCCCAGCGCATCACGATTGCGCCGGTGGTGTCTGGTGCTGGCGGTGATGGCCTTGGTCAAATCTTGCTTGGCGCAGCGTTGCTTGCTGTCGCATGGTGGAACCCGCTTGGCTGGGCTGCATCGGGGGCATTTCTGTCCCAGGCCACGCTCTACTCGGTGGGCACAGCCATGATTCTTGGCGGTGTTGCGCAGATGATTGCACCTACACCCAAAGCCTCTGAACCATCTGAGCGTCCAGAGAACAAGCCCAGCTACAGCTTTAATGGTGCAGTCAATACGACCGCTCAGGGCCACCCCGTGCCAGTGGGATATGGTCGATTGATAGTAGGTTCAGCCGTGATCAGCGCTGGTATTGATGTCGACGAGATTCCTGCATGACAGATTTGATTATTGGTGCAGGAGGTGGAGGTAAAGGGGGTGGTGGGGCCAGCGCACGCGTGGCCCAAGAAGCGCCTGACAGCTTGCGCTCCAAAGCCTACGCAAGGGTTGTCGACCTCATTTCCGAGGGCGAGATTGAGGGTTTGGTCAATGGACTGCAATCTGTTTATTTGGACGACACACCTATACAGAATGCCGATGGAACGACCAACTTCTCTGGTGTGACGCTTGAGACCAGAGATGGCACTCAGCAGCAAAGTTACGTACCCGGATTCTCTTCTGTCGAGAATGAGGTGCCCGTTGGCGTGGAGATTAAGGCGAGCCAATCCGTGGTGCGCTCAATCACTGATCCGGATGTAGATGCTGTAAGGATCAAGGTGAGCGTAGGTCAACTTACTAATCAAGACACGACCAACGGAGACCTCAACGGAAGCTCAGTCACATTCGCCATCGATCGTCAGGTCAATGGTGGCGGGTTTGTCGAAGTGATCAACGACACGATCTCAGGCAAGACCACGACCAAATATCAGCGCAGTTACTACGTGCCTCTCATTGGCAGCGGTCCATGGGAAATCCGTGTACGACGAATCACGGCAGATTCAACCTCCAGCGCCATTCAGAACAAGACTTATCTCGACTCCTACACTGAAGTTGTTGAGAGCAAGCTGCGTTACCCAAACAGCGCCTTGGTTGCATTGAGGGTAGATGCTTCGCAGTTTTCTGCCATCCCTCGGCGCAGCTACGACATGAAACTGCTGCGTGTCCGTGTGCCGGTGAACTACGACCCTGGAACACGAGCCTACAGCGGCGTGTGGAATGGAACCTTCAAAATCGCATGGACAGACAACCCTGCGTGGTGTTTCTACGATCTGGTCACCAGCACCCGGTACGGCTTAGGTGGTTACATCCCTGAGTCTCAGGTGGACAAATGGGCGCTTTACCGAGTAGCGCAGTATTGCGATCAGTTGGTGCCTAACGGGCTCGGGGGCTTTGAGCCGCGCTTTACCTGTAACTTGTACCTTCAGACTCGCGAGCAGGCTTACAAGGTCGTGCAGGACATGGCCTCGATTTTTAGAGGCATGGTGTATTGGTCGGGTGGTGCAATTACAGTCACACAGGATGCACCCAGTGATGCGGTTTACCAGTTTGCCCCTGGCAACGTGGTGGACGGTGAGTTTGCCTACCAAGGTTCTTCTGCTAAAGCTCGTCACACCGTTGCGCTCGTGACCTGGAACGATCCAGATGATTTCTACCGTCAGAAGGTTGAATACGTCGAAGATGCCGCCGGTATCGCCCGCTATGGGATTGTGCAAAGCGATGTAGTTGCACTCGGTTGTACTGCTCGAGGTCAGGCCCACCGGGTGGGCAAGTGGCTTTTGTTCTCCGAACAATCGGAATCAGAAATTGTTACCTTTCGCACGGGATTGGAAGGCGCAGTAGTCCGCCCGGGCGATGTCATCAAGGTAGCCGATCCTGTCCGAGGCGGTATGCGCCTAGGCGGCCGTATCGCCGGTGCAACGGTCAGCACTGTGACGATCGACCAAGAGTTGCCCGCTGATTTACCTTGGCGACTATCGGTCGTTTTGCCAAATGGCGTTGTCGAAGAGCGTCTGGTGGGGCCTGTTTCCGGGCGCACTCTGACAGTAACGATACCGTTCAGCACGGCTCCTCAAGTTGACGCAATTTGGGTTTTGGCATCCTCAATCATCGAGCCGCAGCTTTTTAGGGTGGTGGCGGTTGCTGAACGTGATCCGGGTGTCCATGAAGTAACAGCTCTGGCGCACAACCCAAGCAAATATGCTTCGATTGAAGAAGGGCTGGCACTTCAGCCACGATCGATTACTGTGCTCTCGGACGTTCCACCGCCTCCTACGGGGTTGGTCATGCAGGAAAGTCTTTACCGGGTCAAAGATCAGGCTCAAGTCTTGGTTCAGGTCTCTTGGTCCGAGGTTCAAACTGCCATTGCATACCGGCTGTCTTACCGAGTGGCAGGCGGAAACTTCGTAAGCCTGCCCTTGACCAGCGCCAATTACGCTGAAATTCGTGACGCCCAAGAGGGGCAGTACGAGTTCAGCCTGAGAGCTATTGGCATCACCCGCAAGGAGAGCGTTCCCGTAACGCTCAACGCGACAGTGCTGGGCAAGACGCTACCGCCATCGGACGTCACGGGATTTACTGTTCTGCGCCGAGTCTCAGACTTGATGATTGCCTGGGATGAATTGCCGGATGCTGACCTCTCAGGATACGAGGTCCGGGTGGGGCCAGGTTGGGATAACGCGCAATTAGTGGCCAAGACATCAGGTACGCAGATGTTGCATGACCAAAGTGCAGCAGGGCAGTACCCGTATCACATCCGCGCGATTGATACCTCCGGAAATTACAGCGCACATGTGACGACCTTTGTGTTGAATTTGCTTGCTCCAAGCACAGTTCGGCAGTTCGATGTTGTTCAATCGGCCAACCGCTTGGAATTTCGCTGGCAACCTAACCCTGAGCCAGAAGTGGTGGGCTACGAATTGCGGGAAGGTGCAGCTTGGGACGCTTCTCTTTTTGTGGCCGAGGTCAAGTCCACCAGCTACACGCTCCCTTCCGGCTTTGATGGCGAGCGTAAGTTCTGGATCAAAGCAATTGCGTCACCTGGGATTTACAGCGACACCCCGACCTTCGTCTCGACGGTGGTGGCTCAACCTCAAAACGCGAATCTGATCCTTGCACGTGATGAACAGGCTTTAGGGTTTCCTGGCACTAAGCACTTTGCATCGGTCGTCTCGGTCAATGGCCGCAGTGTGCTGCGCATGAGCACCGGTGCTCAGACGGCTGAGTATCTGTTTGAGTTGGACTTGGTCTCACCCATCCGTGCCCAAAACACACTGCTCAACAGTTTGGGTGCATCGGTTGATGACCGAACAACTTGGCTGGAGGCGAATTTCCCTTGGGCAAGCGATGCTGCCAAACGGCAATGGGCTTATGACGGTGCAATTGCCAACGTCGATGCCCGGTTTCAAATTGCGCGTGAAGATGCGCTGCAAGACGGAGAAATTTACGGCTGGAGGCTTAGTGGCTCCACCGCCGGTCTTGGTAATCCGTTGCTAAGCCAAGCAGCAAGCGTTAGTTACGCTGCAGGCCGGTATGGCGACGGGCTGATGGTGAAGGACACGACCCGAGTCGCTTGGGGTGTAAACATTCCAGAAGTCTTTCACACGTCATTTTGGTTTGCGCCATCTGAGATTACGACTTGTGTCATCTGGGCGGCGACAGGCTCATCGGGTCAACTGCTCGTGGGGTATGACGCTACCAATGGTTCCTTTTTCCTGGAGGACCATCTCGCAAGGCGAGTGAATGTGGCGTTCTCTGTATCCATCACTGACCGGATTTGTCTTGGTGTTTGTCAAACGGCCACCGAGCGCCGACTCTTTGCTGGACGAATGGGTGGTGATATCGATTCGGCGAGTGCTGCAATAGCGCCGATCGGCACATTTACAAGCCTGCGTTTGTACTAGATCTAGCTCAACAAAATTTCACCCCAACCGTGGCGCTGCTCTCGCAAGAGGCAGCGTCATTTTTTTTAAATGAGGACTTTTATGATCCAAGAATCTATGCAACTTTATGGCGCGATGACTCTCATCGTGCATCGTGCCAACGGTGAGGTTGAAACTGTTCACAAGGACAACATCATCGTCAACGTAGGCTTCGACTTTATTGCCGATGCGATTGGCAAGTCTGTCAGCCGTCCCAACGTGATGGGCTTTATTGCGCTTGGCACAGGCACTACCGCAGCCGCAGCAACACAGTCGGCGTTAGTGACGGAACTCGACCGAAACGCCGCGACCTACGCGCACACGGCGGGAACCAAAACTTTTACTTTCACAGCTGACTTTTTGGCTGGCGATGGCACTGGTGCAATCACAGAGGCAGGGGTATTCAACGCTGCGTCAGCAGGCATCATGTTTGACCGCGTGGTATTCCCTGTGGTCAACAAAGGTGCCGATGACAGCCTGACCGCCGTTTTCACCTTCACGATGAGCTGATCGTCATGCCCGAAACGGTGACGGTTACTGAAACCCAGGGATCTCGCTACACCTGGGCATCGGCCGGATTCACATGGTCGAGTGCCAGTGCAGGGAAAAGCTGGACAGCAGCCTATCCTGCGGTCTATAGCATTGCTGTAGCCGCAACGCTCGCCTTCATCGAAGCTGGGTCGCGAAGTTGGACAAAGCGTTCGAGTGAGAGTCTTCCAATTTCAGAAGGGCGAAAAAATATATTCACCCTGCGTGAATCTGAGGCGGTTGGGTTCTCTGAAACCTACTCGGACCTCATCGCTTTTGTTTTGCGCTGGGTTGAATCGATGTCCTTTGCAGAAGGCATCGCGAAAGGTAACAAAAAACAAGCGGCTGAGTCATTCCAGGCTGCTGACTACCTTACGCGGGTACTGACAAAAAATACTGGCGAAAGCGTCACATGGTCTGAATCACTTCGGCAAAACAGCGTAAAGCGCCTGGCTGAAGTGATGCCCATCTCTGAATCCCTTCAAAAGCTAATCGCAAAAAACAGGTCCGAAAGCTTTGGACTAGGCGACGACTTGGATCGGGTCATCACAAAGCAGATTGCAGAGGCGATTGCGTTTGCTGAAACCTACACAGACCTCATTGCCTTTGTTCTGCGAGTGAGCGAAGGCCTTAGCGTCAGCGATTTAGGCGCGAAGCAGGTAAGAAAGCCACTCGTTGAATCCTTTGGCACGACCGACAAGATGGCGCGCCAAGCGATCAAACGGGTTGCTGAGGCCGTGGCCATTGGCGAGGCACTAGGCAGAGCGGTGGCATACCGACGCAACCTCACTGATGGTTTTGGTGTATCAGATGCGCTACGAAAAGCTTTGAGGCTGACAGCTCGAGAGGCACTACTTCTTGCCGAGCAGTACCGCAGGCACGCCAATGGTGTGATCAGCGACATGATCGTTGCAAGCGGTGAGATTACTGAAGATGACTTTTCGGCCATCGTTCAGTCTGGACACCCACCAGGCTACACCGACTTTCGAGACTTCATTCAGGGTGACTACACCTACCGGCGCGCCTTATTTCGTGCGATCTTGAACTCAAGAAACTCAGATCGAGGGTTCATTGATGCCCTGAGAGTAACGGTCGACGTGCCCGACATCTTCGACCGAGGAACAGCTCAGATTACCGACGCAGCCGTGGGTGTCGCGATTACTTTTACACGTGCCTTTCGAGTTCCTCCCGAAGTAACTATGACCCACAAGGGCGGAACGGTCGTGGCAATAGCGAGGCTAGTTGGCTCCATCACAACAGTCGGTTTCACCGCTGTACTGGAAAACACGTCCGGCACTCGGGTTGCCGGTTCTTTCACTTGGATTGCACAGGGGTACTAAATGCAAAACTTTACCGACATACCGTCGTCGCGTTCTCTCTCGGATTCGCTCATTGAGATTTTGAACAACGACAAGACCGGGATTTCTTGCAACAGCGGAACCACATTCCCGACTACAAACCAGCAAGTTGGAATGCTTTGCTACCGCACAGATCAGTTGAAGCTATATCTATTGATCGGAACCAACCCTGATAACTGGCGCTTGATCATGGACTTGTCTAGCGGCATTGACTCCCAGTTCGCGACCAAGCTCAATGCCGCTTCTTACACCGCTGCCGATGTTTTAGCGAAGCTACTTACCGTTGATGGGGCGGGAACTGGTTTAGATGCTGACCTGCTTGATGGTCAACAGGCTAGTGCATTTGCCTCAAGCACTCATAACCATAACGCGACATACCTTGGCATTTCGGCCAAGGCCGCAGACGCAGACAAGCTCGATGGCTATGACTCCACCGCGTTCGTAAGGTCGGTAAACGGAGCCGTTCCTGACGCTGCTGGAAATGCGACCGTCAATATCGACCTATCAAGTCGGGTAGCTAAGTCCGGCGACACGATGACGGGGAATCTGACGATTCAGAATACCTCCCCAACTATCACGATGCAGGACACGGACAACGTGACCCGCTCTTTGCATGTGAACAGCAATCTGATGGGCTTTTTGAAGTCAGACGGTAACTGGGACATGTACATGAACAACGGCGGATCCATGTGGACGGCAAATTATGGGTGGTTGCACGACTACTTCTTTTCCTCTGTGTCCAATTGTCTTCGTTCCACATCTGAGCCCTCTGGTGCATATGGCTACTACTACGCAAGCAGCCAAGAGGTGGGAAACGCATCAATGAACGGTAATACCGGCAACTGTCACCCAGGGTGGACAGGTATCACTAATTGCTATGGCATTGCTGCCACTAACGGCGTCCTTTTTGTACACGATACAGAGCTTGTTGATAACGGATCTTCTGTCGGAATTAGAAAGGTGCGTCGCTTCTTTAATTGCGCCTGTAACTGTGACTGCACCTGTTGTTAAGGAGACATCATGAAAGTATTCGCAACTCACGAACGTAACGACGACTTCGCTGTAGATTTACGCCTCGAGGATGAGGTTTTGCATGTCCTATGTCGTCATGCCTTGCCTGCCGTTAAGACAGACGGCGAGTCAAATATGAGCGACAGTGTTGTGGAAATCCGTGGTGACTGGTTGATCCACGACGAGGTGCTTCTTGACGAGGCAATTAGTTTAGGGCAATTGCGCAACATGCCAGATTTCCATGATCACGCTGCGTTTTGCTTCTACCGCCCGATCGGTATCCGAAAAGAGATGGTGTCTAGCGTTCACAAACAGCCAGTCAATCTCTTCATGATGACTTCAAGCTCGAAGATGACTGGGCCGCAATTCCATGACAACGTCTCTGGCCTACACCCCTTTATCAATGTGCTCATACCTTTCAAGAACTCTCCTTTCGAGGATTGGATGATTGGTCTCAATGTTTATGACCCGACGTTAGTTGCAGTCTCGGGCGACCTTCAAATTTTCCCCTGTGCTGGCCTTGACGTAGTTCGTCGGCTCGAGTTGCCGGAGGTGCGTTTTGAGCAGTCCCAAGCTACATCCAGCGCTGACGGCAGTGTCGAAATTTGTTTCTACCTTAGTGACGCCGATGGTCAACCAATTACGGACCATGATGCAGAGGTTTATCTTGACACTACCGGCGGCGTACTGAGTCTCTATCGTGTGATGACGCATGGAGGGAAAGGGCGAACGCTATTTCGAGCATTGGACCTCCAGGCTGGCCAATCCGCAAAGATCAAATGTGGGTTCAAGTACTTCAGTGGCACCGATGATTGTTTTGTGAAGGTGGTCTGATGCTCCGAGTGCTATGGCCAATTCGCGTCGGAGCTTGGTTTTGCCCGTTCGATGGGGAGTTTCTTGAAGGTTTACGTGGCGAACTTCTAGCGGCGCACCAGTCTTTCTCTACAGGGTCAGAGATCTGGGAGCGTTTACCTCACAACCTGGCAGATGTCCCGACTCAGCGTTTGCGTGCCGTATTCGATTGGACAGTTTCTTGTGTCCACGAATACACAGGCAAGCCACTGGAGATCCTCCACATAGATAGTCGTGAACTCGTTCGCGTAGCGGGGCAGGAAATCCTGCATCACTCCGACCGTGACGAGGGAGACATCACTGCACAGTTCTTTCTTGATGGTCTCAATCCCCACCCTGGTGTTTCTTGGGATGACATCAACAGGTTCGGGGAGAACGCTTTTCATCTCGATGACCCATCCATGTACGGATCCGAGCGTCGCATGCCGTGGGAGCAGTTTCATCGATGCTGGATTCAGCCTTTCAAGGGGCTAGTAGTGCTTTATCCGTCTCGACTCGCTCATGCGCAACGCCCTTACAAGGGCGATGACCGGTTTGTTCAGTTACTTATCAATTTGAAGGTTTCCCTATGAGCCAATTCCTCATTCACACGCAATCGCCTGACGGAAGTCAGCAGCGCTTCATCTATGACTCTGCTGAATCGACTCTAACCACTCAGAACGGCAAGCCTGTCGTACCGTTCATCGTGGCTAGCAATGCAGGCAAGGCTGTCATCGTCAGTCGGGACGCACCCGTTGGTAAGTCGCGCACGCCAAAAACGCTCAAGATTTCGCTGGGCTTGTCTTGCAACTATGAGTGCAGCTACTGCTCCCAGAGGTTCGTTCCACACGCAGACGAGACGAACAAGGGTGACATTGAGCCCTTCCTTGAAGGGCTGGATGAGTGGATCAAGGAGCCGCCTGAATGCATTGAGTTCTGGGGCGGTGAACCTTTGGTTTATTGGAAGACACTAAAGCCGTTGGCCGAGGCTCTGCGAGGTAAATGGGGCAGTGTGCCGTTTCAAATCATCACGAACGGCTCACTGCTAACTCCAGAGATCAATATTTGGCTTGACGATATGGGATTTCAGGTTGGGCTGAGCCACGATGGTCCTGGCTACCATGCCCGAGGAGTTGATCCGCTTGATGACCCTGATAAGCGGGCGAACATTCTTGACCTTTGGTTACGTCTTCGACCCAAAGGCCGAATGAGCATTAATGCAATGATGCACAAAGATAACCTGTCGCGTGCAGCCGTTCAGAAGTTTCTGACAGATGTATTCGGTGAGGAAGTTGGCATAGGTGAGGGCAGTTTCATTGATCCCTACGATGAGGGCGGACTGGCATCTTCTCTTCTAAATGAAGATAAACATATGGAGTTTCGTCGCGTTGCATTTAATGATTTACGTCAGGGGTTCGCCAGCAAGTTTCATATTGCAGGGGGAAAGATTCAGGATTTCATTCACTCGCTGCGTACACGTCGTCCTGTGACATCAATCGGACAGAAGTGCGCGATGGATAAGACTGAGAACATTGCCGTCGACCTAAAGGGTAATGTCTTGACTTGTCAAAATGTGAGCGCCACATCAATTGCTCCGAACGGTGAGAGCCATAAGATTGGTCACGTAAGCGATTTCGACAATATCAAGCTTAAAACATCGACCCATTGGAGTAGGCGAGAAGAATGCCCGACGTGTCCAGTTATCCAGTTGTGTAAAGGCAGTTGTATGTTTCTTGAAGGGCCTCTCTGGGAGGCTGGCTGTAACAATGCCTATAGCGACAACATTGCGTTCTTTGCAGCAGCCATCGAGTTCCTCACAGGTTGTGTGCCGGTTTACATCGATGGCCCGCAACGTGATGACCGCAAGGATATCTTTGGTCTGCTTCGTATGGACCAGGCGAAACCGAGTGAACCTCAACCAAAGCCATTTCCAATTCGAGTCGTAACAGCATAAGAAAAACAAATCTATTCGCCCGCCTGGTCTTTGCCAGTGCGGGCTTTTTCTTTTGGAGATCGCCATGAATGATGAAACCCGGCAGCCGTCGGTACTAAGCATGAGGCAAGATGACCTTGATGAGCTGCTCACCCGCGCAGCCGAACGAGGGGCCGAGCGCGCGTTGGCCTGCCTTGGCCTCGAAAACGGCCACGCTGCCCGTGACATCCGTGACTTGCGCGGCCTTATCGATGCCTGGCGAGAAGCGCGCCGAACCGTCTGGCAAACCACAGTCAAGGTTCTGACCACCGGTGTGCTTGCTGCACTTTTGGTTGGAATCGCCATCAAGTTGCGTCTGATGGGAGGTCCTCAATGATTGAGACTCTATTAGGCGGCTTGCTGGGCGGCGCGTTTCGCCTGGCTCCCGAGGTCCTGAAATGGTTCGACCGCCAAGGAGAGCGTGTCCACGAGTTGGCCATGCAGGACAAGGCGCTCGAGTTTGAGAAACTTCGTGGTGCTCAACGCATGTCCGAGATCGGAGCAGCTGCCGATGGCGCATGGAACACAGGCGCAATCGAAACTCTTCGCGATGCTGTGCGCACTCAGGGTGAAAAAACTGGGGTTGTCTGGGCCGATGCACTTTCCAGCACAGTTCGCCCAGTGATCACCTACTGGTTCATGGCGCTGTATTGCTCGGCGAAGACGGCAGCATTCGCGGCTGCTTTGTCTGCCGGTGCTGACTGGGGTACGGCAGTTCTGCACGCCTGGACTGAAGCCGACCAGGCGCTGTGGGCCGGGGTCCTGAACTTCTGGTTCTTGGGCCGCGTGTTTGACAAGGTTCGGCCGTGATCGATGTTCCGCAAGCAGCTATCGACTTGGCCAAGCGCTTCGAGGGATTCTGCCGCGTGCCCAAGTCAGACCCTGATCGTGCTTATCCGTATGTCTGTCCGGCAGGGTTTTGGACCATTGGGTACGGCCATCTTTGCGATGCCAAGCATCCGCCGATCACCATGGAAGAGGGCGAGGCGTATCTCACTGCTGACATGGCCGATGCACTGAGAGCCACACTGCGCTACTGCCCGGTACTGGCCAATGAGCCGGAGGGACGACTTGCGGCCATTGTTGACTTCACCTTCAACCTCGGGGCTGGTCGGTTGCAGGCGTCGACCCTTAGGCGGCGGGTCAATCAGCGTGACTGGTCAGGTGCGGCGCAGGAGTTGCGTCGATGGGTTTACGGTGGCGGCAGAGTGCTGCCTGGATTGGTGATCAGGCGGGAGGCAGAGACTTTGCTGCTTTTTTGAGCAACTGGCTGCTCTCTTTTTTGCCGATCCATCCATCTGATTGCGCCCTGAGCGAGGATGGCTCCAATGATGGCCATAGGGCTAGGTTCAGACCTTGAGTCGATTTGTTCTTGAGGGGTGGCTTGCATGCTGGGGGCTCCGTTAGGTACGTGGAGCCGCATGGTTGCTTCGATCCCCAAGAGCTATCAAGTCGATCCGAAACTCTGGTTACATGGCTACATCAAACATCCGTCTGAACATTTAGAATACCGAATCGAACCCCAAGTGCTTGATTGGCTTGCTCTTGGGAAATTTAGGCGGTTGGCGATCTGGTATCTTCTGGCCCGCCAAGACTATTTCGAACTGATTCCAATTCGTTCGAACAATTTACAACTCGTTCGGGCCTCCTTGAGTGCGCCCCTAGAGCACTTTCCGGATCAGACAGGCTTCTTCATAAGCCTCAATGTCTTTGAGCCGGTACAAAACTTTCCCCACGATCTTTAAGTACTGCGGGCCCTCGCCGACGGTCCGCCAGCGCTGAAGGCGTGCGACTGAACACACCCAACGATCGGCAAGCATTGTTTCGGTCAGGAGTTGGCGGGCAGGTTCGGCCGGGACCTCTGGAGCCAAGAGTTTGGGCTCGAACTTGGGTTTGTTGGCTGCGGTTTTGGCGATGCCACTGGACAGGGCGTCCAGGACGTCACCCATTTTTTCAGTCCGTGGGTTCGCGGATGAGGTGTTGTTAGTAGCCATGGACTTGCTCCTTGATGCCTATATGCATTGGTTTCATATAGGTTCATACCGTTTGGCTACGCGTTTTTCTCAGTGGGGTGGGTTAGTGCATGACACGGGCAAGCATTTACTTGTGGCGAAGTTTCGGATTTCCAATCCATGGTTCATGTGCCGGGGAACCTCCCTGGGTCATGGAATCAGTGTTTTGGCGGACGCTAGGGGAGTGCTGCTCACTGCCAGGAGCGGCCAACAGCGA
>JAIXUG010000001.1 GCA_027484105.1 Comamonadaceae bacterium
CGAGCCGATGGCTGCCGCCATGGGTTCTTCGATCAGGTAGACCTCGGAAGCGCCCGCGCCCAGCGCGGATTCGCGGATCGCCCGGCGCTCGACCTGGGTGGAGCCGCAAGGCACGCAAATGATGATGCGTGGGCTGGGACGGAAGGTGCTGCGGGGGTGCACCATGCGGATGAACTGCTTGAGCATCTGCTCGGTCACGGTGAAGTCGGCGATCACGCCGTCCTTCATGGGGCGAATGGCTTCGATGTTGCCGGGCACCTTGCCCAGCATGGCCTTGGCTTCATGGCCAACGGCCTGCAGGGTTTTTTTGCCCTGGGGGCCGCCTTCGTGGCGGATGGCGACCACCGAAGGCTCGTCGAGCACGATGCCCTTGTCGCGGACAAAAATCAGGGTGTTGGCAGTGCCCAGGTCAATGGCCAGGTCGCTGGAGAAATAACGGCGAAATGAAGAAAACATCGCAAATCCTTGGGTGCTCATGAGCCCGCAAGCACCTGGAAAGCCCAGAGGCGGACAGCACAACGGTCAAATCGGGTGGGTCTAAAAGGGCTGGTTTTCAGGGCGTTCCGAGCCCTTCAGCAAACACGGGATAATACCCGATCCCCTGCCTGTACGCGCATGCGCGAGATCTGCCAGGCCCGGAAAAACCGACCTTTACAAACCCTTTTCACACCATGTCGCTGACCCCACAGGATATTGCCCGCATTGCCAACTTGGCCCGGCTGGAACTCCAACCAGACGAAAGTGAGCGCATGCTGACACAAATCAATGGCTTTTTCGGCATCGTTCAGGCCATGCAGGCCGTGGACACCACCGGCATCGAGCCCATGGCCCACCCCGTGGCCGCCATCCAGGACATCACGCTGCGCCTGCGCCCTGACGTGGCGAGCGAACCCAACCAACGCGATCTGAACCAGAAGAGCGCCCCCGCCGTCGAGCGCGGGCTGTTTTTGGTGCCCAAGGTGATCGAGTGAGCTGCACGATGAATTCTCTGCATGACATGACCGTGGCCGAACTGGCCCAGGCCCTCAAGGCCAAACAGGTGAGCGCTGTGGAAGTGGCCACCGGCTTTTTGGCCCGTTTGGGCGGCAACCCACACAACGCCTTTCTGGACATCGACAGCGAAGTGACGCTGGCCCAAGCGCAAGCCAGTGACGCCCGCCTGGCCGCTGGCACCGCTGGCCTGCTCGAAGGGGTGCCCGTGGGCCACAAAGACGTGTTTGTGACCCGCGACTTTGCCACCACCGCTGGCTCCAAGATCTTGACCGGCTACCGCTCACCCTTTGACGCCACGCTGGTGCAAAAGCTCGGCGCGTCCGCATCGGGCGGCGCGGGCATGGTCACCGTGGGCAAGCTCAACTGTGACGAGTTCGCCATGGGTTCGGCCAACGAAAACTCGGCCTTTGGCCAAGTCACCAACCCCTGGGACACGGCCCGCGTGCCCGGCGGCTCGTCGGGGGGCAGCGCTGCTGCGGTGGCAGCCCGCTTGGTGCCTGCGGCCACCGGCACCGACACGGGCGGCTCGATCCGCCAGCCCGCCAGCTTTTGCGGCATCACCGGCATCAAGCCCACCTATGGCCGCGCCAGCCGTTACGGCATGATTGCCTACGCCTCCAGCCTGGACCAGGGCGGCCCCATGGCCCGCACGGCCGAAGACTGCGCGCTCTTGCTGAGAGCCATGTGCGGACCCGACCCGGACCGCGACTCCACCTCGCTGGACGTGCCCGCCGAAGACTTCACCGCATCGCTGAACCAATCACTCGAAGGCCTGCGCATTGGCATTCCCAAAGAGTTCTTTGGGGAAGGCCTGCACGCCGATGTGCGCGCTGCCGTGGACGGTGCTTTGCGCGAGTATGAAAAGCTGGGTGCCAAACTGGTGCCCATCAGCCTGCCGCGCACCGAGTTGTCGATCCCGGTGTACTACATCATTGCCCCGGCTGAAGCCAGCTCCAACCTCAGCCGCTTTGATGGCGTGAAGTTCGGCCACCGCGCCAAGGACTACACCGACCTGGTGGACATGTACAAAAAGACCCGCGCCGAAGGCTTTGGCACCGAAGTCAAACGCCGCATCATGACCGGTGCTTATGTGCTGAGCCACGGCTATTACGACGCGTACTACCTGCAAGCGCAAAAAATCCGCCGCATGATCGCGGATGACTTTCAAAACGCCTTCAAAGCATGCGATGTCATCGCCGGCCCTGTGGCACCCTCGGTGGCCTGGAAGTTTGGCGAAAACGCGGGCGACCCGGTGGCCGACTACCTGGCCGACATCTTCACCTTGCCCGCCTCGTTGGCGGGTTTGCCCGGCATGAGCGTGCCCGCTGGCTTTGGCACAGGGGGCATGCCCGTGGGCTTGCAGCTGATTGGCAACTACTTCAAGGAAGCCCAGTTGTTGAACGCTGCACACCGCCTGCAACAAGCGACCGATTTCCACCTGCAAAAACCGGCAGGAGTCTGAACACCATGAGCAAACTCGTCCAAGGCTACGAAGTCGTCATCGGCTTCGAGACACACGCCCAACTCTCGACCACCAGCAAGATCTTCAGCCGCGCCCCCACCGCCTTTGGCGCTGAAGCCAACACCCAAGCCTGCGCGGTGGACATGGCCCTGCCTGGCACGCTGCCGGTGATGAACATCGGCGCTGTGGAGCGCGCCATCGAGTTTGGCTTGGCCATCAACGCCCACATCGCCGAGCGCAGCATTTTTGCGCGCAAAAACTACTTCTACCCCGACCTGCCCAAGGGCTACCAAATCAGCCAGTTCGAGATTCCGGTGGTGCAAGGCGGCGAGGTGTCGTTCTTTCTGGAAGCGGGCAAAGAAACCGTGCGCAAAACCGTGCGCCTGGAGCGCGCCCACCTCGAAGAAGACGCGGGCAAATCGCTGCACGAAGATTTCATTGGCCAGTCGGGCATCGACCTGAACCGCGCTGGTACGCCTTTGCTGGAAATCGTGACGCGACCCGACATGAGCAGCAGCGAAGAAGCCGTGGCCTACGCCAAAGAGCTGCACAAAATCGTGACCTGGATCGGCATTTGCGACGGCAACATGCAAGAGGGCAGCTTCCGCTGCGACGCCAACGTGTCGGTGCGCAAACCCGGCGAGCCCCTGGGCACCCGCCGCGAAATCAAGAACCTGAACAGCTTCAAGTTCATGCAGCAAGCCATCGACTACGAAGTGCGCTGGCAGATCGAAGAAATCGAAGACGGCCGCGCCATCCAGCAGGCCACCGTGCTCTTCGACCCCGAAACGGGCGAGACCCGCGCCATGCGCACCAAGGAAGACGCGGCCGATTACCGCTACTTCCCCGATCCGGACCTGCCGCCGCTGGTGGTTGGCCGCGACTGGGTCGAGCGCGTGAAAAGCGAGATGGCCGAGCTGCCCCGCGTGATGGCCGAGCGCTTCGTCAAAGACTACGCCCTGCCCGAATACGACGCCACGCAGCTGACACAAAGCAAAGCGGTCGCCGCCTACTTTGAAGCCACGGCCAAGGCCTGCGGTCAGCCCAAGCTGGCCAGCAACTGGATCATGGGCGAAGTCTCACGCCGCCTCAACGCCAATGAGTTGAGTATCGAGCAATCGCCGGTGAGCGCCGCCCAACTGGCCGCCCTGATCGGCCGCATCAGCGACAACACCATCAGCAACAACGCCGCGCGTCAGGTGTTTGAAGGTCTGTGGAACAAAGAGGGCGAAGTCGACGCCATCATCGAAGCCAAAGGTCTCAAGCAGATGAACGACACCGGCGAGCTGGAAAAAATCATCGACGACGTCTTGGCCGCCAACCCCAAAAACGTCGAAGAGTTCAAGGCCGGCAACACCAAGGCCCTGAACGGCTTGGTTGGCCCGATCATGAAAGCCAGCAAGGGCAAGGCCAATCCGGCGCAAGTCAATGCCTTGTTGACGAAGAAGCTGAGCGCTTAAGCGCGACTCTGTGAACTCGTCTTTCCGTCATCCCGGATCCCGTCCGGGGTGACAAGCATTGAGCTACAGGGTAACCACCCTTTGGTTTCAGACTAACGATGGAGCGCTTCGTTGGTGCGCAGTCGATGCCGCATCCCTCGCCCCGTTCCCGTCTGCACCAACACCCCCATATTGCACAGCGCCGTGAGTTCTCGGTAGGCCGTGGCGCGTGAAACGCGGCACAGGTTGACGTATTTCTCGGTGCTGATGCCGTTGCAAAACCGTCTAATCCCGCGTCGTACAGTTTGTTGATCGCCTTGGTTTGTGAGGGCGGGAAGAGCGGATGTTGCTCGGATCGCACTGAGATTGACGCTTCATCCATGAAGCGTAAAAAGCCTTTTTTGCGCTTCACGCCTCTGGATGGCATCCAGTAGATCAAGCCCTGATCATTGACAAGTCAAGAGATTGTCGTAACATACAAACATTAAATCCTGAGGGGCCACACATGAGCATTCACACGTTTTCAAGCCGCGACTTCACACGTGATGTGTCGGCCGCTAAACGCGCTGCCGTGGAGGGTCCGGTGTTCATCACCGACCGGGGTCGCCCCGCGTTTGCATTGCTCAAAATCGACGACTACTACCGCATGGCCGGAAAGACAGCACCGTCTTTGCTGGAGGTGATGGACAGCATTCCGGGCGGTGAAGGCATCGATTTCGATCCACCTAAACTGGGTATTCAGATTCAGGCCGCAAACCTGGACTAAAGGCGATCCATGTTCGTTCTGGACACCAACGTCATTTCCGAGTTGCGCCAAGGCAAGCCCAACCCTTCAACGGCGGTGCGCCAATGGGCAGCTGGGCAACCCAGCAGCCAGCTGTTTTTGTCAGCCATCACACTGCTCGAGCTGGAATTGGGCGTTCAGGCGTTGGAGCGCAAAACGCCTCCACAAGGCAGCGCTTTGCGCCATTGGCTGGGTGGCGTTCGCGCCGCTTTTGCAGGGCGCATCTTGCCGTTTGCAGAAAGCACCGCGCCCGTGTGTGCGGCGTTGCACATCCCCAACCCGCGCGCTGACCGGGACGCGATGATTGCGGCCACAGCCCTTGAGCACAAATTCACCGTGGTGACACGCAATGTGTCCGATTTTGAAGCGACCGGCGTGGCGCTTTTGAACCCTTGGCTCAGCTAGGCAAAGGCACGATTTCCTGCTCAATCGCGCCAAACAAGCTCTCGCCGTTTTGGCCCTTCATCTCGATGCGGATGGTGTCGCCGAACTTCATGAATTCGGTGCTGGGCTTGCCGTCCAGGATGGTTTCGATGGCGCGTTTTTCGGCGATGCAGCTGTAGCCTTTGGGCCAGGTTTTCTGGCCGTTGACTTCTTCGCTCTTGTTGCTCACCGTGCCGCTGCCCACGATGGAGCCTGCGCGCACATTGCGCGTTTTGCAGATGTGCGCGATCAGCTGGCCGAAGTGGAAGGTCATCTCGGGCCCCGCTTCGCACATGCCGACTTTTCGGTCATTCCAGGTGGATTGCAGCGTCAGGTGCACGCGGCCACCTTGCCAGGCATCGCCCAGTTCGTCGGGCGTGATGGCCACGGGGCTGAAAGCGGTGGCGGGCTTGCTCTGGAAGAAACCAAAACCCTTGGCCAGCTCGTTGGGGATCAGGTTGCGCAGGCTCACGTCGTTGGCCAGCATGATCAGGCGCACGCCTTCAATGGCGTCATCGGCACTGGTTTGCATGGGCACGTCGCCGGTGATGACGGCGATCTCGGCCTCAAAGTCGATGCCAAAAGCCTCGCTGGCGCACACCACCGGGTCGCAAGGGCCGATGAAATCATCGCTGCCGCCTTGGTACATCAAGGGGTCGGTGTAAAAACTGCTGGGCACTTCGGAGTTGCGCGCCGCACGGACCAGCTCCACATGGTTGATGTAGGCTGAGCCATCGGCCCACTGGTAGGCGCGGGGCAGCGGGGCCATGCATTGGGCCGGGTCAAACGGGAAAGCGTGGCGAGCCTTGCCTTGGTTGAGCGTGGTGTACAGGTCTTCGAGCTGGGGGGCCAGAAAGTTCCAGTCGTCCAGCACCTGCTGCAACTTGCTGGCGATGCCGGTCGCATAATGTGCGGTGCTCAGGTCGCGCGAAACCACCACCAGTTGTCCGTCGCGTGAGCCGTCTTTGTAGGTCGCCAATTTCATGATGTTTGCCTGTTTGTACCGTGATTCGAAGCTGCTTGCAGCGGGGCCAAATCACGGATTAAATTACGCATTGTTAAACTCGTTTAACTAAACGAAACCTGATTCTAGAGCATATGGCCCATTCCAGCACCACCGAAATGACCCCGGAAGGGGACAAAGAGCGCGCAGGCATTCAGTCGGTGGAGGTGGGTTTTGCCTTGCTGGACGTGTTGGCCCAAGCTTCGGGGCCCCTGATGCTGCGCGATCTGGCCAGCGCAGCGGGCATGAGTGCCGCCAAGGCCCACCGTTACTTGGTGAGTTTTCAGCGCCTCCATTTGGTGGTGCAGGACGCCAACACCCGCTACGAACTTGGCCCCGCCACTTTGCGCCTGGGTCTGGCCACTTTGTCGCGCATGGATGCGGTCAAGCTGGCGCGTGAGCGCTTGCCGACTTTGATGGACCAAACGGGCCACACCCTGGCGCTGGCGGTTTGGGGTAACCGGGGACCAACCTTGGTGCATTGGCAAGAAACCCCCTTGGCCATGCCTGTCAGTTTGCGCTTGGGCGATGTGATGCCTTTGTTGTCCTCGGCCACTGGCCGGTGTTTTGCCGCCTTCATCGCCCATGGCGGGGCGGCCGACAAGGCCCAGCCCATGATCGAGGCCGAGTTGGCCTTGGCCCGCAAACTCGGGCGTAGCGATTTGCCTTCTACGCCCGCCCAAGTTCAGGCCATGTTGACTGAAACGCGGGCCCAAGGCCTGGGTCGGGTCGTCAATGTTTTGTTGCCCGGTATTTCGGGCTTTTGTGCGCCAGTCTTCGATGCGGATGGCCATTTGGCTTTGGGGGTGGTCTCGCTGGGGTCGTCCGCCACCTTGGACACAGACTGGTCGGGCGGGGTGGCTCAGGCCTTGCGGGCCTTTGCCCATCAACTGTCTTTGGATCTGGGGTGGTCCCCGGTCTGAGCCAGGCCTGGCACAGTGCCCAAGCCTGCAACAAGTCCGCTCATGTCGGGGCCCACCATGCTCACATCTGCACGCGACAGCGGCGGACCGACGGCGGGCACTCTTTGGCGCTGGGGACTGGCTGTGCTGGCGCTGCATGTGGTGGTGTTGATGTCGATGGCGGGCAGCTCGGTCTGGCAATGGGACGACCCACAGACTTTGCGTGTGGGCCCTGTGCAAACCCGGTGGTTGGTGCCTCAGCCCGTGGCTCAACCCTCTTCATTGGCGTCGCCGCCCAAACCTTCGACCCCTCAACCGCGGCTGACCACAGAGCCCAAACCTGCTGAGGCCTCGTCACAGCCTTTGGCTGAAGCTGGCATGGCCCCAGAAGGGGCCAGCCAAGGCGCCGAGACCTTGGCGAAACCGGTTTCCCAGGCTGAAACCCCAGTGTCTGAAGCGTCAGCGACAAGTGCTGCCCCGTCTCCAGCCAGCGAGCAGGCTATCCATGAGACGGTGGCTCAGGCGACGCAAGCGCCTGCCCCAGCAATTGCACCTGCCAATTCGGGGATGGCTGAAGCCACCCTGTCCTTGCCGCAATTGGGTTTGGCGTCTTTGCCTGCGTCGGCCTTGCTGCACTACCGTTTGTCGGGTCAGGAAAGAGGCATTTCTTACCAGGCCACGGGCGAGTTGCGCTGGCAGCACAGCCCGGTGGCCTACGCCATGAGTTTGTCGGTCAGGGCTTTGTTGGTTGGCTCTCGGCATTGGCGAAGCCGAGGGGAGATCACGGCCCTGGGTTTGGCCCCGGTGCGGTTCTCGGACAGTTGGCGCAGCGAGCGCGCCGCACACTTTGACCGGGCCCAGAACCAAATTGTGTTCAGCAGCAACGCCCCCTCCGCCCCTTTGCAGCCCGGCGCTCAGGACCAGATCAGCCTGTATCCGCAATTGGCGGCCCTCATGGCCCAAGAAGGTGTGCGCTTGCAGCCAGGGGCGCGTTTGCAAGTGCAAACCGCGACGGTGCGCGATGCCTTGTCTTGGCTCTTGACCTTGGAAAAGCAGGAGCCATTGCAGGTAGAGGGACACACGGTGTTGGCCACCAAATGGGTGTGTCAGCCGCGCAACCGCTTTGATGCCCAGGTGGAGTTTTGGGTGGCACCGGCCCATGACTGGTTGCCCGTGCGCATTCGCATCACCCAGGTCAGTGGCAGTTATATCGATCTGGTGCTGACATCGCGCCAGGCCTTGCCAGAATTGCCGCTGGACGCCAACCCCGCTTGAAAAACCACACCCTCTTGAAGTTGTTGCAGACAGTCCCACTTGCAGGTCTGAAGATAAGAGAGAATGAGACCATGAACTTGCTGTACGAATCCGATACCTTTGCTGTCATGCACGTTTTGGCCAATGCACCGAGTGAAGCTGCACCCGCCAGTAGCCGACCTGTGTTGGAGCGCCATGGTTTCGAAATCGTGGACAAGCGTTCGGGCAAAGAGGTTTACCTGGACGGCTCATGGGCCGAGATGTTCCAGCAACAAATTCAGGCTTGGCAACAGCACACGCCGACTCAGGAAGAGGTCGAAGACACCCTGGAAGGCTACACCGGCTTGGCCCAGCAGCCGGTTGTGGTGCATTGACAAGCCGCCTGCATGCTCAGGTGCTTGTCCACCGCCTCGCCATCCCGTTGAACAGCGGTCCCACTATCAGCAGCACCGCAACCAAACGGCACACCTGAAATGCCGTGACCACGGGCACACCCAGTTGCAAGACCTTGGCCGTGATGGCCATTTCGGTGATGCCGCCTGGCGCTGTGCCCAAGATCATGGTGGCCGGATGCAAGCCCGTGCCCCAAGCCAGAGCGGCCCCAAACAGCGCTGAGGCCGCCATCATCAGCATCGATCCCCAAGCCACAGACGCCAGCCAGCGCGGGGCGGTGGTCACGAATTCCCGCCTGAACCGGATGCCCAAGCTCACCCCAATGACCAGTTGAGCGGCATTGGACAGTTCATTGGGCACCGCAGACCATTCCAGCCCCGCCAAGGTGAGTGCCATCGAGGCCAGCAGTGACCCCATGAACCACGGGTTGGTGCGCCCCATCTTGACCATCACCCAACCCCCCGCGGCCGACACTAGGCCCAGCCAGAAGAGCCCGGGCCATTGCGCCTGGCGCGGTCCGGGTAACAAAGAGGGGTCCACCGTCAAGCCCCACTGGTGCTGCGCCCACTGCATGCCAAACGGCACGGCCAGCACCACCATCACCAGGCGCATGCTGTGCGCAGCAGCCACCAAGTCGGTGCGGGCCCCATGGCGCTCGGACAGCAAAGTCATTTCGGATGCGCCGCCGATCGAGCCCGAAAAATACGTCGTGGCCAGCAAGGCGCGAGGGGGCAGATGGGCCAATTCGGCCCGGTGTTGGCGTTGCAGCCACAGGCCAAACAAGGCCCCCAGCGCCAAGGCCCACAGCACCGCCAAGACAATCGCCCACCATTGCGCCAGGATCAATGCGCTCACTTGAGGTGTGAAATACAGCCCCAGCGCAGTCCCGATCACCCATTGACCACTGTTGCGCAGCAGGTTGGAGCTGTGCGTGGGGCCGCCAGCCATCGAAGCCAAAGCCGTTGCCAGCAAAGGCCCCAGCATCCAGGGAATGGGGGTGCCCAGCCAAACGCACAGCTGGGCCGCCAACAGCGCCAACAGCAAGGTCAGCGCCGTTCGAAGACCTACCAAGCCAGCTTCATGCATGCCGTCGGATGCTGTCGGCCACCGTCTGAACGATTTGGTCGATGTGCGCGTCTTCCACGATGTAGGGTGGGCAAATGACGATGTTTTCGCCAGCCGGGCGCACCCACACCCCTTTGTGGAAGCAGTCCATGAAGATGTCATACGCCCGTTTGCCCGGCACGCCCGGGATGCTCGCCAGCTCCACCGCCCCGGCCAAGCCCAGCGTGCGGATGCCGATCACATGGGGCAAGCCCTTGACGGCGCTGTGCATCGCGTCCCCCAGTTTCTTGCCTTGCTGACCTGCGCGTGCAAACAGGTTTTCTTCCTTCATCAAGTCGAGCGTGGCAATCGCTGCGGCGCAGGCCACGGGGTGGCCGGAATAGGTGTAGCCGTGGAAAAACTCGATGGCGTGCGCAGGCGAGTTGGCGTTCATCATCGCGTCGTAGATGAAGTCCCGGCAGATCACCCCACCCAGCGGGATCACGCCGTTGGTCACTGCTTTGGCGAAGTTCAGCATGTCGGGCACCACGCCGTAATAGTCGGCGCCAAAGTTCATGCCCAGGCGGCCAAAGCCGGTGATGACCTCGTCAAAAATCAGCAAGATGCCGTGCTTGTCGCAAATCTCGCGCAGGCGCTTCACATAGCCCTTGGGCGGGATGTACCAGCCCGCACTGCCCGCGATCGGCTCCACGATCACCGCCGCCACGTTGCTCGGGTCGTGCAGCACCAGAATGCGGTTTTCCAGTTCCAGCAGCGGGTCTTCGGCCCACACGGGTTCCTCGTGGTGAATGTAGGCATGGTTCACCGGGTCGTGGATGAAGCGCATGTGGTCCACACGCGGCAATAACTGCGCGCCATACACCTTGCGGTTGGCGGGCAGACCGCCCACGCTCATGCCGCCGAAGTTGACGCCGTGGTAACCCTTTTCGCGGCCAATGAACACGTTGCGGTGGCCTTCGCCCCGGGCGCGGTGGTAGGCCAGCGCCACTTTCAGGGCCGTGTCGGCCGCCTCAGAGCCAGAGTTGCAAAACAGCACCTTGTTCAGGTCGCCTGGGGCCATGTCGGCGATCATTTGCGCGGCTTTGAAGGCCTTGTCGTTGCTCGCCTGAAAAGCGGTGGCGTAATCCAGCGTGTCCAGCTGCTTTTTGATGGCCTCGTTGATCGGGCGGCGGTTGTGGCCTGCGCCCACGCACCACAGGCTGGAGATGCCGTCGATCACCTTTTTGCCGTCGTGGGTGGTGAAGTGCATGCCTTCTGCGCCCACGAACACCCGGGGGTCCTGGCGGAAAGTGCGGTTGGGGGTGAAGGGCAACCACTGGTTGTCCATGTGCAAGTCGGTTGTGGCCATGGCAAAAACTCCTGATTGTTGTCATCGGGCAGGGGTGCAGTTTAAGCCCGCCACCGCTCTTTGGACCCTCTGAATACCCTGCTTGCTGTCCTGTGATGGACAGGTCGCTCGCCCCCGAGGTCTTGTCAGGCGCTTTCTCTACAATCATTTGTTTTCTGGGTCCTTTGCCCAGATGGGTGCCTCGGCGCGCCTTTGTCCGCATTCATCACATGACCACCACCTACATCCTGACCCTTTCTTGCCCTGACCGCACCGGCATCGTGCATGCCGTGTCCGGCTTTTTGCTCGAGCAAGGGGGCAATATCGAAGAAGCGGCCCAGTACAACGACCACGACACGGGTTTGTTCTTCATGCGTGTGCAATTTGCTTGCGAACAGGCCAATGGGCAGGCGCTGGAGGCGAAATGGGGCGCGTTTGCCCAAACCTTCAGCATGAAATGGGACCTGCACGCCACGGCCCAGCCCATGTGTACCGTCATCATGGTCAGCAAGGAAGGCCATTGCCTGAACGACTTGCTCTTCCGCTGGAAAAGTGGCCTGCTGCCACTCGACATCCGCGCCATTGTCAGCAACCACCGTGAGTTCTACCAACTGGCGGCCAGCTACAACGTACCGTTTCACCACATTCCGGTGACCAAAGATAACAAGGCACAAGCTGAAGCCAAACAATACGAAATCATCCAGGCCGAGGGTGCCGAGTTGGTGGTGTTGGCGCGCTACATGCAGATCCTCTCGGACGACCTGTGCGGCAAACTGGCGGGTCGCGCCATCAACATCCACCACAGCTTTTTGCCCAGCTTCAAGGGGGCCAAGCCTTATTACCAGGCGCACGACCGGGGCGTGAAACTGATCGGGGCCACTGCCCACTATGTGACGGCCGACCTGGACGAAGGCCCGATCATCGAGCAAGACGTGGCCCGTGTGGACCACAGCAAGACGGTGGAAGACCTCACGGCCCAGGGCCGCGACACCGAAAGCCAGGTGCTGGCCCGCGCCGTGAAATGGCACAGCGAACACCGCGTGTTGATCAACGGCCACAAGACGGTGATTTTCAAATAAAAAGGTTCTTGGCATGTCCGGCAATTCACGCATCCCGCCCATCCAATGTCTCTTGACCTTTGAGGCCTTGGCGCGGTTGCGCAGCGTGACGCAGGCAGCCGAAGAGTTGTGCGTCACGCCCAGTGCCGTGAGCCACCGGGTCAAGCAGCTCGAGCAGATCATTGGCACCAAACTGTTTGGACGTTCTGACTTTTCACTCACCACCGAAGGCATCGAATACCTCGCCCATGTGCGCGAGGGCTTGGTGTCGCTGCAGCGCTTTCCCAGCGCCAGCAACACCGCCGGCCGTCGCAAGCTGCGTTTGGCCGTCACACCCACTTTTGCGCGCTCGGTGTTGATGCCGCGTCTGAAGCATTTTCTGGATGCCTACCCCGAAATCGACATCACGCTTCAAGTAAGCATTCCCCTCTTGGACGTGGTGGCCGAAGACGCCGACCTGACGGTACGTTTTGGCACCGGCCGCTACTCGGATGTGGAGCATGTGTGCCTGGCCAAGGACGATGTGACCCCCTTGGCGTCGCCTGCCTGGTTGCGAGAGAACGGCCCCTTTGCCAGTGCCGAAGACCTGCAGGGTGTGGCGCTGCTGCGCAGTCCCCTGGAGCCTTGGCGCACCTGGTTTGCCGCGCACGACCTCGATTGGCCCGAACCCACCGATGGTTCGTCGTTCAATGACATTGGCTTGGTGTGCGATGCCGCCGCCCAAGGACTGGGTGTGGGCCTGATCCGCACCAAGTTGGGTGCGCCTTGGCTGGAGAGCGGCCAATTGGTGCGCCTGTTCGAGCGCAGCGTGCCCAGCCCGCACGCCCATTACCTGTGCTGGCGCACCGGCACCATGGAACGTTGGGAATGCGCCACCTTTGCCGACTGGCTGAAAAAAGCCTTGGCCTGATTTCACAAGGCTGTCAAAGATTCTTCAGCCCCACGCAAGGGGCTTGCGCGTACAGTTAAGGCCTCACTTGAAGGTTTTGAATGCCATGAGCGCCAACTCCCCCGCCGAAACACAGCAACTGACCGCCACCGAACGTGCCGAGCGCCAACGCGCTGTGGTGCAAGCGCTGGGCCGGGTGCTGCCCGCCGACGCCATTCTCTACACCCCCGAAGACACCACGCCCTACGAGTGCGACGGCCTGACCGCCTACCGTGAGCGGCCCTTGGTGGTGGCGCTGCCCGAGACCGAAGCGCAGGTCCAAGCCGTCCTGAAAGCCTGCCATGCCCTGCAAGTGCCCGTGGTGGCACGCGGCGCAGGCACCGGCCTGTCGGGCGGCGCCATGCCCCACCGCATGGGTGTGACGCTGTCGATGGCGCGCTTCAACCAGATCAAAACCGTCGACCCCGTGAGCCGCACGGCGGTGGTGCAGTGCGGTGTGCGCAACCTGGCCATCAGTGAAGCGGCCGCGCCCTACGGTCTGTATTACGCACCCGACCCATCCAGCCAGATCGCTTGCACGATTGGCGGCAACGTGGCCGAAAACTCGGGCGGGGTGCACTGCCTCAAATATGGCCTCACGGTGCACAACGTGCTCAAAGTGCGCGGCTTCACCGTCGAAGGTGACCCGATTGAATTTGGCAGCGATGCGCTCGACACCTCGGGCTACGACCTGCTGGCCGTGTTGGTGGGCAGCGAAGGCATGCTGGCCGTGACCACCGAAGTCACCGTCAAGCTGGTGCCCAAGCCGCAGTTGGCACGCTGCATCATGGCCAGCTTTGACGATGTGCGCAAAGCTGGCGACGCGGTGGCCGCCGTCATTGCGGCGGGCATCATCCCGGCGGGTCTGGAGATGATGGACGGGCCCATGACCATCGCGGTGGAAGACTTTGTGCACGCCGGCTACGACCTGAGCGCCGCCGCCATTCTTTTGTGCGAGAGCGACGGCACGCCCGAAGAAGTCGAAGAGGAAATCGGTCGCATGAGCGAGGTGCTGCGGGGCTGCGGCGCAACCGCCATCACCGTGAGCCGCGACGAAGCCCAGCGCCTGAAGTTTTGGAGCGGTCGCAAGAACGCCTTCCCGGCATCGGGTCGCATCAGCCCCGACTACATGTGCATGGACTCCACCATCCCGCGCAAGCGCCTGGCTGACATCCTGCAAGCCATCTCCGAAATGGAAACCAAATACGCCCTGCGCTGCCTGAACGTGTTCCACGCGGGCGACGGCAACCTTCACCCGCTGATCCTGTTCGATGCGAACGATGCTGACCAGCTGCGCCGCTGCGAGCTGTTTGGGGCCGACATCCTGGAAACCAGCGTGGCCATGGGCGGCACGGTGACGGGCGAGCATGGCGTGGGCATCGAGAAAGTGAACAGCATGTGCGTGCAGTTCAGCGCCGAAGAAAACGAGCAGATGTTCGCCGTCAAACGCGCCTTCGACCCGCAAGGCCTGCTCAACCCCGGCAAAGTGATTCCGACGCTGAACCGCTGCGCCGAATACGGCAAGATGCTGGTACGCGCCGGGGCGATCAAGCACCCGGATTTGCCACGGTTCTGAGTTGTTTGAGCCTCTATCCTGGGGCTTGACGCCTTAGCTGCGTATGGCGGCGCTCGTTTGATCCTGCTCGGTACAGTCTTACAACAGCATCCAGCTCCGGATCAAGCGGCCAACAATGTGCAACGCTGAATTTTCGTCAGGGCTTCACCCATTTTTTCGCGGGCCATGGCCATGTCGTAATTGCTCTGGCCCCGCAACCACCAGCCATCGCTCAATCCGAAATAGCGGCACAAGCGCAAGTCCGTGTCGGCGGTGATGGACCGTTTACCCGCCACGATGTCACCAATGCGCTGGGCGGGCACGCCAATGTCTTTGGCCAGGCGGTACTTGCTCAAACCCAGTGGTTTGAGAAATTCTTCTTCCAGCATTTCGCCGGGTGTCACAGGTGCAACGGTTCTCATATGGGATCCCTTTGAATCAGTGGTAATCGACAATCTCAACATCGAAAGCGCCTTCGACTGTCCATCGAAAGCACACGCGCCATTGGTCATTGATACGGATGCTGTGCTGGCCTTTTCGGTCACCTTTGAGCGCTTCAAGCCGATTGCCCGGAGGTGCTCTCAGATCGTCCAGCACGGCTGACCAGTCCAATTGCTCTAGTTTTCGCAAAGCAGGGCGTTCGATGGACACCCAACGTGCCACACGCACGCCTTCAAAAAGCTTTTGCGTGTCGTTGCAAGAAAAGGATCGAATCGCCATGGCCTACATAGTAACGCATGACGTTATTAATGAGCAAGGTTTCATGAAGTTCCTTTGTTTCAAACTGCCCAGATCGATCGTCCAATTGGTTGCGGGCACAACCAGTTTTGCCTACAATTCAGTCAAATCCCGTTTGACCCATGACCACATCACCCTCGCCCGCATCGCCAAAGTTGAGCAAATTTGTCGTGCCACTCGACCGCACGCTGACCTACCGCCTGCACCAACTGCACAAGCTGACCGACATGGACAGCCAGTCGGTCTATCCGGAGCGCACGGGCTTGTCGATGAGCGACGGGCGGTGCCTGACAACGATTGGCACGTTTGAGCCCTTGTCGGTGAAAGCGCTGGCCGACAAGGCCAACCTGAACAAGGGCCAAGCCAGCCGCGCTGCGCAGGCGCTGGTCGATCAGGGGCTGGTGCTCAAAGCCGACCACCCGGGTGATGGTCGGGGCGTGGTGCTGACGCTGACGCCTGCCGGGCGCGAGGTGTTTGAGCGCGCCATGGCCATGATCCACCAACGCAACCAAGAGATTTTTGGTTGTCTAAGCGACAAAGAACAAGCCAGCTTGAGTGCCCTGTTCGACCGATTGATATCGCACGCACGTCCCCGCTGAACGCCATTCAACGACCATCCCATGCACACCCCTACCACCGAAGCACGCCCTTCGATCTACTACACCTACGAGGTTTTCAAGCCCTGGCTGGCCTCGTCACACCCTGCGCAAGACCGAAAAAAAGTCGTGGTCGTCGGCGCAGGGCCTGCGGGCATGGTGACTGCGCTGGAGCTGGCGCGCCATGGCGTGCCCAGTGTGGTGTTGTCGGCTGAACTGCAGTTTTCGCAGGGCAGCCGTGCGATCTGCTTCACCCGCCGCTCGATGGAAATCTTGCAGCAAGTGGGCGTGGCCGACCGCATGACGGCAGCCGGTTTGCCCTGGCGTTTTGGCAACTCGTTTTACCGGGGCCAGCGGGTGTTCCGCATGGAAGCCCCGCACGACGACGATGACCGCTTTTTCCCGATCATCAACGTGCAGCAGCAGTTCATGGAGGAGTACCTGCACGACGCCTGCAAGGCCAACCCGCTGATCGACTTCCGCTGGGGCAACAAGCTGGAAAAAATTGACCAGAAAGAGGGTTACGCGGTACTTGAAGTTGACACCCCCGAAGGCCCCTACACATTGGAGAGCGACTGGGTGGTGGCCGCTGACGGGGGCCGCTCGGGTATCCGCAGCGCCATGAACCTGCAAATGGAAGGCGCGTCCTACGAAGGCTTTTTTGTGATCGCCGACATCCGAATCGACTTGCCGTTCCCCACCGAGCGCCTGGCCTTTTTTGACCCCGACTGGAACCCCGACAACACCATCTTGATGCACCGCGAGCCCCATGGCATCTGGCGCGTGGATTACCAGCTGCCCCCCGGTGAAACACCCGAAGAGGCGTTGCGCCCCGAATCGCTCAAGGCCCGCATCGACGCCCAACTGACCATGATCGGGCACGCTGGGGCGAAGTGGGAGATGGACTGGTCTTCGGTCTATTCGGCGCGTACACTCACCTTGCCCGACTATGTGCACGGCAGCGTCATCTTCACCGGCGACGCGGCGCACCTTTTGCCCATCTTCGGGGTGCGTGGCGCCAACACGGCCTTTCAAGATGCGCAGTCGCTGGGCTGGCACCTGGCCTTTGTGCTCAAAGGCCTGGCGGGCCCACAGCTGCTGGACAACCACAGCGCAGAGCGGGTGGGTGCGGCGCGCGAAATCATCACCGAAGCAGGCAAAAGCACCCGCTTCATGGCCCCGCCCAGCCCCGGTTTTAGGTTGTTGCGCGACGCGGTCTTGTCGCTCTCGATGACCCAAGAATTTGTGCGGCCGCTCTACCACTGGCGCACCTCCCGGCCCCATGAATACACCCACTCCATGCTCAACAGCCGGGATGACGACAACGCGCTGTTCCAAAGCGGACCGGCCCACGGCGCGCCGCCGCAAAACGTGCGCCTTGGCGCTGAAGGTGGCGAGGGTGATTTCTTGCTCGACCACCTGGGTGGCGGCTTTGACCTGCTGTACTTCACTGACACGGATTTGCCTGAAGACCTGCAGCAGGTGATCACCGCAGCGCGTGCGACAGGCCAGCCCTTGAAGGTGACCGCGGTCGGTGTGGCCCAGCCTGTGGTGGGTGCAGACAAGCATTTGCCCGATGCTGATGGTCACCTGCGTGCCCGTTACGGCATTCCTGCCCATGGCGGCGCGTATTTGCTGCGCCCCGACCAACACGTCTGCGCCCGCTGGCTCACGCTCGACGCCAAGCGGTTGCAAGCCGCGTTGACCACAGCCTTGCCCACCCGTCGGACCTGAAGGTGCCGACTTACTTCATCTCCACGACACCATGACCGACAAAGCACTCACCATCGGCGGGCTTGAGACCGTCTACGACGCACTGGCCACCGCCATTGACCAAGCCGGCGCAGACAAGGCCCAGTTGTTCCTCGTCAAACTCGCCCTGCTCAATGCCCAGGCCTTGGCCGACGAGAACCTGTTTCAAGAGCAAATCAAGGTGGCGCTGCAAGACCTCTGAGCGCGGCGGTGCAGAGCCTCTTGATCAGGTGTCACCAGGTGTCAATCGCCAGCGTGCCATCGGTGGGGCGAACCCGCCCAGCGTCTAGCCCCGCCACCAGCCAGTCGCGTGTGGTGGCTGGGTCGATCACCGCGTCGATCTCCAGCGTGGCCGCCATGTTGATGGCGCTGCCGTTGTCGTATTGCTGCGCCAGCAGTTGCTCAAACAGCGCTTCGCGCTCGGGGCCTTCGGGCAGGGCTTCGAGTTCCTTGCGGTAACCCAGGCGCACCGCACCTTCCAGGCCCATGCCACCAAACTCGCCGGTGGGCCAGGCCACGGTGCTCAGGGTTTCGTGAAAGCCCCCGCCGGTCATGGCCATGGCGCCCAGGCCATAGCCCTTGCGCAGCACCACGCTGAGCAGCGGCACCCGCAGGTGCGCAGCCGCCACAAACATGCGTGAGACATGGCGCACCTGCGCCAATGCTTCGGTGTCGGGCCCCACCATGAAGCCGGGCGTGTCCACCAAACTGACGATGGGCAGGCCGTGCGCGTTGCACAGCTGCATGAAGCGCGCCGCTTTGTCGGCGGCATCGGCGTCGATCGCGCCGCCCAGGTGCAGCGGGTTGTTGGCCATGAGGCCCACCGGCCGCCCCGCGATGCGTGCGAGCGCCGTGTGGATGCCCACGCCAAAACCGGTGCGCAAATGCAAAACACTGCCTTCGTCGGCGATGCCCTGCATGGCGCTGCGGGTGTCGTACACGCGCACACGGTTTTCGGGCACCACCTGGCGCAGGGCTTGGGCGGGCGGGGCTTGCCATTCGCTTTGCGCGCCTTGAAAACACGACAGGTAATGCCGCGCTGCGGTCACCGCTTGTGCTTCGTTGTCCACCAGGATGTCGATCACGCCGTTGCCATGCTGGACGCTGCTCGGGCCAATCTGTTCGGGCTTGAACACGCCCAGACCGCCGCCTTCGACCATGGCGGGGCCGCCCATGCCGATGTTGCAACCCTCTGTGGCGATGATCACGTCGCAGCAGCCCAGCAAAGCCGCGTTGCCCGCAAAGCAGCGCCCCGCCACCACGCCCACCACCGGCACCTGGCCATTGAGGCGGGCAAACGATGCGAAGGTGGCCAGGTTCAGGCCCGCGACGATGGCGACATCGACATCTCCAGGACGGCCGCCACCGCCTTCAGCGAACAGCACCACAGGCAGCTTGTTTTGCAAAGCCACGCCCAGCATTCGGTCGGTCTTTTGGTGGTTGCGCATGCCTTGGGTGCCCGCCAGCACGGTGAAGTCATAGGCCATGACCACCACCTGCTGGCCATGGACGCAGCCAATGCCAGTGACCATGCCGTCGGCAGGCGTGTTGCGCATGAGGTCATCTGTCGTTCGGCGGCGGCTTTGCGCAGCCACAGCCAGTGCGCCGTATTCCACAAACGAATCCGGGTCACACAGGTCGGTGATGTTCTCGCGGGCGGTTCGCAGGCCGGTGGTGTGGCGCTTGGCCACGGCGTCGGGGCGCGCAGCGTCTTGCGTGAAGGCCAGGCGGTCCTGCAGTTTTTTCAGGTCGGCACGTTCTGCGGGTGCGGCACCTGGGCTGGCGTGCTCGGCGGGCAGCGTCTGACCGGGCTCAGCATGGGCCGCTGCCTCGGACAACAGTGCCAGCGTCATCAACACATCCCCCTCATTCACCGTCTCGCCCGCCTGGAAGTAAACCTCGGCCAAGCGCCCGGCATGCGGCGCGCGGATTTCGTGCTCCATTTTCATGGCTTCCAGAATCACCAGCACGTCGCCTGCGGCCACCGATGTGCCTTGTTGAACGAGCCACTGCACCACTTGCGCCTGAAGGGGGGATCGGATGTTTTGCATCCGGCCATTGTGCGACGCCGTCCCGAATCCATCGGGTCAAGTTCGGGACAATTTAAACTGGGTTTTTCTCCAACACATAGACCTGTCCATGAACTTCGAACCCCTGATCGAGCTGACCCGCAACGGCGTGCAGGAATGCGTGCACATGGGCGCACTGGCCGTGACCGACACCGACGGCCGTGTTTTGGCGCAAGTGGGCAACCCACACTGGCTGTGCTTCACACGATCCACCCTCAAGGCCATGCAGGCGCTGCCCCTCATCCAGTCAGGCGGCGTGGCGCATTTCGGCTTCACCCCCTCAGAGCTCGCCATGATGTGCGCCAGCCACAACGGCGAAGAGATCCACGTTGAGCAGGTGTCGTCCATCCTGCGCAAAAGCGGCAGCAGCACGCGCCAGATGCGCTGCGGCTGCCATGTGCCTTACCGCTTCACGTTTTTTGACCGCCCCATGCCCGAAGGCTTTGCCTACGACGAGCGGCACCACAACTGCAGTGGCAAGCACAGCGGTTTTCTGGCCTACTGCGTGCAGCACGGCCTGCCCACAGACACTTACACCGAAGTGAGCCACCCGCTGCAACAAAAAATTCGCCAGGCCGTGGCGCACTTGGCAGGCTTAGATGAGCAAGAGCTGGCGCTGGGCATCGACGGCTGTTCGGCCCCGAATTACGCCATGCCTTTGTCACGCCTGGCCCGCAGTTATGCGCGGCTCGCCAAGCCAGAGTCGGACGGCCTGTATGGCGAGAGCCTGGCGCAATTGGGCCAGGCCATGAGCGCTTTCCCCGAACTGGTCTCGGGCACCGGCCGCAACGACGCGGACTTCATGCGCGCAAGCCGTGGTGACTGGGTCACCAAAGTGGGGGCCGACGGCGTGCAGGTGGTGGGCAGCCGTTCGCGTGGGCAGGCTCTGGCCATCAAGATCATGGATGGCAACAAGGCGGCGCTGTTTGCCGCCACCGTGGAGGCGCTGGACCAAATGGGTTGGCTGGACGATGCCCAGCGCCAAGAACTGGCCCCCTGGCGTGCTCGGGTGCTGCTGAATGTGGCAGGGGCTCCGGTGGGCGAGCGGCGCAGCATGTTCAAGTTGAAATGGGGCGACAAAGCCTGAAGGCTCAGCACGTCACCCCCTGAAGCGCTAAAGCAGGCGCTTCAGCGCTTGCCAAAAATCGCCGTGCCCACCCGCACCATGGTGCTCCCTTCGGCAATGGCAGCGGCCATGTCGGCGCTCATGCCCATCGACAAGGTGTCCAGCGGCAGGCCTTGGGCGCGCAACTGCTCGAACAGGTCTTTGGCCTGGCGGTGCACCACGCGCATTTGCGCATCGGTTTCGGCGGGCTCAGGGATGGTCATCAGGCCGCGCAGTTGAAGGCGTGGCAAAGCGGCTACGGCTTGGGCCAAATCGGGTAAGTCTGCCGGCGAAACACCCGATTTGGTTTCACCCTCGTCCACATTGACCTGGATGCACACTTGTAAAGGCGGCAGGTGCTCGGGGCGCTGCTCGGACAGGCGCTGGGCGATTTTGAGGCGGTCGATGCTGTGCACCCAGTCAAAGTGCTCGGCCACCAGGCGTGTCTTGTTGCTCTGGATCGGACCGATGCAGTGCCAAACCAGGGGCAAATCGCGCAAGTTGGCGATCTTGACCACCGCTTCCTGAATGTAGTTTTCACCAAAATCGGTTTGCCCTGCGGCGTGCGCTGTGCGCACGGCATCGGCCCCCCAGGTCTTGGAGACGGCCAGCAGCTGCACACTGCCCGGCGCGCGCCCGGCGGATTGGCATGCGGCGGCCATTTGTGCCCGCACCCGTGCGATGTTGTCGGCGATCAAAGTGTTCATGGCGTCGAGCGTACCAAACCCGCCCGTGTCGCCCAGCGGTCAGCCTAAAGCACCCGGTGTGCGCCAGATCACCGACAGACTGCTAAATTAGCCGTCTTATTCACTTTCAAAAGAGACAACCATGAGCCAAATTGCCGCCAAGAACTACGAAGCCACACCCGCCCGAAAAGTGGCCTTTTTGGGGCTGGGCGTCATGGGCTACCCCATGGCGGGCCATTTGGCCCGTGCTGGCCACCATGTCACCGTGTACAACCGCAGCGCCGCCAAGGCCGCCGCCTGGGCTGCCGAGTGCCCGGGTAACGCCACAGCGCCCACCCCGCGCGAAGCTGCAGCCGGTGCCGACATCGTGTTTGCCTGCGTGGGCAACGACGCCGATCTGCGCAGCGTGGTGCTCGGTCCAGACGGCGCTTTTGCCGGCATGAAACCCGGCGCGGTTTTTGTGGACCACACCACGGCCTCGGCCGAAGTGGCCCGAGAGTTGTATGCCGAGGCTCAAAAGCGGGGTTTGCATTTTGTGGATGCACCGGTTTCCGGCGGCCAGGCGGGCGCTCAAAACGGCATGCTCACCGTGATGTGCGGCGGCGATGCTGCCGCCTTTGACAACGTCAAGCCTGCAGCCATGGCGTTTTCGCGGGCGTTTACCCTGCTCGGTGCATCGGGTGCGGGTCAGCTGGCCAAGATGGTCAACCAGATCTGCATCGCAGGTCTGGTGCAAGGCTTGTCCGAGGCGATTGCCTTTGGCCAGCAAGCGGGTCTGGACATGCACCAGGTGCTGGACGTGATTGGCAAGGGCGCCGCACAAAGCTGGCAACTCGACAACCGGGGCAAGACCATGGCCGACGACAAGTTTGACTTTGGTTTTGCGGTGGACTGGATGCGCAAGGACCTGGGCCTGGTGCTCGACGAAGCCAAACGCAACGGCGCGCGCCTGCCGGTGACTGCGCTGGTGGACCAGTTTTATGCCGACGTGCAGAAAATGGGTGGCGGTCGTTGGGACACCTCCAGCCTGATCCGCCGTTTGCGCTGATCGCCAAGCCCCCCACACCGCGTGGGGTCTGAAAACAAAAAAACGTCCCGAGGGTCGTTTTTTTGATGGGCGTTAACCGCTTCAGCGCGAGGTGGTTGGCTGGCTCAAGCGCTTGAGTTCTTCTTCCGAGATCTCGTCAAAAACCCGCACCACTTTCACCACACCACCCATGCTCCGAACGATGTCGGTGGCCCGTTTGGCCTCGCGGCTGGTGACGCGGCCCATCAGGTACACGATGCCGCGTTCCGTCACCACTTTCACCGCATTGGCTTGCAGGTCTTTGGCATCAATGAAGGCGGCCTTGACGCGGCTGGTGATCACCGCGTCTTTGGAGCGTTGGGTCAGTGAGCTGGCAGGCATCTGTGCCAAATCGTTCACCACCGACACCACGTTTTCCTGACTTTGCGCAATCTTTTCGATGCGCTCTTTTTCGGCCGCTGTGGTGACTTCGCCAGTCAGCAGCACTTTGCGGTTGAAACTCGTCACATTCAAATGCACCCGGTCTCCCAGTTCTTGCCGAACGGCCGTGGCGATTTTGATTTCGATGGCCTGGTCTTCAACCTGGGCACCCGTGGTGCGGCGATCGGTGATCATGATGCCTGTGGCGACTGCACCGCCCAAAACCAAAGGCGCACAGCCTGACAGGCTGGTCAGCGCTACGGCCAAGACAGCACCAGAGAACACCAGAGATTGAAGATTGCGTTTCATTTAAATAGGCTCCTGTTCACCCAGCAACTGGGTGTCAATTCCATCACACAGACAGTGCAGCACCAAGTGCTGCACCTCACAAATTCGTGCGGCCCGTTCGTGGGGCACACACACATGCACATCGGTTTCGCGCAGTTGGCGAGCCAAGGCACCACCCAGGTGTCCGGTCAGCGCCAAGATGCTCATTTCGCGCTCGTGCGCGGCTTGGGCCGCTTGAACCAGGTCGGGCTCGCTGCCGTCGACGCTGATCAACACCAGCACATCCCCTGCCTGCCCCAGCGCCAGCACTTGTTTGGTCAGGGCCAGGCCATCGCTCCAGCGGGTGGCCATCAGTGCGTCAGATGACAAGCACAGGGCAGCAAGACCTGGGCGGTCCCGCTCAAAGCCACCCACCAAGAGATTCACCAGGTATTGGGCCAAGGCGGTGGAAGGGCCCATCCCGCCGACCAATACCTTGCCGCCCCCTGTGACCGAGGCCAAAACTGCCTGTACGGCCGCATCCACAGGTTTGGCCAAAGTTTCGGCCACCTGGTAGTGCAAATCTGCACTGTCGATGAAGTGTTGTTGGATTCGGAGGTCAAGCATGCGCAGGCGATGATAACCCCGACATCTCCCCAACATGGCCAGGAGGATGCCAAATCCCATATCAAAATGGCATTTTTGGTCCCTTGGTTTGGGCAGTCAGCCCGCATCAAAAGCGCCTTGTAACCACTGTGGTCCTTTGGCCTCGATGGCGACCACATCAAAACGGACCGCAGGCAAGCGGCGCCAGCGCAGCAGGTAGTGCTGCGCCGCCAAAATGATGCGCCGCTGCTTGATGTGGCCGATGCTCGCCGCCGCGCCACCGTGGTCTGTTCGGCTCCTCTTGCGCACCTCGACAAACACCACGGTGCCATCTGTGGCCTGCATGATCAGGTCGATTTCACCGCCACCTCGGCCGGGCGTCCGATAATTGCGCTGCAGCAAGCGCAAGCCGCGCTCCTGCAAATAGGCCAGCGCCTCGTCTTCGCCCGCATCGCCTCGGGCTTTGGTGGTGGGTCCCACTCCGTCTTTTTTGAGGAATTGCATTGACTCCGTCTCCCTTGTCTGCATCGTTCGCCAAAGCTCTGGAGGCGGCGCAAGATGCTGCCGGATCGCAAAACCACCCGGCCAGCACACTGTATGTCGTGGCCACCCCGATTGGCAACCTGGCCGACATCAGCCTGCGTGCTTTGCATGTGCTGGCCTGTGTGGATGCGCTGGCCTGCGAAGACACCCGCCATACCCAGCAGTTGCTGCGTGCCTATGGCCTGGACCGTCCGGCTTCCCAGCTTTTGGCTTTGCACCAGCACAACGAAGCCGAAGCCGCGCAAAACGTCCTGCTTCGCCTGGCCCAAGGCGAGCGCGTGGCCTATGTGAGCGACGCGGGCACGCCCGCCATCAGCGATCCTGGTGCCCGCTTGGTGGCGGCGGTGCGGCAAGCGGGTTACCGGGTTTTGCCTTTGCCCGGGGCCAGCAGCGTGACCACCGCGCTCAGCGCCTCTGGCATGACCGGCGACAACGGTTTTGTGTTTATCGGCTTTTTACCCAGCAAATCGGCCGAGCGGCAGCAGGCCGTGCAAGCCTTGGCACAAGAAAGCCGCGCCGTGGTCTTGCTGGAAGCCCCTCACCGCATAGAAGCCTTGGCCCAAGCCTTGGCGACTTTGGGCGAGCGCCGCATCACAGTGGGCCGTGAATTGACCAAGCAGTTTGAGCAAATCGAGACCTTGGCCGCGCAAGATTGGCCCGCTTGGTTGGCCGAAAAGTCCGACCGTCAGCGCGGCGAGTTTGTGTTGGTGCTGCACGATGCACCGGTGGCCGTTGCAGCAGGCGAAGGCCTGCGGGTTTTGCAAGTGCTGCTGCCCGAGTTGCCTTTGAAAACCGCGGTCAAGCTGGCGGCAGAGATCACCGGTGAACCCAAAAACCAGCTTTACGACTTGGCTTTGGGCCTGAAAAAGAACGAAGCACCCTGAGCGGGCCTTGCGGCCAGACTCACCAACGCGCCCCGAAGGTGTCACGCAATTTTTGCAGTTCGTGTTCAGGCAGCGCGGGGGTTTGGGGCTGCAGCACCAACAAACGCGCCGTTTCTTCCAGTTCCTCCAGCGTGGCCATGGCGGCGGCGGGGGTGTCGTGCCACACATTGGGCCCCAGACGCGGCAGCATCACGGCCCGGATGGGCGTTCCTTGCGCCGCGTACTGGGCAATCAGGTCGGCCACTTCTTGAGCCGCCGCTGGGCTGCCGGGGTGGTGATAGGCGGTCAGTGGGACATGACCGACCTTCATCACGAAATACGGGGTGATGGGCGGCAGCAATTCGGGCCCGGTGGTATTCAAGCTGAGCGCCACGCCATGCGTGCTGTGGGTGTGGATCACGCAGCGTGTGGCAGGGGCATGCAGACAGGCCGCAGCGTAAATCTGACGGTGCAGGGCAATGGTTTTGCTGGCTTTGTCGCCGCTGATCTGCTGGCCTTGCAGGTCCAGCTTGGCCAATCGGGCCGGGTCCAGCCAGCCCAAGCAGGCATCGGTGGGGGTGATCAAAAAACCATCGTCCAGCCGCACGCTGATGTTGCCCGCTGTGGCATGCACATACCCCCGGGCAAAAAGACTTTGCCCGACGCGGCATATTTCTTCACGGGCTTGGGATTCGTTCATGCGGTGACTCCGGTGGTGGCCGCCATTGTAGAAAGGATGTGCCTTCGGGCTGGCACATGGGGCCGTGGGCGCTGGCTTTGACTAGAGCCTGTGCGGGTCAATTTTCGAGCAACCTGCTTCGTAACTCGGTCAACTCTTGAGGGCTCAAACCAATGGCCCCATGCAAATAATCGCGCATGCCCCCATGCAGAGACTCCACGGTTTCAAAGGCGGCTTGCAAAAACTCGGGTTGTACTTGCCAGAGCACTTTCATCACGTGCGGGTGTCCCTGACCTTCCAGCCGTGCGTCCCTTTTGTACAGTTGGTTGGTCAACAGGTAGTCGTGTTCGATGGTGCTGCGGTCGACGCCCAGTGCGGATAGCAGCAGCGCTGCGGCAAAGCCGGTGCGGTCTTTGCCAGCGGTGCAATGAAAGACCTGGGGTGTGGGTTGCTCCACCAAATGCTTCAAAAAACGCCCGAAAGTGGGCGCATTGCGATTGACGAAATCGCGGTAGGTCTCGCGCATCAGCTCCACCGTCTCTTCTGTCGTGGGCACAATGCCTTGGGCCACCAGTTTTTGCATGCGGGCAATCACGGTGGGCTCGATCGTCAACGCCACCCTTTGTACGCCGGCAATCCCGTAGGGGGTGGCGGCGCATTCGGCAGCGCCCCGAAAGTCCAGGCTGTAACCCACGCCCATCCTCTGCAAGCGGGCCACATCGCCATGGGTCAGCCCGGCCAGATGGTCTGATCGAAACACCTGTCCCCGCCGCACGCGCTGTCCCTGCGTGGTCAGGTAACCGCCGACATCGCGGAAGTTGGAGGCCCCCTCCAACAAGGGGGCGGCTGGTGCATGGATGGGGCTTTCAATGGCGGAATTCATGCAAACATTGTGGCGCTCAGCCGTTCAACACGCTGTTGCTGCTGCGACAAGGGCCCGCCAACGCAAGGTCAAGAGTGGGTGTAGCACGCCGCTTGCATGGGGTGATCATGCACTGCGATGCCCACCCCATTCCCGCCATGCGCCCCAGCGAAACCCCGGCCTGGCGTGACCCTTTGGGTCTGATGCTGGCTTCGACCGGCGGGGGGTGTTTGGGGTCGATCTGGAGGTGTTGCCCAACAAGGCTCCTTGACCAGCCAGGTGCCCACCGACCCGCTGATGATTTGAGCATGAACGAGTTGGTCAATGATTTTCCGGACATCAAGGTCTGGCATGGCTATGAGTTGCTGGCCAGGCTGCGGACTGTCAAGGTTGTAAACGACACGTTGATGCGCGATGTATTTGAAGCGCCAGAAGTAAACGGCGATCTGACCAAAACCTGGCGTGAAGCCAAGAACAAAGCGTTCACGAAAATGTTTGACTCAGGTTCAGCCGACTGAAAGGTTAAAATCACCCATTCTCCAAGGAGCGTTGCAGCCCGCCGCCTTACAGGCGCAGCAGGTCAGGCTTGGGGCCGTTCAATGTCTGAATGATCTTGCACAACGACGCTCACCTGAATACTGAAGGTGAGCCCGTGTCTGTTGTCGCGTCTGAAATCGTGTCTGTCCCCCCCATGAAGTTGTCCGGTCTGGAGCCTGTCTCCATCGGCACCGGGTCGCTGTTCCTCAACGTGGGCGAGCGCACCAACGTCACCGGCTCCAAGGCTTTTGCACGCATGATCTTGAACGGCCAGTACGAAGAGGCTTTGGCCGTGGCACGTCAGCAGGTCGAAAACGGCGCGCAGGTCATTGACGTCAACATGGACGAAGCCATGCTCGACAGCCAAGCGGCCATGGTGCGCTTCTTGAACCTGATGGCGGGTGAACCCGACATCGCCCGCGTGCCGGTGATGGTGGACTCCAGCAAATGGTCGGTGATTGAAGCCGGCCTGCGCTGCATCCAGGGCAAGGGCATCGTCAACTCGATCAGCATGAAAGAGGGCTTGGACGAGTTCAAACGCCAAGCCAAGCTGGTCAAGCGCTACGGCGCAGCGGCCGTGGTCATGGCGTTTGACGAAAAAGGCCAGGCCGACACCTTCGAGCGCAAGATCGAGATTTGCGAGCGCGCTTACCGCGTGTTGGTGGACGAGGTGGGCTTCCCGCCCGAAGACATCATTTTCGACCCGAACATTTTTGCCATCGCCACCGGCATCGAAGAGCACAACAATTACGCGGTGGATTTCATCGCAGCCACGCGCTGGATCAAACAGAACCTGCCGGGTGCCAAGGTCAGCGGCGGTGTGTCCAACGTGTCTTTCAGCTTCCGGGGCAACGACCCGGTGCGCGAAGCCATCCACACCGTGTTCCTGTACCACGCCATCCAGGCGGGCATGGACATGGGCATCGTCAACGCGGGCATGGTCGGCGTGTACGACGATCTGGAGCCCACGCTGCGCGAACGCGTGGAAGACGTGGTGCTGAACCGTCGCCCCGATGCAGGCGAGCGTTTGATCGAAGTGGCCGACAGCGCCAAAGGCGCGGCCAAAGACGAGAGCACCAAACTGGCTTGGCGCGGCACGCCCGAAGCCCCCGTGGGCGTGGCGCAGCGCCTGTCACATTCCTTGGTGCACGGCATCACCGACTTCATCAACGACGACACCGAAGAGGCCTACCAGGAGATTCTGGCCAAGGGTGGGCGCCCCTTGCACGTGATCGAAGGTCCGCTCATGGACGGCATGAATGTGGTGGGCGATTTGTTCGGCCAAGGCAAGATGTTCTTGCCGCAGGTGGTCAAGAGCGCGCGCGTGATGAAGCAGGCCGTGGCGCATTTGTTGCCCTACATCGAGGCCGAAAAACTCGCACAAGAAGCGGCGGGTCAAGACGTCAAAGCCAAGGGCAAGATCGTGATCGCCACCGTCAAGGGCGATGTGCACGACATCGGCAAAAACATCGTCACCGTGGTCTTGCAGTGCAACAACTTTGAAGTGGTCAACATGGGCGTGATGGTGCCCTGCCACGAAATCCTGGCCAAGGCCAAAGAAGAGAACGCCGACATCATTGGCCTTTCGGGCCTGATCACGCCGAGCTTGGAAGAGATGCAGTACGTGGCGGGCGAGATGGAAAAAGACCCCTACTTCCGCGAGCGCCAAATGCCGCTGCTCATCGGTGGCGCGACCTGCAGCCGCGTGCACACCGCCGTGAAAATTGCGCCCCACTACAGCGGCCCGGTGGTGTATGTGCCCGACGCCTCGCGCAGCGTCAGCGTGGCGCAGGGCCTGTTGTCCGAGCAAGCCGCGAACTACATCGCCGAGCTCAACGCCGACTACGCCAAAGTGCGCGAGCAGCACGCGGGCAAAAAACAAACCCCCATGTGGACGTTGGCGCAGGCCCGCGCCAACAAGACGCCCATCGACTGGTCGAATGGCGTGCCCGCTGCACCCAAGTTCATTGGTCGGCGCGTGTTCAAGAATTACGACCTGGCCGAGATCGCGCAGTACATCGACTGGGGCCCCTTCTTCCAGACCTGGGATTTGGCAGGCCCCTTCCCCGCCATCCTCGACGACGAGGTGGTGGGCGAGCAGGCGCGCAAGGTGTATGCCGATGGCCAGGCGATGCTGAAAAAAATCATCGAAGGCCGCTGGGTCACCGCGAATGCTGTGTTGGGTCTGTTCCCTGCCAACAGCGTGAACGACGACGACATCGCTCTTTATTCAGACGCCTCGCGCAGCCAAGTGGCCATGACGTGGCGCGGCTTGCGCCAACAAACCGAGAAACAAGCCATCAACGGCGTGATGCGCCCCAGCCGCTGCTTGGCCGACTTCGTTGCGCCGCAAGGCACAGCGCCCGATCACGTCGGCCTGTTCGCCGTCACAGCAGGCATTGGTGCCGACAAACGCGCTGCCGCTTTTGAAGCTGCGCACGACGACTACAGCGCCATCATGCTCAAGTCACTGGCCGACCGTTTGGCCGAAGCATTGGCCGAATGCTTGCACAAAAAAGTACGTACCGACCTGTGGGGTTACGCGGCATCGGAGGACTTGAGCAACGAGGCCCTGATCGCCGAACAGTACCAAGGCATCCGCCCCGCGCCGGGCTACCCCGCCTGCCCCGACCACAGCGCCAAGCAGGCCATGTTCGACTTGCTGCAATGCCAAGACATTGGCATGGGTTTGACCGAAAGCCTGGCCATGACGCCTGCGGCCAGCGTGAGCGGTTTCTACATCGCGCACCCCGAGGCGCAGTACTTCAGCGTGGGCAAAGTGGGCGAGGACCAAGTGCAAGACCTGGCGCAGCGCAGCGGCGTGGCAGTGAACGACCTGCAGCGTTTGCTTGCGCCCAATCTGTGAAGGTGTCCTGCCCCATTGGATGCTGCATCGGTCATGCGGGTTGGGCAAATGGGTGATCGGTAGAAAGGGTCTCGTGATGGCCTGTCACGCTTCCCGTGTCTGAGCGTATAAGCTGTGGCGTGTGGTGACGGCCCGGCTCACCGCATCCGTGTTCATGGCAAGGCCCCGGCCACTTTGGAGTTTTCCTGCTCATGCGTTTTCGACAAGCCCTGTTGTTGCTCTTGCTGGCGCTGACCATCGGCGCGTTTGTGGCGCTGGACCTGGGTCGCTACTTGAGCTTTGAGCAGCTCAAAGCCAGCCAAGCCAGTTTTGCGCAGCTGCATGCCGAGCAGCCGTTCACGGTGGCGGCGGTGTATTTCGTCGTCTATGTGCTGGCAACAGCGCTGTCCATTCCGGGGGCCGTGGTCATCACCTTGGCGGGTGGGGCTATTTTTGGCTTGTGGCAAGGCTTGTTGATCGTGTCTTTTGCGTCCACCGTGGGCGCCACCTTGGCGTTTTTGGCATCGCGCTTTTTGTTGCGCGATTGGGTGGAGGCGCGCTTTGGTCAGCGCCTGGCCGACATCAACACCGGCGTGAACCGCGAGGGCGGGTTTTACCTCTTCACTTTGCGGCTGATTCCGGTCGTGCCGTTCTTCTTGATCAACCTGCTCATGGGCCTCACGCGCATGAAGGTGTGGACTTTTTATTGGGTCAGCCAACTTGGCATGTTGGCGGGCACGGCGGTGTATGTGAATGCGGGCACTCAGCTGGCGCAACTTGACGCTTTGCAAGGCATCTTGAGCCCCGCGCTTTTGGGCAGCTTTGTGCTGCTGGGCATCTTCCCGCTGGTCGCGCGCCGCACCCTGGCGGCGGTGCAAAAGCGCAAGGTCTACGCCCGTTGGGCCGACCAACGCCCCCAAACCTTTGACCGCAACCTGATCGTCATCGGCGGCGGCGCGGGCGGTTTGGTCAGCGCCTACATCGCGGCAGCCGTCAAGGCCAAGGTCACGCTGATCGAGGCGCACAAGATGGGTGGCGACTGCTTGAACTACGGCTGTGTGCCCAGCAAAGCGCTGATCAAAAGCGCCAAGCTCGTGCACCAAATGCGCCACGCGTCGAACTACGGCCTGAGCGATGCGGCCCCAAGCTTCAGCTTCAAAGCGGTGATGCGGCGCGTGCACGACGTGATCAAAGCCATTGAGCCGCACGACAGCATCGCGCGTTACACCGGCTTGGGCGTGGAGGTGCTGCAGGGGCACGGCAAGTTGCTGAACCCATGGACGGTGGAGGTGGCTTTAAACGACGGAACGACACAGCGGCTGACCGCCCGCAGCATCGTGATCGCCGCCGGTGCCCGGCCGTTTGTGCCACCTCTGCCCGGCTTGAATGAGGTGGGCTACGTGACCAGCGACACGCTGTGGGATGAATTCGCCCAACTCGATGAAGTGCCCCAACGTTTGGTGGTGCTGGGCGGTGGGCCGATTGGTTGCGAGCTGGCACAAAGCTTTGCCAGGCTGGGCTCACACGTCACGCAAGTGGAAATGGGCGCACGCATCATGGTGCGCGAAGACGCAGAGGTGAGCGAACTCGCCAAAGCTTCGCTGGAGGCCGACGGCGTGCAAGTGCTCACCAGCCACAAGGCGCTGCGGTGTGAACTGGTTGACGGCGAAAAGACCTTGGTGGTGGAACACGCCGGTGCAGAACAACGCATCGTGTTCGACCAGCTGCTGTGCGCCGTCGGCCGCGTGGCGCGTTTGCAGGGGTATGGCCTGGAGGACTTGGGCATCCCCACACAGAGCACTATTGAGACCAACGAGTACCTGCAAACCATTTACCCCAACATTTATGCCGCAGGCGACGTCGCCGGGCCGTTCCAGTTCACGCACACCGCCGCGCATCAAGCCTGGTACGCGGCCGTCAACGCGCTGTTTGGCGAGTGGAAGCTGTTCAAGGCCGACTACTCGGTCATCCCTTGGGCCACCTTCATCGACCCCGAGGTGGCGCGCTTGGGCCTCAACGAGCAAGAAGCCCAAGAGAAGAACATCCCGTATGAGGTGACGAAGTACGGCATCGATGACCTCGACCGCGCCATCGCAGACAGCGAAGCGCACGGTTTTGTGAAGGTGCTCACCGTGCCGGGCAAGGACAAGATTTTGGGCGTGACCATCGTGGGCGCACACGCGGCAGATTTGTTGGCCGAGTACGTGCTGGCCATGAAACACGGCCTGGGCCTGAACAAAATTCTGGGCACCATCCACACCTACCCCACCATGAGCGAGGCCAACAAATACGCGGCGGGCGAATGGAAGCGAGCCCATGCGCCACAGCGCTTGCTTGCTTGGGTGAAGAAGTACCACGACTGGCGGCGCGGATGAGTGCGCGCCTGCTGTGGCTCTTGCTGTGGTGTGCCTTGAACGCGACAGCCGCCATGGCGCAAACCCTGTCGCCCTTGGTGCCGGTGGATGGTTCGGCTGCGAGTGCCTGGCGCTTTGTGGGGCTCCCGAAGTCCAAGGCCGATATCCCGCCCACGCGTTTTGAGTTGGCCACCTTGCAGGGTGAGCGTGCCTTGAAGGTCAGCACCCGCGCATCCTACGGGACCTGGGTGCACGATTTGCCATCCGTCAACCCGGGTCGTTTGCAATGGCGCTGGCGGTTGGATCAGGCACTCACGGGCGGCAAAACAAAACCTGACATGTTCACCAAGGCCGGTGATGACGCGGCGCTCAAGGTCTGCGTGCTGTTTGATCACCCCTTGGAGCGCGTTCCATTTGCAGAGCGCACCTTGCTTCGCATGGCGCGGCGCATCAGTGGCGAAGATTTGCCCGCCGCCACCCTGTGCTATGTGTGGGACAGTGTTTATCCAGCGGGCACGCAGGGTGCCAATCCTTACACACAGCGTGTGCGTTTCATCAATGTGCAGGGCAAAGGTGCCCCATTGGGCCAGTGGCAATCCGAATCACGCGACGTGGCCGCCGACTTTGCGCAGCTGTTTGCCGACGAGCTGCCCCAAGGTGCGGTCGTGCCTTCGGTGCGCGCCGTGCTGATTGGGGCTGACAGCGACAACACCGGGGCAGAGAGTGTGGGTTGGCTCAAGTCCTTGGCGTGGAGCCCATGAGGTTCGCGGCCGTGTCGTTCGCGCCAGCGGCTTCGATCAGGCGCGACGCGCCACAAACTCAAGCCGATTTTTGAGCGTACAAATCGTTCAACAGCGACAGGCCATCGGCATATTGCGCGGCGTTGCGCTTTTCCTCCTGACGCACGCGCCATTTGCGCAAAGGCTGGCCATCGCGCAATTGTTGCAGCAGATAAGGCACCCACCGGCGTGCTTGCTGCGCAGACACCAAAGGGTGGCTGTCATCACGGGCTGCAGACGTGTTTTGAGCTTTCACAAACTGTGCCACCACGCTCAGATTGTCCGAAGCATCGGCGTTGTGGGCCACGATTTTGAACCCAGCGATTTCCAGCAAATTGCGCAAGGTCTCGCCTGTGAAGTACAAAGTGTGCGCCCTGAAAAACATGTAATGCGGTGAACACAAGCGCAGGGCGTTGGGCACCTCGATGTAGAGCAGGCCTTCGGGTTTGAGTTTTTCGCCCATGGTGCGCAAGGCCGAGACGGGATCTGGCAAATGCTCGAGCACATGGAACATCGAGATCAGGTCTAAAGACCAGGCCGCTTCACTGGCCAAGCCTTGTTGCAAGGTGACATTGTTGACATCAATGCCCAGCATGTTTCGGGCGTAAGTTGCGTAGCCCGCGTGGGGTTCAATCCCCTTGGCCTGAAAACCCAGGGTGTGCATCAGATAAACGAACTCACCACTGCTGGAGCCAATGTCCAGGCTGCGTCGGGGGTGGGTGTTGTGGGCTGGCTCCAGGCCCACGCTGTTTTGGCGCAACCATTGCCAGCGCAATTGGGCATTGCGACCCGCCCGCAAGACATGGCGCAGTGCGGGTTGAACGGCCGATTTGTAGGCTTGGCGATATTGCGTTGCATACCACTCAGCCAGCTCCTGGTCAGTGGGAAGCGGATCAATGCGCCCCAAGCCGCAATCGCTGCAGGACACGGTGATCAAGGTCTCACCCGTTTTGCCGTCTTGATTGGCAATGATTTGAGCCGACCGACCACCGCAACTGGGACAAGCCGTGTGGGCATTCAGTGGGGTGCCTGTGTCGGTTTTGGATGAGGGGGTGGTATTCATCCGGGCATTGTAAGTGGACCGAATGGGCTCTTGTTAGAGGGTTTTCGGAGTTTGTCAGGCGCATGCATCCCCGCAGGGCATGCTCACATCGACATCAAGTGGAAAAAATAGATAGATAAAAATCTATGAATAACGAGTTGAAAATCAATTTTACAAGTTCGACTCCTTTTTTTAGCATTCGTGGAAAGGAGCCATTTCATGAACACCCTTCTCGATCCCGCCATTCTTTTCTTTGTTTTTGGTGTGCTGGCTGGCGCCTTCAAATCCAATTTGGAAATTCCAAGATCCATCGCCAAATTTCTGTCCCTGTACCTCTTGATGGCCTTGGGCCTGAAGGGCGGCTTTGCATTGGCCAAGTCGGGCATGGACGCCTCCATTGCCATCAGTCTGGGGGCTGCATTGGCCATGGCATTCATTGTTCCGGCCTTGGGCTACGCCTTGCTGAAAAACCGCATTCCTCGTCTGGATGCGGCTGCTGTGGCTGCAGCTTATGGGTCTGTCAGTGCCGTGACCTTTGTCACCGCCACGCAGTTTCTGGAAGCCAGTGGGCTGCGCTTTGGTGGACACATGACGGTGGCCATGGTGATCATGGAGTCGCCTGCCATCATCATGGCGGTGCTCCTGGCCAATGCCAATCGCCAGGCCCTTGCCGGGTCGGGTCAGGGCTCTGCCAGCTCATTTTCCCTAGGGAAAATCCTGCATGAGTCGTTCACCGACGGAGCACACTTGTTGTTGATTGGATCGATGGTCATTGGCTACATCGGCGGTGAAGCCGGCAAGACCATGATGCAACCTTTTGCGGGCGACCTGTTCAAAGGCTTGCTCGCATTCTTTTTGCTGGACATGGGGCTCATGGTGGCCAGGAATTTTTCGCAGGCGCGCAAGACATCCGCGTTTTTGCTGGTATTCGCAGCCGTCGGTCCCTTGGTTCACGCGGCCATTGCTTTGGCCTTGGCCGTGGTCTTGAAAATGCCCGTCGCAGACGCTGCCATGTTGATGGTGTTGTCGGCCAGTGCTTCGTACATCGTGGTGCCAGCCGTGCTGCGTTACGCCATCCCGGAGGCCAACCCCTCGCTGTACTTTGGTCTTTCCTTGGGCATCACTTTCCCGCTGAATATTCTGGTGGGAATCCCTTTGTACATCCATGTGGCCCGGTGGGCTTTGGGCTGAGCTGCACACCGCCACAGATCCCCGCCATGTGGGCTCAATCCTTCAACCCCAGTTCTTGCAGGATCGTCTCGGTGTGTTCACCCACCCGGGGAATGGGGTCCATGCGGTAGTCAAAACCGCTTTGCCTGCCCGGGGGCAGCAGGGCGGGCAAGGGGCCAGCGGGGGAGGCCACGTGGGTCCAGCGTTGCCGGGCGTGCAGTTGCGGGTGGGCCCACAGGTCAGCCATGGTGTTCACGCGCGCATTGGCGATGTGCGCGGCGTCCAGTCTGGCCAGCACTTGCGGCACGGTCAGCGGAGCGAAAGTGTCGAGGATGATCTTTTGCAAGGCCAGTCGGTGATCATTGCGATGGGCATTGGTGTCAAAACGCGGGTCGCTGGCCAGGGCGGGTTTCAGCAAAACATGCGCACAAAACTGCACCCACTCGCGTTCGTTTTGCAGGCCCAGCATCACGGTGCCGATGTGCTCGCCCGTGCCGTCGACCTGGCTGCCCACCTGGAAGGGTCCGTAGGGGTAGATGGTGGCGTGCGCCGCTGCGTTGCGCGGCGGTGCTTCAGCGCCATCCATCGCGTAATACATCGGAAAGCCCATCCACTCGGTCAGCGCTTCCAGCATGGACACATCGATGTGCGAGCCCTCGCCAGTCTTGTCGCGCTGCAGCAAGGCCGCCAGGATGCTGCTGTAGGCGTACATGCCGGCGGCGATGTCGGCAATCGAGTTGCCGCTCTTGCTGGGCTGCTCGGGTGTGCCCGTCACACTCAGATACCCCGCCTCGCTTTGGATCAACAGGTCATAGGCTTTTTTGTCGCGGTAAGGCCCGTCGTTGCCATAGCCCGAGATGTCGCACACGATCAGTCGTGGGTGTTGCGCGCGCAGTGTGGCGGCATCCAGGCCCATGCGTAGCGTGGCACCGGGTGCGAGGTTTTGCACCAGCACGTCGGCTTTGGCCAGCAGGGCTTGCAGCGCGGCCAGATGCTCAGGCGCTTTGAGGTCCAGCGCCAGGCTTTCCTTGGAGCGGTTGACCCAGACAAAGTGCGAGGACAGCCCGCGTGCCCGCTGGTCGTAAGCGCGGGCAAAGTCGCCCGTTTCCGGGCGTTCGACTTTGATCACGCGCGCGCCCAGATCGGCCAGCTGGCGGGTGCAAAAAGGGGCGGCAATGGCGTGCTCCAAAGACACCACCGTGATGTGGTCCAGCGGCCGCTGGCCGGTTGGGGGTGAAGGCTGGGTGGACATCAAAAAGAGCGGGGCAAACCCAACACATGTTCGGCCATGTAGGCGTGGATGAGGTTGGTGGAAATGGGGGCCACCTGGTACAGGCGGGTTTCGCGGAATTTGCGTTCCACATCGTATTCGGCGGCAAAACCAAAACCGCCGTGGGTTTGCAGGCACACATTGGCCGCCTCCCACGAGGCCTTGGCCGCCAGGTACTTGGCCATGTTGGCCTCGGCCCCGCAGGGCTGGCCTTCGTCAAACAGGGCGCAAGCCCGAAAGCGCATCAGGTTGGCTGCTTCGGTTTCGATGTAGCTCTCGGACAGGGGGAACTGGATGCCCTGGTTTTGACCAATCGGGCGGCCAAACACCTGCCTTTCATTGGCGTAGCGCCGCGCTTTGTCGACAAACCAGTAGGCGTCGCCAATGCACTCGGCCGCGATCAGGCTGCGCTCGGCGTTCAGGCCGTCGAGGATGTAGCGAAAGCCCTGCCCTTCCTGGCCGATCAGGTTGTCGGCCGGAATTTCCAGTTCGTCAAAAAACACCTCGTTGGTTTCGTGGTTGACCATGTTGCGGATGGGCTTGACGCTCATGCCTTGGCCCAAGGCCTGCTGCAGGTCGACGATGAACACCGACATGCCCTCGCTCTTGCGCGCCACTTGGCTCAATGGTGTGGTGCGCGCCAGCAAAATCATCCAGTCCGAGTGCTGGACGCGCGAGATCCACACTTTTTGGCCGTTGACCACATAGCGGTCGCCGCGCCGGATGGCGGTGGTTTTGAGTTGTGTGGTGTCGGTGCCCGTGCTCGGCTCGGTCACGGCCATCGATTGCAAGCGCCACTCGCCACTGGCGATTTTGGGCAGGTACAGGGCTTTTTGTGCGGCCGAGCCATGGCGCAGCAAGGTGCCCATGTTGTACATCTGGCCATGACACGACCCTGCATTGCCACCGGACAGGTTGATCTCTTCCATGATCACCGAGGCCTCGGTCAGCCCCAGCCCCGAGCCGCCAAATTCGGTGGGGATCATGGCGGCCAACCAGCCCGCTTCGGTCAAGGCTTTGACAAAAGCTTCGGGGTAGCCGCGGGCTTCGTCCACGGCTTGCCAATAGGCCGAATCAAAGGGTTTGCACAGGTCACGCAAGGCTTCACGCAGGGCTTGGTGTGCATCGGGCCGGGGGATGTCGTGGGTCATGTCTAAGCTTCAAAGGAATTGGGCGCTCGCTTGCATCGTCAGCCAGCCTTCGTGGTCTTGTGCCCACAGGCGCAGGCGCTGCTCATCCACCGCTTGTGCGTTCACTTGCAAGGGACGAGCGTCGGCGCACTCAAAGGTGGGGCGCAGGGCTTTGAATTCGAAGCGGTGAATGGGCCGCTGGGTGTGCCTGCGCACCAGGTCCAGCAGCAGCGTGGCGATCAGGGGGCCATGCACCACCAGCCCCGGATAGCCTTCCACCTGCCGCACGTAATCGCGGTCGTAATGGATGCGGTGGCCGTTGAAAGTCAGGGCCGAGTAACGGAACAGCAGCACCGCATCGGGCACGAGGGTGCGTTGCCACAAAGGGCTTGTGGGGTCGTGCAAGCCGGCTGCCGCTTGCACCGCAGGCGCCGCAGGCGCCGCATCATCGGGGGTGGCTGCGGGGCGGTACACGATGTCGTGCTCTTCCCTCAGGCACAAGCCCTGTGCGTTGTGCACCTCGTGTCCCACCTGCACAAACAGCAGGGGTCCACTGCGCCCTGTTTTGTATTGGACTGAATCGATGGTCGATGTCCGCCAGGCCTCATCGCCCACCCGCAGCGGGGCATGCCACTGCAGGCGGCCGCCCGCCCACATGCGGCGCGGCAGGGGCACGGGGGGCAAAAAACCGCCGCGCAGCGCATGGCCATCGGGGCCGGTTTCGCTTTGCGCGTGGTGCGGCAAAAAGAACAACCAATGCCACAAAGGCGGCACTTCGGTGCCTGGGGCGACAGCCGGGTCATGGCGATCCAGGGTGGCGCTCAGACCACGCAAGGGCGCGGGTGTGATCAGGTCGTGCACCGTCTCGCTGCGGCCTTGCCAACTTTGCAGCTGGGCCAGCGTGTCGGCGCTCAACATGGGGGCATGCTCTGTGGACATGCCAGTCAGTTTAGCCAAGGTGATCTGGGGGCGCCAATCACCCGGGTGACGTCTCAAGGCATGGGCTCGGTCGGGCCTGAGCAGGGCCCGTGACATCAGTCGCTCAGGTGCCTCTTGGCAGCGCAACGCCCCTGTGCAAAGCACTGCGCCAGCGTTAAGCTCGCAGGCTTCAAAAAGGCTTGGCGAACATGATCAACAAGTTTGTTTCTTCCGTCAGCGAGGCGCTGGCGGGCACGGCCGACGGCGCCACGGTGATGATTGGCGGGTTTGGCACCGCAGGCATTCCCGATGAACTGATTGAGGGCCTGCTGGCCCAAGGGGCACGCGACCTCACCTTGGTCAACAACAATGCGGGCAACGCCGAGCAAGGCTTGGCGGCTTTGCTCAAGGCGGGGCGGGTGCGCAAAATCATTTGCAGTTTTCCACGGCAAACCGACTCCTATGTGTTCGATGGTTTGTACCGTTCGGGCCAGGTCGAGCTGGAATTGGTGCCCCAGGGCAATTTGGCCGAGCGCATCCGGGCCGCCGGCGCAGGCATTGGCGGGTTTTTCACGCCCACGGGGTATGGCACCGATCTGGCCAAGCACCCCGATGGCTCGCCCAAAGAGACGCGTGAAATCGATGGCCGCATGTACGTGTACGAAACGCCCATCCATGCCGATCTGGCCCTGATCAAAGCCGAACGCGGCGACCGCTGGGGCAACCTGACCTACCGCAAGGCAGCGCGCAACTTTGGCCCCATCATGGCCATGGCGGCACGCAAAACCGTGGCCACGGTGCACGAGCAAGTGGCCTTGGGCGAGATGGACCCCGAGACCGTGGTCACGCCCGGTATTTTTGTGCAAGCGGTGGTCAAGATCGACCGTGTGGCCACGCAGGCCGGAGGCATCAAGGCATGAGCTACACCCGACGCAGCAAAGACGAATTGGCCGCCCGCGTGGCGCAAGACATTCCCGAGGGGGCCACGGTGAACTTAGGGATTGGCCAGCCCACCTTGGTCGCCAACCACATTCCGGCCAGCCGCGAGGTGCTCTTGCACAGCGAAAACGGCATCCTGGGCATGGGCCCGGCACCGGCCAAAGGCCTGGAAGATTACGACCTGATCAACGCGGGCAAACAGCCGGTGACTTTGTTGCCGGGTGGCGCGTATTTTCACCACGCCGACAGCTTTGCCATGATGCGCGGCGGGCACCTGGACATCTGCGTGCTGGGCGCGTTTCAGGTCAGCGCCACCGGCGATCTGGCCAACTGGCACACCGGCGAGGCCAATGCCATTCCCGCCGTGGGCGGTGCCATGGACTTGGCGGTGGGGGCCAAGCAAACCTGGGTGATGATGGACCTGCTGACCAAACAAGGACACAGCAAATTGGTGCCCGCTTGCAGCTATCCGCTGACCGGCATTGGCTGTGTCAAACGCGTTTACACCGACCTGGCCACTTTTGCCTGCACACCGCAAGGGTTGGCGGTGATCGATGCCGTGGATGGCCTGAGCCTGGACGCACTGTCCGAGCTGGTGGGTTTGCCTTTGCGGATGGCTTGAAGCGGGCCCCTTCAAGCCACGGCCACAGGCTCAATGCGGAAACGGCGCAATGCCCGGCGCAGCGTTGTCGGGCAAATCACGCCGCGTGGTGTTCATCACCATCGCCAGCAAGCTGTAGTAGCCGCAGTGCGCCGTCATGTCGATGACACCTTGGTCGCCAAACATCTTTTGCGCAGCCGCCCAGGTCACATCGCTCACCGACTGGTTGTGCAGCAGTTCCTGCAAGAAGTCGTACACCATGGTTTCTTCAGCCGTCATGTGGGGCGGGCGGCGGCCTTCGGCAATCGCATCACAGGTTTCTTCGCTCACACCTGCTTTCATGGCGATGGGTTTGTGGATGTGCCACTCGACCGGTTGCGACCAGTGGCGCGCCACCACCAGCACCGCGAACTCCGAGTTGTGCAAACCCACGGAGTTGTCGTAGCGCAGGTATTCCCCCACCTTTTGCAGGCGGCGCATCAGCTCGGGGCTGCGCATCAAGGGCACAAAGGGGCCCGAGAGTTTGCCGCGCGGCCCGCTGACGAGTTCGTCCACCGCGGCGCGTTGGGCCTCGGTCATTTGTTCACGCGGGATTTCGGGCAGGCGGTCGGTTTTGGGTGCGGTCATCGGGCTGTCTCTTGGGGTGAGGGGCGGGTTGAAAGATCAAGCCCCAATTTATCACCGGACCTGACGACGATCAGTCGTGTGCGGGATAGCCCGGTGGCGCCACCGCCGCGCCCTGGATCTGGTGGCGCACAAAGGCCTCGGCCACCCAGCCCGACTGTTTGGCGTCCTCCACAAAACCGTTCAGCCATTGCCGCGCTGGTTCGCTGCGCTGTGCGGGCATGCCCATGGCCTGGTGAATGACCATGAAGCGGCCTGGCAGCAGCCGCACGCCCGGCAGGCGCTGCGCGTCGGCTTCCAATTGTTGCTTGACGCCTGCAGCCACCTCGAGTTGCTGCGCCAGGAACACATCGACCACCGCAGGCGAGCTGGGCGCGCGCACGATGGTGGCTTGTTTCAGCTGGCGCGTCAGGTACAAATCGTAGGCACTGCCTGCGCCCACCGTGACGCGCTGGCCAGGCTGATCGACCTGATCGTTGCTTTGCAAGGGCGAGTCGTTGCGCACCATGTAGGCGCCTTCGATTTGCACATAAGGCGGCGAAAAATGCAGACCCTCGCCGCGCAGCGGGTCGATGGCAAAAAAGCCGATGTCGGCTTCGTCGGCACGCACGCACTGCACAGACGCATCGGCTTTCTTGAAAACACGCCATTCAATGCCCAGGCCCAGCTGGGCCGCCAGTTTGCGCGACAGGTCGGCCGAAATGCCCGAGGGTTCGCCGGCTGCGTCGAGCCCGGCGAGCACCGGGTTGCCCAGGTTGATGGCCACGCGCAAGACGCCGTGGGGTGCGAACTGATCGGCCAAAGTGTTTGCAGCTGCAGAGTTCATGGGGTCTAGGGAAAATGAACGAAAAAAACCTGCACCCATTTTAAAAACCGAGCCGTGCAGTTGGCTGACAGCCTCCTGTCGGGGATGACGCCTCAGCCCAAGACTTGGAGCACCGCCGTCAAATCCCGCCCGGTGTGGTGAGGTGCGGGCCCGATGGCTTCGGGTGGCAGGCCCTGGCGGTTGACCCACAGGGTGGTGAAGCCAAACCAGGTCGCGCCCATCACATCCCAGGCGTTGCTCGAGACAAACAACACTTCGGCGGGTGCAAGCCCAAAGTGGTCGGTCACGATTTGGTAGCTGGTGGGCGTGGTTTTGAACTGGCGCACGCTGTCCACCGACAGCACCGCGTCCAGGCATTCACCCATGCCCGCACTGTGCACGGCCGAGGCCAGCATCTCGGGGCTGCCGTTGGACAAAATCGCCGTGGCCATGCCCCGCTCGCGCAAAGCTTGCAGTACCCCCAGGTTTTCTGGAAAAGCCGTGAGCTCGGCGTACTGCGCCATCAGCGCTTCTTCATTCGCGTGGGTGTGCACCAGGCCCAAACGCGCCAGCGCATACCGCAGCGACAAGCGCGTGATGTCCCAAAACGACTGGTAATGCCGGCTGCCTTGAGGACTCGGATCGCTCAGCGAAATCAGCCGCGTGTACTCGATTTGCTTGTCTCGCCAGAGCACCGACAGGGCCGCGCCTTGTCCGGGGTAGAGCCGCTCGGCGAGGGCGCCGATCGAGTACATATCGAACAAGGTGCCATAGGCGTCGAAGACCACGGCTTGGATGGTGGTCTTGCTCATGCCCGGTGCGCGGTTTTCAAGAGAACCAAACAGTTTTCGGGGTGTAAGGGCAGGTCTTGATGCATTGCAGGATTCAAGGCGTTCAGGTTTTCAAAACCACCGGCTCCAGCGCATCGGCTTGTGCGTTGATGCGGCCAATGATCGCTGTGTGCGCGTAACCTGCGTCCTTCAAGGCCTGCACACAGGCCGCCGCTTGTGCGGCAGGCACGCTGGCCAGCAAACCGCCTGCGGTTTGCGGATCGAACAGCAGCGGGTAGCGCGGGTCTTGCACAAAGTCTTCGGCATTGCGCAAGGCGCGACGCAAGCGCACATTGGCGGGCTGCAAAGAGCTCACGATGCCCGCTTTGACGCAGTCCACCGCGCCGTCGAGCAGGGGTAGCTGGCTCAGCTGCAACTCGGCGTCCACGCCCGAGGGGCGCGTCATTTCCACCAAATGGCCCAGCAGACCAAACCCCGTGAGGTCGGTACAGGCCGTGGCGCCGTGGTGGCGCAAAATTTGAGCGCCTGCCTGGTTGGATTGCACCATCGACTGCAGCGCGGCCGCGATCCAGCGGCCCTTGGCAGCCGCTCGGGCGTGCGCGGCAAACAGCGTGCCGGTGCCCATGGGTTTGGTCAGCAGCAGCAGATCGCCGGCTTGCATGCCGCCCTTGCGCATCACGCCGCTCATCTGCTCGTCGATCAGGCCATTGATGGCAAAGCCCAAGGCCAACTCGGCCCCCTCGCCCGTGTGCCCGCCCACCAGCGCGCAGCCTGCGGCGTTCAGCACCTCCATGGCCCCGCCCATCATTTGCTTGAGCAGGTCTTCCACCTTGCGCTCCAGACCCGGCGGCACCGTGACGACCGCGGTGGCGCTTTGCGGCTCAGCCCCCATGGCAAAGATGTCACCCAGTGCGTGGTTGGCCGCCACCTTGCCAAACAGGTAAGGGTCGTCGATGAACGAGCGGAAAAAGTCCACGGTGTGCACCATGGCCATGCCCGGTGGCACGCGCACCACGGCCGCGTCGTCGGGCGAATGCAGGCCGATCAAGACGTCGGAACGGTCCACCGGCTGCAACGACCCCAAGGCGCGAGACAAGACATTGGCACCGACTTTGGCCCCGCAGCCGCCACAGCGCATGGCGATGGCCGAAATGGCTTGCAGCGATTCCTCAGAGCTCAAACTCAGGCGTGTGGTCGGGGCCTTGCCCTGCACCTGGATGTCCCTGAGCAGTTGCCCCATGGCGCGCACAGCTTCGCGCAAATTGGCCCCGGGTGAAACGCCGCCTGTGTGAGGCATGGCGGGCCACTCGCTGAAGCGCCGCATGAAATGGCGGTCGATCCGGTCTTTCCAACGCCAGACCCATTCACCACCAAAACCCAAGGCACCGCGAGACCCGACGGCATACCGGTTGCCCGTGGATATCAAGGCCAGCCAATGCTGCTGGGGTGTATAGGCCTTCAGTTTTTGACCCCGCAGGCTGCGACGCAAATTGTCGGCCAAGGGCTTGGCCATGCGCACCGCGAACACGCCGGCTTTTTCCAGGGGGCGCTCGACAAACGAGGCCACATCGCCGGCCGCAAAAACCAAGGGGTCATTCAAGCTCTGCAACTGCGGATGGACCAGGATGAAGCCTTGGGGGTCCAGTGCCAGCCCTGTGCTTTGCAGCCAGGCAGGCCCTCCGGCTTGTGTGACCCACATGGTTTCGTCGGCGTCAAAGGTTCGTCCATTGCGTGTGTGAAGGCAGCCTGGCGAGACTTGCACCACTTCAGCGTGGGTGTGCACTTCGACGTTGCGCTCTTGCATCACTTGCGCAAAACGTGCGCGCACGCCCGGGTTGTGGGTGGGCAAAATCGAATCGCCAGAGGTCAAGAGCACAAACTTCAGGTCTTCAGGGTTGCGCCCCAGGGCTTTGAGCTCAAGGCGCAAGCGGTATTGCATCGACAAGACCAGCTCGACCCCGCCAGCGCCGCCGCCCACCACCGCGATCGTCATGCGCCCCCGGTGGGAAGGCCATTGCCGCGCTTTGTCCAGCAGGGCCAACCAGCGCTGGTTGAATTGCGCAATGGGTTTGACGGGGGTGGCCAGGGCTTGCGCACCTTCGATGTTTTGCACCTGGGGTGTGGAGCCGGTGTTGATGGACAGCAGGTCGTAGGCCACGGGTGGCCGGTGTGCACAAATCACCTGTTGGTTCTGGCGGTCAATGCCCACCACTTCATCGCGGTACAAGCGGGCACCGGCAAATGCGCACAGGCGACCCAGGTCGATGTGCACCTCGTCAAAGCTGTAGTGGCCCGATATATAGCCGGGCAGCATGCCCGAGTAGGGGGTGTCGATGTCGGTGCAGATGACGGTGATGCGCACCCCGGGCTCGGGGTTCATGGCGAACATGCGCAGCACGCCCACATGGCTGTGGCCACCGCCGACCAGCACCAGGTCGCGCAACACGGGTTGGTTGATGGATTGCATTCTTGGGCTGTTCAGGTTGTGCTGGAGTTCAGGGGTGCATGACGATGGGGCTTGCGGCCATGTCTTGAGTGTGCCACCAGTTGAAAAGGGACTGGGTGGTTTTTGCTGTTCTGATGTAACGTATTGACTTCAGAACAGACCGCCGCTTGATCAGGAACCCCCGCGATGCACCCCACTTTGCCACTTTTGAGAGCGACCGACTTTCCGCCCATCCGCCGCAAAACCCTCGACACCTTGCAGGTCAATCTGGGCTACAAATGCAACCAGAGCTGTCTGCATTGCCATGTGGGCGCCGGCCCCAACCGCACGGAGATGATGGATGCGGCCACAGTCGAGTCGGTCCTGGCGGTTTTGGCTCGGCGTCAGATTCAGACGCTGGATTTGACCGGGGGGGCGCCAGAGCTCAACAGCGAATTCCGGTCTTTGGTGGCGCGCGCGCGCGCCCTGGGGGTGCGCGTGATCGACCGCTGTAACCTCACCATTCTCAGTGAGCCTGGGCAAGAAGACCTGGCCGAATTCTTGGCTGCGCACCAAGTCGAGGTCACGGCATCTTTGCCCTGCTATTCGCCCGCCAATGTCGACCGACAAAGAGGTGATGGGGTTTTCGAGCGCAGCATTGCGGGGCTCAAGCAACTCAATGCCTTGGGATATGGTCAGGCTTCACGTCCTGAGCTTGTCCTGAATCTGGTTTACAACCCGCAAGGGCCCTCTTTGCCGCCGCCTCAGACCGCCTTGCAGGCGGATTACAAGCGAGAGCTGCTCGCGCATTTCGGCATCCATTTCAACCACCTGTTTGCCTTGACCAACATGCCGGTGCAGCGTTTTGGCAGCACCTTGGTGAGCAAAGGCCAATTTGCAAGCTACATGCAGTTGCTGCGCAGTGCTTACCGTCCAGAAAATCTGGACACGGTCATGTGCCGCACCCTCATCAGCGTGGATTGGCAAGGCTTTTTGTACGACTGCGATTTCAACCAGATGTTGGGGATGCCTTCACCCAGCGCGAGCGCCAAGCCAGCCCGCATTGAAGACCTGTTGTCTTGGGAGGTGACGGAGCAGCCCATTGCCATTGCGGACCATTGCTATGGCTGTACCGCGGGTCAAGGCAGCAGTTGCGGCGGGGCTTTGGAAGACCCGCCAGCCCGGGTGGCGCAGTTGTCCCCGTCATGAGTGCCGCCAACCTTGGCTGAACCCATGCGATCGCCTTTGTGCATTGTGCTGCCGGTGCTGAACGAAGCGGCCACCCTGGAGGCCACGTTGCAAAGCCTGGCGCCCTTGCGCCTGCGCGGCGCTGCTGTGGTGGTGGTGGATGGCGGCAGCACCGATGCCACCATGGACTTGGCCCGCCCCCATGCCGATGTGGTGATGGCCTCTGCGCGCGGTCGCGCGGCCCAAATGAACGCGGGGGCGGCCTTGGGCCGGGGTGATGTGCTCTTGTTTTTGCATGCGGACACCACCTTGCCCGACCAGGCCGACCGATGCGTCACGCAAGCGCTGGCCGCAGGCCATGCCTGGGGGCGATTTGATGTGCGCATCGCCGGCAGCCACTGGATGCTGCCGGTGGTGGCCACCCTGATGAACAGGCGCTCGCGCTGGACGGGCATCGCCACGGGCGACCAGGCCCTGTTCATGCGCCGTGAGGTGTTTGAGCACCTGGGGGGCTTTGCCGCGCAAGCCCTGATGGAAGACATCGAGATGTCCAAGCGCTTGCGCGATTGGGGGGCACCCGCTTGCATCCGCCAACCGGTGCGCACTTCCGGGCGACGTTGGGAGCAGCACGGCGTGTGGCGCACCATTTTTTTGATGTGGCGCTTGCGCTGGCGTTACTGGCGTGGCGAGTCGCCCGATCGATTGGCACAGGACTACCGATGAGTGTGGCCTTGATCATTCTGAGCAAAGCCCCTGTCGCCGGGCTGGCCAAAACCCGTTTGATCCCGGCCCTGGGTGCGCAGGGCGCAGCCGACTTGGCTGGGCAGCTCTTGCTGCACGCGGTGCAACAGGCCCTTCAAACCCCGTTTGAGCACCTTGAGCTGTGCGTCAGCCCGGAAGTCGCTCACCCGGCGTTTGCGCAAGCAAAAGCCCTCGCGCCAGGTCGTTTGCATTGGACGGCGCAAGGCGAGGGTGATCTGGGTGCGCGCATGCACCGTGCTTTGCTGCGGCGGCTGGTGCATGAGCCATCGGTGTTGCTCATGGGCACGGATGCACCGGGCCTGAGCGCCGACGTGTTGAAGGCTGCCGCGCGGGCCTTGGACTGCAACGATGCGGTGTTCGTGCCTGCCTGTGATGGAGGGTATGCCTTGGTGGGTTTGCGTCGCCCTTGTCCGGGTTTGTTTGAAGGCATGGCATGGAGCACCCCGCAGGTCATGGCTGAGACACGCCTTCGGGCCCGAGCGGCCGGCTTGTGCTGGCAAGAGCTCGACCCGGTCTTTGACATGGATGAGGCGTCCGATTTGCACCATCTGCCGCCGGATTGGCCCGGCCGAGACCTTTTGTTGAAAGCCCCAGCGACGCCATGAACGTCCCATCCTCTGCAGGCCGCAGCTGCCCCTTGCATTACCAATACGGCCCCGACGTGTTTTGTTCGGCCCCTGATCCGTGCTTGAGCGATTTGGAGACGCTGTACCTTGTGGGGGGGCTGTATGGCAACGAACTGGCGCTGCACGAGGTGTTGCGCTTGTTTGCGCAAGAAACCGGACGCAAGCGCCTGGTGTTCAATGGCGACTTCCATTGGTTCGACACCGACCCGGCCACTTTTGCACGGGTTCAAGCGGCCGTGCTCCAGCATGTGGCTTTGCGGGGCAACGTCGAAACCGAATTGGCCGACAGCCAGCCCGACCCCGATGCGGGTTGCGGCTGCGCCTACCCCGACTGGGTGGGGCAGGAGGTGGTGTCGCGCTCCAACCGCATCCTGCAGCAATTGCGCACCGCCACCACGCCGCAGCAGCGCCAGCAACTGGCGGCCTTGCCCATGTGGCGGGTGGCGCAAGTGGGCCGCATGCGTGTGGGTGTGGTGCATGGCGATGCCCAGTCCTTGGCGGGCTGGGGCTTTGCCCAGGAACACTTGCGCCAGCCCGAGCAACGTGAGCAGGTCAGGCGCTGGTTTGAACGGGCGCAAGTCCAGGCCTTTGCCAGCTCTCACACCTGCTTGCCGGTGTTCCAGCAAGTGAAGGTGCCCGGGCAGACCCAACCCGCATGGGTGCTCAACAACGGCGCTGCGGGCATGCCCAACTTTCAGGGCGATCTGTCGGGTTTGTTCACACGCATTTCGGTCCTGCCTTTTGAGGGGCCGCAACAAAGGTGCAGCGTGCAAGCCCACGGGCTGCACTTGCAAGCCATCGCCATCGAAACCTCTGCCGAGCAAGTGCAGCAGCGCTTTTTGCAGCAGTGGCCCGAAGGTTCCGACGCACACGCGTCTTATTTTTCGCGCATCGCGGCAGGCCCTGCTTACCGCGAAGCCGATGTCATTCGCTGGGAGACCTGACCATGTTGGCCATCATCGGAGGCACGGGCCTTTATGAACTGCCGGGCTTGCGCATCACGCAACGCCTGAACGACGGTACGCCCTTTGGCCAAGCCTCGGGCGAAGTGCTGCGCGGTCAGTACCACGACCAAGAGGTGCTGTTTTTGGCGCGCCACGGCAGCGGCCACCGCCTCCTGCCGCACGAGGTGAATTACCGCGCCAACATCTTCGCCCTCAAGCAAGCCGGGGCCACGCAGTTGCTCGGCTTTTCGGCGGTGGGCAGCCTGAGTCTGGAGGTCAAACCCGGCGACATGGCCATGCCCGAGCAGTACTTTGACTGGACACGGGGCCAACGCGAGCGCACTTTTTTTGGGCAAGGCGTGGCCGCCCACGTGTCCACCGCCAAGCCCGTCAGTGCGGGCCTGGTGGATGCGGTCTCCAATGCCGCGCAGCGCTGCGGCCTGTCGGTGCACCGCGGCCTGACCTATGCCTGCGTAGAAGGACCGCGCCTGGGCACGCAGGCCGAGAGCCATTTCTTGCGGCAAGCCGGTTGCCACCTGGTGGGCATGACCAATGTGCCCGAGGTCTTCTTGGCCCGCGAAGCCCAGATGGCCTATGCCACCGTGGGCCTGGTCACCGACTACGACTGCTGGTTGGACGACCCGGCGCAGCACGTCAGCGTGTCCGGCATTTTTGAGCTCTATGGCAAAACCCTGGCCAAGGCCGGGCAGGTGCTCGACGCTTTGCTGTCCGCCCCTTTGCCAGCGCCGGATGCGGACAGCCGACAAGCCTTGGCCAGTGCCATGCTCACGCCCGATGCCGCTTTGTCTCCCGAGCAGGCGCAGTGGCTGGCGGTTTTGCGGCGCTGAGTCCTCAAGAGTCGATGAGGTCTTGCACCCAGCGGTGCAGGGCGGCGCGCTCGGCCTGTGGTTCAAACAAGGGCGCGCGCAAAGCGCATTGGTTTTCAAGCTGTGCCATCAGCGCCGGGCCGCCAGCCGCGTCGCGGCAAGCCAGCAGCCGTGCGGCCAGGCCCTGCGCGTCTCCAGGCTCGAACACGCCGGTGTAATCCTCGCCCAGCAGGCCCATGTTGCCGTCGATGCGCGAGACCAGCACGGGGGTGCCGCTGCAAATGGCTTCCATCAGCACATGCGCGCCGCCCTCCATGCGGCTGGTGTGCACCAGCAAGTGGGCGCGCTGGATGCGCTGCAGGGTTTGGCGGTGCGGCAAGGCACCCAGCCAGCGGTAATGCGGGCATTGCGCTTGTGTGGCTTGCGCGGCTTGGCCCAGCGCGGCATCAAGAGGCGCGCCGATGTGGTCGATCAGGATGCCGCTGTCCGCAGGCAACAAGCGGGCGGCAGCCATCAGGGTCAGGGGGTCTTTTTCGTCACGCAAGTGGCCCACCATCACCACGCGCAGGTGGCGTGCAGTTTTGGTCAGGTGTTGGCGGGTCAGCGTGGATTGGTAGATCACGCGGGCCTTGGCTTGGAGCGCTGGGGACAGTTGGTGAAGGCCCAGCCCTTGCAGCACCACCAGCGATGAGGCCAGTTGCAAGGATTGCTGGGCCATCGCGTCATGGGCAATGTCGCGGTACAGGTCGGTACCCGTGAGGACCAAGCCCAAGCCGTGTCCACCGTGTTGTTTGTGCCAAGCCAATACGGCGTCTGCCGAGCGACGGGCATGCAAGGCCAACATCACCTCGTCGGCTTGCGCCAGGGCATCGGGCCATTGCTGCACGATGCGCACACGGTGTGGCCACAGCAGGCGCTGCCAGCGACGTGCCGTTTGCCAATTGCCATTGTTGGCGGCGGCCAAGGCAGGGCTGACAATCACAATGCGCAGAGATTTCATGAGGGTTTTATAACCGAGCACCCGGATCCGCAGTGTGGACCAGTGGCATTGAAAACCCCTTGTGCAGCAAGATCAATTTCATACTTTGTAAGCAGGAATGGACCAAAGATGCATCATCTGCACTGCGATGGTTCGGCAATCAATTCCCCTTTTTAAATTCGGATAAAACTGATTGAATGAATTTTTCATTCTGCTTTTTGTAGAATATCGACCTTCCATGCGACTCACATATACCCAGGACCATCCCATGATCCGTCACGCGGTCGTCAGCGGCCCATCGCGCCTCAAGGCGTCAAGTTCCAGCTTGGCAGCACTTTGTGTGCTGAGCGCTTTGTTGTGGACCCTCCCCTTGTCCGGCTTCGCGGCCAATGCGCCGGTGCCGCAGGCTTTCGGCCAGGGCGTCACGCCAGCAGGCGATGTCCAGGAGTTCGACACGGCCCGTCTCGAAGCTTTGGTGCTGCAATTTAACCCCTTGCTCAAGGCCACTGCGCAATCTGTGGACGCCGCACGGGCTTCAGTGACTTCTGCAGGGGCTTTGCTGAACCCTCGGGTGGACTGGTCCAGGGGCCCATGGCAGCCGCAGGGGGCCAGCTCTGCCTCCAGTCAAAGCTGGACTTTGACCCAGCCGATTGAAAACCCCCTAATTCGCCGCGCGCGCATCGACAGTGCCCAAGCGGGTCAAAAAAGCGCCGAGCAGCAATTGGCCACGGTGCGCAACGACCTGTTGGCGCAACTGCGGATGCGGATTTTTGAAGCCCTGCTGCATCAGGGTGAAGCCGAGGCCGCTGCCGAGTCGCTCACCTTGCTGGAGCAAGTGCAGCAAAGGGTTCGCGTGCGCGTGACCAGCGGAGAAGCCGCACGCTACGAGCTGATCAAGGCCGATGCCGAAGTCATCAACGCCCGCGAGCGCCAGCAAACCGCCGCCTTGCGTGCAGACAAAACGCTGCTCGAAATCAACCGGCTGGCAGCAGGCCAGTTGCCCGCCCGCTGGACGCTCAAGCCGCCGACCGCCGCCGAGCGGTCCATGACGCTGACGCTTGAGCAGCTGCAGGCCAGTGCCAGCCAGTTCAACCCGGAAATTCTCATACTCAAGCATGAGTTTGACCGAGCTCAGTCCCGATTGGCGGCCGTGCGCGCCAGTGTGTTGCCGTCGGTCGATTTGCGTTATTCCCAGATGACGGACCCCCAGGTTCGCCAATCGCAGTGGGGTATCGGCGTGCAAATCCCCTTGCTGGACCAGCGCAGCGGCCCCATTGCCGAGGCGGTGGCCGAACTTGAGAGGGCCCGCACACGTTACGAAGGACGGCAAGCCGAAATGAACCAGCAGGTGTTGTTGGCCTGGCGGTCCCTGGAAATGTCGCGCTTGCGGGTAGACGCCCTGAGCCAGGGTGTGGTCCGCGAAGCCGAATCGGCATTGCGCGTGGCCGAGGCGGCTTACCGCTTTGGCGAGCGAGGCATTCTGGATGTGCTGGATGCACAGCGGGTTTTGCGCAGCGTTCGCGCCGACCTCTTGCAGGCCCGTTACCAGCTGCAGGTGGCCCGCATCACCCTCATTCAGCTCAGTGGCCGTTACGCTTCAGATTCCAACCTTTCCCAAAAATGAACCCCATGCACTCCCTGATCAAGCGCCCCCTGCGTTCACGCGCATTGTTGCTGACCACCCTCGTTGGTGCCTTGGTGCTGGTGGGCTGCGGCCAGCAGTCTGCGCCTGTCGCCACACCAGCGGCCAAACCTGCCACAGACCCCTTGCAAATCAAGGTTGAGCCTTCCATGGCCAGCCGGTTCAAGGTGGGCGATGTGGCGATGAGCAACATCGTTCCCATCAAAGAGGTCCCCGGACGCATTGAGGCCAATGAACGGCAGGTGACCCGCATTGGGGCTTCGGTCACCGGTCGCGTGACCGAATTGCTGGTGGAGGTGGGTGATCGCATCCGTGTCGGGCAGCCTTTGGCACGTTTTGCCAGCCCTGAATTGACCCAAGCCCAAATGGCATTCTTGCGGGCCCACTCCAACGCGGGATTGGCCGAGCGGGCGGTCGACCGTGCGCGACAGCTCTTTCAGGCGGATGTGATTGGTGCTGCAGAACTGCAGCGCCGTGAGTCCGAACTGTCCGTGGCCCGTGCAGAATTGCGCGCTTTGGGCGATCAGCTCAAGCTTCTGGGCATTTCGGGGGCTCCCTTGGAGGCGCTGCGCGACCAAGGCGCCTTGCAATCCCATGCGCCCATTTTGGCCACTCAATCAGGCGTCTTGCTTGAGCGCAAAATCAGCAATGGCCAGGTGGTGCAACCCGGTGATCACCTTTTTACAGTGGCCGATCTGGGCAATGTCTGGGTGGGTGGCGCTTTGCCGGAGCAAACCGCTCGCGCCGTGCGCATGGGTCAACAGGTGGACATCGAAGTGCCTGCCTTGGGCAATCGGCAATTGTCAGGCCGGATCATTTATGTGGGCGACGCGGTATCGCCCGAGACACGCACCGTTCCGTTTCGCACCCAGGTGGACAACCTGAACCGCGATTTAAAACCCCAAATGCTGGCCACCATGCGCATCCGTGGTGAAGCCACCAGCGAATTGGTGGTGCCCAATGACGCCGTCATCCGTGAAAGCGACCGTGACCATGTGTACCTCAAGGTGGCAGAGGGCACCTACCGCTTCACGCCGGTCGAACTGGCCCCGGCCCACAACGATTTGCGGCCTGTGATCAAGGGACTGAAGTTGGGCGACCAAGTGGTCATTGATGGCGCGTTCCATCTGCACAACGAGCGCAAGCGCGCCGAACTTCAGTAACAAGGACTCACCATGCTGAAGTCATTGATCCGTGCCGCCTTGTCCCAGCGCTTGCTGGTGCTGGTGGTGGCGATTGTTTTGCTGGGTTTTGGCGGTCGCGCCGCCATGCGCCTGTCTGTCGATGCGTTTCCCGATGTGACCAATGTGCAGGTCCAAGTGGCCACCGAGGTGCCTGGCCGTTCGCCCGAAGAGGTCGAGCGTTTTGTCACCATGCCGCTCGAAGTGGCCATGACCGGTTTGCCGGGCCTGACCGAAATGCGTGCGCTCAACCGTGCAGGTTTGTCCTTGGTCACCTTGGTGTTCACCGACAAAACCGACGTTTATTTCGCGCGCCAATTGGTGATGGAGCGTTTGCTCGAAGTCACCCCCCGCATGCCCGAGGGGGTGGTGCCGGTTTTGGGCCCGGTGTCCACCGGTTTGGGTGAGGTTTACCAATACACCTTGGTGCACCCGGACGATGGCCAGCGCCAACTCTCCGAGAATGAACTGATGGAGCGGCGTGTCATCCAGGACTGGGTGTTGCGCCCCATGCTGCGCTCGATTCCGGGTGTGGCCGAGATCAACTCGATGGGTGGTCTGGAGCGCCAATTCCAGGTGTTGGTCAATCCGGACCGTTTGCGGCATTACCGTCTGACCTTGCGAGAGGTGCTGGAGGCGGTGGAGCGCAACAACGCCAATTCGGGCGGGGGGTTGCTGCGCTCTTCGGCCGAACAGTACCTGATCCGTGGCGTGGGCCTGATCCAAACCGCCGACGACATCGGCAACATCATTTTGAAAGAGTCGGGTGATGTGCCGGTGTTCGTGCGCGATGTGGCGCAAGTCCAGGTGGGCGCTGCGGTGCGGCAGGGTGCGATTGTGCGCAACGGCGAGACCGAAGCGGTGGCCGGCATTGTGATGATGCTGCGCGGCGCCAACGCCAAAGACGTGGTGGGTCGCGTCAAAAACAAGGTGGAAGAAATCAACCAAAAGGGCTTGCTGCCCGGTGGTTTGCAAATCGAGCCGTTTTATGACCGCACGGAGCTGGTGGACTCGGCCTTGTGGATGGTGACCAAAGTCCTGCTGGAAGGCATTGTTTTCATCGTCATCATTTTGTTGCTGTTTTTGGGCGATGTGCGCTCCAGTCTGGTGGTGGTGGCCACGATCGTCATCACGCCCTTGGTGACCTTCATGATGATGAACCAGTTGGGCTTGTCGGCCAACCTGATGTCGCTGGGGGGTTTGGCCATCGCGATTGGTTTGATGGTGGACGGCACCGTGGTGGTGGTCGAAAACGTCTTCCACAAATTGGGTCTGGCGGGCCCGGGTCGCGAATCCAAGCTGCGCATCATTTTGGAGGCGACCAACGAGATTGCCAAACCCACGGTGTACGGCATGTCCATCATCATTTTGGTGTTCTTGCCCTTGATGACCTTGACCGGCATGGAAGGCAAGATGTTTGCACCCTTGGCCTTGACCATTGCGATCGCATTGGCGGTTTCTTTGGCGGTGTCACTCTTTTTGTCGCCCGTGCTGTGCAGCTACATCTTGCGGGGCGGCAGCGAGCACGACACCAAGCCAATCGCCTTCTTGAAACGCCATTACCTGACGGTTCTGCATGTGGCCTTGGGTGCAGAAAAGAAGACGATCGCGATCGCCGTGGCCTTGTTGGTCGGCTCTTTGTCCTTGTTTCCGCTGCTTGGCAAAAGCTTCATCCCCACCATGAAAGAGGGCAACATCGTTCCTCAATTGATTCGAGTCCCCAGCATTGCTTTGGAAGAATCGCTCAAGGTGGAATTTGAGGCGATGAAAATCGTTTCGCAAGTGCCAGGCGTCAAGTCGGTGGTGGCCAAACTGGGCCGTGGCGAATCCTTGGCAGACCCGGTTGGACCCAATGAATCCGATCCGATTGTGGTGATAGACCGCGAAGCCGGTCGCACTCAGACCGAGATCGAAGAAGACATTCGCAAGGCCCTGGCGGTCTTGCCCGGTGTACAGGTCATCATGAACCAGCCCATCGCACAGCGGGTGGACGAAATGGTGACCGGGGTGCGCTCGCAGTTGGCCATCAAGGTGTTTGGTGACGATCTGGCTGAACTCAAGCGCATCTCCGAAGAGGTCGCGCGCATCACCAGCACCGTGCCCGGCGCCATTGACTTGCGTGTGGAACGCTTGTCGGGGCAGCAGACCTTGACCATTGAAATCGACCGGCAGTCGATTGCCCGGTATGGCATCAATGTCTCGGATGTCAACGACCTGATCGAAACCGCTTTTGGCGGCAACGAGGTGGGCCAGTTGTACGAAGGACAAAGGCGATTTGCCATCGTGGTGCGTTACCCGAACGAGTACCGCAATTCGATCCAGACGATTCGCAACACCACCTTGAAAACCAGCGACGGCACCTTGGTGCCCTTGTCGGCCGTGGCTAGCATCGAATTGCTGGACAGTCCTCCCACCATCAGCCGTGAGTTTGGCAAACGCCGTGTGGTGGTGGGTGCCAACGTCAGCGGTCGTGACTTGGGTGGCTTTGTGCAAGAGGTGCAGCGCCGCGTCGATGCCGAGTTGATCTTGCCCGATGGTTATTACCTGTCGTGGGGCGGGCAGTTTGAGAACATGGAGCGCGCCATGGCCACCTTGACGATCATTGTGCCGCTCACCATTGCTGCGATCTTCTTCCTGCTGTTCATGCTGTTCAATTCGGTGCGCTTGGCCTCATTGATCATCATGGTCCTGCCCTTCGCCTCGATTGGTGGTGTCATCGCCTTGTTTGTTTCGGGCGAATACATCAGCGTGCCGGCATCGGTGGGCTTCATTGCCTTGTGGGGCATTGCGGTGCTCAATGGCGTGGTGCTCGTCAGCTCCATCCGCAAACTTCGCGAAGACGGCATGTCGGTCGCAGCGGCCGTGCGTGAGGGCTGTGTGCAGCGCTTCAGGCCCGTGCTCATGACCGCCACGGTGGCCATGCTGGCCCTGGTGCCTTTCCTGTTTGCCACAGGCCCGGGCTCGGAAGTGCAACGGCCCTTGGCGGTCGTTGTGATCGGGGGTTTGATTTCCTCTACATTACTGACATTGGTCGTTTTGCCTGCCCTTTACCGGTGGTTCGATGACATGCCACAAGAAGCTTGAATTTGGAGTTTGTTGATGAAAGAAGTACGAGCCATCATTCGCCCCAACCGTCGCGAGCGTTTGCGAGAAGCTTTGCGGGCCATCCCCAATTTTCCAGGTGTTTCCATGTTCAGCGCGCAGGGCTTCACAGCCCCGGCGTCTGTCGATAAACGCAGTGTGCGTGACGAGTTGACCGACTTCACAGAGAAGTTCATGGTTTGCGTTTTGTGTCCCGATGACATGGTGGAAACCATTCGTGAAACCATCATCAAATCGTGCAGCACCGGTCAAATCGGCGATGGCTTGGTCTGGGTGCTGGACGTGGCCACAGTGCACCGCATCCGCAACAGTGAGCCCATGGCCTGATGCCATCTTCCGCAGGACTGCGACATGATCGGCCTGCTTGAGTCCTGGCGTGTTCAGGCCCAATCATTTTCAAGGTGGCGGAGCCTCTGATCAACCCCTCTCGTACATCAGGATCGGCGGCATTGGCTGCAGCATTGCTCGCCACCCGCCAACGCACACTCGGTCTGATGCAGGCTTGGCAAGCGGCATTGCCCGATCTGGCTGTGCCACCCTCACCCGGCATGAATCCGCCTCTTTGGGAGTGGGGCCACATCGCCTGGTTCCAAGAGTGGTGGACAGTGCGCAACCGCCAGCGCCACGAAGGCATTCGCAGTGCATCGTCAGGCGATGGCTTCGCCCCCTCGCTCATGCCGCATGCCGACGCACTGTACAACTCCAGTGAAGTCGCCCACGACAGCCGCTGGTCGCTGGCCCTGCCCGACTTTGAACACACCCAAGGGTATTTGTCTGACGTGCTGGCACACAGCTTGGCGCATTTGCAGGCCACGCCCGATGCCAGCGATGAGGCCCTGTACTTTTGGCGGCTCGTTCTGCAACACGAGGCCATGCACAACGAAGCCTCGGTTTACATGGCACAAGACCTCGGTCTGGCTGTACCCGAAACCCTGTGCGTTGGGCACACGCACACGGCGCATCCCGGTGCCGACACCCCGCTGCACCTGCCTGCCCAAGAGTGGACCTTGGGTCACCACGGGCCCGGCTTTGCGTTTGACAACGAGTGTCTTGCCCACACTGTCCGTTTGCAGGCCTTCGACATCGATGCGAATGCGGTGACTTGGTCCCAATACCTGCCGTTTGTGCAGGCCACGGGCTATGCCCTGCCGCCGCACGTGCGTTGCGAACAAGGCGTTTGGCAAATGCGTCGCATGGGCGCTTGGCGAACGATGGACCCCCAGGCGCCCGTGGTGCATGTGAATGCGGTGGATGCCCAGGCCTGGTGCGAATGGGCTGGCAGGCGTTTGCCCACCGAGGCCGAATGGGAGTGTGCCGCACACGCCACGGGTTTTGTGTGGGGCCAGGTGTGGGAGTGGACCGCCAGCGACTTCGCGCCTTACCCGGGTTTTGTGGCCCACCCCTACCGCGACTACTCCGAACCCTGGTGGCACGACCACCGTGTGCTGCGCGGCGCTTGTGCCGCCACTTCAGCCCATCTGATGGATGTGCGTTACCGCAACTTCTTTGCACCGCAGCGGCGGGACATCTTTGCAGGGTTCCGGTCGGTGGCGCTTTGAGCGATTTTCAGGCCTGCGCCCAAAACACCGCGAAACGCTCGGCCGGGTCCGTCCAAAACTCGGTGCTGGCAAAACCGGCTTGGCGCAGCAAAGCACCAAAGTCAGGCACGCGCCACTTGTAAGCGTTCTCGGTGTGGATGGTCTCGCCCGCAGCGAACGCGCGCTCGCCGCCAGGCCAGCGCACGGTCAGGGCTTGGCGTGCCTGCAGGTGCATCTCCACCCGCGATTGGACCGCGTTGAACCGCGACAGGTGTTGCCAGTCGCGCACCGCAAAGTCGCTGCCCACCAAGCGGTTGATGTGCAGCAACAAATTCAAATCGAAAGCGGCCGTCACACCCAAAGCATCGTCGTAGGCGGCTTCCAGCTCGGCGGGGTCTTTGAGCAAATCCACTCCGATGAACAAACCGCTGCCCGGCGCCGTGCCGCAACAGGTGTGCAGTTGGCGCAAAAACACCAGTGACTCATTCGGCGTGAAGTTGCCGATGCTCGAACCTGGGTAGAACAGCACCCGCGGCTGTGCCGGGTCCAAGCCGAGCGCTGGCGGCAAGCTCAAGCCCGAAGAAAAGTCCAAGCCCACCCCCGCCATGGGCAAATCGGGGTATTGGCGTTGCAAACACGCGAGCGCGTGGCGCAAAAAATCCACCGAGATGTCCACCGCCACATAGCGCCCCGCGGAGAACGCCCCCAACAAGCGCCCGGCTTTTTCGCAATTGCCAGCCCCCAAATCAATCCAGCAAGCCGCAGACGGCAAACGCGCGATCATGGCCGGTGTGTGCAAGCCCATGGCCTGCGCCTCGTTGCGCGTGACGTCGTATTCCGGCAGCTCGGTGATGGCCTCGAACAGGCGCGAGCCCAATGCGTCGTAGAGGTATTTGGGCGAAGTGAAGGCCTGCGGGGCGCTCAAGCCCTGAAGGAGTTCCTGCGCCACGGCGGCGGCGTTGTGTTGGTACAGCTGGATGAATTGGGGTGTGGTCATGTGGCGATGCTAACCCGTGGCATTGATTCTGTGCATCGATGGCCGAGTTCAGCGAGCGCCGTGGCCCGTCGGGTTAACGCAAAAACCGCTCGGCCAACTGACACCAAAACGCAGCACCACAGGTGAGGTTGTCATCGTTGAAGTCATAGCCCGCGTTGTGCAGACCCCGGCCTTTGACCAAGGGGCCGTTGCCAATCCTGATCAGCGCTCCTGGGCACGCTTGGAGCATGTAGGCAAAGTCTTCACTTCCGGTGATTTGTGGGTGTTCCAATTCGACGCCATCAGGGCCCATCAAATCGTTGGCAACTTCTGCAGCCAGATCGACGGCCTCTGGTGTGTTGATCAAGACGGGGTAGCCTTCGATGTATTGGATGTCGGCTTGTGTGTCGTGTGCTTGCGCGATGCCCGAGATGATGTCGGTGATTCGTTTTTGCAGCAGTGCGCGAACAGCAGGAGAAAACGACCTGACGCTGATGCCGATTTCGGCCATCTCGGGTATCACGTTCAAGGCGTCGCCTGACCGAAAGCGCCCGACCGTGACCACCGCCGTTTCTGCCGGGTCGACATTTCTGGCCACCACGGTTTGCAAAGAGCTGACGATGGCTGCGGCGGCGACGAGTGGATCGGCAGCCAAGTGAGGTCTTGCCGCATGCCCGCCAACGCCCAAAATTTTCACGAACACGCGGTCGCCCGCTGCCATGAATGCACCGCGTCGCAACAAAATTCGGCCTTGTTCTACTCCCGGATGGTTGTGCATGGCATACACCGCATCGCACGGGAACCTGTCAAAGAGTCCGTCATTGACCATGGCTTTGGCACCGCTGTCAAAGCCCTTCTCCTCTGCGGGCTGAAAGATCAGGTTGAGGGTGCCCGAAAAATTCCGGTGTTTGGCCAGGTGCCTTGCAGCACCCAGCAGCATCGTCATGTGGCCATCGTGGCCACAGGCATGCATGCGACCCGCAACGGTGCTCGCATGCGCTGCCCCTGTGCACTCGTGGATAGGCAGGGCGTCCATGTCGGCACGAATGCCCAGACGCTTGGAGCCTGTGCCATTTTTCAGCGTACCCACCAAACCTGTACCGCCAATGCCTCTTGTCACCACATACCCGTATTCTTCGAGCTTTTGTGCCATGAGGCGGGAGGTTTGGTGCTCCGCAAAGGCCAGTTCGGGGTGCTGGTGAAGGTATTTGCGGATGCGTGTCAACTCATCCGCATGAGGCTTCAAGTCCTCAATACGCGTGTATTGAAAAGGTTGCACGGAGGGTGATGACACGGAATCGCTCATTCCGCGACGATGTTGTTGGCCTTGGCGATGCGCTGGTAAAACTGGATTCGATCTCCGATTTCAGTGCGGTAGGCGGCAGGTGAGATGTCCTCGGGCACCATCATCCCCTTGTCTGTCCAAACCGACTGGGTGGCCGGTTCGTTCAAAATGCCGCGCACAGTCCTGTACAGCAGTTGAACGATGGGCTCGGGGGTGTTGGCAGGCGCGGCAAGCCCTGTCCAAGAGGTGAGGTTCAGATCGGGCAATTTGAGCTCGGCAAACGTGGGGACATCTGGCAGTTGAGGCACGCGTTGCGGTGCGGCCACGGCCAGGGCACGCAGGTTGCCGTTGCGGATGTTGGCGATGTTGGAAGACAGGTTGTTCCAGGTCAATTGAACTTGACCGGAAAGCAAGTCCACCAGCGCAGGACCGGCCCCACGGTAGGCAATGTGTGCCATCGGCAATTTCGCCTGAACCTTCATCAACTCCATGCTCAGGTGAGACACAGAGCCAATGCCCGCGCTGGCATAGCTCAGTTTGTCTGGGTTGGCTTGTGCGTACTTCACCAAATCGGCAAAAGATTTGACAGGCAGATCTTTGTTGACAAGCAACACATTGGCCAAGCGGTCAATCAAGGTGATGGGGGCAAAGTCTTTGAGAGCGTCGTAAGGCAATTTGGGGTTGACCGCAGGATTGACCACATGCGTGCTTTGCGAAGTCACCACCAAGGTGTAGCCGTCTGGGGCCGCTTTGGCCGCAAAACTCGAACCAATGGCACCGCCTGCCCCTGCTTTGTTGTCCACAATGACCGGGACTTTCAGTACCCGGCTCAAGCGTTCGGCCATCAGGCGTCCCGAGTTGTCCACGGCTCCACCCGGCGCGAAAGGCACGACCAAGGTGATGGGCTTGGACGGATAGCCCACTTGGGCGAAGGCTTGGTGCAGGGGCGTCAAAGAGCTGGCTGCGGCCAGGCCCATCATTTGGCGTCGATTGAGTTGCATGAGGTGCTTTCTGGATGAAAGCACAGAGATTAGTCAGAAGAATGACGCTGTACAAACGACAAAGTCATCGCCCTCGATAACCTAATGTTATAAAGCAAACCATGAAAGTTCGGTCTCCTTCCATGGTGGAGATGCACGCGTTTCTCGCGGTGTGTCGTGTGAAAAGCTTCAAAGGTGCGGCCGAGCAGTTGTGTGTGACGCAAGCGGCTGTGAGCAAGGCCGTGCAGAGACTTGAAGAGCACTTGGGTGGCGTCAGGCTTTTTGACAGAAATTCAGCAGGCGTGGTGTTGACCGAACGGGGTGTTGAACTCAGCAAATTGATACAGCGCCCCATCTTGGCATTGGAATCGGCTTTTGAAAGCTTCGGCAATGCCTTGCAATCTCGCCCTGTCCGAATCAGTGTGATTCCCACATTGGGCATCCAGTGGTTTTTGCCCCGACTGCCGCAGCTCCGGCAGATACATCCCGATTTGAGCATCGAGATGCGGCAATTCAGGCACGACGAGGACTTCACCCGGGATGACGTTGATTTTTGGATTGAGGTCAAGCGCCCCTACCGGAAATGGCCTGACCATGTGCACACACGCTACTTGCTAGGGCGTGAACTGGTGCCAGTCTGTACACCTGAACTCAAGAAGCGATACCGCAAGCCTAAAGACCTGCATTCGGCCACCTTGCTGGGGCACACCAATTTTCCCGACAACTGGGCAAGGTGGTTTGATGCAGCAGGCGTGCCTTTCACGCCTCGCTTGGGCCCCAGCTTTGACCTGACCATGAATTTGATCGTGGCGGCCAAATCCGGTATGGGCGTTGCCGTCGTGCCTGCTTGCCTCGTTCAGCTTGAACTCATCAAGGGCGAGTTGGTCAAGCCCTTCGATACAGAGGTCTCTTGCGGGCGAGGTTACTTTTTATGTCGGCACAAGGACGCGCCCCACTTTGACGCTGGCGACCGATTCGCTGATTGGCTGGTCAAGCAAACCGCCGATGACCACTTTCATGGGGCTCTCTGAATCAACCCATGGCTAACACGCGTGTCTGTCCACCACACCGGCAGTGGTCTCTGAGGCATGGAGGTGCCTGGTTTTTTGTTTCGCTGTTTAATCAAGCTCTTCTTTATTTTCAACACACCATGATGCTTACCCTTCAAAAAAATTGGCGTTCCAGCTTTCTGGCCATGTCGGCAGCTTTGGTGCTGCAGTTTGCATGGGGCTCGGCTCAAGCCCAAACCACCTTGCGCGTGACCACCATCCCCGAGGAAGCCGCCACCGAACAGGTGCGCAAGTTCACGCCTTTGGCCTCGTACCTCGAAAAGCAGTTGGGCATGAAGGTGGTGTTCACGCCCGTGACCGACTACCCCGCTGCGGTGGAGTCGCTGGTGAACAAGAAGGTGGATGTGGTCTGGTTTGGTGGCTTCACCTTTGTGCAAGCGAGCATCCGCTCGGGCGGCAAGATCGTGCCCATTGCCCAGCGTGAAGAGGACACCCGCTTTCAGTCGGTGTTCATCGCCAAGACCAACTCGGGCATCAAAAGCTTGGCCGACATGAAAGGCAAGCAAGTTTCGTTCGGCTCGCAAAGCAGCACCTCGGGCCACCTGATGCCGCGCAGCTTTTTGCTGCAAGCCAACATCGACCCTGAAAAAGACTTCAAACGCATCGCCTACAGCGGCGCGCACGACGCCACCATCGCCTCGGTGGTCAGTGGCAAGGTCGACGCCGCTGCGCTGGACATCACGGTCTGGCGCAAGTTTGTGTCCGAGAACAAGGTCAACACACAAGACGTGAACGTGTTCTTCACCACCGCGCCTTACTTCAACTACAACTGGTCGGTGCATGCCGACATGCCCGCCGATTTGCGCGAAAAGATCAAGGCGGCCTTGCTGGCCCTGAACCCGGCCAACCCCGAGCACGCCGAGATCCTGAAGCTCAACCGCGCCACCCGCTATGTGCCGACCACGCCCGAGAACTACAAGGGCCTGGAGTCGGCGGCCCGCAGTGCGGGTTTGCTTTAAAGCCTGAGCCGTTTCGCAGTGCACATCGATCTGCAGTCTTTGGAGGCCCGCCACCCGGCCGCCCTGCCCGGTGCGGCTGCGGCTTTGCGCGCCCTGGACCTGCAACTGGCCGCGGGCGAACAGGTGGCCATCATCGGCCCCTCGGGCGCGGGCAAGACCACCTTGCTGCAGGTTCTGGCCTGCGCGCAACCGCCCACCCAGGGCACGCTGCAGTTGTCGGGCGTGAACCCCTGGACGCAATCGCCTGGCGAATTGCGCGGTTTGCGGGGTCGCTTGTTTTTGGCCCCGCAGGTGCCGCCCTTGCCGCCGCGCCAGCGCGTGGTGACTTCGGTGCTGGCGGGGCGTTTGCCTGCCATGGGTTTGTGGGCGAGTCTGCGCTCCTTGTTTTACCCCGCCGACATCCCGGCGGCTTACGAAGCGCTGGCACATTTTGATTTGGCCGACAAATTGTTCGAACGGGTGGACCGCTTGTCGGGCGGTGAGCGTCAGCGTGTGGGCCTGGCCCGCGCCCTGTTGGCCCCGGCCAGTCTGTGGCTGATCGACGAGCCCTTGTCGGCACTCGACCCCATGCGCGCCCGCATGGCGATGACGGCTTTGGTGGGTTTGGCCGCCGAGCGCCAAGTGACGCTGGTGGCCACCTTGCACCAGGTGGACATGGCCTTGGCGCATTTCCCGCGCATCGTGGGTTTACGCGACGGGCAACTGGTGTTTGACTTGCCGTCTGCGCAAGTCAGCCGCGCACACCTGGCCCACCTGTATGACCAGCACGAACACGAGCTGCGCGGCGAAGCGCCGATGCGGGTGGACGAGCCAGCCCCGCCAGCGACTGCGCCAGCTGTGATGCATTGCCGCTGACGCGGCTTGCGCCTTGACCCTGCACGCACACGACATGGCAGCCACCGTTTCCCGAATGCCCGACGCGCAGCCGCCTGGCTTGCCACCGACCATCTCGCGCCCGGGTGCGCCTGCGCGAGACCCGGCGTTTTTAGCGCGGGTGTTTTGGCTCAGCCTGGCGCTGGTGCTGCTGTGGCCATTGGCCGTGGCCACCGAGTTCCGGCCCTGGGTTTTGTGGGCGCCCGAGAACCGCAAGGTCACGGCCGATTTTGTGGCCAGCTTTTGGCCGCTGGTGCACAACGCCGAATTCATGCAGATGGTGGTGCGCGAAACCTGGCGCACCGTGGCCATGGCCACCGCGGGCGTCACGCTGGCGCTGGTGCTGGCCGTGCCTTTGAGTCTGATGGCGACCCGCGTGCTGTCGCTCTCGGCCTTGTCGGGCCGCATGGACCGCTGGCCTGCTGTGGTGCGTTGGAGCGTGCGGGCCACTTTGATCGTGCTGCGCAGCGTGCCCGAACTGGTGTGGGCCTTGGTGTTTGTGCGGGTGGTGGGCTTGGGGCCCACGGCGGGCGTGCTGGCGATTGCGCTGACCTATGGCGGCATGCTGGGCAAGGTGTACGCCGAAATTCTGGAAAGCGGCGAAAGCCACGCCACCCAAACCCTGATGCGCAACGGCAGTGGCCGCCTGCAGGCTTTTGTCTATGCGCTGCTGCCCAGCCATGCGGCCGAACTGGCGTCGTACACCGTGTACCGCTGGGAATGCGCCATCCGCTCTTCCGTGGTGCTGGGCTTTGTGGGCGCGGGCGGCTTGGGCCAGCAACTGGACAACTCGATGAAGATGTTCAATGGCGGTGAAGTGGCTACCTTGCTCCTGGTGTTCATCGCGCTGGTGGCCCTGGCCGACCGGGTGAGCGCCTGGTTGCGAAAGGCCTTGGCATGAAGTCTTTTTCACGCGAAGCGGCCAACCCGCCCTACAAATTACCGCCGCCGCTGTTTGACGCGCGTTGCCGCGCTTGCTGGTTCACGGCCGCTTTGCTGGTCTTGGTGGTGGCCAGCTTTGTGTCGCTGGACTTGGACTGGGCCGCTTTTGCATCCATCGATGCGGCGCGCAGCATGGGCCGCTTTGTGGCCGAGTTTTTCCCGCCCGATCTGTCGCCCGTGTTCGTCAACAAAGTGGCTTGGGCCGCTTGGGAAACCCTGGCCATGTCGGCGCTGGGCACCGTGATGGCGGCGGCGCTCGGCCTGGCGCTGGCTGTGCCCGCCAGCCGCATGTCCGCCCAAGACCCGGCTTGGCTGCGCAGCCCCACGCGGTGGTTGCTCAATGCCCTGCGCGCCATCCCTGAACTGGTGTGGGCTGCGCTGTTGTTGATTTCGGCTGGTCTGGGCCCCATGGCGGGCACCTTGGCGCTGGCGCTGCACACCAGCGGCGTGTTGGGGCGCTTGTTTGCCGAGGCCATGGAGAACATCCCCACCGGCCCCGGCGACGCCTTGCGCACCCAAGGCGTGGGGCCGCTGCGCGTATTCTTTTACGCCACCTTCCCGCAGGTCTTGCCGCAACTCATGAGCTACACGCTGTACCGCTGGGAAAACAACATCCGCGCCGCCGCCGTGCTGGGCGTGGTGGGCGCGGGGGGCTTGGGCCAAATGCTGTCCTTTCACATGGGCCTGTTCCACATGAACAAAACCGCCACGATTTTGGGTGCGATGCTGCTCATGGTGGCGTGTGTGGATGCGCTGAGCTTTGCGGCCCGGCGCTGGTTGACGCGCTGAGGCACTCAGGCGCTTGCCTCAAACCAGGCTGAAGCTCAGCCACATCGCCGTGCCCCACATCATCAAGGCCACTGCGCCGTCCAGTGCACGCCAAATGTGCAGCGAATTCAAACGCCGACCCAGCCAGAAGGCGGCCACGCCCAAGCTCAAGAACCACAGCACCGAGCCCGCTGCCGCGCCCAGGCCAAAGCTGGTGGTGCCTTGCCCATAGGCCAGCGAAGCGGTGCCGATCAACACCGCTGTGTCCAGCCAGGCATGCGGGTTGAGCCATGAAAAAGCCAGCGCCGACAACAAGGCCTGACGGCGCGTGACGGGGGCCGCTTGGACACGCCCTGCGGGTGTGCCGGCCTCAGCGCTGGCCTTTTGTGGAGGGTTCAGCACAAGGGCCGTGGGGTGCAAAAACCGCTGAAACGCTTGCCAGCCATACACCATCAAAAACAGCATGCCCGCGCCGACCAAGGCGCCGTGCAATTTGTCAGACAAGCCCCCGAGCTGCGCCAGGCTGAGCACGCCCAGGGCAATCAGGGCGATGTCGGCCACCGCGCACACCGCCACCGTCAACCACAGGTGCTGGCGCTGCAGGCCCATGCGCAACACATGGGCGTTTTGGGGGCCGATGGCCATGATCAAGGAGATGCTCAGCACCATGCCGGCGGTGAAAGTGGGAAAGCTCAAAACCATGACAAATCTCCTGAGGGGCGGCTGCGAATGGGCGGGAGTGTGCGCCAGACAGGGATTGAATTGAATGAAGTTCAATTAAACTCATGTCACTCAATATTTTTTAAATTCATTATGCTCGACGCCCGTCAACTCGAAGCCCTGAGCGCTGTGGTCGAACACGGGGGCTTTGGCGCGGCGGCGCAGGCCTTGTCCATCACGCTGTCGGCGGTGTCCTTGCGCATCAAGGCGCTCGAAGACAGCCTGGGCCAGCGTTTGCTGGTGCGTGGCAAGCAGGTGCGGGCCACCCCCGCGGGACAGGCCTTGCTGGCCCACGTCAAACAAGTGCGCATGATGGAAGCCGATTTGCTGGGCGGGTTGCAGGGCACTTCTACCGAAAGCGGTGGGCGAAAGCCTGTGCGCTGGCAGTCGCTGAGCGTGGCCATCAACGCCGATTCGGTGGACAGCTGGTTTTTGCCGGGTGTGGCCGCGATGCTGTTGCGCCACCATGTGCTGCTCGACATCATGATCGACGACCAAGACCACACGCACGACGCGCTCAAAAGCGGCGATGTGATGGGCTGCGTGACCACCCTGGCCGAGCCGATGCGCGGTTGCGTGGCCGAGCCCTTGGGGCTGATGCGTTACCGCTGCGTGGCCACCCCGGCGGTGCTCAAGCGCTGCCGCAGCAGCGCAGGTGCGGTGTCGGTGCACAAACTGCTGACGCAACCGGCCGTGATTTTCAACCGCAAGGACGCTTTGCAAGACAGCTTTTTGGCCCAGCACTTTGGCCTGCAGCAGCCGCATTACCCGCGCCACTTTGCCCCTGCCGTGGGGGCGTTTGAGACCGCCATCGAACTGGGCCTGGGCTGGGGCATGGTGCCCGAGCAGCATCTGGCCCAACGCCCGACGCTGCAAGAGCTGCTGCCGGGGGCCACGGTGGATGTGGCCCTGTATTGGCAGCACTGGGCCAGAGAGGCCCCGTCAGCCCAGCGCCTGACCCAGGCGGTCAAGGCCGCAGCCGCGCTGCATTTGCGTCAGGGCTGACAACGCCAGAGGAATGACCCTCTTCAAGGCAGACGGATCACCGCCAAGGCTCAGTGGTTCGCAGCCAGCGCTTGGCGTTTACGCCTGGCCAGAATCCGGGCTGAGTTGAGGCCGGTGAGGACCATGATGGGCCACAAGAAAGTGCAGACCATGGCCCACAACACGCGGCTGCCCAGTGTGGAGCCACCTTCGCCTGCATCGACCTGGTGAGGCCCTTCGCTGAAGATGTGCCTGTAAGAAAAGGTCGAGAGACCGAATACAGCGCCAAACAAGAGGAACAAATAGATGTAGATGTTCATGACAAGCTCCTGATGAGGGCAATCAGGGCCGTCTGAATCGGCGGTTTGCCTGACCTCAAGGCGACATCGTAAACCGGTGTCAATCAAATCTTACAAATTTATTTGTATAAAAACCTTTACACATCGGGGTTTATGTTTCGGCGAGCAGTGCGTGAGACACCAAATTTGCTGCGAGGGTGGCGATTCCTTTCAGACATGGCAAGGGTCTTGGGATGGGTCATGGACGCCTGTACAGACATGGAATGAACCTTGTGCATCTTTCAGGGCTGTGGAGTGCGGGCGTAGATTTGCGCTGCCCACAGCGCGGCTGTGCCCAGCAAACTGGCCAGCAGCAGCCACCACAGTGCCAAGGTGTAGCCATGCTCGGGCGACCACAGCAGGCCCAGTGTCAAGGGCGCCGCGGCGCGGGCCAAGGCGATGGGCAGACCCAGCAAACCATTGAGCTGCCCCACATGGGCGTGGCTGACGTATTGCGCCATGGCCGTGCCTTTGACGATGGTGTTCATGCCATTGCCCAGGCCATACAGCAGCACAAACACCAGCGAGGCGATCGGGCTGAGCCCACCGATCAGCAAGGCCAGCACGCCCGCCGGGATCAGGGTGGGAATCCATCGGTTGGCGGCGTGCACGTCCCAGTAACGCTCAAACACAAACAGCACCAGCCGCCCCAGCACCTGGATCACCCCAATGGCCGCTGGGATGGCAATCACCCAGGCCGGGGACAAGCCCGACTCTTGCAGCAAAGCGATCATGTGGGCGGGCAAGGCCGAGGTGACCGACATGGTGAGCACCATGAACAAAGCCAGCAGCCAAAATGGGGCGTGGCGCAGGTGTTCGCGCACCGAGGTCGGTGCCGGCGTGTCGGGCGAAGCCGTGGTGTCGCGTGCTGCGCGCGGAGCGGCTTGCAGCAACCAGGCGTGCAAGGGCGCACAAATCAACAACTGCAGCGCCGCCAGCGCCCACAGGGCCTGTCGCCAACCCCACCATTCCATCCACCAGGCAAACAGCGGAATGAACACCGTGCTGGCCAAGCCACCCAAAAAAGTCAGCGTGATGATGGCGCGCCGAAAGTCTTGTGGAAAGCGCCGCGTGACCACGGCAAACACCGGGTTGTACAGGGTGGCCGCCATCCCTAAGCCCAGCCAAATCCAGGCGGCATAAAAACCCGCCACCGTGGTGACGAAACTGTGCCCCACCAAGCCCACGCCAATCCACACGGAGCCCAGCGTCATGACCCAGCGCTCGCGCCCTGCATCGATCCAGCGACCCACCCCATAAGCCATCAATCCCTCGGCCAGCAGCGCCAGGCTGAAGGCCAGCGATGATTCGGCCCGGCTCATGCCCAACTCGGCTTCGAGGGGCGTCATCAACAGTGAGAAGGTATAGAACACACTGCCCCAGGTGATGAGTTGGGGCAGCGACAGCCAGAAGCTGAAGGGGCCAAGGGCTAAGGCGCTCGGGGTGTGCTGGCGAGCATGGGGCATGTGTTCATTATCCCGATGCCCCAATGTTTCACCTGTCGTGTCTGTGCGCCCCCCATTGGGGCTCACTGCGCCTTGAGCACCCGCCGGTACTGCACCGCTTCGGCCACATGGGCGGCGGCGATGGTGTCGCTGCCCGCCAGGTCGGCAATGGTGCGAGCCACTTTGAGGCTGCGGTGCACGCTGCGGCCACTCCAGCCGAGTTTGTCGGCGGCCCTTTGCAGCAAAACGGTGGCGTTGTCCTCGAGCCGCGCCTGAGCGTCGATGGCTTGGCCTTGCAGGTCGGCATTGGCGCAGCCTTGGCGGGCCAAGGCGCGCTCGCGGGCGGCCAAGCTGCGCGCCGCGATGGCGGCGGTGTTTTCGCCGGGCGGGGCCTTGAGCAAGTCGGGTGCGCTCAGGCTGGGCACTTCGATGTGCAGGTCAATCCGGTCGAGCAGCGGCCCACTCAGCTTGCCCTGGTAGCGGCTGACCTGGTCAGGCGTGCAGCGGCAGGTGCGTGCAGCACTCCCCAGATAGCCGCAAGGGCAGGGGTTCATGGCGGCGATCAATTGAAACCGCGCCGGGAATTCAGCCCGCCTTGCGGCCCGTGCGATGGTGATGCTGCCAGTCTCCAGCGGCTCGCGCAGGGCTTCGAGGGCGGCACGCGGAAACTCGGGCAGCTCATCCAGAAACAGCACGCCATGGTGCGCCAGCGAGATTTCACCGGGGCGCGGCGGCGAACCGCCGCCCACCAGCGCCACCGCGCTGGCCGAATGGTGGGGCTGACCCGTGGGGCGTTGCGCCCAGCGCGTCAAATCAAAGCGCCCCGCCAGACTGGCAATCGCCGCCGATTCCAGCGCTTGTTCGGTGGACATGGGCGGCAGCAAGCCCGCAAAGCGTTGCGCCAACATGGATTTGCCCGAACCGGGTGGGCCGACCATCAACAAGGAATGGCCACCGGCTGCGGCGATCTCCAGCACGCGCTTGACGCCTGCCTGACCTTTCACATCGGCCAGGTCGGCATAACGCGGCGGTGTTGAGGGCGTGGTCGCGGCCATGCGTGCCCAACCGTCGCCAGCTTCGGGGGGCGGTTCGTTGGAAGGGGGCAAAAACTGTTGCACCACATCGAGCAAATGGCGCGCCCTGAAGACCTCGGCATCGGGCACCAGTGCGGCTTCTTCGGCGCTGCCCGGAGGCAGCACCAGCCGCGTGCGCACGTGCTGCTGGCGCAGCGCCAGGCTCATGGCCAGCGCGCCGCGCACCGGGCGCAACTCGCCCGACAGCGACAACTCGCCCGCAAATTCATAGCCTGCCAGTTTGGCCGCGTCGATCTGCCCACTGGCCGCCAGGATGCCCAGCGCGATGGGCAAGTCCAGACGGCCCGAGTCTTTGGGCAGGTCGGCCGGGGCCAGGTTGACGGTGATGCGTTGGTTGTGCGGAAAGTGGAGGCCGCTGTTTTGCAGGGCCGAGCGCACCCGCTCGCGGGCTTCCTTGACCTCGACATCGGCCAAGCCCACCAGGGTGAAGCTGGGCAGCCCGTTGGCCATGTGCACCTCGACGGTGACGGCCGGCGCTTGCAAGCCGACCAAGGCGCGGCTGTGCACCAAACTGAGACTCATATCCCCTCCCTGCCCTTTTTTGGTGCAAGTTATGTGTTCTGACGCGCAGTCTCGGCGCAGAGAACTTGTTGAAATGCCATTCAAACATGCACGCGTCAAGCCAAGCACTGGGAAAACCCCCGACACCGTCACAAAGCTAACTTGGCACGTTCCCTGCTTGGGTTGAAGGCCCTTTATTTCAATTTTTGGAGTCCTTCATGAAAAAAATCCTCGTTCCTTCCCTGTTGGCCGCATCCTTGTTGTCCGTGACGGGCATCGCCCAGGCACAAGCTGCCGAGAGCACTTTGTCCTTCAACGCAGGGGTGGTCTCTGACTACCGTTACCGTGGTATTTCCCAGTCGCGACTGGAGCCAGCATTGCAGGGCGGTTTTGATTACGCCGACAAGAGCGGCTTTTATGTGGGTGCATGGGGTTCAACCATCAAGTGGATCAAGGATGCTGGTGGCGACGCCAACGTTGAAATCGACTTGTATGGTGGTTACAAGGGGGCCGTGGGTGATGTGTCTTATGACCTGGGTTTCTTGCGTTATGAATACAGCGGCAACAAGCTGGGCAATGTTGCCGGCTTCGCCAACGCCAACACCAACGAAGTTTATGGCGCAGCCACTGTGGGCCCTGTCACACTGAAGTACTCGCACGCCTTGTCCAACTTGTTCGGTTTCGTGGACAGCAAAAACAGCTACTACGTTGACTTGAGCGGAACCTTCGACTTGGGCAGTGGTTTCAGCTTGGTGCCACATGTGGGTTACCAGTCCATCAAAAACAATGGTGCTTACTCTTACACGGACTATTCCCTGACGTTGGCCAAAGATTTGGGCAATGGTCTTACTGCCACTGCAGCTGTGGTCGGTACCGATGCGGACAAAGCTTTGTACTACACCCCTGCAGGCAAGTTCACAGGCAAAACCGGCTTGGTTGTTGGCCTGAAGTACACCTTCTGATTTCACCGATTTAAGCCAAGGAGCCATCATGAAACTGGTGACCGCCATCATCAAACCCTTCAAGCTGGACGAAGTGCGTGAAGCGCTGTCGGGCATCGGTGTGCAGGGCATCACCGTGACCGAAGTCAAAGGCTTTGGTCGTCAAAAGGGCCACACCGAGCTGTACCGCGGCGCGGAATATGTGGTCGACTTTTTGCCCAAAGTGAAGATCGAAGCCGCTGTCTTGGACGAGATGGTCGAGCGTGTGATCGAAGCCATCGAAGCCGGTGCCCGCACCGGCAAGATCGGCGACGGCAAGATCTTTGTTTACGACCTCGAACAAGTGGTTCGCATCCGTACCGGTGAAACCGGCGGCGAAGCCCTTTGATGGATCAGAAAGAGAGTCCCAGATGAAAAAGCTATTTGCAACCTTGGCCTTGGGCTTGAGCCTGGGCTTGGGTCTGTTCGGTACGACCTCGCTGGCCACCGCACAGACCGCCCCCGCTGCCGTGACAGCACCTGCAGCAGAAGCCAAACCGGAGGCAGCACCCGCTGCCGAAGCAACCGAAGCTGCGCCAGCGGCGGTGCCCAACAAGGGCGACATTGCCTGGATGATGGTGGCCACCATCTTGGTGATCATGATGGTCATTCCCGGTTTGGCCTTGTTCTACGGTGGCTTGGTGCGCAGCAAAAACATGCTGTCGGTGCTGATGCAGGTCGTGGTCACCTTCTCGATGATCACGGTGCTGTGGTTCATCTATGGCTACAGCCTGGCGTTCACCGAAGGCAATGCTTTCATTGGCGGCTTTGACCGCCTGTTCATGAAGGGCATCTGGGACAACGCAGCCGGCACTTTTGCCAATGCGGCCACCTTCAGCAAGGGTGTGGTCATTCCTGAAATCTCGTTCGCCGCCTTCCAGGCCACGTTTGCGGGCATCACTTGCGCCCTGATCGTGGGCGCCTTCGCTGAGCGCATCAAGTTTTCTGCTGTGCTCGCCTTCATGGTGCTGTGGTTCACTTTCAGCTACCTGCCCATCGCCCACATGGTCTGGTTCTGGATGGGCCCTGACGCCTACACCGCCAAGGAAGTGGCCGATGAGATGACCAGCAAAGCCGGTTTGATCTGGCAGTGGGGTGCGCTGGACTTCGCGGGCGGCACCGTGGTGCACATCAACGCCGCTGTGGCGGGCCTGGTGGGTGCCTTCATGGTCGGCAAGCGCGTAGGTTATGGCCGTGAATCCATGGCCCCTCACAGCCTGACTTTGACCATGGTGGGTGCGTCCTTGCTGTGGGTGGGCTGGTTCGGCTTCAACGCTGGCTCGGCTCTGGAAGCCAACGGTTTCGCCGCGCTCGCTTTCATCAACACCCTGGTGGCGACAGCCGGTGCGGTGCTGGCCTGGTGTGTGGGTGAGGCGCTGATGCGTGGCAAGGCTTCCATGTTGGGCGCTGCCTCGGGTGCTGTGGCCGGTTTGGTGGCCATCACGCCAGCGGCAGGCAACGTCGGCATCGGCGGTGGTCTGGTCATCGGTATCGTGGCGGGCTTTGCTTGCCTGTGGGGTGTGAACGGCCTCAAGAAGATGCTGGGTGCTGACGACTCGCTGGACGTGTTCGGTGTGCACGGTGTGGGCGGTATCGTCGGCGCCTTGTTGACCGGCGTGTTCAACTCGCCCGCTTTGGGTGGCCCCAGCGCCGTGGGTGACTGGGTCACGGTGGCCATGATTGCCCCCGATGCCTACTCCATCGCTGCGCAGGTGTGGACACAGGCCAAGGCCGTGCTGCTGACCGTGGTGTGGTCGGGTGTGGTCTCGGTGGTGGCTTTCAAGATCGTGGACCTGACCATTGGTTTGCGCGTCACCGAAGAAGAAGAGCGCGAAGGCCTGGACATTTCGTCCCACGGCGAGTCCGCATACCACGGCTAAGCACCGGTTCATTCAGTTTCATTGCAAGCGGTGGCGCAAGCCACCTCCTCATCAGCCCGCAGCGCTTCGGCCCTGCGGGCTGTTTCTTTGGGGGCCGCTCGGGCACAATGGATTGCATGCACGCACCCGCCTTGTCTTCACCCACTTGGGCCGCGATCACCACCGAGCCCGATGGCTTGGGCGAGTCGCCGTTTTGGCATCCGCAAGAGCAGCGCCTGTACTGGGTGGACATCCCCGGGCGGCGCATCGCGCGCGTGGCGGTGCAGGGTTTGCAGGCGCAAGGCCCGGTCGAGTACTGGCCTTTGACGCAAGAGCCGGGTTGCATCGCGCCGGTGCAGGGTGGCGGTTTGGTCATGGCCTTGCGCGATGGCATTTATTGGGCGCGCGAGTGGGGCGGCCCCTTGCAGTTGCTGGCGGCAGCGCCTTACGACACCGCCCAACTGCGTTTCAACGATGGTAAGTGCGATGCGCAAGGACGCTTTTGGGCAGGCAGTCTGTACGAACCCAAAGACCAGGCGCTGGGCGCGCTGTACATGCTGGACGGGCAAGGCCTGCACGCCATGATGGGCGGCGTGGTGACCGCCAACGGCTTGGCTTGGTCACCCGATGGCGGCACGGCTTATTGGGCCGACACCGCCGCCCACCAAGTGCGGGCGTTTGACTTTGATGCCCCCAGCGGCCAACTCAGCAACGCCCGCGTGTTCTACCCAGCTGCGGCCAAACCCGCTGGCTGGGTTGGGGGCAGCGAGGCGCCCCAGACGCCCCCGTATGGCGGCCGCCCCGACGGTGCCGCCGTGGACAGCGAGGGTTGCTATTGGTCTGCCCAATACGAAGGCGGGCGCCTGCTGCGCCTGTCGCCCACCGGCGAGGTGCTGGCCGCAGTGGCCACCCCGGCGCTTTGCCCCACCATGCCCTGCTTTGGCGGGCCCGACCTCAAAACCCTGTTCATCACCACTTCCCGCCAAGGCCGCAGCGCTCAAGAGCTGGCGCAATACCCAGGTGCAGGATGCGTCTTTGCGACGCGGGTGGAGGTGGCGGGTCTGCCGGTGAATGTTTATCGGACCTGAGTCGCTCAATTTCTCACAACCCCACCGTTCAAAAAATTCACACTGTCCCCGAGGGTCGGGGGTTACCATCTTGGCCCATGGAAGCTCAACTCAATTTCCTCATCGACGCCGTGCGCCAGGCCGCTGCGCAGGGCCGCACTTTGCGCTTGCGCGGTGGCGGCAGCAAAGATTTTTGGGGCCAAAGCCTCACGGGCGAGGTGCTCGACACCCGGGCCTACCAGGGCATCGTCAGTTACGAGCCCAGTGAGTTGGTGGTCACGGCCCGTTGCGGCACGCCGCTGGCCGAGCTGGAAGCCACCTTGGCCGAAAAAGGCCAGTGCCTGGCGTTTGAGCCGCCGCACTTTGGTGAGGGGGCCACGGTGGGCGGCATGGTGGCCGCTGGCCTGAGTGGCCCCGCCCGCGCCACGGCTGGCGCTGTGCGCGACTATGTCTTGGGTGCGCGCTTCATCAACGGCTTGGGCGAGCACCTGACCTTTGGTGGGCAGGTCATGAAAAACGTGGCCGGTTACGACGTGAGCCGCCTGATGGCGGGCAGCTGGGGGACGCTGGGCCTGATCACCGAGGTCAGCCTCAAGGTGCTGCCCGTGGCACCGGCCGAGGCCACGCTGATGTGCGCGGGCCTGGCGCAAGCCGATGCGCTGGCCTTGCTGCACCGCTGGGGTGGTCAACCCTTGCCCCTGAATGCCAGCGCCTGGGTGCGTGACACCACCGCCCAACCGGTGGCCGATTACTTGTTTGTGCGCCTGCGGGGTGCGGTGGCGGCGGTGCAGTCGGCCATTGGCAAGATGAGCGCCGATGCCTTGGCCTTGGGGGCGCAAGTGCAGCAGATGGACGCGGACGAAGCGGCCCAAGACTGGCGCGCCAGCGGCGACCAGGCGATGCCGTTTTATGACGCACCTGCACCCGATGCCTGCTTGTGGCGTTTGTCGGTGCCGCAAACCGCCCCTGTGCTGGACTTGCCATTTGCCACGTACATCGAGTGGCAAGGCGCGCAGCGCTGGCTGTGGGCACCGGCTGCGGCAGCGTTCAGCATTCGGACTGCGGCGCAGGCAGCGGGCGGTCACGCCACCTTGTTCCGCGCCAGCGCTGCCCATGCAGACGCCGACAAGCTGGTGGGCGTGAACAGTCCCCTGGACCCCGTGCAGCAGCGCATTCAGCAGCAATTGCAACAACAGTTCGACCCGAAAGGCGTGTTCGCCACAGGTCGCTTGTACCCCCTCTGAGGCGAACCGTCATGCAAACCCACCTCGCCCCCGAATACCAAAACACCCCCGAAGGCCTGGAAGCCGAAGCCATCTTGCGCAAGTGCGTGCACTGCGGCTTTTGCACCGCCACCTGCCCCACCTACCAACTGCTGGGTGACGAGCTCGACGGCCCGCGGGGCCGCATTTATTTGATGAAGCAGGTGCTCGAAGGCGAAACGCCCACGCGCAAAACCCAGATGCACCTGGACCGGTGCCTGACCTGCCGCAACTGCGAAAGCACTTGCCCGAGCGGCGTGCAATACGGCCACCTGGTTGACATCGGCCGCAAACTGGTGGACGCCAAAGTCGAGCGCCCCGCAGGTGAAAAACTGGTGCGCTGGGCGCTCAAAGAAGGCTTGCCCTCGCCCCTGTTTGCGCCGGCCATGAAGATGGGCCAGATGGTGCGCGGCCTGCTGCCCGAAAGCCTCAAAGCCAAAGTCCCTGCACCGCAAGACGCCGGTGCCTGGCCCACCCGCACGCATGCGCGCAAGGTGCTGATGCTGGCCGGTTGCGTGCAGCCGAGCATGAGCCCCAACATCAACACCGCCACCGCCCGCGTGCTGGACGCTGCAGGCATTCAGGCGGTGACCGCCCCCAAAGCCGGTTGCTGCGGCGCGCTCAAGTTCCACCTGAATGACCAGGGCGGCGGCAAAGACCACATGCGCGCCAACATTGACGCCTGGTGGCCACTGGTGGAGAGCGGCGAGGTCGAAGCCATCGTCATGAACGCCTCGGGCTGCGGCGTCATGGTCAAGGACTACGGCCACGTGCTCAAAGATGACCCAGCCTATGCCGACAAAGCCGCCCGCATCGGTGCATTGACACGCGACCTGAGCGAGCTGCTGCCCGAGTTGGTGCCCTTGCTCAAGGACAAGCTCCAACCCGAGGCCCTGCAAGCCGCAGGCCTGCAGGCTTACCACCCACCTTGCACGCTGCAGCACGGCCAGCAACTCAAAGGTGGTGTCGAAAAGCATTTGGGCGATCTGGGCTTTCAGATCAAGGTCACCGCCAACGAGTCGCACCTGTGCTGCGGCTCAGCGGGCACCTACAGCGTGCTCAACCCTGATCTGTCCAAACAGCTGCGCGACCGCAAGCTGGGCCACCTGAACGCGCTGGCACCGAAAGGCGTCATCAGCGCCAACATCGGCTGCATCACCCACCTGCAAAGCGGCAGCGGCCTGCCGGTGAGGCATTGGGTGGAGTTGGTGGATGAGACTTTAGGCCCAGCTTGAAAACTCACGCGGCGAGTGCCGCCTCAATGTCCTTGGCGATCTTCTGGGGTGCATCCTGCGGCGCGTAGCGCTTGATCACGCGCCCGTCACGCCCCACCAAAAACTTGGTGAAGTTCCACTTGATGGCCTTGCTGCCCAGAATGCCGGGGGCTTCGGCCGTGAGCCATTGGTACAACGGGTGGGCGCCGTCGCCCTTGACCTGGATCTTGCTCATCATCTGAAAGCTCACGCCGTAGTTCTTTTGGCAGAAGTTGGCGATTTGAGCGTCGTCGCCGGGGTCCTGGCTGGCGAACTGGTTGCAAGGAAAGCCCAGCACCACCAGGCCTTTGTCGCCATAAGTTTGGTGCAGCTTTTCCAGGCCGGCGAACTGCGGCGTGAAGCCGCAGGCGCTGGCCGTGTTGACGATCAGCATCACCTGGCCTTTGTATTGGCTCAGGGCCACGGGCTGGTTGTCGATGCTCTGGGCTGCAAAGTCATAAAGGCTCATGGGGTGCTTTCAGGTGTGGGTTGAGGAGGGGTCCATCCTACCGACAAGGCCGCTGCCAGCAAGATGAGTGCGCCACCGATCAGGGTGCGGCCATCCCAGCTTGAGGCGCCCAAAACGATGGACGAGATGCTGGCAAACAGCACTTCGGACAGCATGACCAAGGCGGTGGTGTGGGCGGCCAGCCGCGCAGCGCCGTACTGCAAGGCCAGGTTGCCCAGCAAAAAAGACACGCACAGCAAGGCCACCAGGGGCCACCAGGCCCATGTGGGTGATTCGCCATGGCTCACCACGCCCGTGGCGATGCCGGCGATGGCAGCCAGCGTGGCCATGACCGCGCCACCCCCAAACATGGCCAGGGTGCGCGACGCGTTGGGTGTGTCCTTGAGTTTGAGCAGCAAGGCATTGGTGATGGCAAAGGTCAAACCCCCCATCAGGGCCAGCACGTCGGCCAGGCTTTCGGGAACGGGCCAGGGCGTTTCGGGGGTTTTGAGCACGATGAACAAGCCGGCCAGGGCCAGCACCAGACGCAACAGAGCCATCGCGGTGGGCTTTTCACCCAGCAACCACCAAGCGACCAACACCGACCAGGCGGGCATCAAATAAAACAGCAGCACCACGCGCACCACGTCGCCCACCGTGACGGCCCAGTTGAAGCCCACATTGGTCAGGCCCGAAGCCAGCAGCAATAGCCACAAACCTGGATGCCCTCGCCAGCTTTGCAAACGTCCACTGCGCCACATCCACAGCGCCAGAGCGACAAAAACAAAGCCATAAACCAGTGCCGTGGCCCACAAAGGGTGCAAGCCCAAAGCCTCCAGCTGTTTGAATGGCCACCAGCACACGCCCCAGACAAAAGCGTTGAAAAGGAGCCCGGCGACCGCCAGGCTTTTGGGTGACGTATCGCCCATGAATGGGCGGCTCAGGAAACGTCGCCAGGGGCTTTGGCGGTTGCGGCCTGGCGCTTGCGCCACCAACGCCAGCCCAACCACACGATGCCAATGCCCAGCAGGGCAAAAATGCCATGCTGGAACTGACGCAGCACGCCAAACATCCAGTCCCAGTTCTGGGCGCCGAAATAGCCCAGATAGACCCAGATGGGGACGCTGATCAAGGCGGCAAAGCCGTCCATGAAGAACCAGGTGGAAAAGCTCACGCGTCGGCTCATGCCGGCTGAAAAGAAGACCGGCGTGCGCAAACCGGGCAAAAAGCGGGCCACGAACATGACCCATTTGCCATATTTATGAAAGGCTTCTTGGGCGCTGGCAAAACGCTCGGGTGTCAGGATTTTTCGAAAGCCGGGCAATCTGCAAATCCGCTCGCCATACAGACGGCCCAAGGTGAACATCAAGCCATCACCGACCATCACACCCGCCATGCCCACCGCAAACATGGTGTGGACATCGGCATGCCCCAAGCCTGCAATCACCCCGCCCGTGACCAGGGTCACATCTTCCGGAATAGGGACACCAAAACCGCAGATGAGCAACATCACGAACACGGCCAGGTAACCGTACTCGGTAAAGATGGGCATTAAAAACTCAAAAACTTCCATGGATTTCAAAGTTTGACCGCTTGAAAAAACCCGTGGAGAAATGCACGGGCTCTGCAGGCTGCGCGCCAGTGTAAAGCATTTGTATGCCCCTTCCAGAGGCAGGTCAGGCGGGTATTCCAGAGCATGTCAACCCGCATGCGATCGTGTGCATCAAACCTTCGATCGCCCGGCTTTGCTGGCACACTTGTGTGTGTTCTTCAGATTTCACGACAGTCCATGCCCCGCCCGATTCAAGCCACCATCCACCCACAAGCCCTGCGCCACAATTTGGCCCGCGTTCGCCAGGCTGCGCCTGATGCACAGGTGTGGGCCGTGGTCAAGGCCAATGCCTATGGACATGGCATCGAGCGGGTGTTCGATGGTTTGCGCGGGGCCGATGGCTTTGCCTTGCTGGACTTGGGTGAGGCTGAACGCGTGAGGGCTTTGGGCTGGCGCGGACCGATCTTGCTGCTGGAAGGCGCTTTTGAGGCCCGCGATCTGGAGCTGTGCTCGCGCCTGAACCTCTGGCACACGGTGCACTGCGATGAACAAATTGAGATGTTGGCCTTGCACAAAACACACGAGCCCCATCGGGTGTTTCTCAAAATGAATTCGGGCATGAACCGCTTGGGCTTTACCCCGCAGCGTTACCGCTCGGCCTGGACGCGACTCAATGCGCTGCCTCAGGTCGATGAAATCTCGCTCATGACCCATTTCAGCGATGCCGATGGACCCAAAGGCATCGCCGAGCAGATGGCCCGTTTTGAAGAGGCCACGCGGGACTTGCTCGGCGAGCGCAGTGTGAGCAACAGTGCCGCCACCTTGCGCCATGCGCAAGATGCCGCCGTGAGAGCCGACTGGATTCGGCCTGGCATCGCGGTGTATGGCAGTGCCCCCGACTTTCCCGAACACGGTGCCCAGCATTGGGGTCTGCAGCCTGCCATGAGCCTGAACGCCAGCATCATCGCCGTGCAGCACCTGCAAGCCGGTGACAGCGTGGGTTATGGCTCCAGTTTTGTGGCCGATCAGGCCATGCGCATCGGCGTGGTGGCCTGCGGCTATGCCGATGGTTACCCGCGCATTTGCCCGACTGGCACGCCTGTGCTGGTCAATGGTTTGCGCAGCCGTACCGTGGGCCGGGTCAGCATGGACATGCTGACGGTGGACTTGAGCCCCATGCCCGACGCGGGCGTGGGCAGCCAAGTCACGCTGTGGGGGCAAGCCGATGGGGGCGCAGTGCTGGACATTGACGAAGTGGCGCAAGCTGCGGGCACCGTGGGCTATGAACTGATGTGCGCCCTGGCGCCGCGCGTGCCGGTGGTGGTGCAGGCTTGACACGCCACCGACACGACCAACGTGCCTTGCTCGTGGCCCTGGTGCTGGTCGTCATCTGGGGGGGCAACTTCACCCTGCAAAAGTACCTGTTCGGGTTGATTACACCCGGCGGTTTTTTGTGGGCGCGCTACCTGATCATGCCCGTGTGTGCCTTGGTTTTGATGCGTTGGCGTTTTGGGGTCTGGCTGCCGCCTTTGCCCCGCAAGGATTGGTTGCAGATGGCGTGGCTGGGCTTCATTGGACACTCTTTGCATGTGGGCCTGGTCACCCACGGCATCCACTGGTCAACGGCGTTTTCCAGTTCGGTCATCCTGGCCTGCGGCCCGATTTTTACCTTGCTGATTTTGCGCATCCAGGGTTTGGAGCGGCTGAGCTTGCCCCAGATGGCCGGGGTGTCTTTGGCCTTTTGCGGCGTCTTGATGTTTTTGTCCGACAAATTGCTGGGGGGCAATTGGCGGGCTGGTGGGGGTGATCTGGTCTTGCTGGTCGCAGCCAGTCTGTTTTCTTATTACACCGTGGCCGTCAAGCCCGTGATGCAGCAACACGGCCCGGTATTGACGATGGGTTACGCCACCTTGTTGGGCGGCCTGCCGGTGATGTTGTGGTCTGCCCCTGCAGGTTTGCAGGCTTCTTGGTCTTTGCTGGACTTTTGGGCTTGGGTGGGCTTGCTTTGGTCGGTCATGGTGTCGGCCTTTGCCGGGTGGCTGGCTTGGGGCTGGATCAACAATGTGCGTGGCGTGGCCCGCACCGCACCCTTGATGTATTTGATGCCCCCCGTGGCGGGGGTGTTTGCCTGGGCTTTGTCGGGTGAGCACTACACCTGGATCAAAGTCGCCGGTGCGGGCGTCACGCTGCTGGGTGTGGCGCTGGCGCAGTACGCTGGGCAACGCCGTTGGCAGTGGCGTATGAAGCGTTGAACCCGTTCAACACCCACCGCCAAGGCGAGCCCCCACGCTGTGGCGACACCCTTCAGGCCTTGAACCACGTGTCATAGGTCGTTTTGCAAATCAAGGCCAGCACCACGAGGATGAACACTTGGCGCACAAAGCTGGAGCCGTGTTTGAGGGCCAGGCGGGTGCCAATCAGGCTGCCCACGATGTTGGCCACCGCCATGGCCAAGGCCAGATGCCACCACACATGGCCCTGGTAGGCGAACAACATGAGTGCCGAGAAATTGGTGGCCACGTTGATGAGTTTGGCCGAAGCAGAGGCATTCAAAAAGTCATAGCCCAGCCAGCGAACATAGGCAAACACCAAAAAACTGCCCGTGCCGGGTCCAAAAAAACCGTCGTAAAAACCAATCGTCAGGCCGATACCGGAGGCAACCCAGGCTTCTTGTCGCCCATGAAAGACGGGGGCATGTTCGCGACCCAAATCTTTTTTGGCCAAGGTGTAAACCAGCAACACGGCCATGAACACCGGAAGCGCTTTGCGGAACAAGGCCGGGTCCACCTGGGTGACCACCCAGGCGCCGATCACCGAGCCCACCAAGCCCGCACCAGCTGCGGGCAGCAAGGAGCGCCAGGGCATGACCACCTTGCGGCTGTATTGCACAGCGGCAAAAGCGGTTCCCCAGATCGATGCGCTTTTGTTGGTGCCAAACAAAGTGGCGGGTGCGGCACCTGGAAAGGTGGCAAACAAGGCGGGGATCAATATCAGGCCGCCGCCGCCGACGATCGAGTCCACCAGCCCGGCCAGCAAGGAGGCCAGCGAAACAATCAATAAATCCATGTCAAGGATTGTGTCACTGCGAGAGCAACTGAACTGTCGCCCTGTCGCAAGTGCACGGGTAAAAAAAAAGCGCCGCACAGGCGACGCCTTGAAAAGTACACCTCGTTCGGGTGTTGGGTGATGTTCGAATTCTTCGGGTTTCGAGATGTCTCCTCGGCCCTCAGGATGCACCTACTGCTGTGCATCGAGTGAATGCACTGTAAGGGATGATTCCCCAGCATTTCATCAGGGATTTCCCGACCCGGGGAAATCCCTGCCTTTGACCCCACAAGGGGTGGCCATCGCAGGCGGGAAATGGGCCAGTGCGCGCGGTGTTCAGGCCGAGCGAGCCGCGTCGGCCAAGATCCATTCGGCGGCTTTTTCAGCAATCATCAGGGTGGGGCTGTTGGTGTTTCCGCTGGTGATGGTGGGCATGACGCCTGCATCGACCACGCGCAGACCTGCCACGCCACGCACTTGCAGCCGTGCATTGACCACCGCCATCGGGTCGTTCTCGCGCCCCATGCGGGTGGTGCCCACCGGGTGAAAGATGGTGCTGGCGATGTCCCCCGCCAGCTTGGCCAGCTCTTCGTCGGTTTGGTATTGCACACCGGGCTTGAACTCTTCGGGTGCAAAAGCCTTCATCGCGTCTTGCGCCATGATGCGGCGCGTCACGCGCAGGCTGTCGGCCGCTACCCTGCGGTCTTCGTCGGTGGACAGGTAGTTGGGCGCGATCGCGGGGGCGTCTTCAAAGCGGGGTGTCTTGATTTGCACCGTGCCGCGGCTGCTGGGGTTGAGGTTGCACACGCTGGCGGTGATGGCCGGAAAGCTGTGCAGCGGCTCGCCAAATGCGTCCAGGCTCAGCGGTTGCACGTGGTACTGGATGTTGGGCCAGGCGAGCGCCGGATCGCTCTTGGTGAAGGCGCCCAGTTGGCTGGGGGCCATGCTCATGGGGCCCGTGCGTTTCAAGGCGTACTCCAGCCCGATCATGGCTTTGCCCCAGAGGCTGGACGCCAGGGTATTGAGCGTGGTGGCATTGCGCACTTTGTAGACCGAGCGGATTTGCAAATGGTCTTGCAAATTGGCCCCTACCCCCGGCAAGTCCAGTTTGACGGGCACGCCCTTGCTGTGCAGCAGCGCTGCCGGGCCAAGGCCCGACAGTTGCAAGATCTGCACCGAGCCGATGCTGCCCGCGCTCAGGATCACTTCGGCCCGAGCCTCCACCGATATGGCTTGGCCTTGTCGCACCAGATCGGCACCCACACAGCGCCAAGCACCATCGGCCTGCGCGGCCAATTGCAGTTGTTGCACCTGCGTTTCGGTCCAGATGCTCAGGTTGGGGCGGTCTTGTGCGGGGCGCAAAAAGGCCTTGGAGGCGTTCCAGCGCCAGCCGTCTTTTTGGTTGACCTCGAAGTAGCCCACGCCCTCGTTGTTGCCGGTGTTGAAGTCAGGCGTCTTGGGGATGCCCGCTTGCTCGGCGGCTTGGGCAAAGGCGTCCAGCACATCCCAGCGCAGGCGCTGTTTTTCAATGCGCCATTCGCCGCCATGGCCGTGCAGCGCGGCAAATTCTGCAGGCGCTGGGGCGTCGAGTTTGTGGTGATTCTCATGGGCCTTGAAAGCAGGCAGGCAGTTGCGCCAAAGCCATTGTTCGTCGCCCGTGATCTGAGCCCACTGGTCGTAGTCGCGCGACTGGCCGCGCATGTAAATCATGCCGTTGATGCTAGAGCAGCCGCCCAACACCTTGCCACGCGGGTAGCGCAGGCTGCGGCCATTGAGTCCCTCGGCCGCTTCGGTCTGGTAGAGCCAATCGGTGCGCGGGTTGCCGATGCAGTACAAGTAACCGACCGGGATGTGCACCCAGTGGTAATTGTCTTTTTTGCCCGCTTCCACCAGCAAGACCCGCTTGCTGGGGTCGGCGCTCAGGCGATTGGCCAACAAGCACCCTGCCGTGCCCGCGCCGATGATGATGTAGTCGAAGCTGTGGTCGTTCATCGTTCTGCCCTTGTCTCCTCTGTTGGCGATTGTGCCCGCCAACCGGCTCTCAGAACCCCATCACTTGGCTGTGGGCATCACAAACTCAGCGCCTTTGCCGATGCTCTCGGGCCAGCGCTGCATGATGGACTTTTGCTTGGTGTAGAAACGCACGCCCTCTTCGCCATACGCGTGCATGTCGCCAAACAGCGAACGCTTCCAGCCGCCAAAGCCGTGCCAGGCCATGGGCACCGGGATCGGCACATTGATGCCGACCATGCCCACCTGGATGCGGCGCGCAAACTCGCGCGCCACGTTGCCATCGCGGGTGAAGCAGGAGACGCCGTTGCCGAACTCGTGGTCGTTGATGATCTGCACGGCGGTGGCAAAGTCAGGCACACGCACGCAGGACAACACCGGGCCAAAGATTTCTTCTTTGTAGATCTTCATGTCGGTGGTCACGTGGTCAAACAGCGTGCCGCCCAGCCAGAAGCCCTTGTCGCAACCGGCACCCGCTTTGGCGCCGTCAAACTCGCGGCCATCGATCAAGAGCTTGGCGCCTTCGGCCACGCCCGCGTCGATGTAGCCCTTGATGCGCTGGCGCGCCGCGTCGGTCACGATGGGGCCCATCTCGGCGGCCAGGTTTTCACCGTTGAGGACTTTCAAGGTCTTGGTGCGCTCGATGAGTTGGGGGATGATTTTGTCGGCCACGTCACCGACCAAGACCGCCACCGAGATCGCCATGCAACGCTCACCGGCCGAGCCGTAACCCGCGCCAATCAGCGCGTCCACGGTCTGGTCGATGTCGGCGTCAGGCATGACCACCAAGTGGTTTTTCGCGCCGCCCAGGGCTTGCACGCGCTTGCCGTGGTGTGCGCCGGTCTCGTAGATGTAGTTGGCGATCGGTGTGGAGCCGACGAAGCTGATGGCTTTGACATCGGGGTGGACCAACAAAGCATCCACGGCTTCCTTGTCGCCTTGCACCACGTTGAACACGCCGTCGGGCAGACCGGCTTGTTTCAGCAGGTCAGCGATGAACAGCGACGGGGTCGGGTCGGTCGGACTGGGCTTGAGCACGAAGGTGTTGCCTGCGGCGATGGCGACCGGGAACATCCACATGGGCACCATCACCGGAAAGTTGAAGGGCGTGATGCCCGCGACCACGCCCAAAGGCTGGCGCAGGGTCCAGTTGTCGATGCCGGTGGAGACCTGGTCAGTGAAGTCGCCCTTGAGCAGCTGAGGGATGCCGGTGGCAAATTCCACGATGTCGATGCCACGGCTCACTTCGCCTTGCGCGTCGGTGAACACCTTGCCGTGCTCGGCGGTGATCATGTGGGCCAACTCGTCCTTGTGGGTGTTCAGCAGTTCGAGAAACTTGAACAGCACCCGGGCGCGGCGCAGCGGCGGTGTATCGGCCCAAGCGGAGAAGGCCGCTTGCGCAACGGCCACGGCTTTGGCCACTTCGGCGCTGTTGGCCAGGGCCACGTTGCCGGTCACGGCACCGGTGGCGGGGTTGGTCACGGGTTGGCTGCGGCCCGAAGTGCCTGCGGCGACCAGGCCGTTGATGTAGTGGCCGATGTTGGAAATGCTCATGAGGGGCTCCTGGATGGAATGGTGTGCACCGCAATAGGGCGCGAAACCGATGGCGATTGCACAGTGTAGGCACCCCCTCTACCCCTCACAAGCCCATAAAACTGAAATGATTGTTCAAAATAGTGAACAATACTTGAATGGAAGAGCAAAAAATCAACACCCTCTGGACACACCTGCATTGGTTGAGCGTGCTGGCCCAACAAGGCAGTTACACCGCTGCTGCTGCCCGCCTGGGCGTGAGCAAGGCCGCCATGAGCCAGCGCATCGCCGAGTTGGAGCGGGCTGCCAAAGTGACCCTGGTGCAGCGCACCACCCGCAGCCTGCGCCTGACCGAGGCGGGGCAAAAGCTGGTGGACGACACACGCGCTTCGTTTGAGCAGATCGAGCAGAGCTTTGCCCAGGTGCGCGACCTGGCCGAGCAACCCAGCGGCCTCATCCGCATGACCGCTCCGGTGGCGCTGGCGCGCCAACAACTGGTGCCCTTGCTGGCCGACTTCCTCAAGGCCCACCCGGAGGTGAGGATCGAGCTGGACATGTCCGACCGTTTGACGGCCTTGGCCACCGAGGGCTTCGATCTGGCGATCCGCCACACCGCCCGTCCGCCCGATACCCATGTGGCTTGGGCGCTGTGCACCACCGAAACGGTGCTGGTGGCCACCCGTGCCTATTTGCGTAAACAGGGTGAGCCGCAAACCCCGTCCGATTTGCAGGCCCACAACTGCCTGCATTACCCCCGCTCGCAAGACACCCCGGCGTGGACTTTCGAGCCTCGCCAGCTTTTGCGCGGTGACGATCGCATCACGGTGCCCGTCATGGGTTATTTTGCGGCCAACAACAGCGAGGCGCTGCGCGAAGCGGCCCTGGCCGGCGCGGGCATTGCCCTGCTCCCCGACTTCAGCGCCCAAGCCGCCTTGCGCCAGGGCAAGCTGGTTCGTGTGCTGCCCGACTGGAAACCTGTGGGCGCGTTTGCCGAAACCATTTTCGCCATCCGGCCTTATGCGCCCCACGTGCCCCGAGCGGTGACCGCCCTGGTGGATGCTTTGCGCCAGGGTTTGGCCGTGGGTTTTCCGGATTGATCAGCGTCCGGCCAGCACCGGAAACAACTTGTGCAGCCCGTCGGCCATCACTTCCACGGCCAGTGCCGCCAGAATCAAACCCATCAGCCGGGTCATGACGTTGATGCCGGTTTTGCCCAGAATGCGGGCAATCGGGGTGGCCAATGAAAAGCACAGTGCTGTGGCCAACGCGATGACCACGCCGTAGCCCACGAGAGCGGCCAGTTGGGCAAAGTCTTTGGCCTTTTCGGCATAAATCACCACAGTGGACATGGTGGCCGGGCCGGTCAGCAGCGGGATGGTCAGTGGCACCACAGCGATGCTGGCGCCCATGGCGGCTTTGGCTTCGGCGTCATGCACTTCATCGGCATTGGCACGGGATTCAGCGGGTTGGGCGTTCAGCATCGACAGTGCCGATGTGAGCAGCAGCATGCCGCCGCCGACCTGAAAACTGGCCAAAGAGATGCCAAAGAACGCCAGAATTTGCAGGCCCAGCAAGGCGCTGGCGGCGATCACGATGAATGCCGTCGCAGAAGAGACCAAGATGGTGCGCTGGCGCTGCACCCGGCTGAAGCCCTGGGTGTAGTGGATGAAAAACGGGACGATGGCCAAAGGGTTGACGATGGCCAGCAGGGTGATGAGGGGTTTGAAATCCATTTCCGGATTGTGCCCGGCTTCAAGCCGCTGGCGTGCGACGGCGGAACATGCCCCAGCCTTCCATGTGCAGCACTTTGTCGCCGTGCTGGTTGAACATTTCCCACAGGTTGCGGGTCATGCCCACATCGGGGCGTTTGCCCATGGGCTTGGTTTCCAGCACCGTGCTTTGCAGTCGCAAGGTATCGCCCGGGAACACGGGTTTGAGCCATTTGATGCCCTCCAATCCGGGCGAGCCCAAGCTGGAGGTTTGGCACAAAAAGTTGGTCACCATGAGCCGCATGGCCATGGCGCAGGTGTGCCAGCCGCTGGCCGACAGCGCGCCAAACACCGAGGCTTTGGCCGCTTCGTCGTCCAAGTGAAAGGGTTGGGGGTCGAACTGGGTGGCAAAAGCAATGATCTCTTCGCGCGTGGGTGTGATGCTGCCCAGGTCGCGCACTTGGCCTGTGGCCATGTCTTCCCAGTAGTATTGGATGGAGCCTGAGGTATGCGCCATCAGCGGCCTCCCGAAATGTCCAGAAAACTCATGGTGGTGTAGCTGGCCGCATCCGAAAGCAGCCAGACAATGCCCTGTGCCACTTCTTCGGCTGTGCCGCCACGTTGGGCGGGCACCAGATGCTGCAGCTCTTTGACCCGGTTGGGCAGACCGCCAGAGGCGTGGATCTCGGTTTCGATCAGACCCGGGCGCACCGCGTTGACCCGCACGCCCTCTGCGGCCACCTCTTTGGCCAGGCCGATGGTGAAGGCGTCGATGGCCCCTTTGGCCGCGGCGTAGTCCACATACTGAGCCGGTGAGCCCAGGCGCGAGGCGGCGCTCGAGATGTTGACGATGCTGCCGCCTTCGCCGCCGTGGCGGGTGCTCATGCGGCGCACGGCTTCGCGGGCGCAGATCAGGCTGCCGATCACGTTGATGTCGAACATGCGCTTCCATCGCGCCACGCTCATCTCGTCCACTCGGGCGGTCACGTCCACCACGCCCGCGTTGTTGACCAAGCCGGTCAGCCTGCCAAATTTGGCGTCGATGTGTTCGAACATGCGCAGCACCTGCGCTTCGTCGGCCACATCGGCCTGCACCGACATGGCTTGCCCGCCCGAGGCGCGGATCTGGCGCACCACTTCGTCGGCCGCCAGGGAGTTGGCGGTGTAGTTCACCGCCACAGCCCAGCCGCTTTGTGCCGCCAACAAGGCGGTGGCCGCCCCGATGCCCCGGCTGCCCCCGGTCACCAACAAGACCTTGTTCATGTTGTGTCTCCTGCAAAAATGGTCGAGAACGGTTAAAAACCTTGTCTCATTCAAAGATTACACAACACACCAGGAGACCACATGGGTCGCACAGTGGACTATTACTTCGCCCCGCAGAGCCCTTGGGCTTATTTGGGCCACCAGCGCTTGGCCGATACCGTGCGGCGCACCGGGGCTACGGTACGCGTCATGCCCATCGACTTGGGGGGCAAGGTGTTTCCGATTTCGGGTGGCTTGCCCTTGGGCCAGCGCGCCCCCCAGCGGCAGGCCTATCGCTTGGTGGAGCTGCGGCGTTTCAGCGAGCACCTGAATGTGCCCCTGAACCTCAAGCCCAAATATTTCCCGGTTGGTGGCGACGATTCGGCGCGCCTGATCATTGCCACCGATTTGGCGCTGGGTTCGCAGGCCGCCATGCAAATTGCGGGCGCCATTTTGGCCGCTTGCTGGGCGCAAGAGCGCAATATGGCGGACGACAAGGTGCTGGCCGAGTTGTTGCAAGAGCAGGATTTACCCGCCAGCTTGATGACCCAGTCGCAAAGCCAAGCGGTGCAAGAGCGCTATGAAAGCTACACCCAGTCGGCCATCGATGCGGGCGTTTTTGGCGCCCCCAGCTATGTGGTGGACGGGGAGATTTTTTGGGGCCAGGACCGGCTTGACTTCGTCGAGCGCGCACTGACCCGTTGATGTGATGGTATTGACTTGAGGAGCCCCAAATGGGAGAGATGATCCAGTTGAAATCTGCAGACGGCACGGTGGTGCCGGCTTACGTGGCCCGTCCTTCGGTCACGCCCAAAGGGGCCGTGGTGGTGGTGCAGGAGATTTTTGGCGTGAACAGCCACATCCGCCAAGTGGCCGATGGCTACGCCGCCGAGGGCTATGTGGCCGTGGCCCCGGCGGCCTTTCACCGCGTCAAACCCGGGGTGGAGCTGGGTTACACCGATGCCGACATGGGCGAAGGCTTTGGCTACAAAACGGCGGTCGAGGCTTTGCCCGCGCCGGGTGTGATGCAGGACATTCAGGCGGCGATTGACCATGCGGCCCAAGTCTCGGGTGGCAAAGTGGGGATCGTGGGCTATTGCTGGGGCGGTTTGCTGACCTGGCGCTCGGCCTGCACCCTGAAAGGCTTGAGTGCGGCGGCGCCTTATTACGGTGGAGGCGTGACCACCGAGGCCGAAACCGCTCGGCAGCCACAGGTGCCTGTGATGGCCCACTTTGCCGAAGAAGACACGTGGATCCCGATGGACACGGTGGCGTCTTTCCAAAAAGCCCATCCGGAGGTGACGGTTCACACCTACGCGGCGCACCATGGCTTCAATTGTGACCAGCGGGGTTCTTGGCATGCGCCCTCGGCCCAGTTGGCGCGCCAGCGAACCTTGGCTTTTTTCAAAGAACATCTGGCTTGAGCTGCCAGGCCTTGGGGGTGTCCGTCCTGGGGGCTTGATGCCGATCAGTTTCCCGTTCGGGCCAGGTAGCGTTTGCGCCAGAACACCAGGCCCATGACCAGTGCAATCGCGCCCATGCTGCCCAGCGTCCACCAGAAGGCGCTGGCGGTGTGCAACCAGGGCATGAATTCGAAGTTCATGCCAAAGATGCCGGCAATCAAGTTCAATGGCAAGAAGATGGCGGTGAGCGCTGTCAGGGTGCGCATGATGTCGTTGGTTCGGTTGCCTTGGGCATTGAAATGCATCTGCACCGCAGTTTCGGTGTTGTGCTCTAGCCGACGCACATGGTTCACCACGCGGTCAATGTGTTCCAGCACATCGCGGCAGCGCACTTTCAGCAACTCGTGTTCGCGCAGTGCCGCCGCGTCCGTGCTCACCACCCAGTCGTCGAGTGTTTCGTGCCAGTTGAGCATGGCGGTGCGCTGGTCATCGCACAGGTCTTCCAATTGGTGCAGGGCCAGCCGGGCTTGCAGCAAGGCGTCCCAGCGGCGAAAGCGTGCAGCGGGGTGCAGCAATTCGGCCTGCCAGTGGTCAAGCTGGCGGCTCAGTTCGCGGCGCAAATCCAGATAGGCGTCCACCATTTGGCTGACGATGCGCAGCATCGTGTCGGCTGGACTCAAGGGGATGCCCCGTGCCCCGGCAGAGCGCGGGTCGTTGCTCGGGGTCTTGTCGCCCGTCGCGTTCAAAAGGCGGCTGGCGTAGGCTTCACGCACAGCGCAGTCGTCGGGGTGCACGCTCAGCAGCACCCGCTCGAACACCGCAAACCCCACCGGGCTGGTGTCGATGCGCTGCAGGATGGGCGGGCCAGGCCGTTTGCCGGGGGCGTGCACCGCCTTGGCCTCGTTGTTCCGGGGTGTCGCTGCGGACTGTTGGGCCAGTCGGCGAAACACCAGCAAATCGTAATGTGAGGTGAAGTCGTAGCGCGAGGGCAGTTGGCCGTTGAGCAAGTCCGAGACATGCAGGTCCACCAGGCTTTGCCCCGTGAGTTGCTGAAGGCAGCTTTGAATCGCCACCACATGGCGCTCGAAGTGTTCGCGAGAAAAGGCCAGCCAGACAAAGCCTTGTTCTGGCAAATCCTGCGGCAGCGAGGTGTCGGGGTTGTCGGAATCCCAGGCCTGCACCTGGTTGCCGGTGATGCTGAAGACCCTCAAGCCGGGGGGGTCAGCAGGTCTTGTGTTCTCTTTCAATGGGTGGCGATCCAGCGTGCGGCGTCTCGCGCAAAGTAGGTCAGCACACCATCCGCGCCAGCACGTTTGAAGGCCAGGAGGCTTTCCATCATGACCAGGTCATGGTCCAGCCAGCCGTTTTGTGCAGCGGCTTTGAGCATGGCGTACTCGCCCGACACCTGGTAGGCGAAAGTGGGCACCTTGAACTCGTCTTTCACCCGGCGCACGATGTCCAAATACGGCATGCCGGGCTTGACCATGACCATGTCGGCGCCTTCGGCCAGGTCCATGGCGACTTCGCGAAGGGCCTCGTCGCTGTTGCCGGGGTCCATCTGGTAGACCTTTTTGTTGCTCTTGCCCAGGTTGCCTGCCGAGCCGACCGCGTCGCGGAAGGGGCCATAAAAGGCGCTGGCGTATTTGGCGCTGTAGGCCATGATGCGGGTGTGGATCAGGCCGCGCGCTTCGAGCGCCTGGCGGATCGCGCCGATGCGCCCGTCCATCATGTCGCTGGGCGCGACCATGTCCACGCCGGCTTCGGCTTGGGTCAGGGCTTGCTGCACCAGCACGGCGGTGGTTTCGTCATTGAGGATGTAGCCGGTTTCGTCGAGCAAGCCGTCCTGGCCATGGCTGGTGAAGGGGTCGAGCGCCACATCGGTCATCACGCCCAGTTCGGGGAAGCGTTTTTTCAGCTCGCGCACCACGCGGGGTACCAAGCCGTTGGGATTCATGGCTTCGCTGCCCGTGGGGTCCTTGAGGCTGGCGTCGATCACCGGGAACAGCGCCATGACGGGGATGCCGAGCTTGACGCAGTCTTCGGCCACGGGCAACAGCAGGTCCAGACTCAGGCGCTCCACACCGGGCATCGAAGCCACTTGCTGGCGCTGGTTTTGGCCGTCCAGCACAAAGACCGGGTAGATCAGGTCGTGCGCTGTGACCCGGTGCTCACGCACCAGATTGCGGGTGAATTCGTCACGGCGCAAGCGGCGTGGGCGGTTGGCGGGGAAGGGGGCGACGGGGTTCATGTTGAAAATTGTGCCTGAACTCCCAGTGAATGCCAAAAGCGGGACAGTCTTCGCAGTCGCTCAGGCAACAAAAAGGAGAGGCCTGGATGCATCCGTGTCATAAATGTCAAAAATGCTTTTAATCACAAATTCATCCTTGTTATCTGTTTTGATATTTGCTAAATTCAGTTTCGGGCAGCTTGCTGCCTCCCGCTTTTCCTCCCTGAGCGGGTGCTTTGCGGCTTCATCGCAGCAAGGCTTCCTGCCCCCGGCCCATGGTCGGGGGTTTTTTTGTCCATGACGCGATTGTTTGGCGGCCAGCATCTCTGGCTACACTTGCCCCATGCTCTGGATCAAAGCCCTCCATATCGTTTTCATTGCCAGCTGGTTTGCTGGCTTGTTCTATTTACCGCGCATTTATGTCAATTTGGCGATGGTGGAGCCAGGATCGGTCGCGGAGCGCAACCGGTTGCTCTTGATGGCGCGCAAGCTTTACCGCTTCATGACCATTTTGGCCATTCCGGCTTTGGCGCTGGGCTTATGGCTTTGGCTGTATTACGGCATTGGGCTGGGTCAGGGTCAAGGCTGGATGCATGCGAAATTGCTGATCGTGTTGGCCTTGCTGGGGTATCACCACAGCTGTGGTGTTTTGTTGCGCAAGTTTGAAAACGGCCAGATGCAGCGCAGCCATGTCTGGTTTCGTTGGTTCAATGAAGCACCGGTGCTCATGATGGTGGCGGCGGTCATTTTGGTGGTGGTCAAACCCTTTTGAGGGCGATCTGGCCATGAGGGCAGCATGACACGGCGCACATCGGCTGCTTGGCCCCTGTTCTGCATTTATGCAGTTTTGATTGTTTATGCCAGTCTCTATCCCTTTGAAAACTGGCGTTTCCAAGGGGTGTTCTCTTGGGCTTTTCTGACCGCACCCTGGCCGCGTTACTGGACCGGCTTTGATGTGCTGTCCAATGTTTTGGGCTATGCCCCTTTGGGCTTTTTATTGGCTTTGAGCCTGCTGCGCACCCGGCCCCATTGGCCCGCCATCACGGTGGCCACTCTTTTTGCGGGGGTCCTGTCCCTTTTGCTGGAATCTTTCCAAATGTTTTTGCCAGTGCGCGTGCCTTCGAATGTGGACACCGCCTTGAACATGGTTGGTGCGTGGGCGGGTGCGGTGGCGGCGCATGGTTTGGTCTGGGTGGGGCTGGTGAACCGTTGGAGCCGTTTCAGGGACCGGTGGTTTGAATCGGAGGCGGATGGCGCCTTGGCTTTGTTGGCCATTTGGCCATTGGCTTTGCTGTTTCCGGCGCCGGTACCGTTTGGTTTGGGGCAAGTTCTGGAGCGCGTGGAGGCCACTTGGGTGCAGATCCTCAAAGACACGCCTTGGCTGGAGTCCTGGCCGCTGCGCGATGTCGAGTTCCAGCCCATGCTGCCGATCACCGAATCGGCATGCGTCGCACTGGGCTTGCTGCTGCCCTGTTTGTTGGCCTATGGTGTGGTCCAGCGCAGACCTCAGCGCTGGGCCGTGGCCGCGGTGTGCCTGAGTGTGGGCATGTTGGCCAGTGCCCTGTCGGCAGCATTGACTTACGGGCCGGTTCACGCTTGGGGGTGGGTCAGCCCTGAGGTCTTGCGCGGCTGGGTGGCGGCTTTGTTCTTGGCGTTGGCCTTGTCTTTTGCCTCAGCGCGGATGTGCTGGGTGTTGGCCTTGGCGGCCTTGGTTTTGCAGTTGAGTTTGCTCAACACCTCATCGGCCGATGCCTATTTCTCCTTGACATTGCAGACCTGGGAGCAGGGGCGGTTCATCCGTTTTCATGGCCTGATCCAATGGCTGGGTTGGTTGTGGCCCTATGCCCTGTTGTTGTACCTGGTGCAAAGACTGTCCAGAGCGCAGCACCTGGGCCGTGGTTGAATGCATGCGCCACCGCTTGCAGCCCTAAAATCGCCGCATGACCACCCCCAATACCCCTCCTTATTTCAAGCGCCACATTTTCTTTTGCCTCAATGAGCGCAAGAACAATGAGGCTTGCTGCGCCCAGCATGATGCGCAGGCAGCCTTTGACCGCTGCAAGTCCCAAGTCAAAGCGCTTGGCTTGGCTGGGCCCGGCGAAGTTCGGGTCAACAAGGCGGGCTGCCTTGACCGTTGTGCGGGCGGCCCAGTGGCGGTGGTGTACCCCGAGGGGGTCTGGTACACCTATGTCGATGCATCTGACATTGACGAAATTGTCGAATCACACCTCCAAAACGGGCAAGTGGTTGACCGTCTGTTGACCCCTGCGCATTTGGGGCGTTGATGAATCCAGCCACCCAATCCATCCGCCTGCAAGGCGAGGCGGGCGCCGTCGAAGCTTTGATGGATTTGCCGCCAGGTGAAGATGTGCAGGGCACGGTGGTCATTGCGCACCCCCACCCTTTGTTTGGCGGCTCGATGCACAACAAGGTGGTACAGACGCTGGCGCGCGCCTTCGTGCAGTGCGGCTGGCGCGCTGTACGTTTCCAATTCAGGGGTGTGGGTGCCAGTGAGGGTGCTCACGATGAGGGGCGCGGCGAGGCCCGCGACATGTTGCGGGTGATTGAGCAAGTGGCTGCGCAGGGCCCATTGGCCTTGGCCGGTTTTTCTTTTGGTGCGTTTGTGACCAGCCACGTGGTTCAGGCCTTGGGTGATCAACGGCTGCCCCAATCTGTGGTGCTGGTGGGCACGGCGGCTTCGCGCTTTGAGGTAGCGCCCTTGCCCCAGGTGTTGCACGATCGCTGCCTGGTTGTGCACGGTGAGCAAGACGACACGGTGCCCTTGGCCAGCGTGTTGGATTGGGCCAGACCCCAATCCTTGCCGATCACGGTGATTCCGGGCGGTGAGCATTTCTTTCATGGACAATTGCCCTTGCTCAAATCTTTGGTGATCCGCCACTTGAAGTCCTGAGCTGCCCATTGGAAGCGCCGCGCGCTTGCCCCACTTGCCAGAGAGCAAGCCCATTGGGGCGACTGTTGGCACTTTGTATTTCCATGACCCCTCTGCGCATGAACATCTTCATCAAAACTCTGATCAGCGGTTTCTTGCTCACAGCCACTTGGTGGGCTCAAGCCCAAATGCCCCAAGCGCCCGAGGTGGCTGCCAGGGCTTATTTGCTGATGGACATCACGGCCAACCAGGTGCTCGCATCCAAAGACCCGGACATGACGGTCGAGCCAGCCTCTTTGACCAAACTGATGACCGCCTATTTGGTCTTTGATGCGCTCAAATCCCGCAAATTGAACCTGCAGCAAACCCTGCCGGTTTCCGAGCGCGCCTGGAAAATGCCTGGATCACGCATGTTCATCGACCCTAAGATGCAAGTACCCGTGGAGGATCTCATCAAGGGCATGATCGTGCAGTCCGGCAACGATGCCACTGTGGCCTTGGCGGAAGGTGTGGGGGGCAGCGTCGAGCGCTTTGTTCAGCTCATGAATGACCAGGCCCGTCTTTTGGGCATGAACAATACGGCCTACAAGAATCCGGAAGGCTTGACCGCTGCGGGTCACACCACCACGGCACGGGATTTGGCCACGTTGGCCACCCGATTGATGCGTGATTTCCCGGAATATGTGACCTATTACGCCATCAAGAAGTACCGCTATTCGGGCACCCCAGCGGCCAACGACACCAACCGCAATTTGTTGCTGTTCAGGGATGCCACGGTGGACGGACTCAAGACAGGCCACACCCAGGCGGCGGGCTATTGTCTGGTGGCTTCGGCCAAGCGTGAGTTTCCCAATGTGGGAACGCGCCGTTTGCTCAGTGTGGTGCTGGGGGCCGAGAGCGAAAACGCACGCGCCAATGAAAGCCAGAAGCTGCTCAATTGGGGTTACGCTGCTTTTGATGCGGTCAAGTTGTTTGATGCCAACCAAGCCGTTGTGACACCTCAGGTGTGGAAAGGCAAGCAGTCGGTCCTCAAACTGGGCTCCGATCGTCCTTTGGTGGTGGCCGTGCCTTCGGGCACAGCGGCCCAATTGAAAACGCAAGTCGTTCGGCCGGACCCCTTGGTCGCCCCTTTTGTCAAGGGACAGACCGTGGGCAGTCTCAAGGTTTTGCAGGGCGACAGACCTTTGTTTGAGGTGCCTTTGACGGTCCTTGAGCCGGTTGAGCAAGCGGGGGTTTTCGGTCGTGCCTGGGGGTCTGTGCGCCTTTGGATCAAGTAATCCAAAGAGCCTCATTGTGGATAACTTGCCCTGAATTGCGGCTGCGGTTATACTGGCGGGCTTTTCCGCTTTTGGGGCGGAGAAGTTTCTTTTGTCCAATTCCAACGTTTAGGGACGTTACAAACAATGCCAACCATCAATCAATTGGTGCGTCAGGGGCGCGAGGTCGAAACGATCAAGTCCAAAAGCCCTGCGATGCAAAACTCTCCACAGCGTCGTGGTGTCTGCACTCGCGTGTACACCACAACGCCAAAAAAGCCTAACTCCGCTCTGCGTAAGGTTGCCAAAGTGCGCTTGACCAACGGTTTTGAGGTCATCTCTTACATCGGCGGTGAAGGCCACAACCTGCAAGAACACTCGGTGGTTCTGGTACGCGGTGGTCGTGTCAAGGACTTGCCCGGTGTGCGTTACCACATCGTGCGCGGTTCTTTGGATCTGCAAGGCGTGAAAGACCGCAAGCAGTCTCGCTCCAAGTACGGCGCGAAGAAGCCAAAGGCCAAGTAAGCCCTTTTGGGTTGAATTTTTCGGTGCTGTTTCCCGCGTGGCGCGGTGAATCAGCGAAGTGACCCGAAGCCCGGAATCGTCCAGGTGGGTCGAGTAAGTGAGCAGTTTTGAATAACGCTCGCGGTGTCTGAAAAGATGCCAACTGAAGCAATATGAGGTGAAATATGCCACGTCGTCGCGAAGTCCCTAAACGTGAAATCCTGCCGGATCCCAAGTTCGGCAACGTCGAGCTGTCCAAATTCATGAACGTGATCATGGAAGGCGGCAAGAAAGCTGTCGCAGAACGCATCATTTACGGTGCTCTGGACACCATGGAAAAGAAAACAGGCAAAGACCCTGTGGAACTCTTCTCCATTGCCATCAACAACGTCAAGCCCATGGTCGAAGTGAAATCCCGCCGCGTGGGTGGTGCGAACTACCAGGTGCCTGTTGAAGTGCGCCCTGTTCGTCGCTTGGCCCTGTCGATGCGCTGGATCAAAGAAGCCGCTCGCAAACGCGGTGAGAAGTCCATGGCCCTGCGCCTGGCCAACGAGTTGCTCGAAGCCAACGAAGGCCGTGGCGGCGCCATGAAAAAGCGTGACGAAGTTCACCGCATGGCCGAAGCCAACAAGGCGTTCTCGCACTTCCGCTTCTGATTCACAAGGGCTTCACAAATAAGCCCGACACTGTCAGAAGCCAGCCCGCCGGTCCCTTTGGGGTCGCGGGCTTTGGTACTTAATCATTGGAGAAATTTATGGCTCGCACTACCCCCATCGAGCGCTATCGCAACATTGGCATTTCGGCGCACATCGACGCCGGCAAGACCACAACGACAGAGCGTATTCTTTTTTACACCGGCGTTAACCACAAGATTGGTGAAGTGCACGACGGCGCTGCCACCATGGACTGGATGGAGCAAGAGCAAGAGCGTGGCATCACGATCACCTCGGCTGCGACCACCTGCTTCTGGAAAGGCATGGACAGCTCTTTTGACGAGCACCGCATCAACATCATTGACACCCCTGGTCACGTGGACTTCACCATTGAAGTTGAACGTTCCATGCGTGTTCTGGACGGTGCTTGCATGGTTTACTGTGCTGTGGGTGGCGTGCAACCCCAGTCCGAAACCGTCTGGCGTCAGGCCAACAAGTACAAAGTGCCACGCTTGGCCTTTGTGAACAAGATGGACCGTACCGGTGCCAACTTCTTCAAAGTCGTCGATCAGATGAAGTTGCGCTTGAAGGCCAACCCTGTGCCCGTGGTGATCCCGATTGGTGCAGAGGAAAACTTCACCGGCGTCGTCGACCTGCGCAAAATGAAAGCCATCATCTGGGACGAAGCTTCTCAGGGCATGAAATTCACCTTCGAAGACATCCCCGCTGATCTCGTCACCTTGGCCAAGGAGTGGCGCGAAAAAATGGTCGAAGCCGCTGCTGAAGCGTCTGAAGACTTGATGAACAAGTACCTGGAAGAAGGTGACTTGAGCGAAGAGGAAATCACCCATGGCTTGCGCGTGCGTACCATTGCTGGCGAAATCCAGCCCATGTTGTGTGGAACAGCGTTCAAGAACAAAGGTGTTCAGCGCATGCTGGATGCCGTGATCGAGCTGATGCCTTCGCCTTTGGACGTGAAAGCCATCAAGGGCTTTGACGAAGAAGAAAAAGAAATCACCCGCAAGGCTGATGACGAAGAGAAATTCGCCGCACTGGCATTCAAATTGATGACCGACCCGTTCGTGGGTCAGTTGACCTTCGTGCGCGTGTATTCGGGTGTTCTGAAAAAGGGCGACACCGTCTACAACGCTGTGCGCGGCAAGAAAGAGCGCATTGGCCGTATCGTTCAGATGCACGCCAACAACCGTGAAGAAGTCGACGAAATCCGCGCCGGTGACATCGCCGCTTGCGTGGGCCTGAAAGACGTGACCACCGGTGAAACCCTGTGCGATCCCAACGCGGTCATCACGCTCGAGCGCATGGTATTCCCCGACTCCGTGATCCGCCAGGCGGTGGAGCCCAAGTCGAAGGCTGATCAGGAAAAGATGGGCATGGCCCTGTCGCGTCTGGCGGCTGAAGATCCATCATTCCGCGTGCAAACCGACGAAGAATCCGGCCAGACCATCATTGGCGGTCAGGGTGAACTGCACCTTGAAATCATCGTGGACCGCATGAAACGTGAATTCGGCGTGGAAGCCAACGTGGGCAAGCCTCAAGTGGCTTACCGCGAAACCATCCGCAAGACCGTGGACGAAGCCGAAGGCAAGTTCGTGCGTCAGTCCGGTGGTAAGGGTCAATATGGCCACGTGGTGCTGAAGGTCGAGCCCCAAGAGCCAGGCAAGGGCTTTGAGTTCGTGGACGCCATCAAGGGCGGTGTGGTTCCTCGTGAATACATCCCTGCGGTCGAAAAAGGCGTCATCGAAGCTTTGGGTCAAGGCGTCTTGGCAGGTTACCCCGTGGTGGACGTCAAGGTCACGCTGCACTTCGGTTCGTACCACGATGTGGACTCGAACGAAATGGCTTTCAAAATGGCCGCCATCTTTGGTTTCAAAGAAGGTTGCCGCAAAGCCAACCCCGTCATTCTGGAGCCGATGATGGCCGTGGAAGTCGAGACGCCCGAAGACTACGCCGGTAACGTGATGGGCGACTTGTCCTCACGCCGTGGCATGGTTCAGGGCATGGACGACATGGTCGGTGGCGGCAAGGCCATCAAGGCCGAAGTGCCCCTGTCCGAAATGTTCGGTTACTCGACCACCCTGCGCTCCATGTCGCAAGGTCGTGCGACCTACACGATGGAATTCAAGCACTACGCGGAAGCCCCACGTAACGTCGCTGAAGCCATTGTGGCTGCACGCGCAAAATAAAAGACTGTGTGCCGGACCCAATTCGCCTGCGAATTTGCTCGGGCACCTCTGACTAAAAGCAAGCGATAGTCAGATCTGAAAGTTCAAAAACTGTCTGCGATCAAGTGCCACTCTGTGCCCGTGCGGAGTGATCCAGCAACCTGATGCAAACATTAAACCAACACACGGGTATTGCTCTTTTTAAGGATTGAAAAATGGCTAAGGAAAAATTCGAACGGACCAAACCCCACGTGAACGTGGGCACCATCGGTCACGTTGACCACGGCAAGACCACCCTGACCGCCGCCATCACCACCGTGTTGGCTGCCAAGTTCGGCGGTGCCGCCAAAGC
>JAIXUG010000018.1 GCA_027484105.1 Comamonadaceae bacterium
CCAGTGGGAGGCTGCTGCTGCCGGGGTGGCCGCCCGGGCTCAGAGGCGCTTCGCTTTGCCACATCGCCCGGGCCGCCACCCCGGCACCAACATCCTGTGAGCCTTTTGGCCGTTAACGATAGGAACTTCGCCATGAACACCCCTGTGAACTTATTCAAACAAGCCCTGCAAAACAAACAGCCCCAAATCGGTCTGTGGATGGGCCTGGCCAATGCCTACACCGCCGAAATCTGCGCCCTGGCGGGTTTTGATTGGCTGGTGATCGACGGCGAACACGCGCCCAATGACCTGCGCAGCATCCAGGCCCAGCTGCAAACCGTGGCCGCCTACCCTGCCAGCCACCCGGTGTGCCGCGTGCCTGTGGGCGAGACGGCGCTCATCAAGCAATACCTGGACCTTGGCGCGCAAAACATCCTGGTGCCCATGGTCGACACGGCCGAGCAAGCCGCGCAATTGGTGCAGGCCATGCGCTACCCGCAAGACGATGGCCAGGGCGGTGTGCGCGGCATGGCCGGGGCGCGTGCTTCGCGTTGGGGGCACTTCCCGGATTACTTCAAGCGCGCCAACCAGGAGGTTTGCCTCTTGGTGCAAGTCGAATCACGCCAGGCGCTGAAAAACCTCGACGCGATTGCCGCCACGCCCGGCGTTGACGGCGTGTTCATCGGTCCGGCCGATTTGTCGGCCTCGATGGGCCATGTGGGCAACGCCGCACACCCTGAAGTGCAGGCCGCCATTGAGGACGCCATCGCCCGCATCCTCAAGGCGGGCAAGGCGCCTGGCATCCTCACGCCCGACCGCCAACTGGCCGCGCATTACCTGGGCTTGGGCGCGCTGTTTGTCGCCGTGGGCCTGGACACCCAACTCTTGATGCGCCACACCACCGAATTGGCCGCGCATTTCAAATCGGCCGCCCCCGTTGCCGCACCCGCCAAAGGCGCGACTTATTAATGGGGGTCTGACCCCAATTCTTTAACTGTCCCCAATTCCAAGGACAAGGAGGCCACGATGTTCCCTACTCCCCAAGCGGTGGTGCCTTCGCTGCAAGCGCGGGTGCACCCCGACGAATGGCAAGCGCGTTTGCAGCTGGCGGCCAGTTACCGGGTGTTCGCCCTGCTGGGCTGGACCGAGATGATTTACAACCACATCACGCTGCGTTTGCCCGACAGCGTCACGGGGGGCGAGAAACACTTTTTGATCAACCCCTTTGGCCTGCACTACAGCGAGGTCACGGCCAGCAACCTGGTCAAGATCGACGTGCAAGGCCGCGTGCTCGATGGTTCGCCTTACCCCGTCAACCCGGCGGGTTTCACGGTGCATGCCGCGGTGCACGAAGGCCTGGCCGGAGCGCATTGTGTGATGCACACCCACACCACGGCGGGCGTGGCGGTGGCCTGTGTGCAAGGCGGTTTGCAGCAGACGAATTTTTACAGCGCCCAACTGCACAACATGGTGGCTTACCACGACTTTGAAGGCATCACCATCCACGCCGAAGAAGCGCCGCGCCTGCTGCGCAGCATCGGCAACAAACAAGCCGTCATCTTGCGCAACCACGGCCTGCTGGCCTGGGGGCACACCTTGCCCCAGACTTTTGCGGTGCTCTGGACTTTGCAGCGCGCCTGCGAAATCCAGCTGGCCACGCTGAGCATGGGCCAGCCCATTGCGGTGCCCGAGGCCATTGCCGACAAATGCACCCGCGACGCCTTGCAGTTCAACCCGAACCACGGTGCAGGCGAAGACGTATTTCAATCGCTGGTGCGCCAAGTCGACCGGCAAGACAAAGGGTGGCGCGCATGAAAGTCTGTATTTATGGCGCGGGTGCCATCGGTGGTTGGCTGGGCGTGCATCTGGCCCGTCAAGGCTGCACACTCAGCGCAGTGGCACGCGGCGCCACCTTGGAGGCATTGCAGCAAGTGGGCCTGGAGTTGCGCCAGGGCGATGAGGAGATGGTGGTCTCCTTGAAAGCCCGTGCCAATCCGGCCGAGTTGGGCGAGCAGGACCTGGTGATCGTGGCCGTCAAAGCCCCGGCCATGGCCGATGTGGCGCGGCACATGGCCCCGTTGCTGGGGCCGCAGACGGTGGTGCTGACGGCCATGAACGGCGTGCCCTGGTGGTTTTTGCAGGGCTTTGGCGGTGCCTTGTCGGGCACCACCTTGCAATCGGTGGACCCGTCGGGCGTGATCGCCCAGCACATCCCGGCCGATCGGGTGATCGGCTGTGTGGTGCATGCCAGCAGCTCGGTGGACATGCCGGGGGTCATACGGCACCACTTTGGCAACGGTTTGATTTTGGGCGAGCCCAGTGGGGCAGACACACCGCGCTTGCGCGCACTGGTGGACCTGTTGGTGCAAGCCGGTTTCAATGCCACGGCGTCGGCGCAAATCCAGAAAGACGTTTGGTACAAGCTCTGGGGCAACATGACCCTCAACCCCATCAGCGCCTTCACCGGGGCCACGACCGACGTGATCCTGGACGACCCGCTGGTGCGCGGTTTTGTCTCCAGCGTCATGCTCGAAGCCAAGGCCATTGGCGAGCGCATCGGCATCCCGATCGCGCAGACCCCCGAAGACCGCCATGCCGTCACGCGCAAACTGGGGGCCTTTCGCACCTCGATGCTGCAAGACGTGGACGCGGGCAAACCGGTGGAGCTGGACGCCTTGGTCTCGGCTGTGCGCGAACTGGGTGGCTTGACGGGTGTGGCCACGCCCTTCACCGATGCTTTGTTGGGCTTGAGTCGGGTCCATGCCGCAGGCTTGGGGCTCTACCCCCAAGCTTGACCGCTGCAGCCCGAACCCACAGGCCCTGAACCCATGAGCAATGCCGCCTCATCCCGTTTGACAGGGGCCGCCTTTGTCACTTTGTTGCTGACCGCCTTCATGATGGGGGCCAACCATGTGGCGGCCCGAACCGCCTTCAACCATGGGCTGGATGTGCTGACGGCAGTGACGGTGCGCAGCGTGGTGACTGCGGGTGTGGTGGGGCTGATTTTGTGGCAGCAAAAGGTGGCGTTTCAGGTGTTGCCACAACAGCGCAAATACCTGGTGGCGGTGGGCTTGCTGATCGCGGTGCAAAGCGTGTGCCTGTATGCCGCCGTGGCGCGTTTGCCTGTCGCACTGGCTTTGCTGGCCTTCAACACCTACCCGCTGACCACCGCTTTGTGGGCCAAGCTGTTGTATGGCCACCGTCCGGAACGCGCCCTGTTTTGGGCCATGCCCGTCATGATGGTGGGTTTGTCTTTGGCACTGGATGTGTTCGGTGCGGCTTCGGGCCTGGGCACAGCGCAGCATTGGGGACAAATTGGCGTGGGTGTGGCTTTCGCCTTGATGGCCTCGGTCGCATTCGGGCTGGCGCTGGTCTTGACCCAACACGAGACAGTAGGTGTGGACGGGCGCTTGCGCACGTTCACATCCTTGTCCATCGTGGGTGTGCTGGCGGCTTTGCTGGCCAGCACCCAAGGGGGTTTTCAGTGGCCCCAGGCCCAGCAGGGTTGGTGGGGCTTGCTGATGCTGACCTTGCTCTATGGCACCGCCTTCACCATCATGTTCACCGTGTTGCCCAAATTGGGGGTTGTGGGCAATTCGGCCATCATGAACGTGGAGCCTGTTTTTGCCCTGATCCTGGCGTGGTTTCTTTTGGGGCAGGCCATTGCACCCATGCAGTTGGTGGGCGCGGCGGTCGTGGTCTCCACGGTGCTGTGGCTGGGCCTGCACAAGCCCAAGGTCAACCCTGCAAGCCCTTGACCAGGGGCTGCGCCAGCCGTTCTCCTTCTTGTTCCCAAAACGCAGGGTCGGCATTGCGGATGCGGTTGATCGCGTTGCCCATGTGGGCGGCTGCGGCCTGGCGCGCCAGATCGGGCTTGCCCGCCTGGATGGCCAAGACGATGGCCTGATGCTCGGCCTGAACCTCGGCCGCAAAATCGAGTCGGCGGGCCTCATTGGCCCGCGTCACTTGCGTGGTGCCATACAGGAACTGGCTCAGGTATTGCATGGTCTGGATCAGGAAAGGGTTGCCCGTGGCCTGGGCAATGGCCCGGTGAAAGTTCACATCCTCTGCCACGCCGTTGCCACCGGCCTGCACCGCTTTGTGCAGAGCTTTGACGGCTTTTTGAATTTGCAGGATGTCCTTTGCGGTGCGGCGCTGAGCCGCCAGCGCAGCCGACTCGGCCTCTAGTGCCCGCCGCAATTCCACCATCTGGATGACCGCTTCTTGTGAGGCGGCATGTTGCGATTCAAACTGCAAAGGCGCGATGGGCAGCGTGGCCCTGACAAACACCCCGCTGCCTTGACGGGAGTCCACCAGACCCAGGGATTTGAGCCGCGACACCGCTTCACGCACCACGGTGCGGCTGACCTGGAAGTTTTCGGCCAAACGGGCTTCTGTGGGCAATTTGGCGCCAGGCGCCAAACGGCCTTGCTGGATTTCGGCACTCAGTTGCGCGGCCACCTGATCAGACAAGCGGGCACCGCTGGTGACGGGGGTGAAGTGCTGACTCATGGGCGTGTCATCCAAATTCAATCCTCAGCTTAGCGGATTTGCGTTTTGGGGGTTGTCGCCTTGGCGAGAGGTGGGGAGCTGGGGTCTTTTTGCGTTACGTTTAGGTAAATTGATTTATCAATGGTAAATTACTGGCTGGGCATCGCAAGATGCTTTTCGACCAATTTGGAGCGCTTCCCATGGGTGCCTACGTCAACCCGATCTATCCCTACAAGTCACCTGCCGATTTGATGTCCACACCGCCTCAGCGCAAACCGCTGATCGTCATTGGCGCGGGGCCGGTGGGCCTGGCCGCGGCGATCGATGCCCGCTTGCAGGGGCTGGAGGTGCTGGTGCTGGACGACGACAAGACCGTCTCGGTCGGCTCGCGCGCGGTGTGTTACGCCAAGCGCTCGCTCGAAATTCTGGACCGCTTGGGCATCGCCAACCAGGCCTGCGACATGGGCGTGAGCTGGAACATTGGCCGCACATTTTTGGAAGAGGACGAGGTGTACCAGTTCAACCTGGTGCCCGACGCCGGACACAAACGCCCCGGCATGATCAACCTGCAGCAGTACCACGTGGAGGAAATGCTGATTGCCCGTGCGCTGGAATTGGGCGCGGACATCCGCTGGCAGCACAAAGTCACTGCCGTCACGCCGCATGACGCTCACGCCACGCTGACGGTGGAAACGCCCGACGGCACCTTCGACATCGAGGCCGACTGGCTGGTGGTGGCCGATGGCGCGCGCAGCCCCATCCGCCGCCATCTGGGCCTGGACATCGAAGGCCGCGTGTTCCAGGACCGCTTTTTGATCGCCGACGTGATCATGAAGGCCGACTACCCCGCCGAGCGCTGGTTCTGGTTTGACCCGCCCTTTCACCCCAACCAGAGCGTGTTGCTGCACAAGCAAAGCAACAACGTCTGGCGCATCGACTTCCAGCTGGGCTGGGACGCCGACCCCGAAGAAGAAAAGAAGCCCGAAAAAGTCATCCCGCGCCTCAAAGCCATGCTGGGCGACGAGCGCCCATTTGAGCTGGAGTGGGTCAGCATCTACACCTTCCAGTGCCGCCGCATGACCGACTTCCGCCATGGCCGCGTGCTGTTCGTGGGCGACGCGGCGCACCAGGTTTCGCCTTTTGGCGCACGCGGGGCCAACTCGGGCTTTCAGGATGCGGACGATTTGATGTGGAAGCTGGGCTTGGTCATCAAGGGCCAGGCCAGCGAGAAGCTGCTCGACACCTACGCGCACGACCGCCAGTTTGCGGCCGACGAGAACATCATGAACTCGACGCGCTCGACCGACTTCATCACGCCCAAGAGCCGCACCAGCAAGACTTTCCGCAACCAGGTGCTGGCCCTGGCCAAGCACCACCCGTTTGCGCGCAAGCTGGTCAACTCGGGCCGCTTGTCGGTGCCGTCGTTTCTGACCGGTTCGGTGCTCAACACGCCCGACGCTGAGGTGTTTGAAGGCCATATGGTGCCCGGCGCGCCGATGGACGATGCGCCGGTGCAGGTGGATGGCCAAGACGCCTGGCTGCTCGACCAGGTCGGCAAGGGCTTTCAGCTCATGCTGTTTGTGGAGGCCGCACCCGATGCCCGAACGCTGGCCACGTTGCAAACCTTGAAGGAAAACGCGGTGCCGGTGAACAGCCTGATCGTGTCCCGCCAGGCCCTGCAGGTGCCCGGTTTTCAGGTGCTGGTCGATGCACAAGGCTGTGTGGCCAAACGCTACGACACCCAACCTGGCACCACCTACTTGCTGCGCCCCGACCAGCATGTGCTGGCGCGCTGGCGCAGCCTGGACAGCGCCCGGCTGCAAGCGGCCATGGCCCGTGCCTTGGGGCAAGTGGGCGAACACGCCTGAACCGAAGTGAGAGCCGAAAAGAGAGCCGACATGCCCACCGACACACCCACAGCCCTGAACACCGCGCCCAATTTCCATGAAGCCGGACGCCGCTTCTTTCGCGACTTTTCGCCCGGTGACGAGTTTTATGAACAGCTGATCGACGCCCACAACGGCCTGAGCGACGAACAAAGCGAGGCGCTCAACGCCCGATTGATCCTGCTGCTGGCCAACCACATTGGCGATTTGAAGGTGCTGCGCGAAGCACTGCAAGCCGCCCGCCAAACCGACTGAGCCCCTTGGAGACCCTCATGCAAATCGACCGCATCCATCACGTTGCCTACCGCTGCAAAGACGCCAAAGCCACCGTCGAGTGGTACGTCAAAAACCTGAACATGGATTTCGTGTTGGCCATTGCCGAAGACCTGGTGCCCTCCACCAAAGCCCCCGACCCCTACATGCATGTGTTTTTGGACGCAGGCGGTGGCAATGTGCTGGCCTTCTTTGAATTGCCCAACTCACCCGAGATGGGTCGCGACACCAACACCCCTGAATGGGTTCAGCACATCGCCTTCAAGGTGGACAGTCTGCAAGCGCTCGAAGATGCCAAAGCCCGGCTGCAAGCCAACGGCGTGGACGTGCTGGGCCCCACCAACCACACGATTTTCAAGAGCATCTACTTTTTTGACCCCAACGGCCACCGCCTGGAATTGGCCGTCGACGTGGGCACGCCCGAGATGTACGCCAAGTTGGATGCCTGCAAATGGGACATGCTCAACGAGTGGGCCCAAACCAAACGCGCCCCCAAACACGCGGCCTGGATGCACGAGACCGAGCTGCAAAGCTGAAGCCCTGCGTGCTCATTGATCTGAGGCGGCGGCCCTCCAAAGGGCCAGCGGCGCTTGGCCGCGCATGTTTTTCTCGCGGTAGAGGCGAATGTCAAGCGACACATGCCATCCTTCGGGGGCAGCCGGGACCAGCTTTCCCGCGGCCAGGTCGTCCTCGACCAGGGTCTTGGGCAGCCAGGCCAGGCCTCGGCCATCGAGCGCCATGGTGCGCAAAACCGAGGCCAGATGGGCCTTGAAGGCCACCTGGGTCGGCAAGGTTTTCAGCCGCTTGCCCATGACCGCTTCAAAAATTCGGCCCAAGCCAGATTCATCGGTGTAGCCCAGTATCGAAGGGGCTGATTTCTTGTCAGCCCCCAGGGCGTGCAGAGGCAGCCCCCGGTCGTTGGGTCGGGAGACGGCCAACAATTCATCCGACCCAATCTTCAGGGCTTCGTAGGGGTCGGCATCCAGCGGGCTGGGCGCCTGAGGGTGCGCATGGGTCAGCACAAAGTGCACCTTGCCTTGTTGCATCAGGACTTCGCAGCGCGACAACACATCGGACAACAGCTCCAAGCGCTCCATCGCAAAAGAGGATTCGATTTGGCGTAACCAGCGCGGCAAGAAGACAAAGGACAGGCCGTGGGTGCACGCCATCCTGAGTGTGACGGCCTGTGTTTCAGCCACTTGTTGGGCTTCGCCCGGCAGGCGGTCGATTTGTCCCACCAGGTTTTCCGCCACGCCTTTGAACCATTCGCCAGCCGCTGTCAAACGGGCGGGCTGGGCGCTGCGGTCCACCAGGTCGGTGCCGATCCACTCTTCCAGCGAACGGATCCTTCGGCTGAAGGCCGGTTGAGAGCTGCACCTGTCTTCGGCTGCACGCGAAAAGTGGCCGGTTTGAGCCAGGGCCAAAAAGTCTTCCAGCCAAATGAAATTCATGTGCGGTTCGTCCAGTGCATGGCCTCAGCCAAAACGAGCATTGGCTTTCCTGATTCCCTCGCGGCAACATCACCCCCATCTTCAATCACTCCAAGAGTCATGACATGAAAATTGTTGAAATCCGCGAAAAAACCCTTCCCATCAGTTCCTCGATCAGGAACGCTTACATCGACTTTAGCAAAATGAACCTCAGCCTGGTGGCGGTGGTCACCGATGTGATCCGCGATGGCAAACCGGTGATTGGCTACGGCTTCAACTCCAACGGCCGCTATGGCCAGGGCACGCTGATGCGCGAGCGGTTCATCCCGCGCATCCTTGAGGCCGAACCCGCCTCTTTGCTGGACGAAACAGGGAACAACCTGTGCCCGCACAAAATCTGGCAAACCATGTTCACCAACGAAAAGCCAGGGGGCCATGGCGAGCGTTCGGTGGCGATTGGCACCATCGACATGGCCGTCTGGGATGCGGTGGCCAAGATCGAAGGCAAGCCACTGTTCCAGTTGCTGGCCGACCGTTACGGCGATGGCCAGCCCAACCGCAAGATTTTTGTGTATGCCGCAGGCGGCTACTATCACCCGGGCCAAGACCATCGCAAGCTGCAAGATGAAATGCGCAGCTACCTGGACCGTGGTTACACCGTGGTGAAAAAGAAAATCGGTGGTGCTTCGCTGGACGAAGACCTGCGCCGCATCGATGCCGTGATGGAAGTGCTGCAGGATGGCCAAAAATTGTGCGTCGATGCCAATGGCCGCTTTGACCTGGACACCGCGATCCAGTACGCCAAGGCCCTGTCGCAGTACGACCTGTTCTGGTACGAAGAGGCGGGCGATCCGCTGGACTTCGAATTGCAAGCCACCCTGCGCAATTACTACAAGAACCCCATGGCCACAGGCGAGAACCTGTTCTCCATGCAAGATGCCCGCAACCTGATCCGTTATGGCGGCATGCGACCTGACCGCGACTACCTGCAATTCGACTGCGCCCTGAGTTATGGCCTGGTGGAATACCTGCGCACGCTGGACATGCTCAAGGAACACGGCTGGTCGCCCAGCCGCTGCGTTCCACATGGTGGCCACCAGATGTCCTTGAACATCGCGGCAGGCTTGGGGCTGGGGGGCAACGAGTCTTACCCCGACCTGTTCCAGCCTTTCGGCGGTTTCCCAGATGGCGTCAAGGTCGAGAACAGCTTTGTCACCTTGCCCGATTTGCCGGGGATTGGCTTTGAAGGCAAGGCCGACCTGTACCGCGAAATGAAGGCCCTGGCGTCTTGATCGGAGGGACCAATGGTCTGGGGCTGGGGCTCAGCGACGGCGCAGCGCCCACTGTGCGATCGCGCCAACCAGTGCAAAGCCCAGCATCATCCAGCCCAGATGGACGGCGCCATCGTGTGACACCAGCCCGACCAGGTAGCCGCCCGTGGCGCCGGTCAGTTGCTGCATCAGGCCAGCGACTGCCGCTGCGGACCCGGCCAGTGCAGGCAGCACGCTGACGGTGCCTGCCAAGGCCGGTGGATTGATCAGGCCATGGCCCAGGCCCAGCAAAAGCAGTGGCAAGGCCACGGCCAGCGCGGATTGCACGCCGCCCAGGCCCAGCGCCAGCATCAGCACCAAACCGCCCAGTGTCAACGCTTGGCCCCAGGCCATGACGCGCGATTCGCCCGCCTGCTGTATGAGCCGAGAGGTCATGTAGTTGCCCGCAATGTAAGAAATGGGCACGGCCATGATGAACCAGCCGATGCCATCCGGGCCGATGCCGTAGCCCTTGAGCACGATGGGTGCACCACCCAAAAAGGCATAAAAGGTGGCGGTGGTGGCCGCCAGGATGTTGACGTACAACAAAAAGCGGGGCTCGCGCAGCAGGCGGCCATAAGCGCTCAGCATGGCGCGCAGCCAGTGGCCATCCGCTGGCGCAGGTTTGTCCATACGCGGCAAGCCCAGCCAGGCGGCCACCAGCAGCAGCACGGCCAAGATGGTCAGCAGCACAAAGTTGAACTGCCAACCCCAACGCACATGGATCTGCCCCCCCATGAGGGTGGCCAGCGGAGGGCACAGGCCCAGCGCCATGCCAATGTAGGCCATCACCCGTGTGCGCTGCGCACCGGTGAACAGGTCTTGCACCATGGAGCGACCGACCACCATGCTGGCGGCACTGCCTGCACCTTGCAACACGCGGGCTGCGGTGAGGGTGGCGATGTCGGTGGCGAGCGCGGCCATGACCGAAGCCAAGCCCGCCACCACCAGACCGATCATCAAGATGGGCTTGCGCCCGTGGCGGTCCGACAAGGGGCCGTACACCAACTGCAAAGCCCCATACGCCACCACATAGCCGCTGAAGGTCAGCTGCACATCGGCCTGGTGGGTGCCAAAAATCGCCCCCCATTCCTGCATGGAGGGCAGGCACAGCGTCATGGCCAACAAGCCAAAAGAAATCTGCGCCAGCACATTGGCGATCAGCCAGGGGCTGTGGGGTGCGTCTGTGGCAGCGGATGCCGTGGCATGCGGCATGTCAGCCGCGCTGCAATTTGTACACCGCTGTACCCGCCATCAGGTTGGGCAGGGTGCGCACTTCCTGGCCGTGTTGCAGACCAAATGCGTCCAGGATGCGCAGATGGTTTTTGCGAGCCAGATCGCCAAAGTCGGCGTAGGTGCCCACACGGATATTGGGCGTGTCGTACCACTGGTAAGGCAGGCGTTTGGTCACCGGCATGCGGCCTTGCAACACGCTCAGGCGGTTGAACCAGTGTGCAAAGTTGGGAAAGGCCACGATGCCCAGACGGCCCACACGCACCGTCTCGCGCAGCATGGTCTCGGCGTTGCGCAGGTGTTGCAGGGTGTCGATTTGCAGCACCACGTCAAACGATTGGTCGGCAAACAGACTCAGGCCTTCATCCAGATTCAGCTGGATCACATTCACGCCGCGTTGCACACAGGCGTGCACATTGGCGTCGTCCAATTCCACGCCGTAGCCGGTGCAGCCCTTGTGTTGCTGCAGGTGCGCCAGCAAGGCACCATCGCCGCAGCCCAAATCCAGCACGCGTGCGCCCTGGGGCACCAGGCGGGCGATGGCTTGCATGGTCAGATGATCGCTCATGCCGCACCTCCTGGGTTCAGGCCACGGGCGATGTTCTCGAAGTAAGAACGCACCACGTTCATGTAGCGTGCATCGTCCAGCAAAAAGGCGTCGTGCCCATGCGGCGCATCGATCTCGGCATAGCTCACGTCGCGGTGGTTGTCCAGCAAGGCCTTGACCATTTCGCGGCTGCGGGCGGGCGAAAAACGCCAGTCGGTGCTGAAGCTGACCAGCAGGAACTTGCATCGCGCGCGCGCCAAAGCCTCTGACAAGTTGCCGCCAAAGGCACGCGCCGGGTCAAAGTAATCGAGTGCCCGGGTGATCAGCAAATAGGTGTTGGCGTCAAAGTATTCGCTGAACTTGTCGCCCTGGTAGCGCAGGTAGCTTTCAATCTGGAATTCCACATCTTGCGTGGAGTACTTGTAGCCCGTGGCATTGTCCGTGACGGCCTGGCGCAGTTCGCGACCAAACTTCTCGTTCATCACGTCGTCGCTCAGGTAGGTGATGTGACCGATCATGCGGGCGATGCGCAGGCCGCGCTTGGGCACCACACCCTGCGCATAAAAGTGACCATTGTGGAAGTCCGGATCGGTCACGATGGCGCGACGCGCCACTTCGTTGAAGGCGATGTTCTCAGCATTCAGGTTGGGCGCGCTGGCCACCACCACGGCGTGTTTCACGCGCTCTGGGTATTGCAGCGTCCAAGAGAGTGCCTGCATGCCCCCCAAGCTGCCACCCATCACGGCCGCCAGTTGTTCAATGCCCAAGGCGTCCAGCAAACGGGCCTGGGCGTTGACCCAGTCTTCCACCGTGATCACCGGAAAGTCGGCACCGTACTCACGGCCTGTCTCCGGATTGACGTGCATGGGCCCGGTCGAGCCAAAGCAGGAGCCCAGGTTGTTCACGCCAATGACAAAAAAGCGGTCGGTGTCCAGCGACTTGCCGGGGCCGATCATGTTGTCCCACCAGCCGGTGTTGTTGGGCTGGTCGGCGTACACGCCCGCCACATGGTGCGAAGCGTTCAGCGCGTGGCAAATCAGCACCGCGTTGGATTGGTCGGCGTTGAGCGTGCCGTAGGTTTCGTAGCTCAATGAATAGCCACGGATGGAGGCGCCGCTTTGCAAAGGCAAAGGGGCTTCAAACAGCATGCTTTGGGACTCGGCGATCAGCATCGAAGGTGTTCAGTGTGCAAAAAAACAAAACCCGGCTTCGCGGTCAGCTGGGCCGGGCTTCAGTGAGTTGAAACACACGCCATTTAGCTGAATTTCGAAACCCTGTGGTTTCGGCGCCCGCAATCGGGTTCAAATCGGCGCATGGCGCAAGTATAAGTCCAAGCGATTTCACCCCGGTCAGGAGCCCCCATGTCAGAACTTTATGGCTCAGACGCCTACAGCCCCGCTGAAATTGCCCGCCGTGTCGAGGCCGTGGGCGAGGTCAAGGCCCGCATGGCTTGGCTGCCTTTGGCTTTGCTGGGCGTGCTGGCCGGCGCCTTCATTGGCCTGGGCGCCATGCTGTTTGTGCTGGTCAAGTCCGACCCCGGTTTGGGCTTTGCTGCCAGCGCATTGTTGGGCGGCTTGGTGTTTTCTGTGGGCTTGTTGATGGTGGTCGTGGCCGGGGCTGAGTTGTTCACCGGCAACCACCTGATCGTCATGGCCTGGGCCGATGGGCGGGTGAGCGCGGCGCAGGTGCTGCGCAACTGGGCCACAGTGGTTGTGGCCAATTTGGTCGGCGCAGCCGGGCTGGCGCTGTTGGTGTGGGCCAGTGGCCATGCCAGCCTGAACGGCGGCGCGATCGGCCACACAGTGGTGCAGATCGCGGTGGCCAAGCAGGAGCTGCCCTTTGTCACTGCCATGTTGCGTGGCGTGCTGTGCAATGTGCTGGTGTGCATGGCCGTGTGGATGGCCATGGGCGGGCGCAGTTTGGTGGACAAGGCGGTGGCCGTGGTGTTCCCGGTCACGGCTTTTGTCGCGGCAGGGTTCGAGCACAGCATTGCCAACATGTACCTGATGCCCTTGGCCATGCTGCTGCAGCATGATGGCCTGGCAGGTCACGCCGCTGTCACCTGGGGAGGCATGCTGGGCAACCTGCTGCCTGTGATTGTGGGCAATCTGTTGGGCGGCGCGGTGTTGGTGGCCGGCGTTTACCACGTCATTTACAAACGGCATCCGCCCACTTGAAACCATCGCGCACAGGGTGCGCTCCTACAAGGGACCACGCTGCCTGTTTGTAAGAGCCCACCCTGTGGGCGATTGGGCGTGGTACGCGCCACCGTTGCTCAAGTGCCCCAGCCCGACAGCGCGATCACGCCCAGCACCGCAAAAATGCCGGCCGAGATCAGGTGCACCAGGCGCAGCGGCACCCGTCGGGTGATGGCCTCGCCCAGCCACACCACCGGGGCGTTGGCCAACATCATGCCCAGCGTGGTGCCCACCACCACGGCGAACCAGGCCTGGTATTGCGCCGCGAGCATGACGGTGGCGATTTGCGTCTTGTCCCCCATCTCGGCCAGGAAGAAGGCCACCACGGTGGTGAGAAACACCCCGAACCGTGGCGCGCTGTCGCCGTCTTCGTCGTCCAGCTTGTCCGGGATCAGCATCCAGACTGCCATGGCAATGAAAGAAGCGCCCAGCAGCCAACGCAGCACATCCGGCCCAATGACGGTGGTGACCCAGTGACCCACAGCACCGGCCAGGCCATGATTGGCCAGGGTGGCCACCAGGATGCCCAGCACGATGGGCCAGGGCTTGCGAAAACGGGCAGCCAGTACCAGCGACAGCAGCTGGGTTTTGTCCCCCATTTCGGCCAAAGCCACGATGCCGGTGGAGACGAGGAAGGCTTCCATGTTGGGACAGTGTTCTGGGTCGTGAAAGACGGGCATCTTAACGGGTGAGCGGGCCCACTTCCCTTGCTGGATCGGGGCATGCATCAATTTGGGCCTGTTTCTTGCTTTTATTTGGTGCGAAAAAAGAGTTTGGGCTCTCAATGCACCAAAACAATTCAACTATCTTCAGAAGACGATCATGGAAGCACTGAAACAGGGCGCGGATGCGCTATTTATTTTGTTGGGCGGCATCATGGTGTTGGCCATGCACGCGGGTTTTGCCTTTTTGGAGCTGGGAACGGTCCGCAAAAAGAGCCAGGTCAACGCGCTGGTCAAAATCCTGGTCGATTTTTCAGTCTCGACCGTGGTGTATTTTGTGGTGGGCTACAGCGTGGCCTACGGCACCACCTTTTTTGTGGGGGCCGAGCAACTGGCGGCCAAGAACGGCTATGACCTGGTCAAGTTCTTCTTTTTGCTGACCTTCGCGGCGGCCATCCCCGCCATCATTTCAGGCGGCATTGCCGAGCGGGCCAAGTTTTGGCCCCAGCTGATCGCGACTGCGGTGATCGTCGGCTTTGTTTACCCCTTCTTCGAGGGCATCGTCTGGAACCAGCACTTCGGCGTACAGGCCTGGATCAAGGCCGTCACGGGTGACGAATTCCACGATTTTGCGGGCTCGGTGGTGGTGCATGCCATGGGCGGCTGGATTGCTTTGCCTGCGGTGGTCTTGCTGGGTGCGCGATACAACCGTTACCGCAAGGACGGACAGGTTTCAGCACACCCACCGTCCAGCATTCCATTTTTGGCCCTGGGCTCCTGGATTTTGATTGTGGGCTGGTTTGGCTTCAACGTGATGAGCGCCCAGACCCTAGACAAAATGTCAGGTTTGGTGGCGGTCAATTCACTCATGGCCATGGTGGGCGGCACCTTGGCGGCTTTGATTTTGGGCCGCAATGACCCTGGTTTTGTGCACAACGGTCCGTTGGCGGGTTTGGTGGCGGTCTGTGCCGGCTCCGATTTGATGCACCCATTTGGTGCGCTGGCGGTTGGTGCTGTGGCTGGAGCCCTGTTTGTGATCATGTTCACCCTGACCCAAAACAAATGGAAGATCGATGACGTGTTGGGGGTTTGGCCCTTGCACGGCATTTGTGGTGCCTGGGGAGGTATCGCCGCGGGCATTTTTGGCACCACCGCTTTGGGGGGGCTCGGCGGGGTCAATTTGACAGCACAGCTGATGGGCACCTTTTTGGGCGTGTTTTGGGCTTTGTTGGGTGGGTGCGTGATTTATGGGGTTTTGAAAATCACCCTGGGTCTGAAACTGAGTCAGGAAGAAGAATATGACGGGGCTGATTTGAGCATTCACAAAATCAGTGCGACACCTGACCGAGAGGTGAGTTGGTAAAACAACAAATCTCGGGTGCAAGCCCCGTTTTATCGGGGTATTGGGGGATTTCCCCTTGTTATTTATTTTGTTTTATCACTCATAATTCATCGGCTTCGAAGCGATTTGCAGCGAAGTCATGTTTGCGGTGACCCAATCAGTTTCGCTTTCCTTACGATGTTTTCAGGTATGTCGAATGCGTTTTCGAAGCTCCATCGCTTTTATCTCTGTGTTTTGAGGAGTCCCTTTCATGGGCAACAAACTTTACGTCGGCAACCTGCCTTACTCTGTTCGTGACGGCGATCTGGAACAAGCCTTCGGTGCATTCGGTGCTGTCACCAGCGCCAAAGTCATGATGGAACG
>JAIXUG010000008.1 GCA_027484105.1 Comamonadaceae bacterium
AATGCCGTTGTTGGCGATGATGCCCACCGGCATGCCTTCGATGCGGGCAAAGCCACAGACCAGGGTGGTGCCAAAGCGCGACTTGAATTCGTCAAACTCGGAGGCGTCCACGATGCGGGCGATGATCTCGCGCACGTCAAAGGGCTTGCGCGTGTCCGTCGGGATCACGCCATACAACTCTTGCGCATCAAAGAGCGGCGGCACAGGTGCGTGCGTGGCGATGTTGGGGGCCTTTTGTGCGTTCAGGTTTTTCACAGCTTGCCGGGCCAGCGCCAGCGCGTGCACATCGTTTTGCGCCAAATGGTCGGCCACGCCGGACAAACGCGTGTGCACATCGCCACCGCCCAAATCTTCGGCGCTCACCACCTCGCCGGTGGCGGCCTTGACCAGCGGTGGGCCGCCCAAAAAGATGGTGCCCTGGTTCTTGACGATGATGGTTTCGTCGCTCATGGCGGGCACATAGGCGCCGCCTGCCGTGCACGAACCCATGACCACCGCGATCTGCGCGATGCCCAAAGCGCTCATGTTCGCCTGGTTGAAGAAGATGAGGCCAAAGTGGTCGCGGTCAGGGAAGACCTCGTCCTGGTTGGGCAGGTTGGCACCGCCCGAGTCCACCAAATAGATGCACGGCAAGTGGTTTTGCTGCGCGATCTCTTGCGCACGCAAATGCTTTTTCACCGTCATGGGGTAATAGGTGCCACCCTTCACCGTCGCGTCATTGCAGACGATCATGCAGTCCACCCCGCTCACCCGGCCAATGCCCACGATCACGCCCGAGCTGGGCGCGTCGTTGTTGTACATGTTGAGGGCGGCCAGCGGCGCAACTTCGAGGAAAGGCGTGCCGGGGTCGAGCAGCATCTGCACACGGTCACGGGGCAGCAACTTGCCCCGGGCGGTGTGTTTGGCGCGGGGTGCCTCACCGCCACCCAAAGCCACGCGCTCCAGGTGGGCACGCAGGTCGTCCACCAGGGTCCGCATGGCCGCGGCATTGGCTTGAAAGTCGGCCGAACGGGGGTTCAGTTGGGTCTGCAAAACAGTCATGTGTCATCCTTGGCTGAGGCCCCTGGGGCACGGCATAAGCCGCACCCTGATGGGCAATGCCCAACAGCTTAGGCGGGTCGGCCAGGTTTGGGGCGTCAAATCGGTTGCAAATCGTGCCACAATTTCGGAGTACATGAACCCCCCTCTGCCACCCCCGATTCAACCGGCCCTGACGGGTCGCGCCGAGACACCCATGGCTTTTGTCCAAGCCATTGTGCAGGCCTACGCCCAGCGCGGCCTGGACCCGCTGCCTGCCTTGGCGGAGGCACAAATTGCGCCAGAAACTTTGCAGCGATCCGAGGCCCGCATCACCGCACTGCAAATGGAATGGTTGTCTGCCACCGCCATGCGTGCGCTGGACGACGAGGCCCTGGGCTGGTTCAGCCGCCGCCTGCCCTGGGGCAGCTACGGCATGCTGGTGCGGGCCTCACTGACCGAGCCCACTTTGGGCCTGGCACTGGCCCGCTGGTGCCGCCACCACGGCTTGCTGACCGAAGACATCGCGTTGCACCTCAGCAGCGACGCGGGCGTGGCCCAGCTGCAGCTGCATGAACGGCGCCCCCTGGGCACGCTGCAGGAATTTGCCGTGGTCTCGGTGCTGCGCAACGCATTGGGCGTGGCCTGCTGGTTGACCGATTCACGCATTCCGCTGGTGCAAACCACCTTGCGCTTTGCACCGCCACCGCATGCCGACAGTTACCGCGTGCTGTTTGATGGCCCCACGCAGTTCAACGCCCCTGTGCACAGTCTGCAGTTCGACGCGGGTTACCTGAGCCTGCCGGTGCGCCGCGACGAAGCGGCCTTGCAACGCATGTTGCAACGCGCCCTGCTGCTGACGGTGCGCCCCTACCGCCGCGACCGCCTGCTGGTGGAAAAAGTCCGGCAAACACTGGCCGAACACCCCGAACACAGCCGCAACGCCGACGACCTGGCCGCCTGGCTCAACCTGTCACCGCGCACCCTGCACCGCCAATTGAAAGAAGAAGGGGCCAGCCTGCAACAACTCAAAGACGCGGTGCGCCGCGACCTGGCCATGGACCTGCTCTTGCGCACACAACGCCCGATCAAACAGATCGCCTTCGAAGTGGGGTTTCAGAACGAGAAGAGCTTCATGCGGGCGTTCAAGGGCTGGACGGGGCAAACGCCCGAAGAATTCAGGCTGGCCAAGGCGCCCTGAAATCCATCCGCTCAGGCTCAAGCCAAGCGCAGTTCGTGCATGCCCGCAAACACCCGCTGCGCGCCCGCCTGCAACAGCGGCGCATGCTCAGCAGGAGGTGCCGCATAGGCCCACACGGTCGCCCCTGCAGCCACGCCCGCCGTGATGCCCACGGTGGTGTCTTCCACCACCAGGCAGCGCGCTGGGTCGATTTGCAAGTGCGCGGCAGCGGCCAGGTACACATCGGGGTGCGGCTTGCTGCGCGGCATCTCATGGCCGCTGAAAATGCGGCCCTCAAAAAAATCGATGAGGCCCACTTGCTTGAGCATCATCTCGACCTTGAACCGGTCTGCCCCCGAGGCCACCGCGATGCGGCCCTGGCAATGCTCATGCAGGTGCGCCACGGCTTCGTGCACGCCTTCGATGGCGGTGATGTTTTGGGTGAGGCGTTCGTTGCGACGGGCAAAAAATTGTTCCAGCCAGGCGTCGGTCAGTGGTTGCCCGGTGTGCGCTTCGATCACACTGCGCTGGCTTTTGACGGTGTGGCCCACAAAACGCTGCATGCATTCGGCGAGCGTCATGCGCCAGCCTTGTTCTTCAAACATGTCGCGCAGCACGCCGCAGGTGATGGCTTCGCTGTCCACCAGCACACCGTCGCAATCAAACAAAATGGCTTCAAAGTTCATGCGGGGGATGATACGGGCTATGGCGATGCGGCCTCACAACTCATCGCCATCCACATAAAACCAGCGCCCGTCTTCGCGCACAAATCGGCTGCGTTCGTGTTGGCGCACCGCTTTGCCGCCCACCCGAAAACGCGCGACGAATTCAACCTCGGCCGTTTGAGCCCCAGTCACGCGGTGCTGCTTGATTTCCAAGCCCAACCATTTGCCACCGGATTCGAGCTTGAGCTCAGCAGGGCGCTGGCTGCTGTGCCAAGTCGCCATCAGATAAGGCACATCGCCCCGCACAAAAGCGCTGTAGCGCGAGCGCATCAGGCTTTCGGCATCGGGCGCGGGCTGACCCGCGTGGTACAGGCCGCAGCAAGCCTCCAGGGCCATGGGCTGGCCTTTGGCCGTGGTGCGCCCACAGGGGCAAGGGGTGGCCATCAGTGGCTTTTGCGCGCGGCGCTTTCGGCTTTGTGTTGTTCCATGGTGACCATGGGCGCCGCTGCTTTTTTCCAGGCCGCAAAGCCGCCATCGATGTGGGCGACGTTGGTCATGCCCATGTCTTGCAGGGTTTTGGTGGCCAGGGCGCTGCGCCAGCCTGCGCCGCAAAACAGGACGAACTGCTTGCTTTCATCGGCGAACACGGGCTTGAAGTAGGGCGAAGCCGGGTCCACCCAAAACTCCAGCATGCCGCGTGGGGCCAGCAGCGCGCCAGGCACGGTGCCATCGCGTTCGAGCTCGCGCGGATCGCGGATGTCAACGATCTGCAGGTTCGGGTCGCTCATGCGGGTACGAACGGCATCCACACTGAGTGTTGTCACCTGGGCCATGGCTTCGTCCACAAGCGTCTGAAATCCTTTGGTGATGGGCATGAAAGTCTCCTGTTAAAGCGCACGCTGGATGATGATTTTTTGCACGTCGCTGGTGCCTTCGTAAATCTGACACACACGCACATCGCGGTAGATGCGCTCGACCGGGAAGTCGCTCACATAGCCGTAACCGCCCAAGGTCTGGATGGCGGCCGAGCACACTTTTTCGGCGACTTCACTGGCAAACAGCTTGGCCATGGCGGCTTCTTTGAGGCAGGGGCGGCCCGCATCGCGCAGGCTGGCGGCATGCCAGATGAGTTGGCGGGCCGCTTCGAGTTGCGTGGCGCAGTCGGCCAAACGGAAGCCCACCGCTTGGTGGTTGAAGATGGCGGTGCCAAAGCTTTCGCGCTGCTTGGCGTAATCGATGGCCACATCCAAAGCACTGCGTGCCATGCCCAGGCTTTGCGCAGCGATGCCGATGCGACCACCCTCGAGTGAGGACAGGGCGATCTTGTAGCCCTCGCCTTCCTGACCGATCAGGTTCTCAGCCGGGATGCGGCAGTTGTCAAAGTTGATCTGCGCCGTGTCGCTGCTGTGCTGACCCAACTTGTCTTCCAGGCGCGCCACGGTGTAGCCGGGCGTGCGGGTGGGCACGATGAAAGCGCTCAGGCCTTTTTTGCCCGCGCCCTTGTCGGTCACCGCGATCACGATGGCCACGTCGCCGTTTTGGCCGCTGGTGATGAACTGTTTGACGCCGTTGATGACGTAACCGTCACCGTCTTTCACAGCCGTGGAGCGCAGGGCCGAGGCGTCCGAGCCCACATGCGGCTCGGTCAGGCAAAACGCGCCCAGCATCTGGCCTTGGGCCAATGGCGTGAGCCACTGCGCTTGTTGCGCGGCGTTGCCGTACATCATCAGGATCGCGTTCACCGGGCAGTTGGTCACGCTGATCACGGTGCTGGTGCCGCCGTCACCGGCCGCGATTTCTTCGAGCACCAGCGCCAGCGTCACATAGTCCAGACCGGCACCGCCCAAGGCTTCGGGCACACAAATGCCATACGCACCCAACTCGGCCAGGCCCTTGTGCACGTCTTTCGGGAAGTGGTGTTTCTTGTCCCACTCGGCCGCACGGGGCCACAGCTCGCGCTGCGCAAAGTCGCGCACGGCGTCGCGGATCATTTCCTGGTCGGGGGTCAGCAGCATGAGGCTCTTTCTTTATCGGATCACCAGGGCAGCGATTGCCCATCGTGGTTCAAAAATGCGCCACGGTGTATCGGGTCACGTTGTTCAAGGATGTGGTTCAAGGTGTGGCGCAAGCTGCTGACGCTTTGTTCGGGCGTCAGCGGCGCGGCCGCGCCGCCCATGTCGGTCTGTACCCAACCGGGGTGAATGGCCAGCACGGTCACATCGGGCTGCTCGGCCTGTGTGCAGCGCACCACCATGTTGAGGGCGGCCTTGCTCACGCGGTACAGCGCCGCATTGCTGCTGGTGGTCTCTTGCATGCTGCCCATGATGGAGCTGATGCAGGCGATCACGCCTTGGGTCTCTTGCACCATGGGCACGATCTGCGGGATGACCTGCATCGCGCCCATCACATTGGCGTGCATGACGGCATCAAAGCTGTCGCGTGTGGGCGGGGTGCTGGCACCGTTGCGGTCCATCGCGCCCGCCACATAAATCGCCAGGTCGATTTTTTCGCCGTCAAGCTGCCAAGCCAGACCTGAGTTGCTGGCCGGGTTGGCCACGTCCACGCGCAGGGCTTGCGCGTCCAGTGCCTTCAACCTGGCCAGACCCTCATCGCTGCGGGCCGTGGCGATCACGCGCCAGCCGTGGGCGGTGTACTGGCGGGCCAGTTCAAAACCGATGCCGCGTGAGGCGCCGATGAGCAGGACCGTGGGCATGCGTCAGACCAGTTCCAGCGCCACAGCGGTGCCTTCGCCGCCGCCGATGCACAGCGTGGCCAGGCCCTTTTTGAGGCCACGGGCTTTGAGCGCGTGGATCAGCGTGACCATGATGCGGGCACCGGATGCGCCAATGGGGTGACCCAGCGCACACGCGCCGCCGTTCACATTGACCTTGTCGTGCGGTACGTTCAACTCTTTCATGAGCGCCATGGGCACCACGGCAAAGGCTTCGTTGACTTCCCACAAATCCACGTCTTGCACCGTCCAGCCCGCTTTGGCCAAGGCTTTTTGGGTGGCACCCACAGGGGCGGTGGCAAACCACTCGGGCTCTTGCGCGTGGGTGGCATGGCTCACGATGCGGGCCAGGGGCTTGCAACCGAGCTTGGCGGCGGTGCTCTCGCGCATCAGCACCATGGCGGCCGCGCCATCGTTGATGGACGAGCTGCTGGCGGCGGTGATGGTGCCGTCTTTCTTGAAGGCGGGCTTGAGCGATGTGATTTTGTCGAGCTTGACTTTGCCAGGGCCTTCGTCGATGGACACGACGCGTTCGCCACTGCGGTCTTTCACGGTGACGGGTGTGATCTCGGCTGCAAAAGCACCCGACTCGGTGGCGGCCTTGGCGCGCTGCACGCTGGTGGTGGCAAAGTGGTCTTGCTCGGCGCGGGTGAAGCTGTACTTGGCCGCGCAGTCTTCGCCAAAGGTGCCCATGCTGCGACCGGGTTCGTAAGCGTCTTCCAAACCGTCGAGCATCATGTGGTCAAAAATGCGGTCGTGGCCCATGCGGTAACCGCCGCGGCCTTTGAGCATCAGGTAAGGCGCGTTGGTCATGCTCTCCATGCCACCGGCCACCAGCACGTCGTGTGTGCCCGCCACCAGCATGTCGTGCGCGAACATGGCCGCGCGCATGCCCGAGCCGCACATTTTGGACAGCGTGACCGCGCCCGCGCTCTTGGGCAAACCGCCCTTGAAGCCCGCTTGGCGCGCTGGCGCCTGGCCTTGGCCTGCCATCAGGCAGTTGCCAAACAGCACTTCGGTCACCAGCTCGGGGCTGATGCCGGCGCGCTGCACGGCGGCTTGGATGGCTGCGCCACCCAGGTCGTGGGCGGCCAGTGCGGAAAAGTCGCCCTGGAAACTGCCCATGGGGGTGCGGGCGGCGCTGACGATGACGATGGGGTCGTGTGACATGTGGATTCCTTTCAAGCGTGGATGTCGGCAATGATGAGGTGTTCGCCGGTTTCTTCTTCGGCAATGCGGCGGATGTAGGCCACGAAATCGGGATCTTCACCGCGCAGCAAGAGGGGCAAGGACTGGCGGAAGTCGTCCCGGCGGCACCACTCGCGCATATAGTCGTCCCAGGAGTTCCATCGCCTCTGTTCGGTGACGCTCATGGCCTCGCGAAAAGCGATCAAATAGGCACGCTCAAACAGCGCAATGAGCATGTCGAAAATGATCAACATGCGCTCTTTTTGCTCAGGGGTCGGGTCCGGCAGGGCTTGGTTGGTGCGCAGCTGCAGATCGGCGTGGTCCAGCACCACTTTCAAAAAGTCGTTGTAGGCGTCCGACAGGTGCTGGTAGGCCTCTTCTTCTTCGTTTTCACGTTCCTTGCGCTGCTCCAGCCAGAACACCCAGACGGCGTAAGGCAGACCGAACACGGTCACCGCAAAACTGCCCATCTCCAGGATGTCGAACAAACTCATGGACATCACCCCCTCGGATAGCGCTTGAGCGCTTGGCGGAACACACTCAGCACCTCGCCAGGATGGGTCATGCTCACCCCCAGGTCTTTGGCCAGGCCGTCCTTGATGCCGTAACACCAACCATGCACGCTGAGTTTCTGGCCGCGAGTCCAGGCGTCCTGCACCACGTTGGTCAATGCCACGTTACCCACTTGTTCGATCACATTCATCTCGCACAGGGCATCTTCTTGCTCCGCGACCGTGAGGTGATCCAGGCGGCGGCGGTGGCGCACCTTCACATCGTGCACATGCCGCAACCAGTTGTCGACCAGGCCCACACGCAAACCGCGCAAGGTGGCCAGCACGCCACCACAGCCATAATGCCCGACCACCATGATTTGCTCGACCTTGAGGACATCGACCGCGTACTGAATCACCGACAAAGCGTTCAAGTCGGAATGCACCACCAAGTTGGCCACATTGCGGTGCACAAACACTTCGCCCGGGTCCAGGCCTGTGATTTGGTTGGCGGGTACCCGGCTGTCAGAACAACCGATCCACAAGAATTTCGGGTTTTGCTGGTTGGCCAAGCGTGTGAAAAACTCGGGGTCTTCGCGCTTCATGCGCGCAGCCCATTCGCGGTTTCTGGCAAGCAGTGTTTGCATGGACTGTGGCTCAACAGGTTTCGGCAAACAATTCGCGGCCGATCAGCATGCGGCGAATTTCTGAAGTGCCCGCGCCAATTTCGTACAACTTGGCATCGCGCCACAGGCGACCCAGCGGGTACTCGTTGATGTAGCCATTGCCCCCAAAAATCTGCACACCCTCGCCTGCCATCCAGGTGGCTTTTTCGGCGGTCCACAAGATGACGCTGGCGCAGTCCTTGCGCACCTGGCGCACGTGCTCAGCGCCCAAGAGGTCCAGGTTCTTGGCCACGGTGTAAGCAAAACTGCGTGCGGCTTGCAGCACGGTGTACATGTCGGCCACTTTGCCCTGGATCAGCTGGAATTCGCCAATGCTTTGACCGAATTGCTTGCGGTCGTGGATGTAAGGGATCACGTTGTCCATGACGGCCTGCATGATGCCCAGCGGGCCGCCGGTGAGCACAGCGCGTTCGTAGTCCAGACCGCTCATCAGCACTTTGGCGCCGTTGTTCAGGCCACCCAGGATGTTCTCGGCGGGCACTTCAACATTCTGGAACACCAATTCGCCCGTGTGGCTGCCGCGCATGCCCAGCTTGTCGAGCTTTTGCGCAATCGAGAAACCCTTCATGCCCTTTTCGATCAGAAAGGCCGTCACGCCGCGCGCACCCAACTCGGGCTCGCTCTTGGTATACACCACCAGGGTGTCGGCGTCGGGCCCGTTGGTGATCCACATCTTGGAGCCGTTGAGCAGGTAGTAGCCGCCCTTGTCTTCGGCCCTGAGCTTCATGCTCAGCACGTCCGAGCCCGCGCCGGGTTCGGACATGGCCAGGGCACCGACATGCTCGCCGCTGATCAGTTTGGGCAGGTATTTGGCGCGCTGGGCTTCGTTGCCGTTGCGCTTGATCTGGTTGACGCAGAGGTTGGAGTGCGCGCCATAGGACAGGCCCACGCTGGCCGAAGCACGGGAGATTTCTTCCATGGCGATCATGTGGGCCAAGTAGCCCATGTTGGCACCGCCATATTCCTCGCCCACGGTGATGCCCAGCACGCCCAGGTCGCCCATCTTGCGCCACAGGTCCATCGGGAACTGGTCGCTGCGGTCGATGTCGGCAGCACGGGGGGCGATTTCGGCTTGGGCGAAGTCGCGCACCGCGTCGCGCAGGGCGTCGATGTCTTCACCGAGTTGGAAATTCAGGCCGGGCAAGTTGTTCATGGGTTCTCCGTTGGGGGGTGTGCGTTAGGTGCCGAAGGCCAAACATCAATAGGTTTTGGTCACTGGCACCAGGGTTTGCTGCATCAGGGCGCAGTCCGTTCGTTGGCCATGCTCATCGATGTGCACCAATTCGGCTGTGGTCACGATGATGCGTTTACCCGCCTTGGTGACGCGGCCAATGGCGCGAATCTCTCCACCTTGAAAGCTGGCGAGAAAGTTGATTTTGTACTCCACCGTGGTGACTTCCATGCCTTCGGGGGCCACCGTCAAGGCCGCGTAGCCACCGGCAATATCGGCCAGTGCGCCCATGGCCCCGCCATGAAAGCCGCCCTGTTGCTGGGTCACCTTGTCGCTGTAGGGCAGGGCCAGTTCGACCTGCCCCTGCGTGGCCGACAAGAGGCGAACGCCCAAGTGGTTCATCATGCCCTGGCGGGCCAAACTTTGGGCAACGCGCTCGTGGGGGGTCAGGGCTGAGGTCACATCGAATCCAGAGGTTGAAATCAAGACCAACTGTAATTGACGTTTACGTCAACGTCAACCCAAAATCGCCGGGTCAAGCCAGGCACCGGTCAGCCGGACACCGTGGCCTTGTTGGCCTTGCTCAGCAAACTGCGGGTTTCTTTTTCGTGGGTTTTCACTTCGTCCAAGGTGGCTTCCAGGTCGGCCAATTGAGACTCCAGCTGCTGGCGGTGTTCGGCCAGCACCACCAAGAACTTCTTGAGCTGGGGCACCGTGTCGCGCGGGCTGTCGTACATGTCGATCAGGTCTTTGGCTTCCGTCAGCGACAAGCCCAGGCGCTTGGCACGCAAGGTCAGTTTGAGCCGGGTGCGGTCGCGTGCCGAATACACGCGGTTGCGCCCCCCGGGACCCGAACGCTCGGGCTCCAGCAGACCCATGTCTTCGTAAAAACGGATGGCGCGGGTGGTCAGGTCAAACTCCTGGGCCAAATCGCTGATCGTGTACGTGTTCGCCATGGCGTGCGGTTCTCATCTTGCTTGCACCATCGGGACAGGCGGTTGCTCAACCGCGCCCTAGAATGCAATGTCATCTTTGACGTTAACGTCAACGTCAATTTCCCGAATGCTAACCCAAACCAGCCCTCGCATGCCCTCTTCGCTCCTGGCCACACCTGCAACCGAGCCACGCCAGGCTTTGCCAGCGCTGTCTTTCCCTTTGGGGGAGCACCTGCCTGCACCCGGGACCGCCACCGAAGTCGCACCCGGCGTGTACTGGCTGCGCATGGCTCTGCCCTTTGCACTGAACCACATCAACCTCTGGCTGCTGCGCGACCGTTTGCCCCACCCCACACAAGCCGATGTGTTGCAGGAAGGCTGGACCGTGGTGGACTGCGGCATCGACAACCCAGCCACCCGCCAGGCCTGGGCGCAGATTGAACAGAACGTGCTGCAAGGCCTGCCCATCCTGCGCGTGCTGGTGACCCACATGCACCCGGACCACATGGGCCTGGCCCATTGGCTGTGCGAACGATGGCAGGCGCCTTTGTGGATGAGCACCAGTGAGTACCAGTCGGCCTGGCTGGCGTGCAGCGGCTTGTCCAACTTTGGCGGCGATGCCACCGTGGCATTTTTTGCCGCACATGGCTGGAGCGCATCCGATGACATGAAAGAAGTCAAATCAAGAGTCGGCTATTACGCCGGCATGGTGCCCAGGATTCCAGGCGCCTATGTCCGCTTGATGGAAGGCACTGCGGTCCGCATTGGCGAGCGCACCTGGCAGTGCATCAGCGGCTTCGGTCACTCCCCCGAACACATGGCCTTGCACGACACCCACAACCAGTTGCTGATCAGTGGCGACATGTTGTTGCCCTCGATTTCCACCAACATCAGCGTGTACGCCATGGAGCCCGAGGGCAACCCTCTGCAGTTGTTTCTGGACTCGCTGGACAAAATGGCCCACCTGCCCGATGAGACGCTGATCCTGCCCTCACACGGACGCCCCTTCCAAGGCGCCCACACCCGCATGGCGCAATTGCGCACCCACCATGACGAACGCCTGAACGAGTTGCTGCAAGCCTGCCGTGACCACGCCCTCAGCGCCCACGACGCCTTGCCCCTGATCTTCAAACGCACGCTGGATGTGCACCAGACCACCTTTGCGATGGGCGAGGCCGTGGCGCACTTCAACCTGCTCTGGCTGCAGGGTCGGCTGTCTCGCCACCGGGACGAGGCGGGCATTTACCGCTTCACCAAGCCTTCACCCTCGTCGCCCGCCAAACCCATCGACGATTGGCGCAAGGCCTGACGCCGCTGGGCATAGTCGGGCATGACATCGCCCACGGTTTCCCAAAATCGGGGGCTGTGGTTCATCTCGCGCAGGTGCGCCAGCTCATGCACCACCACGTAATCGATCTGGCTGATCGGCAGGTGGATCAGTCGCCAGTTGAGCCGGATATGGCCATCGGTGCGGGCACTGCCCCAACGGGTGCTGGCGCTGGACAGGCTGAGCTTTTGCCAACGCACCCCCAGCAGCGGGGCAAAGTGCTGCAAGCGCTGCTCAAACAGGGCCAAAGCCTGTTTTTTCAGCCAGACTTGCGCCGCATCGCGCACTTGCGACACGCTGGCACCCGGCGGCACCGTGACGGGCAAGAGCCGATCGGGCGGGATGTCTTGCCCCTGTACACGGCCCATACCGCGCTCCATCACGCAAAGCTGCACCGTGCGACCCAAAAACGGCACCTCGGCCCCATGCCGCCATTCGATGGCACTCTGGAATTGCTCGGTTTGACGCTGCCTGAATTGCTGCAGTTTGGCCACAATCCAGACGCCTTTTTCCTGCACCGCGGCATCGATCTCGCGCAAGGGCACCCAATTGGGCGCACGCACCACCAGGCCATCGGCCCCGACCAAAAAACCGATGCTTTTACGGCGCGAACGCTCGAAGCGGTAAGACACCGCCATGCCCTGCAATTGCACATGGCGGTTGGCTGCGGGGTGAGTAAAGCCCACCGGCCCAGAGGGCGGGGCCTCCGACCCCGCCTTGGCTTCGGGCATGGGGACTTTTGCTGGATCGGCTGCCGAAAGTGCAGCAGGCGATGCCACGGGAGGGGCCTCGGCTCTGGCCTGCGGCACAGGCGCCGGATCACCGCCCGTGAAAAAGTCCAACACAAACTGGATCGGCGCGCGCATGCTTCGCCCTGAGGGGTTTCAGGGGTGTGGGGCGGTGGCGGTGAGGGCGCCAGCCGGATAAGCCTCTGGGTCCAGGCGGTGCATCTCCGACTCGATCCAGGTTTCGACCTCGAGCATCAGTTCTTCGGCGCTGCGGCCTTCGCTGGGAATGGCCCGACCAATCGAGATGTCCACCACGCCCGGTTTCTTGACGAAAGCACGGGTGGGCCAGCAGCGTGCCGAGGTCACGGCGATCGGGATCACGGGCACACCGGCTGCAATGGCCAAGCGGGCTCCGCCGCTTTTGTATTCGCCCTTTTGGCCACGCGGGATACGGGTGCCTTCAGGGAACATGATGACCCACACCCCCTCGTCCATCAGCCTGCGGCCTTGCTGCACCACTTTGGCAAAGGCGCGTGAGCGCTGCTTGCGGTCGATGTGGATCATGTCCAAACGCCCCATGGCCCAGCCGAAAAACGGCACATGCAACAGCTCTTTTTTGAATACATAGGCCAGCGGGTGGGGCATGATGACGGGCATCACAAAGGTCTCCCAGGTGGACTGGTGCTTGACCAGCAACACCGCCGGGTCCTTGGTGCCCAAGGGCAGGTTTTCCATGCCCTGGATGCGGTTTTCGATGCCCAGGATGCGCGTGCCACTGTTGACGGCCAAGCGCAACCAGCCCACACACAGCCAGTAAAGGCGTGTGCTGCTCACGAAGTAGGAAACCAGCACCACAAACAGGGCCCAAGGGATGACGGTGATGGCCATCCACAACACATGGGCAAAAGAGCGGACAAAGTTCATGGGGGCTGGGGCTCTGGGGGCAAAGGTACAACTCAGGCGGGCGCAGCCGGTGCGGCCCCGAGCAAGCGATCCACGAACGCCGACAGGTCGGCATGCACTTGGGTCGCAGCGGGAAACTCGAGGGGCAGCGGCTGACCGGCGAGATTGGCATGCCGCCCGGTCAAGACCAGATGCGGGTTGCAAGCCGCCGCCTGGGCGGCTTGCATGTCGCGCAAGCTGTCGCCCACATAAGGCACCCCCGTCAGAGGCACACCGTAACGTTCGGCAATTTGTTGCAGCAAACCAGGGGCAGGCTTGCGGCAAGTGCAGCCTTCGTCGGGGGCGTGCGGGCAATAAAAAATCGCGTCAATCCGCCCACCCAAGGCCGCCAAAGACTTGAGCATGTGGGCATGCACAGCATTGAGCGCGGCCATGTCGAACAAGCCCCGGCCAATGCCCGACTGGTTGGTGGCGAGCACCACATGGAAACCAGCGTGGTTCAAGCGGCCAATCGCCTCCAGCGCACCGGGCAGGGGGTACCACTCTTCGGGCGATTTGACGAACTCGTCGCTGGCCCGGTTGATGGTGCCATCGCGGTCCAGAATGACGAGTTTGTGGGGCATGGGGGTTGCGGGATCAGGCCGCCAGGCGCGACAAGTCGGCCACGCGGTTCATGGCCACATGCAGCGACTTGAGCAGGCCCTGGCGGTTCAGGCGCAGGTCCATTTCTTCGGCATTGACCATCACGTCGTCAAAGAACGCATCGACCGGGGCACGCAGCGCGGCCAGGGTTTGCAGGCTCGCGGTGTAATCACCCGCTTTGAATTGCGCTTCGGATTCGGGCAGCAGCCTTTGCATGACCGCGTACAGGCCCTTCTCGGCATCTTCCTGCAGCAGCGCAGGGTTGACGTGGGCGTCCACCTCGCCGGCTTTTTTGAGGATGTTGCCGATGCGCTTGTTGGCCGCAGCCAGCGCCGGACTCTCGGGCAGGGCGGCAAAAGCGCGCACGGCCGAGAGGCACGGGTTGACCTGACCCAATCGCGCCGGGCGCAGGGCCATGACCGCATCGACCTCTTGCGCGCTGAAGCCTTGCTCGCGCAGGCTGCCGGACAGGCGGTCGTAGATGAAGTCAACCAAGGCGTCTGCACCGCCCGCGATCTTGTCGCCAAACACCGGCGCAGACAGCGCCAGCAATTCGGGCAAGCCCAGATCGACGTCTTTTTCAATCAGCATGCGGATCACGCCCAAAGCGTGGCGGCGCAGCGCGAACGGGTCTTTGTCGCCCGTGGGCACATTGCCAATGCCAAACATGCCCACCAAAGTTTCGAGCTTGTCGGCCAGCGCCACCACCAAGCCCACGTTGTTGCGCGGCAAGTCGTCGCCCGCAAAGCGCGGTTTGTAATGGTCTTCAATGGCTTCGGCCACATCACTGCTCAGGCCGTCATGGCGAGCGTAATAGCCGCCCATGATGCCCTGCAGCTCAGGGAATTCACCCACCATGTCGGTCAGCAAATCGGTCTTGGCCAAACGGGCAGCTTGCTCGGCTTGCTTGGCCAGAAGATCGCCGCCCACTTGCTGGCCAATGGCTTGGGCGATGGCGCAGACACGCGCCATGCGCTCACCTTGCGTGCCCAGCTTGTTGTGATAAACCACTTTGGACAGGCCTTCGACGCGCGATTCGAGTGTCTTTTTGCGATCTTGGTCAAAGAAGAATTTGGCATCGGCCAAGCGCGGGCGCACGACGCGCTCGTTGCCGCCGATCACCAAGGAAGCGTCGTCGGGGGTGATGTTGCTGACCACCAAGAAACGGTTCGTCAGCTTGCCCGAGGCGTCGATCAAGGGAAAGTATTTCTGATTGGCCTTCATCGTGAGGATCAGGCACTCTTGCGGGACGTCCAAGAATTCTGTTTCGAACTCACACGTCAACACATTCGGGCGCTCGACCAAGGCGGTCACTTCGTCCAGCAGGGCCTCGTCTTCGATCGGACGAGCACCGTTGCCCACCTTGGCAGCAGCCGCTTGCAGCTGACGCACGATCTCAGCGCGGCGCTCGGCAAAGCTGGCGATCACCGAGCCGTCGTTCTTCAAGGTGTCGGCGTACTGGTCGGCGTGCGGCACAAGCACGGGCGAGACCTTGGCCTCAAAACGGTGGCCTTGCGTGCTGTTACTGGCCGTGAGGCCCAACGCCTTGACCGGCACCACGGTGCTGCCATGCAGAGCAATGAGGCTGTGCGCGGGGCGCACAAAATTCACGCTGCTCCAGCCGGGCAACTCACAGTCGGTTTCCAGCTGGTACTGCATGACTTTGGGGATCGGCAACTTGGCCAGCGCTTCTTCCAGCGCTTTTTGCAGGCCCGCTTGCAGCGAAGCGCCTTTGACGATGCTGTCGTAAAACAAGGCGTCCGCTTTGCCGTCCGGGGCGCGCTTGAGCGCGGCCACGGCCGCAGCCGGGTCGTTCACATCCGCCCCCAGCGCTTGCAGCTTTTTCAGCAGTGCGGGCGTGGCGTTGCCAGCGGCATCGAGGCCCACGGCCACGGGCATCAGCTTTTGCTGCACGGCTTTGTCGGCGCCTTGTGCCAGCACGCCGGTCACATGCGCTGCCAGGCGGCGGGGGGATGCAAAAGCCGTCACCACCGCATCAGCAGCGGCCAGGCCCTGGGCCTTGAGCTGTTCGGCCAGTACGGTTGAAAACGCCGCACCCAACTTGTTGAGCGCCTTGGGCGGCAGCTCTTCCACAAACAGTTCCACCAGCAAATTCTGTGTTGTCATGTCGGTCTCCCTCACGCGGCTTTCTTGGGCATTTGAGCCACCCATTCGCGCGGGGCCATCGGGAAACCCAGACGTTCGCGGCTGTCGTAATAACTCTGGGCCACGCTGCGGGCCAGGTTGCGGATGCGGCCGATGTAGGCGGCGCGCTCGGTCACGCTGATCGCGCCACGCGCGTCCAGCAGGTTGAAGGTGTGGGCGGCTTTGAGCACTTGCTCGTAGGCGGGCAAGGCCAGCTGCTGCACGATCAGGTTTTGCGCCTGTTTTTCATGCGCGCCGAAAGCGGTGAACAAGAAGTCGGCGTCGCTGTGCTCGAAGTTGTAGGTCGACTGCTCCACCTCGTTCTGGTGGTACACATCGCCGTAGCTCAGGGTGTCGGTCCACTTCAGGTTGTAGACGTTGTCCACGCCCTGCAAATACATGGCCAAGCGCTCCAGACCGTAGGTGATCTCGCCGGTGATCGGCTTGCAGTCGATGCCGCCCACTTGCTGGAAGTAGGTGAACTGCGTGACTTCCATGCCGTTCAACCAAACTTCCCAGCCCAGGCCCCAAGCGCCGAGCGTGGGGTTTTCCCAATCGTCTTCGACGAAACGGATGTCGTTTTTCTTGAGGTCAAAACCCAGCGCTTCGAGCGAACCCAGATACAGCTCCAAGATGTTGCTGGGCGCTGGCTTCAAGACCACTTGGTATTGGTAGTAGTGCTGCAGGCGGTTGGGGTTTTCGCCGTAGCGGCCGTCTTTGGGGCGACGGCTGGGCTGCACATAGGCGGCCTTCCAGGGCTCGGGGCCGATGGCGCGCAAAAACGTTGCGGTGTGGCTGGTGCCCGCGCCGACTTCCATGTCGTAGGGCTGGAGCAAGGCGCAGCCCTGGGCGTCCCAGTACTGCTGCAGTTTCAGAATGATTTGCTGGAAGGTCAACATGGCCGAAGCGAGGCCAGCAGCGAGCTGGCCGGGGTTGGATGGGCGCAAGCTTTGCGCGAGCCTGCGATTTTACGGGCTTTAGTGCCAGCCACTCCCTGACAGGGGCCTGCCGCCGCGCATCCATGCCGCACAAACGCCGCCCCGCTAAGCCTTGAAGAAATTCACGGCCCCCGAAAAGGTCACAAACGCCGCCACCGTGGTCACCAAAATGATGCGGGCAATGCGGCCGTTGTCCGCACCCAAACGCTCGGCCAGCAAGGACACATTGCTGGCACTGGGCAAGGCGGCCACCAAGACCATGACCTGCAAGGCAAAGGGCTCCAGCGGCAGGCCCCACTGAATCGCAGCCAAGCCCACCAACAACACCAACACCGGGTGCACCACCAGTTTGATCAAGGCGATCGGCAGGTAGTCGATGGCACGCAAAGGCCCGTCCGGGCGCTCGTGCGACAACATGAGCGAACGGGCCAAGACCGCACCGATGGTGAACAAGGCCACGGGAGAGGCGGCATCGGCCAGCAAACCCACGGTTTTGCTCACCGGGCCCAACAGCTCCAGGTTCCAATAAGAAAACGCTGCCCCAATGCTGATGGCCCAAGGCATCGGGTTGCGCAGCACCCCCGCCAAGGCCTTGCGTGCCGCAACGGCCGCGCCGTGCTGACCCGCAGCGTCCATGCGGGACAAGGCGACGCACAAAGAAGACGTGATGACGAGATCGATCACGATGGTCACGATCGCAGGGCCCACGGCCTGCGCGCCCAACAAGGCCACCAGCAACGGCACGCCCATGAAACCGGTGTTGGGAAAAGCCGCCACCAAGGCCCCCAAAGACGCATCGTTCCACCGAACGCGCGGGTTCAGACTGATGGCAATGCTCAAAGCCACGATCAGCAACGCGCACAACAGGTAGGTGAAAAACACCCCCGCATCCAGCAATTGCGCGATGGGCGTGTCAGCACCAAACCTGAAAAGCATGCACGGCAAAGCAAAAAACAGGACAAACCCATTCAAGCCAGGAATGGCCTCCAAGGGCAAAAACCGCCAACGTGCGGCCACATAGCCGCACAAAACCAGCGCAAAAAACGGAAAAGTGACGCGGAAAATTTCAAGCATTTCCCGATTGTCGGGGCAAACCTTGTAGCACTCTCGATGGGCTGAGTCGCTGAGCCGACATGCCCATGGACTGTCAAGCGCGAGCCAAGCAAGCACGGCAAACCGCTATCATGGCCCGCTTTGCCTCGTTTGCCCTTATTCCTTAGCCCTTCCCCATGTCAGCCGGACTCAACAACGCCCAACTCGAGGCCGTGAACTACGTCTCTGGCCCCTGCCTGGTGCTGGCGGGTGCCGGTTCGGGCAAGACGCGGGTGATCACGCACAAGATCGGGCGGCTGATCGAAGCCGGGCTGGCGCCCCAGCGCATCGCGGCCATCACCTTCACCAACAAGGCGGCTGCCGAGATGCGCGAGCGCGCCAAGGACCTGATTGGCAAAGCCGCCAAGGACGTGACGGTGTGCACCTTCCATGCTTTGGGCGTGCGCATCATGCGCGAAGACGGGCATGTGCTGGGCCTCAAGCCCCAGTTCAGCATCATGGACGCGGACGATGTGACCAGCATCTTGAAGGATTGCGGCGGCACGACCGATGCGGCCACCGCCCGGCAATGGCAATGGACCATCAGCCTGTGGAAAAACATGGGACTCAATGCCGAGCAGGCTGCAGCCCAGGCCCCCGACGACAACGCCCGGGTGATCGCCCGCACCATGCGGTTGTACCAGGAGCGTTTGAGCGCTTACCAGAGCGTGGACTTTGACGACCTGATCGGCATGCCCTTGAAGCTGCTGGCCGAGTTTCCCGAGGTGCGCGAACGCTGGCAAGCCAAGATGGGCCATGTGCTGGTGGACGAATACCAAGACACCAACGCCACCCAATACGAGGTGCTCAAGCACCTGGTGGGCGAGCGGGCGCGCTTCACGGCGGTGGGCGACGACGACCAGTCCATTTATGGCTGGCGCGGCGCGACGCTGGACAACTTGAAGCGACTGCCGCAGGACTTTCCGAATTTGAAAGTCATCAAACTGGAGCAAAACTACCGCTCCACCAGCGCCATCTTGCGCGCCGCCAACCACGTGATCGAGCCCAACCCCAAGCTCTACCCCAAAACCTTGTTTTCGGAGTTGGGCGAGGGTGAGCCGGTGCGCGTGGTCGATGCCCTGAACGAAGAGCACGAGGCCGACCGGGCGATAGCCCGCATCCAGTCCATACGCAGCGGGCATTCGCTCGAATCCAAACACCGCGAGTTCAAGGACTTCGCCATTCTGTACCGGGCCAACCACATGGCCCGCCCGTTCGAACAAGCCTTGCGCCGTGCCAACATCCCCTACAAAGTGTCGGGCGGGCAGAGCTTTTTTGACAAGGCCGAAATCAAGGACCTGTGCGCCTGGTTTCGCCTGTGGATCAACAACGACGACGACCCGGCGTTTTTGCGCGCCATCACCAGCCCCAAACGCGGCATTGGCCACCAGACGCTGGGCCAGCTGGGCGCTTTTGCCACGCAATACAAACTCAGCTTGTTCGAGTCGCTGTTTGCCGGCAGTTTGCCCAGCGCCGTCAATGCCCGCGCCATCAGCGGCCTGCACGAGTTTGGCCGCTACATCAACGACCTGGAATACCGCGCCCGCCAAACCCTGGGCAAAGAAGCCGCGTTGGCTTTTTTGCTGGAATGGCTGAAAGAGATTGGCTACGAATCGCACCTGTACGACGGCGAAGACAACGAGAAAGTGGCCAGCGCCCGCTGGACGAATGTGCTGGAGTTTTGCGACTGGATGGCAGGGCGCTGCGGCGGCCAGATCGAGGACGCCACCGGCGCCGAGGCGAGTGAGGCCCAAAACCTGCTGGAAGTGGCGCAAACCATCTCGCTGATTTCCACCCTGAGCGAGCGCGAAAAAGACCAGAACGTGGTCACGCTGTCCACGCTGCATGCCTCCAAGGGTTTGGAGTGGCCGCATGTGATGCTGGTGGGCGTGAACGAGGGCCTGCTGCCCTTCAAGCTGGGCGATGACGACACGAGCGCAGCGGCCAGCCAAGAAGGCGTCCTGCTGCGCTTGCAGGAGGAGCGCCGACTGATGTACGTGGGCATCACCCGCGCCCAGCGCAGCCTGGCCGTGAGCTGGACCCAAAGGCGCAAAAAAGGCCGTGAAACCGTGGCCGCCCTGCCCAGCCGATTCATTGCCGAAATGCGGCTGGACGAAAACACGGTCAAAGAAGACCCACGCGAAAAACTCAAGGCACTGCGGGCAGAATTTGCACAAAGGGCGGCATTGGCCGCCGCCACACAGACGCCGCCATGACGATGTCACCACACCGATACGAACCCACCTGGCGAATAGCCGCGGCCTTGCTCCTCGCAGGGCTTTTGAGCGGCTGCGTCACCTTGCCAAGTCGACAGGCCTGCCCACCCAATGACAAGGCCGAGTCGCTCCAGGGCACATGGCTGGCCCAATTGGCGGGCAGCGGCACGGCCTGGACTTTGCAGCTGGCCCCCCACCCCGAACACACAGGCAGCTGGCGTGGTGAACTGGCACAAGGCGACCGGCGTTATGCCGTGGTGGCCGACCTGGACGATGGCGAGTTCACCATGGAAGAGTCACACGATGGCCAGCGCATTGCCGCCACCTGGCTGGGCGGTCGTCTGGCTGGAGATTGCAGCCGCACCTTGCATGGCCAGCGGATTGAGCAAGATCAATCCCGGCAAACCTTCACATTGAGGCCTGCACCTTAGCCGCGCCACCATGCAGGGAGGACAAGACGCCTTACATCCCGGCGTTCGTCTTCTCACGCAAAATACAGGCTGTTTGTCTTTCCTGTCAGAGCATGTCCCACAGCACCTACCTCCAGCCACCTTCCAAGCGCAAGCTTGTGGGTCTGGTGCTGGCCGTGCTTTTGCATCTGGTCTTGCTGTGGGCGCTGCAGGCAGGCCTGGCCCAAAAGTGGGCACACAAAATGCCCGACGTGGTCAAAGCGGTTCTTTTGCAAGACGCTCCGGTGTTGACCCCTTCGCCTGCACCGCCCCCGCCTCCTTTGTCAGCGCCAAGGCCTGCACCCACCCCACCTTCTGCGACCCCGTCGGCCACACCTGCCGTCTCGCCAGCCCCTCAGCCCCCTGCTTTTATGCCCGCCACGGAAGTGCCCACCAGTTTGCCCCCCAGCCCCGCCACCGCGATCACGGCCGTCAGCAGCACGCCTCCTGCCAGCCCTCCCAGCCCTGCGAGCAGCGTGGCATCTGCACCAGCGCCCTCCACCACAAGAGCGAGCGCCCCCAGCCGCACAGCGGCCACCGTGAGCGCTGCCCAGTGCGAAAAGCCCGAATACCCCAGCGCCTCTCGCCGCCTGGAAGAAGAGGGCACCGTGAGCCTGCGTTTTTTGGTGGGTGTGGACGGTCGGGTGATCCAATCCGAGATTGAAAAAAGCTCCGGCTTCCCCCGGCTGGACCAAGCTGCCCGTGCCGGTTTGTCCAAATGCCGCTTTCAGCCTGCCACGGTGGATGGCCAAGCCGAGCAAGCCTGGGCCAGCATGAAGTACACCTGGCGCCTGGATTGAGCCGCGCCACCACTGCCCATGCCGATTTGCCCCTTACGATCTGTCCATGCACACTGATTTCACAGGAGTTCCCCCTTCCATGCCTCACACCCTTTTCAGCTCCGTTCTGCTGCGCTCCACATGGGCGGGCATGGCCCTTTCGCTGGCTTTGTGCTGGGTGCCGACCGGCCATGCTGCCGCCTCGAATGCCACGTCACCGGCTGCCGCCGTGGTCACCAGTGCAAGCCCGGCGGCCTCCAGCAACCCGGCTCCCAATGCACCTGCAGTCGCGCCAGCGACCCCTTCAGACAACCCTTACGGGCTGGGCGCGCTGTGGGCACAAGGCGATGCCATCGCCAAGATCACCTTGTTGATTTTGGTGCTCATGAGCGTAAGCAGCTGGTACGTCATCTTCAGCAAATGGGCCGAACAAAGGCGCATGCATGCCTTCGCCCAAGCCGCGCAAGGGCCCTTTTGGGCCGCTGCCAGCTTGCGCGAAGCCAGCGAGGGCCTGGACGCTGCCAGCCCCTACCGCTTCATTGCCGAAAAAGGCCTGGAAGGCGCTGCCAAACATGGCGGCTTGCTGGGCAGCGTGGACTTCAACACCTGGGTCAGCCTGAGCCTGCAACGGGCGCTGGGCACCGTGCAAAGCCGTTTGCAAAACGGTCTGGCGGTCTTGGCCACCGTGGGCTCAACCGCCCCTTTTGTGGGTTTGTTTGGCACGGTCTGGGGCATCTACCATGCGCTGGTCAAGATCGGCATCTCGGGCCAGGCCAGCATCGACAAAGTCGCGGGCCCGGTGGGCGAGGCGCTGATCATGACCGCCATTGGCCTGGCCGTGGCCGTGCCTGCGGTTTTGGGCTACAACTGGCTGGTGCGCCGCAACAAGGCGGTGATGGAAGAGGTCCAAGCTTTCGGCGCCGACCTGCACGCTGTGCTGCTGGCGTCCAAGTCCAAGTGATGCCCCTCATGACTTTCCACGGACAGCCCTCATGGCCATGAACCTCGGCCCAGGCCTCGGGGCCAATGACGAGGACGAGGTGATTGGCACCATCAACACCACCCCCCTGGTGGATGTGATGCTGGTGCTGCTCATCATTTTCTTGATCACCATCCCGGTGGTGACCACCTCCATCAAGGTCGACCTGCCCCGCGAAAACAATGTGGTGCGCCAAACCTTGCCCGAGAACGTGATCATCTCCGTGAATCGGGCAGGCCAGATTTTCCTGTACGACACCCCCGTGAAAAACCAGGCCGATTTGCTGGCGCGCTTGCAAAAATTTGCCGCCATGCAACCGCAACCCGAAGTGCAAATCCGGGGCGATGCCCAAAGCGAATTTGCCGCCGTGGGCCGCGTCATGTACGCGGTTCAGCGCGCCGGCATCACCCAGGTCGGCTTCATCACCGAGCCCAGCCCATGACGTCGCCCGCACAAGGAGGCCCCACATGGCCATGAACCTGGGCAACAGCCCCAAGGACGAACCCGAAGTGATGATGGACATCAACACCACGCCGCTGATCGATGTGATGCTGGTGCTGCTCATCATGCTGATCATCACCATCCCGGCGCAGCTGCATACCGTGAACCTGGACATGCCCAGCCCCAGCGCGAACAAGCCGCCTGTGCCACCTGAAGTGGTGCGGATCGACATTGCAGCCGACGCGGTCATCTCATGGAACGGCCAAGCCTTGGCCGACCGCCAGGCCTTGGAAACCCGTTTGGCCGAGACCGCCTTACGGCAACCTCAGCCTGAGCTGCACATCCGCTCGCACGCCAAAGCCCCCTACGGTGCAGCCGCTGCAGTGTTGGCGGGCGCGCAGCGACAGGGCCTGAACAAATTGGGCATTTTGGGCAGCGAACGCTTCGCAGAATGAAGTTGCAGCGACAGGCGCGTGCAAAGAAAAAGCCGCTGAGACAGCGGCTTTTTCAAGGGGCTTGTTTGAAGATCAGTCGGCGTATTTGCCAGCCGCATCCACAGCAGCCTTGATCTTGATCATCTCGGCAGCCACGAACTTCTTGTGCTCTTCGGGCTCCACACGCTTGTCGTTCACCACCAGGGCGCCGAGGCTTTCGTTCTTCTTGATGAACTCAGGATCCTTCAGAGACTTCTTGAGCGCATCGTTCAACATTTTGGTGATGGCCGGTGGCGTGCCTTTGGGGGCATACAAGCCGTGCCAAATGGTCAGGTTGAAGTTCTTCATGCCCATCTCTTGCAAGGTGGGGTAGTGCTTGAGCACGGGATGAGCGCTCAGTGGTTGGGCTGTGGTGACCGCAAACGCCTTGATGCGGCCGCCTTCGATCTGGGCCGTCGTGTTGGTGGTTTGGTCGCACATCATGTCCACCTGACCGCCGATCAAGGCCGTCATGGCCGGCGCAGTGCCGCCAAACGGGATGGTGGTCATGACTTCCTTGGTCTTCATGTTGGACTGCCACAGCAAACCGCAAATGTGAGAAGCGGAACCCAAACCGGCGTGAGCGATGTTCAACTTGCCGGCGTTGGCACGGATGTAGTTTTCAAAGTCACGGTAGGTGTTGGCGGGCAACTGGGGCTTACCGACCAGGGTCATGGGCACGTCGTTGACCATGCCCAGGAACTCGAAATCCTCGAGGGGTTTGTAACCCAATTTGCGGTACAGGGCTGGTGTCGCGGCCATGCCGATGTGGAACATCAGCAAGGTATGCCCGTCCGGTGCAGCCTTGGCCACTTTGGTGGCGCCGATGGTGCCACCCGCGCCAGCAGCGTTTTCGACCACGAAATTGCTGCCAGGAATGTGCTTGCGCATGGCCTCGGCCAAATCACGTGCCACACGGTCGGTGGGACCGCCTGCGGCGAAAGGCACAACGATGGAAATCGGCTTGCTACCCGGGAACGACTGAGCGTAAGCGCCCACAGAAAAAGCAGCCAAGGTGGCCATTGCAATCCATTGCTTCATGAACAAACTCCTAAAAAGTGGCGTGATTGTAAAACCACGATAGTGTCATGAAATTTCGGAAAATACTTAGCGGAATACCCTTGATTGCCCTTGAATTGATTGAGGATTTCGGGCGTTTTTGCGGCGAACCGCGAGGGCGGACTCACTGGTAACTGCGAGCGTCTTCGATCACTTTGCCATCGTTGGCCAAGCTGCCTTGCGCCACCAAATGCACCTCGCCGCGCAACTTGGTGACATCACGAACCGCCTCGGACACCCGCGCTTTGAGCGCGTCATCTGCCACAAGTGCGGTCTCCACATGCAGCGCCATCTGGTCGTTGGCCATCTCGCCGGTCACGACCAAACGGGCCTTGGTCACCTCGGGAAAGCGTTTGACGATCTCGGCCACCTGGCCAGGGTGCACAAACATGCCGCGGATCTTGGTGGTCTGGTCGGCGCGGCCCATCCAGCCCTTGATGCGCTGGCCCGTGCGACCCGTGGGGCAGGCGCCCGGCAAAATGGCCGACAAGTCGCCTGTGCCAAAACGGATCAGCGGGTAGTCGGGATTGAGCACTGTCACGACCACTTCACCGACCTCGCCATCGGCCACAGGGTCTCCGGTGCCTGGGCGGACGATCTCGACGATCACGCCCTCGTCGATCACCAAACCTTCACGCGCGGCAGTTTCATAAGCAATCAAACCCACATCGGCGGTGGCATAGCACTGGTAAGCCGCCACCCCCTGCTGGGTGAACCAGTCGCGCAAGGATGGCGGACAGGCTTCGCCAGACACCAGAGCCTTGGTGATCGACAGCTTTTGACCCGCTTCGGCGGCTTTCTCGATCAGGATCTTCAGAAAACTGGGCGTGCCCGAATAAGCCACGGGACGCAGGTCGGCCACCGCCGCCAATTGCTGTTCGGTGTTGCCCACCCCCCCAGGAATCACTGCACAGCCCAGCGCATGGGCGCCGCTTTCCATGATCCACGCCCCGGGCGTCAGGTGGTAACTGAAGCAGTTGTGGACCAGATCGCCGGCTTCAAAACCAGCCGCCGCCATGGCGCGGGCTGCACGCCAGTAGTCGGGGGCATGGCCCTCGGGTTCATAGATCGGACCGGGTGACTGGTACACGCGGCGCGCGCCGGCCGAACGGACCATGCCCTTCCAGCCAATGGTTGAAAAACCGCCAAAGGGGTCTTGAGCCCGCTGGGCTTGCTGGCGCGCCAACAACTCGTACTTGCGTGTCACAGGCAATCTGGCCAATGCGTCCCGGCTGGTCACTTGGGCCGCATCAATGCCTTGGAGGATGTCAGCCAAAGCCGCGCTGTTGTTCTGGGCATGCGCAATCTGCGAAGGCAAGGCCGCCATCAGGGCGGCTTCACGGACTTCGGGGGCGCGGGTTTCCAACGCATCGAGGTGATGGGCCATGGGATTCTTTCAGGACACGGACGATGAAGGATTGCTCATAGATGCTCCAGGCATCAGGCCAGCCAACGCTTGCGGCGCTTGTAACTCTTGACGTCCTTGAAGCTCTTGCGCTCACCGCCGCCCATGCCGAGGTAAAACTCTTTCACGTCCTCGTTGGTGCGCAGGTCTTCGGCCTCACCGTCCATAACGATGCGACCCGACTCCATGATGTAGCCGTAATCCGAGTACTTGAGCGCCATGTTGGTGTTTTGCTCAGCGATCAGGAAAGTGACTTTTTCTTTCTCGTTCAGGTCTTTGACGATGTTGAACACTTCTTCCACAATCTGTGGCGCCAGGCCCATCGACGGTTCATCCAACAGCATGACGCTGGGGTTGGTCATCAGGGCGCGGCCAATGGCACACATCTGCTGCTCGCCGCCGGATGTGTAGGCGGCTTGCGAGGTGCGGCGGGTTTTCAGACGCGGAAAGTAGGTGTAGACCTTGTCCAGGTTGGCGGCAATTTCACCCTTGTCGGTGCGGGTGTAACTGCCGGTCAGCAGGTTGTCTTCGATCGACAAGTGGGCAAAGCAATGGCGCCCTTCCATGACCTGCACCACCCCACGGTTGACCAGGTCAGCGGGCGTGAGGTTTTCGATGCGCTCGCCCCGCAGCTCAATGTTGCCCTTGGTCACGTCGCCGCGCTCGCCCCTGAGCAAGTTGGAAATGGCACGCAAGGTCGTGGTTTTGCCCGCACCGTTGCCGCCCAACAAAGACACGATGCCTTGCTCGGGCACCTGCAAGGACACGCCCTTGAGCACCAAGATGACGTGGTTGTAAATGACTTCGATGCCGTTGACGTTCAGAACAATGTTTTTGTCGCTCATGGACTGTGCCTTTTCAAATTCTGGGGTTCAAGCCAAATGAAACCACTGCACGCAAGGGTTTCATTTGGTCTCTCCGGTCAGGCCGCTGCAGGCCAGCACAAGCTGGCTGCAGCTGACCAGCTGCCGCTGGCGCGGCAGCTGGACTCAAATCAAGACTGGCAATCCGCAGGGGTGCGGCGTGTGATCTTTTTCTCGGCAGCGTACTTGTCAGCAGCGGCCTTGACCATGGGCTTGATGATCTGCTCATCGGCCTGCATCCAGTCGCTGGTGAATTGCCACTTGGTGCCGTCCCATGTGTGGATACGGGCCCAGTTGGCACCCATGTGGTCGGCGCACGAGGTGGAGATGGGACGCAGCACGCCCTTGAAGCCCAGAGCATCCAGCTTGGGCTGGGTCAGGTTCAGGTTTTCATAACCCCAGCGCGCTTGCTCGCCGGTCATGACCTTGCCTTTGCCGTACTTCTCTTGGGCTTGGCGCACGCCTTCCACTGCAAACATGGCGCTGAACAAACCGCGCATGTACAGCACTTCACCCACTTCGTCACGAGGACCTGTGCCCTGGCCTTTGGCGTGCAACTTCTCCAGCACTTCCTTCACGATGGCAGAGCCCTTTTCGGTGCCGTGCTGCATGGTGATGGCGTTGTAGCCCTTGGCGCCCATGCCGATGTCTTTCACATCAGGCTCGGCACCTGCCCACCACACGCCCCAGATGTTTTCACGGGGGTAGCCGGTGGCTTGGGCTTCCTTGAGCAAGGTGGAGTTCATCACACCCCAGCCCCAGTTGACCACGTAGTCAGGACGATCGCGGCGAATTTGCAACCAGGTTGACTTTTGCTCCACACCGGGGTGGGTCACAGGCAACAGGCTCAGCTTGTAACCGTGCATGGCAGCGCGCTCTTGCAGGATCGGGATGGCTTCCTTGCCGAAGGGGCTGTCGTGGTACACCAAGGCGATGTGCTTGCCCTTGAGTTTGTCAAAACCACCCGCACGCTTGGCGATGTCCTGGATGATCACGTCACCGGCCACCCAGTAAGTGCCTGCCAAGGGGAAGTTCCACTTGAACACACCACCGTCAGCCGATTCGCTGCGGCCATAACCCGCAGTGATCAATGGGATCTTGTCGATGGGGGCCTTCTCGGTCAAGGCAAATGTGATGCCGGTGGACAGCGGCTGGAACACTGTGGCGCCGCCGTTTTTGCCTTTCAGGCGCTCATAGCACTCCACACCACGGTCGGTGGCGTAGCCGGTTTCGCATTCTTCAAAGCTGACCTTGACGCCGTTGATGCCACCGCGCGCATTGACCAGCTTGAGGTAATCGACGTAGCCGTTGGCAAACGGCACGCCGTTGGGCGCATAAGCGCCTGTGCGGTAAACCAGCACGGGGAAAAATTGCTCTTTGGTTTGAGCGGTTGCGACCGTACTGACCAGCGCGCTGGCAAGACCGGCAGCTGCCACAGTGGTGGCAAGGACGAGTTGACGAAGCTTCATGGTATGTCTCCTGTTAAAAAAGGTGGAAGCACTTGGGAAAAAATCGCAATGAAAATCAGTGAGGGAAAGGCCACAGACGCAGCTTTTGTTTGGCCACCGACCACAACTTGGCCAGGCCATGGGGCTCCACAATCAGGAACCAGACAATCAGCGCGCCAAAGATCATGAATTCGGCGTGGGAAACCAGGGCGGTGGAAATCGTGACCCCCACCAAGCCCCCCAGCCAAGGCAAGAACTGGTTGAGGAAAATCGGCAAGATCACGATGAAGGCCGCGCCAAAAAAGCTGCCCATGATGGAGCCCATGCCGCCGATGATGACCATGAACAGCAACTGGAAAGAGCGGTCAATCGAGAAAGCCGCGGGCTCCCAGGAGCCCAGGTGCACAAAGCCCCACAGGCCACCGGCCACGCCAATGATGAAGGAGCTGACCGCGAACGCGCTGAGCTTGGCATACATGGGACGGATGCCGATGACCGAAGCGGCCACATCCATGTCGCGAATGGCCATCCATTCACGACCAATGGCCGAGCGCACCAGGTTTTTGGCCAACAAGCCGAACACCACCAGAAAGGCCAGGCAGAACAGGTACTTTTCCAGTGGTGAGTTGATGGTCCAGCCAAACAGACTCAGGTTGGAGACCGAAACCGAACCGGATGGGTTGTTGTTGGTGAACCAGCCCACGCGCAAGAAGGCCCAATCGCAAAAGAACTGGGCCGCCAGCGTGGCCACAGCCAGATACAGGCCCTTGACGCGCAAGCTGGGAATGCCGAAGAACATCCCCACCAAAGTGGCAAAGAAACCGCCTGCCAACAAGGCCACGATCAGGGGCATGCCCTCGATGCGCACATAGGTGTTGTAGGCCATGTAAGCCCCCACCGCCATGAAGGCCCCTGAACCGAGCGAAATCTGACCGCAATACCCGACCAGAATGTTCACCCCCAAAGCGGCCATGGCCAGAATCAGGAACGGGATCAGGATGGCGCGGAACATGTACTCATCGACCAGGAAGGGCACGCCGATGAAGGCGAAGGCGATGAGCGCCAGGATGGCCCAACGGTCTTGTGCGATGGCAAAAATCTGCTGGTCGCTGCGGTAAGAGGTCTTGAATTGACCGTTTTCTCTGTAAAACATGTTTTTCTCTCCTTACACGCGGTCGATGATCTTTTCGCCGAACAGGCCTTGCGGACGGAACAGCAAGAACACCAGCGCCAGCACGTAGGCAAACCAGATTTCGATCCCTCCGCCCACAAAGGGTCCCAGGTAAACCTCGGACAGCTTCTCGCCCACCCCAATGATCAAGCCGCCGATGATGGCGCCCGGCACCGAAGTCAAGCCGCCCAAAATGATGACGGGCAAAGCTCGCAGCGCCACCGTCGTCAAGGAAAACTGCACGCCCATCTTGGAGCCCCAGATGATGCCGGCGACCAAGGCAGTGATCCCGGCCACAAACCACACAATCACCCAGATACGGTTGAGCGGAATGCCAATCGACTGCGCCGCCTGGTGGTCATCGGCCACCGCACGCAGGGCGCGGCCGGTGCCGGTCTTCTGGAAAAACAGCGACAAAACCACGACCAACAAAGCCGCGATGCAGGCTGCATACACGTCCTCCAGGTTGATCAAGACGCCACCAGGGAAAACCGAGTCCAGCAAAAAGACCGGCTCCTTGGGCATGCCCACGTCGATTTTGTAGATGTCACTGCCAAAGATGGTCTGACCCAAGCCATCCAGAAAGTAAGTGATGCCCAGCGTGGCCATGAGCAAGGTCACGCCCTCTTGGTTGACCAGGTGGCGCAGCACCAGACGTTCGATCAGCCAAGCCAGCACATACATGATGGCGGCAGCCAAAATGAAGGCCACCAAATTGCCCAGGAACTTGTTCTCCAGCCCCAGCCAGTCAGGGACCCACTCGGCAAAACGGGCCATGGCCAAAGCGGCGAACAACACCATCGCGCCTTGGGCGAAATTGAACACACCCGAGGCCTTGAAAATCAAAACAAAACCAAGCGCCACCAGCGCGTAAAGCATGCCGGCCATCAGACCGCCAAAAAGAGCTTCCAGGAAAAATGCCATGTTCTTTTCTCCTCAGTGACTGGTGCCCAAATAGGCACTGATCACGTCTTCGTTGTTGCGCACTTCTTCGGGAGTCCCGTCGCCGATTTTTTTGCCGTAATCCAGCACGACCACACGGTCCGAGATGTCCATCACCACCCCCATGTCGTGCTCGATCAGCACGATGGTGGTGCCAAACTCGTCGTTCACATCCAGGATGAAGCGGCACATGTCCTGCTTCTCTTCCATGTTCATGCCCGCCATGGGCTCGTCGAGCAAGAGCACTTGGGGCTCCATCGCCAGGGCGCGGCCCAGGTCCACCCTCTTTTGCAATCCGTAAGGCAACTGGCCCACCGGGGTTTTGCGGAACGCCTGAATCTCCAGGAAGTCGATGATGTGCTCGACAAACTCGCGGTGTTGCTCTTCCTCGCGCTGGGCGGGGCCCAGGCGCAGCGCCTGCATGAACAGGTTGCTCTTGATGTGCAAGTTGCGGCCGGTCATGATGTTGTCGATCACGCTCATGCCTTTGAACAGGGCCAGGTTCTGGAACGTGCGGGCAATGCCCATCTCGGCCACCTGACGGCTGTTCATGTGCGCGAACTTTTGCCCACGGAAGGTGATGCTGCCCTCTTGGGGCGTGTACACGCCGTTGATGCAGTTGAGCATCGAGCTTTTGCCGGCACCGTTGGGGCCAATGATGGCGCGCACCTCATGTTCACGCACGTTGAACGAGATGTCGGTCAGCGCCTTCACGCCGCCGAAGCGCAAACTGATGTTGTTGACGTCCAGAATGACGTCGCCGATTTTCTTGGTCATGCTGCTGCCTTCACGGGTGTGAATGTCTTGGCGTCGGAAATCTTGAGCGTGGCACTCACGCTGCCAGTGCGGCCGTCTTCAAACTTGACGACGGTCTCAATGAACTGTTCGGTCTTGCCGCCATACAGGCCATCCACCAAAGGCTTGTACTTGTCGGCAATGAACCCACGGCGGACCTTGTTGGTGCGGGTCAACTCGCCGTCGTCGGCGTCCAGTTCTTTGTGCAAAATCAAAAAGCGCGAAACTTGGCTGCCTGCCAGCAAAGCGTCTTCGGCCAAGTCGGCGTTGACCTTTTCCACGCACTCTTGGATGAGCTGGTACACCTCGGGCTTTTGCGCCAGATCGCCGTAGCCGGCATAAGGCAGGTTGCGGCGCTCGGCCCAATTGCCCACGGCATCGAAGTCGATATTAACCATGACGCACACTTTTTCGCGCTGGTCGCCATACGCCACCACTTCTTTGATGTGCGGGAAGAATTTGAGCTTGTTCTCAACGTATTTGGGGGCAAACATGGCGCCATCGTTGGCACCGCCCTGGATGCGGCCCACGTCTTTCACGCGGTCAATGATCTTGAGGTGACCATGGCTGTCGATGAAGCCCGCATCGCTGGTGTGGTACCAGCCATCGGCCGTCAAGACCTCGTCGGTGGCTTTTTGGTTTTTGTAGTAACCCTTGAGCAAGCCCGGCGACTTGACCAGGATCTCGCCGTTGTCGGCCACCTTGATTTCCACGCCTTTGCAAGGCACACCCACGGTGTCGGCGCGCGCTTCGTTGTCGGGCTGCAGGCACACAAACACGGCTGTTTCGGTCGAGCCATACAGCTGCTTGATGTTGACGCCGATCGAACGGTAGAAGGTGAACAAATCGGGACCAATGGCTTCGCCAGCGGTGTAGGCCACGCGCACCCGGCTGAAACCCATGTTGTTGCGAAGGGGCCCATAGACCATGATGTTGCCCAGCGCGTATTGCAAGCGGTCCATCAAACCGACGCTGCTGCCATCCATCAAACTGGGGCCGACTTTTTTAGCTACCGCCATGAAATGGTGGAACAACTTGCGCTTGAAACTACCCGCGTCTTCCATGCGGATCATCACGCTGGTCAGCATGCCCTCGAACACACGGGGCGGCGCAAAGTAATAAGTGGGTCCGATTTCTTTCAGGTCGATGGTCACCGTGGCGCCCGACTCGGGGCAATTGACCACATAGCCACACACCAACCACTGCGCATAGCTGAAGATGTTCTGGCCAATCCAGGCGGGGGGCATGTAGGCCAGCACGTCTTCGGCGTGGGTCAACTTGTCAAATTCGGCGCCGGCGTCGGCGCGGTCGATCAAGGAGCTGTGCGTGTGCACCACGCCCTTGGGGTTGCCTGTGGTGCCCGAAGTGAAGAACATGGCCGCCACATCGGAACTTGTCGCTTTTTCGACCTCTTCGCTGAAAAACTGCGGATGCTGCTGGGCAAACACGCCACCGGCTGCGATCAGCTCTTCGAGTGCGCCGAGACCGTCTTCGGTGTACTTGCGCAAGCCGCGTGGGTCGTCGTAATAAATGTGCGTCAGTTGCGGGCACTGCTCACGCACTTCCAGCATTTTGTCAACCTGCTCCTGGTCTTCCACCACGGCAAAACGCACCTCGGCATTGGTGATGGGGAACACGCATTCGGCTGCAGCCGCGTCCTGGTACAGCGGCACCGGAATGGCACCCAAAGACTGCGCGGCCAGCATGGTGGCGTAAAGGCGTGGACGGTTGGAGCCCACCACAATCAGGTGTTCACCGCGCTGCAGACCCGCTTGGTGCAGACCGCAAGCCACAGACCTCACCAAAGTGGCCAAATCAGACCAGGTGATGGTCTGCCAGATGCCATATTCTTTTTCGCGCAAGGCAGGTGCCGAGGGGCGCTCGGCAGCGTGCTTGAGCATCAAACGGGGAAACGTTGTTTGCATGACCTGACCTGTCTCCAAAAACGGTGCATTGATCGCAATGCGACTGAAACTGCTGCGGATCCTAGGCAGTCATTTGACGTCAAGTTGTCGTTTGAACGACAATTCAGGGAAGACCCTTAGCTCAACTGACCCTCAGCTGACAAAGCACCCATCGCCATGGCCCAAGAAAACAGCGTTCATCAACGGCGACGCCCCCCGACGGCTGCAGAGCTCAAGGAAATCCCCTGGCTGACCTTGTTGGAAGCGGATGAACAGGCTCAGATCATCCCGAAATTGGTCGTCAGCGACCCCCAAACAGGCGACTACGTGTGCCGTGTCGGGCGTCCGGTGACGTACTGGTTTGGCGTGATCTCAGGGCTTTTGAAGATGAGCACCGACAGCGAAAGCGGTCAAACCATGACCTTCACGGGTGTGCCCCCTGGCGGCTGGTTTGGCGAAGGCACTGCGATCAAGCGAGAAATTTACCGCTACAACATCCAGGCCCTGCGCCCCAGCGTGGTGGCGGGCATGCCGGTCGACAGCTTTCATTGGCTGCTGGACCACTCGCTGGGTTTCAACCGATTCATCATGAACCAGCTCAATGAACGCCTGGGGCAATTCATTGCGGCCCGGGAAATGGACCGCATGACCAACCCCGAGCTGCGGCTGGCACGCCATCTGGCCGCCTTGTTCAACCCGGTGCTGTTTTCCGGGGTGGGCGAGGTGCTGCGCATCACCCAGCAAGAGCTGGCCTACCTGGTGGGCCTGTCGCGTCAGCGCGTGAACGAAGCCCTGCGCGTTCTGGAGTCGCGCCATCTCATTCGGGTGGAATACGGCGGCCTGCGCATTTTGAACTTGCAGGGTTTGCGCACCGCCTCGTTTTGAAGGCGTCACCGAGTCATGTACGTGACGCCAAATCAATTGTCCTCAGCAATAACCCTGTATTGAAAGGGATTTGACCCGCATACGCTCCAGCCGTTCATTCGCTAACCCACAGGAGCTTTTTGATGTTCAAGAAAATCGCCATCTGCGCCGCCGTTTTGTCCTTCGGCATCGGGCAATCCATGGCCCAAACAGCAGCCCCAGCCGCGCCCGCTGCACCGCCTCCGGCCTGGAAGCAAGGCATGCCTGCCGACATGGCCAACTCCACACTGGCGCCCTTGCCTGGCAAGCTCACCGTCACCCCGGCGGCCGACATTCCCCTGAACAAACTCAAGTTGCCACCGGGCTTCAAGATCGAGATTTGGTCCACCGGCACCCCGGGTGTCCGAGCCATGAGCCGTGGCGAAAGTGGCAAGATCTATGCAGGCACCCGGGCTTTGGGTCGCGTCTATGAAATCACCGACAACGGCAAAGAACGCACCAGCCGCGTGCTGGTCGACAAACTGGCCCAACCTGCCGTCACCATGCACAAAGGTTCTTTGTATGTCATGGCGATTGACAAGGTGCTGCGCTACGACGGCATTGAAGCCAACCCCAACGCCCAGCCGGTGGACATGACCGCCGCCTTCAAGCTGCCCCCGCTGCAACACCACAACTGGAAATACCTGAGCTTTGGTCCAGACGGCAAGCTCTATGTGCCTTTCGGTGCGCCTTGCAACATCTGCGAGCCTGGTGCTGAATACGCCCAAATCCGCCGTTACAACGCGGATGGTTCCGGCATGGAAGTGATCGCCACAGGCGTGCGCAACACCGTGGGTTTTGACTGGCACCCCGTGACCAAAGAGTTGTGGTTCAGCGACCACGGCCGTGACTGGATGGGCGACGACACCCCCGATGACGAACTCAACCGCATGCCCAAAACCGGTTTGAACTTCGGCTTCCCCTACTGCCATGCCACCGGTGTGCCTGACCGCGACATGAAAAAAGACAAGCCTTGCGACGGCGTGACATTGCCTGTGGCCAATATGGGCCCGCACGCAGCCGTGATGGGCGTGACCTTCTACACTGGCAACATGTTCCCTGCCGAGTACAAGAACACCCTGTTCGTCGCCCGCAAAGGTTCATGGAACCGCACCAAGAAGCTGGGCTTTGATGTGGTGTCCGTCAACACCGATGCAGAGGGCAAGAGCGCCAAGGTCACGCCTTTCCTGACAGGCTTCAAGGACGACGCAGACAACAGCTTCTGGGGCCGCCCTGCCTACATGTTGCAAATGCCCGATGGCGCTTTGCTGGTCTCGGACGAGCAGCTGGGCGCGATCTACCGCATCTCTTACAGCAAGCCTTGATGGGGCCGTGTTGAAAGCCAGGTTCACAACGGCCTTGTTATGCGGCTGGGTCTGGGCCGCGTCGCCCGCCTTGGCCCAGACGGCTTTTCAAGGCAGTGCGCAAGTCAACGCGAGCATCCAGGCCCCCGCGCGGGCCGCACAATGTGCGGCCTGCCACGGGACCAAGGGTGTTTCGCAAATTCCCAGCATCCCTTCGCTGGCGGCCCAACCCAAAACCTTCATCGAAAACCAATTGGTCCTGATACGGGAAGGCTTGCGGGATGTGCCCGCCATGAAAGGCTCGCTCGACGGGGTCCCGGATGCCGAATTGGGGGCCTTGGCCACCTATTTTTCTGCGCAGGCGGCCCCCCCTGCGGCCAAGGGCCGTGTGGACAAGGCCAGCCTGGAGCGTGGTCGCGAACTGGCCAAATCGGCTTTGTGTGGCACCTGCCATTTGCCGCAGTACCAAGGCCGTGACCAGGTCCCCCGCTTGGCCAGCCAACAAGAACAATTTTTGTTGGACGTGATGAAGGAATACCGTGACAAACCCGGCCCAGGCCGCGACACGGTGATGGCCGCGGCCTTGTATGGCATCAACGATGCGCAGCTCAAGGACTTGGCACACTTCTTCGCACACACACGCTAAAAGCTTGGCGGCAAAAAAAGGGACAATGGGCGGCCTTGCCCATCCGTCCCTTTTTTGATTCTGCACACCCATGACCCAGCCCCCGGCATTCCAGCGCGCCCCCCGCCCTGAAGGCAAAGGCGAAACGGCCTCGCCCAGCGGCACCACGCGCCTGAACAAGCGCATGGCCGAATTGCGCATGTGCTCGCGCCGTGAAGCCGACGCCTGGATCGAGCAAGGCTGGGTCAAGGTCAATGGCTTGCCCGCCAGCATGGGCCAACAAGTGACCCTGGCCGACCGCATCACCATCGACAAAGCGGCCGAGCAACAACAAGACCGGCAAGTGACCATCTTGCTGCACAAGCCCATGGGCTATGTGAGCGGCCAAGCCGAAGACGGGCACGAGCCCGCCATCACCCTGATCAACCCGCGCAGCCACTGGGGCGGCGACCCGTCCAAGCTGCGTTTCACACCGCCCCAGCTGCGCGGCCTGGCCCCGGCAGGGCGACTGGACATCGATTCCACGGGCCTGCTGGTGCTGACGCAAGACGGACGCGTGGCGCGCCAGCTGATCGGCGAAGACTCGGAGATGGAAAAAGAGTATTTGGTACGCGTGGCCTACACCGGCCACGAAAACACCGCTGCGGCCACCGCCGCCTCGGCCACTTATGGCGGCAAAGCCAAGCAGCTCAGCGTGATTGGCGACTTCGACCGGGTGAGCGCCAACGTGCAAGCGGTGTTCCCCAAGGCGCTGCTGGAGCGCCTGCGCCACGGCCTGAGCCTGGACGGCAAACCCCTCAAGCCCGCCAAGGTGGATTGGCAAAACCCCGAGCAGCTGCGCTTTGTGCTGACCGAAGGCAAAAAGCGCCAGATCCGCCGCATGTGCGAACAAGTGGGCCTGAAAGTCGTGGGCCTCAAACGCATCCGCATGGGCAATGTGCAACTGGGCCAGATGCCTGCGGGCACATGGCGGTATTTGGGCCCGAATGAGTCCTTCTGAAGCCTCTTGAAACACCGCCAAACGCCCCCAACTGTGGGGCGTTTTGGTTTTTGATCTTTTGTTTTTTTTCACATTGAATGGATATGAGCAAACAAACCCACGCCTTTCAGGCCGAAGTCGCACAACTGCTGCACCTGGTCACGCATTCGCTGTACTCCAACCAGGAAATCTTTCTGCGCGAGCTGATCTCCAACGCTTCGGACGCTTGCGACAAGCTGCGCTTTGAAGCGCTCAACAACACCGCGCTGTTCGAAGACGCGCCTGAATTGCAGGTGCGCCTGTCGTTTGACAAAGCCGCCAAGACGCTCACCATCACCGACAACGGCATCGGCATGACAGCGCAAGAAGCCATCGACCACTTGGGCACGATCGCCAAGAGCGGCACCAAGGACTTCATGAGCAAGCTGAGCGGCGACCAAAAGTCAGACGCGCAACTGATTGGCCAGTTCGGCGTGGGCTTTTACTCGGGCTTCATCGTGGCCGACAAAATCACCGTCGAAACCCGCCGCGCAGGCGCTGCCCCTGCTGAGGGTGTGCGCTGGGTCAGCGGCGGCACGGGCGACTTTGAGGTCGAAACCATCGCCCGCGCCGAACGCGGCACCAGCGTCATCTTGCATCTGCGCGAAGAAGCGCTGGAATATGCCAACACCTGGAAGCTCAAGGAAATCGTCGGCAAATACTCCGACCACATCAGCCTGCCCATCTTGATGGAAAAGGAAGAGTGGCAAGACGGCGAGTTGATCGACCCGAACGATGAAAAAGCGGGCCGCAAACCCGGCGGCATGGTCAAGACCGGCGAATGGGAAACCATCAACAAAGCCAGCGCCTTGTGGACCCGCCCCAAGAAGGACATCACCGACGAGCAATACGCCGACTTCTACAAACAGATCAGCCGCGACTTTGAAGCCCCGCTGACCTGGACGCACAACCGCGTCGAGGGCAGCACCGAATACACCCAGCTGCTCTACATCCCAGCCAAGGCCCCGCAAGACCTGTGGAACCGCGACAAGAAAGCCGGCATCAAGCTGTACGTCAAGCGTGTGTTCATCATGGACGAAGCCGAAGCGCTGATGCCCAGCTACCTGCGCTTTGTCAAAGGCGTGGTGGACTCGGCCGACCTGCCCCTGAACGTGAGCCGCGAATTGCTGCAAGAAAGCCGCGACGTCAAAGCCATCCGCGAAGGCTGCACGAAACGTGTGTTGTCGATGCTGGAAGACCTGGCCAAACACGACAAGGCCCCTGAGGCGACCGACGGTGTCACGGATGTCTTGAGCGAAGAAGATAAAGCCAAATTCGGCCAGTATTCCAAGTTCTACGCCGAGTTCGGCGCGGTGCTGAAAGAAGGCCTGGGCGAAGACTTTGGCAACAAAGACCGTCTGACCAAGCTGCTGCGCTTTGCGTCCACCACCAGTGACACCGTGAGCGTGAGCTTTGCCGACTACAAAGCCCGCATGAAAGAAGGCCAGGACGCGATTTACTACATCACCGCCGACACCCTGGCCGCCGCCAAGAACAGCCCACAGCTTGAAGTCTTCAAGAAAAAAGGCATCGAAGTGCTGCTCATGACCGACCGCGTGGACGAGTGGGCGCTGAACTTTGTGCACGAGTTTGACGGCACCCCGCTGCAAAGCGTGGCCAAGGGCGCGTTTGACCTGGGCAAGCTGCAAGACGAAGAAGAAAAGAAAGCCGCCGAAGACGCGGCCGAAACCTTCAAGCCCGTGCTGGCCAAGCTGAAAGAAGCCCTGAAAGACAAAGCCGAAGACGTGCGCGTGACCAGCCGCCTGGTGGACAGCCCTGCCTGCCTGGTGGTGACCGACGACGGCATGAGCATGCAACTGGCCCGCATGCTCAAGCAAGCTGGGCAAAGCGCCCCTGAAGTCAAGCCCGTGCTGGAGGTCAACCCCGATCACGAACTGGTCAAAAAGCTCGATGGCTCGGTCCACTTCCACGACCTGGCCCACATCCTGTTTGACCAGGCCCTGCTGGCCGAAGGCGGCTTGCCCGAAGACCCGGCGGCCTATGTGAAACGGGTGAATGCGCTGCTGAGCTGATCGCTTGTGGCTCCCTCAAAAGCCCTGCCAGACAGCTGCCTGGCGGGGCTTTTTTGTGGCTCATGCGACCGATGCAGCCGTGACGTGGCCCTGAACCCTCACGCCACCAAGGGCGCTTCCTGCATTTGCTCTACCTGCTCTTGCAGCATCAACACCTGACCACGCCAATAGTCGGGTGTGCCAAACCACGGAAAGTTGACCGGGAAGATCGGGTCTTCCCAACGGCGTGCCAGCCAGGCGCTGTAGTGGATCAGGCGCAAGGTGCGCAGCGGCTCAATCAGGTTCAGCTCGGCACGGTCGAAGTCGCGCACCTGCTCATAACCATCGAGCAAGGCCGAGAGCTCCTGCGTGCGCTGGGCACGGCTGCCCGACAGCAGCATCCACAGGTCTTGCACGGCGGGGCCCATGCGGGCATCGTCCAGATCGACAAAGTGCGGGCCACCACCGGGCAGCTCGGCAGGTGTCCACAAAATATTGCCAGGGTGGCAGTCGCCGTGCAGGCGAATCAGGCGGCGGCCTGCTGCACCCTGCGCCATTTTTTCTTGCACCAAGGCCAGCGCCTCTGCAAAGGCCTCGCGCCATTCACGCTCGACCTCCAGCGGAATCATCTGGTGCGTTTGCAGCCACTCGGCAGGCTCCAGCGCAAAGGTCTGCACATCCAGCGCGGGGCGGTGCACAAAGGGTTGGGCCGCGCCCACGGTGTGGATGCGGGCCAGAAAGCGGCCAATCCATTCGAGCACTTCAAAGTCATCGAGCTCGGGCGTGCGACCACCGCGCAAAGGGCTGACCGAAAAATCAAACCCTGCCGCGTGGTGCAAGGTTTGGCCGTTGAGCACCATCGGAGGCACCACCGGCACTTCGGCCGCCAGCAGCTCGGCGGCAAAGTCGTGTTCTTCCTGAATCTGCGATCGGCTCCGGCGGCCAGGCCGGTAAAACTTGAGCACCACCGCCGAGCTGCCTTGCACCAGCTCGTCCAGGTGGGCACGGTAAACGCGGTTTTCGTAGGAGCTGAGCGCCAGCAAACGGCCATCGGGCCACAGGCCCAGATCGGTCAGGGCGTCCATCACCCGGTCGGGGGTGAGGTCGGTATAGGGATGCGATGCGTTCATTTCAGTCATGCACCGATTGTGGGGCCGCCAGCCATGTGAAAATCGCTCACATGCCTGAACAACCACGTCGCTTCCGTCGCCTGATCCGCCAGGGTCTGGTCTATTCCGTGTTGCTGGCTGTGGCCATTCTGGGGCTGGGTGGTTTGGGCTTTTGGTTGATTGACCCGCACATTGAGTCCTTGTCTGACGGACTGTGGTTGGCCTTCACCACCGCAGCCACTGTAGGCTTTGGCGACGTGGTGCCTTCCACCCAAGCTTCACGCGCCTTTTCGGTGATCGTGGTGCTGCTGGGACTGGCCGTGTTGTCCCTCGTCACCGCCTCACTGTCGGCCATCTTTGTTGAAAAGGAAGTGGAAGACGAAGAGCGTCAAATCGAAAAAGACTTGATGCAGGAAATCGGTCTGCTGCGTCAAGAAGTGGCCGAACTGCGCCGCGACATTCAAGCACGGGAGACCTCGCACCCGACCCCCAGGCCAGGTGGGTCGAACATCACTGGCCCGTGAATCGCGCCGCGCGCTTTTCCACAAACGAACGCACGCCCTCAGCGGCATCTTGCGACCTGGACAGGCGCTGTTGCACGGGCAGAAAGTCTTGCATCGCCACCACCGGGCCGTGCTCCACCGCTTTGAGCACGTTTTGCCGCGTGGCCACCACCGCCAGCGGGGCTTGCGCGGCGATCAATTCGGCAATGCGCATGGCCTCGTCCAACAGGTCCGCTGCAGGCACCACTTTTTGCACAAAATTCAGGCGCAGGGCTTCGGCGCTGTCGAACACATCGGCTGTGAGCAAATGCAAGAGCGCATTGCCCGAGCCCGCGCGCTCGGCCATGCGCAGCGTGGCCCCGCCCGTGGCCATGATGCCGCGCTGCACCTCCAGCTGCGAAAACCGGCAGTCATCGGCCGCCACCACGATGTCAGCCGCCAGCATCAATTCAATGCCCAAGGTGTAGGTGATGCCCTGCACCGCCACCACCATGGGTTTGGTGCGGCGGCGGTAACCGTCCATGCCCAGGTTCAGCGGATCGACCAAGCCCAGCGGCACGGCCTTTTCGCCGCGCTGCATCAAGGGCGCGATGGTCGGCAAATCCAGCCCGGCGGTGAAATGGTCGCCCGCCGCGCACAACACCCCCACGCGCAGCGCGGGGTCATCGTCGAGCCGGGTGTAAGCCTCGCCCAACTCGCGGAACATTTTGGGCGTGAAGCCGTTGCGCTTGGCGGGGCGGTTGATGCCAATTTGCAGGACTGCACCGTGCACGGTGCAATCGATCTGGCCTTCGGGGTGGGGGGTGGTCTGCATCTCAGTACTTGTAAACGCCCTGACCGGTCTTGCGGCCCAAGCGGCCTGCGGCCACCATTTCTTTGAGCAGCGGGCTGGGGCGGTATTTGCTGTCGCCGAATTCCTTGAGGTAGACCTCCATCACGGCCAGGCACACGTCCAGGCCAATCATGTCGGCCAGGGCCAAGGGGCCAATCGGCTGGTTGCAGCCGAGCTTCATGCCCGCGTCGATGGCTTCGGCCTCGGCCAGGCCTTCGCCCAGCACAAAGAAAGCTTCGTTGATCATGGGCACCAAGATGCGGTTGACCACAAAGCCAGGGGCGTTCTTGACGGTGATGGGGGTCTTGCCCAGCGCCAGCGCCATGTCGTGCACCGCGTCGTGGGTGGCGTCGCTGGTTTGCAGGCCACGGATGATTTCGACTAGCGCCATCATGGGCACGGGGTTGAAGAAGTGCATGCCGATGAAGCGGTCCGCGCGCTGGGTGGCGGCGGCCAGTTGCGTGATCGAAATCGACGAGGTGTTGGAGGCGATGATCACGTTCGGGGCCAGCAAACCGTCGAGCTGCTTCAAGATCTTGACTTTGAGTTCGTGGTTCTCGGTGGCGGCTTCGATCACCAGCTGCGCGCTCTTGAGGTCGTCGTAGTTGCTGGAGCCCTGAATGCGAGCGAGCGCTGCGGCCTTGTCGGCTTCGCTGATTTTTTCTTTGTTGACCAAGCGGTCCAAGCTCTTGGCCACGGTGGCCACGCCTTTGGCCACAGCCGCGTCAGAAATATCGACCATCACGACGTGGATGCCCGAGACGGCGCACGCCTGTGCAATGCCATTGCCCATGGTCCCTGCGCCAATGATGCCTACGGTCTGGATGTTCATGTTGCTCGTTCCTTCGAAATGGGTGGGAAACTCAAAACAAGGATCTTACCGGGCTCAACCCCCAACTCAGAACCGGCGCTGCGCCTCCAGACCCACCAAGAGCTTACGGCCCAAACCGGGCTCAAAGAAACGGCTGTTGCCATCGTTGACGATGACCGAGCCCACATGGCGCCGATCGGTCAGGTTGTCCACCCGAATGAACTCGCGCAAGGTCCAATCACCCCGGTCTTGCTTGAAATGCACACCCAGGTTGAACAAGGTATGGCCCACCGCCGAATCGCTGTTTTGGTCATTGACCATCACGCGGCCCACATGGCGTGTTTCAAAAACCACCCGGCTGCCCGCCCAGCCTGTGTCCCAAGTGGCTTGCACAAAGGCTTGCTGCATGGGCAAGCCGGGGATGCGGTTGCCTGCTGGCACGGTCACCCTTGGGAACACGTTCGGACAGCCCGCACGGGCACAAGTCTGAAAAGCGTCCAAGTATTCGGCCTGCATCCAGGTCAGCGCAGAAACCAAGCTGACTGGGCCATGGCGCCAGTTGCCTGACAACTCCAAGCCTTGGCGTTGGGTGCGTCCCGCATTTTGGAAGGTGGCACGTCCACCCGAGTTGTTTTGCACCACGATCTCATCGTCGGTGCGGATGTCAAAGGCCGTGGCATTCCAGCCAAAGCGATCGGCACGACCACGCAAGCCGAGTTCGGCGCTGGTGCTGCGGGCAGCATTGAGCTGACTGTTGAAGCCCGAAGCCCCACCGCTGCGGTAAGCCACCTCGTTGAGGGTCGGGATCTCATAGCCTTTGCCCACGCTGGCAAATGCTTGCACTGATGGGTTCAACTGCCAGCGCACACCCACCACTGGCAAAGTGGCCTGGAAGGTCTTGCGGCCACTGTCGTCCCCGTTGCTGAGGTACCGGTCTGAGGACGTGTATTCGGTCCGTGTTTGGCGCACGCCGCCCATGAGGGTCAGGTCTTTGGAACGCCACTCGGCCTGAACATAAGGGTCCAGCGTGCTGGCGCGGTTGACCTCATCGCGCCGCAACTTCCCTTGGACACCCAAGGTGCTGCCGATGAAGTTTTCATAGCCCTTGCGTTGGTCGCTTTGGTGGTCTGAAGCCAAGCCCGCGCTGAGCGACAAACGGCCACCTTGCCAATCGCCTTGATGCCGCCAGCGGGCATTCCAGCCCCAGTAATCGCGGTCCAGATCGATCACCCCGCCAGAGCTGCCCAGGTTATTGGGACCTGTTTGAGAACTGACCGGAATCGACTGGTACTGCACCACCTGCCGCTGCCCACCGTAGCCCATCAACTCCAACTTGTGTCCCCCGCCCAAGGCTTGCTCAAAAGCCAGGCCCAACTGGGTTTGCGCCACCGATTTACGGGTGTTGAAGCTGATCGCACCGGGGTCTGTCTTGAGGGTGCCACTGTCCAGGTCCTTGCGCTCCAAACCCTGTGGGTCCAATGCAAAACTGTGGTGCTGGTTGAGCACCAACACCGTGCGCCCACCCTCGTGTGGGCGCGTGAGCTTCAGGTTGGCATTGGTTCGGTCGGCCGCCGACTGTGGCCGCGCACCATCGGTGGCAAAGCGGCTCACATCCAGCGCATAAGACCACCCCGGCTCTTTGGGGGTGCCGGTTTTGCCCGTCGCTTGCGTGGACAGCCGCCACAAACCATCGGACCCCGCGACCATCCCGGTGCGCCATTGGGCCGGGTGCTGCCCCTCTTCGGTGTACAGCAGCAAAGCGCCCCCCGACGACGCGCCATACAGCGCCGCCATCGGGCCGCGCACCACCTCGATCCGGTCGGCACCGCCCAACGGGAAATTGGCCACTTGGCCCGAGCCATCGGGCGCACTGGCGGGAATGCCGTCCACAAACAAACGCACGCCGCGCACCCCGAACGTGGCACGCGCTCCATAGCCACGCACCGAAATCTGCAAGTCCTGGGCGTAGTTCTGGCGGTTGCGGATCACCAAGCCCGGCACCCCAGCCAAACCCTCCGACAAATTGATCTGGGCCTGCCCATCGCGCAGCGATTCACCATCCACCACATCGATCGACGCGGCACCGCGCCACACCCCCCCCCCCGAGCGCTCGCCCGTCACCACCACGGGCGACAGCGCTCCCGGGTCTGCCGTGGCTGGCGCCAATGGGTCCTGCGCATGGGCGCCCCATGCGCAACACAAAACAACGGCCAGGGCCACGGGCTGGCGGGCAAAACGGGTGAGATCTTTCACGGACAGGGCTTTCTGGAAAGGACGTCAAAAAAACGCCAAAGCAAGAAGGTAAATGCACTTTGGATGATTTTTATCCAAGCCCTGCGCATGGGTGGACACTTAGACGACAGCTGCCCGCTCATGTCACAGGCCATCCATCCCTGAAAGTCACGGCTGCTTGCGAGGCTGTACCGTCCAACAACGCGCCAAGAACACCCCTTTCGCCCGACAGACAGGCTCGCTGGACATCTTTGATGGCGCTGCTCTTCTTTGTGACAATGGCGCATCTGCAATGGCATCCCTCACAGAGGAAAAGGACAACGCAAAATGAGCAAGACCGTATCCATGTCCATTCGGGATCGGGTGGCTGTTGTGACCATCGAACGACCTCAGCATCGCAATGCGGTGGATCTGCCAACCGCCCATGATTTACTGACTGCGTTCAAATCCTTTGATGCCCATGACGAAGCAGACGTCGCCATCCTCACGGGCGCAGGAGGCGCTTTCTGTGCAGGCGCCGATCTCAAGGCACTGGCGGCAGGCGAGCGCAAACCGGTCAACCCAGACGGAGAATTTGCACCCATGGGACCCACTCGCCTGAAACTGCGAAAGCCTGTGATTGCCGCCATCGAAGGCCCCGCCGTCGCTGGCGGGATGGAACTGGCCCTGTGGTGCGATTTGCGCATCGTCGGCCGATCCGCCGTTCTGGGCATCTTCAACCGCCGCTTTGGTGTCCCGCTGGTCGACCTTGGAACGATACGCCTTCCGCGCCTGATCGGACAGGGTCGTGCTTTGGAGTTGATTCTGACCGGGCGCCCGGTTCATGCCCAAGAGGCACTGGCGATCGGCCTTGTGAACGCGGTGGTCGATGACGGGACTGCACTGGAGAACGCTTTGATCTGGGCGCAAAAGATGTCTGCCTTTCCCCAGAACGCTCTGCGCAATGACCGAATGTCGGTCATGGAGCAATGGGACCTGGACGAAGCCAGCGCCATCGCCAACGAGATCAGGCATGGATTGGCGACGATCCAAAGTGGCGAGACCTTATCGGGATCGACTCGTTTTTCAGATGGCGTGGGTCGGCATGGCAAGTTCAGTTGACCCACTTGGCGAACGCCTTCATCTGAACACCCCCCACTGCGTGCCTTCAAGCGCCCTCAACTCCTGAACCGCTTCCTCGTCAACGCCAAGGCAATCCAGAACGACACCCCTGCAAACATCGCCAGCACCGCCACCAGACGAACCGGCTCGTCAGGCCAGCGGTCCAAGAACATCGGGCGCACCAAATCCACGGCCACCGACAGCGGCAGCCAATCGGCGATCACGCGCACAAACGCCGGCAGTTGCTCACGCGGAAAAAAGATGCCCGAGAGGAACATCATGGGCGTGAGGAACAGGGTGAAGTAATAGGTGAAAAAGTCGTAACCCTTGGCCAGCGCATTGAAGATCAGCGCCATGCAGCTGAAGGTGATGCCCACGCCCAGCAGCACGGGCCAGGCGACCAGCAGCTTCCAGCTGTGGCTGATGCCCAAAGCGATCATCACCAGCAAAATGGCCGTGACGCTGAACAGCGCTTTGAAGGCCGCCCACAGCATCTCGGCCAGCACCACGTCGTCCAGGCGCACCGGGGCGTTCATGATGCCGTCCCAGGTTTTTTGCACATGCATGCGTGAAAACGCCGAGTACAGCGCCTCAAAGGTGGCGGCGTTCATGGCGCTCATGCAAATGCTGCCGCTGGCCAAAAACAGGATGTAGGGCACCTTCTCGCCGCCCATCTCGACCTGCCCGATGAGTGCGCCCATGCCATAGCCAAAGGCCACCAGCCACATGAGCGGCTCGGCGATGTTGCCCACCAAGCTGGGGATGGCCAGCTTTTTCCAGACCAGCCAGTTGCGCTGGAACACAGGCCACCAGCGCATGGAAAGTCGGGGCGCGGCCCAGATGTTGTTTTGAATTTGACTCATGGTTTGACCCCCTTCAACCTTCTTCACGGATCTGGCGTCCGGTCAATTTCAAGAACAGGTCTTCCAGGTTGGAAGGGCGGTGCAGGGTGCGCAGGGCAGGCCAAGCTTGCAGCGCGTTCATCAACCCACGGCTGTCCTGGGTGTAAAAGAACACGGTCTCGCCACTGACTTCGACACGCCCCGCCAGCGCTTTCAAACCCGCTTCTTGCGCCAAGGCCACCGCGCCTTGACCAAACACCTCGACCACTTCGGGCTCCAGGTGCTGGGCAATCAAATCGCGGGGTTTGCCTTCGGCGATCTTGCGCCCATGGTCCAGCACCAAGAGGCGCGAACACAGGCGCTCGGCTTCGTCCATGAAATGGGTGGTGAGCAAGATGGACTTGCCTTCTTGCAACAGCACCTGCAACCGCTCCCACATCAGGTGGCGCGCCTGCGGGTCCAGGCCTGTGGTGGGTTCGTCCAGCATCAAGAGCTGCGGATGGTTGATGAGCGCGCGCGACAAACTCAGCCGCCGCTTCATGCCGCCCGACAACTCGCCCGGTTTGGCTTTGGCCTTGTGGCTGAGCGCGCCAAACTCCAGCAGTTGCGGAATGCGCTCGCGGATCACCGCGTCGGATATGCCAAAGTAACGGCCAAACACCAGCAGGTTTTCTTCTGACGTGAAGTCCGGGTCCAAGGTGTCTTGTTGTGCCACCACCCCCAACCTGGCCTTGATGGCCAAGGCGTCACGCGGCATTTGCAAACCGTCGAAATAACGGATGGCACCGCCATCGGGCTGCGACAAACCCAGGCACATGCGCAGGGTGGTGGTTTTGCCCGCACCGTTGGGGCCAATGACGCCCAGGCATTCGCCGGGCTCGATGTGGAAAGACAGGTCATTGACCACCGTGGCGTCGCCGTAGCGTTTGACCAGATGTTCGACCGAAAGCAAGGGGGTATTCATGCCGGAATTGTGCCTGTGGCCGCTTGTCCGAGCGCTGCGACGGGTGACCGATAAAATCACGACCTTGTCTTGAACCGCTCCAGCGGCCCCCTCATGTCCCCTTCTTTTTCTGACCGCCTGGCGGTTTTGCCGCAGTACCTGATTCCCAAACAAGCCCTGACCGCCTTTGCAGGCTGGGTCGCGGGCAGCCAATGGGGCAGCGCCACCACCGGCATCATCAACTGGTTTGTCAAGCGCTACAACGTGAACATGATGGAGGCCGCCAACCCGGACACGGCCAGCTACAAGAGCTTCAACGAATTCTTCACCCGCCCGCTCAAGGCCAGCGCACGCCCTGTGGCTGTCGCCGCCTATGTCAGCCCGGTGGATGGGGCCATCAGCCAATGCGGCCCGATTGCAGGCGACCAGGTGTTTCAGGCCAAGGGCCACAGCTACAGCACCCGCGCCCTGGTGGGCGGCGACGCGGCCCTGGCGGCGCAGTTTCAGGATGGCGAATTTGCGACGCTCTACTTGAGCCCGCGCGATTACCACCGCATCCACATGCCTTGCGCCGGGCGCCTGACCCGCATGGTTTACGTGCCGGGCGATTTGTTCTCGGTCAACCCCACCACAGCCCGTGGCGTGCCGGGCCTGTTTGCCCGCAACGAGCGGGTGGTGTGTGTGTTTGAAGGCGCACAAGGCCCCTTTGTGATGGTGCTGGTGGGCGCCACCATTGTGGGCAGCATGGCCACGGTGTGGCACGGCGTGGTCAACCCGCCACGCCCGGGCTCGGTGCGCGAATGGGCTTACGAAATAGGCAGCATCACCTTGGCGCAGGGCGAAGAGATGGGGCGCTTCTTGCTCGGCTCCACCGTGGTGATGTTGTTCCCCCAAGGCGTGATGCAGTTCAAGCCCGACTGGACGCCCACCCGCCCCATCGTCATGGGCGAGGCCATGGGCAGCTTGCGCTGAACACGGGCTTTTCGGGCGCCAAAGCGCCCACCGGCCCCATCAGCCTTGAACGACTTGCAAGGCCAAGACCAGATCGGCCCAGGCTTTGGCCTTGTCGGCCGGCTGGCGCAGCAAGCTGGCAGGGTGGTACGTGGTGACCACAGGTACCCCGTGGAAAGTGTGCAATCGCCCTCGCAATTGACCCAGGGGCTCTGTGCTGCCCAGCAACGACTGAATGGCAAAACGGCCCATGGCCAAAATCACCTTGGGCTGAACCAGCTCAACCTGGCGCGACAAATACGCGGCACAAACCGACAACTCCGCCGCATCGGGGTTGCGCCCGCGCGGGGGTCGGCATTTGACAGCGTGCGTCAGGTAAGCCAGGGCTTGCGTGGGGTTGGGCGCAGCCGCCTCATTGGGGCTTTGCCGGCGCGCGCCCACAGCTTGCAACATGTTGTCGAGCAGCTGCCCCTCGGGCCCGTTGAATGGCGTGCCCTGGGCATCGTCCTCTTCGCTGGGCAAGTCGCCCACCACCATCCAGCGCGCCGGAGCATGGGCAGTGCCCAAAATCGGCGATTGGCGTGCCGTGCACAGGGCGCAAGACGCGCAGTGCTGGACGGCCGCTTGCAGCTCGGGCCAAGCCATGCCGGACAACCCTTGCGGCAAAGGCGCAAGGGCCGAGGCAGCTGGAGCGGCCTGAGGGCTTGCAGGCCGAACGGGCGGCATTGTGCGCACTGGCGGGGCCACCTGCGGGGCCACGGCGGAAGGCACATGGGCCACGGTCAAAGCCGGGGCGGACACTTCTTGGGCAGGAGAGGCTTGTGCAGCGGCCTCGGCCAGCGCTTCGGGCGCAGCACCGTTGGAGCGCTGAGGCCACCAGACGCGCACACCCATTTCGGCCAGCATGGCGCGCTGGCGGTCATTCAGGTCGAATCGGGTGGGGTCGCTCATGAGGGGGCTCACAGTTTCAAACTCATCACCACCGCATGCTCTCGCTGCTGGCGGCCTGCCGGATAGTAATCCTTGCGGATGCTCACTTGTTTGAATCCATAGCGCACATACACCTGCAAGGCGCGCTGGTTGCTCTGGCGCACCTCCAGCCATAGCCATTGGGCCCCTGTTTCGCGAGACATCAGCGTCAGCGCATCCAGCATCATGTGGCCCCAGCCTTGGCCCTGGTGTGCCGGCGCCACGGTGATGTTGAGCAAATGCATTTCCTCAAAACCGCGCATGGTCAGAAAGTAGCCCAGCAGTTCACCGTGGAGCCACAGGCAATGGGCGTTAAACAGCGGGTTGAGCGAGTCCCTGAAATTGCCGCGCGACCAGGGGTGGCTGTAGGCGGTTTGCTCGATGGCCATGACCGTATCCAGATCGTCCAGCGTCATGGGGGCCAAGGCGGCCGCATGGCGCGTCGCCTCAGAAATCGTTGTCCTTGGGGTGGGGCTGGAAGGCATGGCCTGACTCATGGCTGGCGCGCTGCGGCGTTCTGCCAAGCCTGCGCTTGGGCCTGGGTTTTCAGCGCCTCGCGCTCGGCCGTGGTGTGGGCCACTTTGTCGCGGATGTACAGCGGCATGGCCTGCTCTGCCGGCACCGCCTGGCCTTGCGCCCAGGCCGCAGGGGCCAGGCGCAGCAAGGCCGCTGCCGTGGGCATGGCCATGCAGCGCAAACCTGCAGGCAAGCGCTCGCCATAAGCTGCAAAAGCATTGCCCGCCTGCAGCAGCCCAGGCCCCTCGGGCATTTGCACCAGTTCAGGCGCACCCACTTGCAAGGGCGCCGCGAGCTGCCAGCGTCCCCGCTCCTCACCCCTTGCATCGCCCGGCACCGCTGGCCACTGGTAGGCCGCGCTGTAGACCTCGTCCATGCGCGCATCCATCAGGGCGAGCACCGTCAGCGCATCCTTGGGGTTCAACAAACCAGCTTGGAGTTGCGTCCATCGTGCCTCTTCGGCCACCGCCAGCAAGGTATCGATGGGCAGCACCGGCACACCGGCTCCAAAAGCCAGGCCTTGTGCCACAGCGCAAGCGGTGCGCAAACCGGTGAACGACCCCGGCCCCCGACCCAACACGATGGCATCCAGCGAAGCCAGCGGCATCTCTGCCTCGGCCAGCAGCGCCAGCACCGCCGGGATCAGACTGCTGGACGATTGCGCCCCGCCGGGCAGGGTTTGGGTCCAAACCTGATCGCCACGGGCCACCCCCAAAGACAGCACGTCGGTGCTGGTGTCAAACGCCAGCCAGCGGCTTGCAGCCAGCACAGCGCTCATGGCTTACCCCCAGGCACCGCCAATGCAGGTGTGGGCACCGCTTGGGCCTGGCGCACACCAAACAAAATGCCACCCGTCACCAGCGCCAGTCCGACCAGCAAATTCCAGTACAGAGGTTCGCCCAAAAACCACACCGCCCCCAGCGCCGACAATCCCGGCACCAGCGCCGTGATCATGGTCGATCGCACGGGGCCATAGTGGCGCACCATCTGCGTGAAGGTGATGCCCGAAATGACCACCGAGCCCATGCCCTGAAACACCGCCTGAAACAGGGTTTCGGACCACGGGGCCTGGTGCAACTGTGTGGGCAAGATCTGCAAGACCACCAACAAGGCAAACAGGGGAACAAAACACACAAACCCGAATGCCGTGATGGCCATGGTGGCGCGCACCGCATCACAACCATGTCGGCGCAGCAACACGCTGTAACTGGCCCAGCACACAGACGCCGCCATGAACAACAAGTCGCCCTTCCAGACTTCGCCGCCCTCAAAGGCCTTGAACAAGCTTGCGCCCCCCACCAGCATCCCACCCAACAAGATGAAGCCCAGGCCTATGGCACGGCTGGCGGCCACTTTTTCATGCAGGAACCACCAAGCCAACAACGTGGTCCACAAGGGCAAACTGCCGGGCATCAGCACCGACGCGTGCGAGGCCGGCGCAAAAAAGAAACCGGTGTAAGCGAGGATGGCGTACAAAAAACCACCCAACACACCGGTTTGCACCGTCTGACTCAAGGGCAAGGGGGACAGGCCCCACAAAGACCCCACTTTCTCACCCGCTTGGCGAGCCGGACGCATCAGCCACCAGGCCCAAGGCAGCAGCACCGCGCTGGCGCCCACAATCCGGGCCAGCACAATGTCCATAGGCAACAAACCCCGAGAAGCCGAGGCGCGCGCAATGACAATGAAACCGGTCCAGATGAGCACCGTGATGACCGCCGAAGCCAGCCCCACGGTTTTTGAAGAAAATCGCATGGCCCGAATCATACGACCCCCAACAAAGCCCTCCGGGCGCAGCTGGGGGCGGGTTAGACTTGACCGATGATCTTGCGCGCCGCTCGAAACCCTTGGCTCAAGCTCGTCCATGCCCTTGGCCTGGCCGCGCTGACCATCGCTGGCGGACCGGTCGCAGCCACACCGACTTCTGAACGCTGGGACTCCTCTTCTGCCTCCGCCCGAGCGTCTGCAGATTTGCCACCCGGCGTTCTGAAAACACTGCGCCAGGCTCAGGTGCCTGCCTCGGCCTTGAGCGTGGTGATTGCACCGCTGCCTGCCCGCTCCAAAGCCACGGGCGAAACGCCTGTGCGCTTGGCGCACCAAGCCGACACCAGCGTCAACCCCGCTTCGGTCATGAAGCTGTTCACCACTTACGCAGGCTTGAGTTTGCTCGGCCCCGAACACCTGTGGCGCACCCGTGTGTACGCGGATGGGCCGGTGCGTGATGGCGTGCTGCAGGGCAACCTGATTGTGCGCGGCAGTGGGGACCCCAAGCTGGTCGTCGAGCGCTTGCAGGATTTGCTGACCCAAGTGCAAGCGGCCGGGGTGCGTGAAGTGCGTGGCGACATCGTGCTGGACCGCAGCGTGTTCGACGTGCGCGAGCGCAGCGAGCCTTTTGACGACGAGCCCCTGCGCCCCTACAACGTGGGACCCGACGGCTTGCTGCTCAACTTCAAGGCCGTGGTGTACAAGTTCACACCCGACCCCGCCAAAGGCCATGTGCAAGTTCAGCACGAGCCCCCACTGGCTGGCCTCAAAGTCACCCCCCAACTGCCTTTGTCCTCTGCGCCTTGCAGCGACTGGCGTCGCCAGTTGCAGGCCGACTTCAGCCAGGCCCTGCAGGTGCGCTTTGCGGGCAGCTATCCCGCCAGCTGTGGCGAACGCGAATGGCCGGTGGCCTATCCAGAGCCCCATCAATACGCCCCTTTGGTGATGCAGGCCATGTGGCGCGGCGTGGGTGGGCAACTCACCGGACAAGTGCGCTACGGCGCACGACCGGCACAGGCACGCTTGCTGGTGGAAGCGCCCTCTTTGCCCTTGTCGGAGGTGATCAAGGACATCAACAAGTTGTCGAACAACGTGATGGCCCAACAGTTGTATTTGTCGCTGTCGAGCGAACTGGGCGCGCCCGGACGCTTTGAAGCTTCCCGTGTGCGTTTGTCGCAATGGTGGCGTCATGAATTCCCAGGTCAGCCCGAGCCTGTTTTGGACAATGGCTCTGGCCTGTCGCGCACCGAACGCAGCACGGCACAGGCCTTGACGGCCTTGCTGCAAAAAGCGCACGCAGGCCCTCACGCCCCCATCTTTGTGGACTCGCTGGCCGTGGCCGGGGTGGATGGCACAGCCGTCCGCCTGAAGGACCGTCTGCCCAACTCGCCAGTGATTGGCAAGGCATGGCTCAAAACCGGGTCGCTGCGCGATGTGGCGTCGGTCGCAGGGTATGTGCAAGGCCAAAGCGGGCAACGCTACACCCTGGTGGCGGTGTTGCACCATCCCCAGGCCCATCAGGCGCGTGCCGCACTGGACCAGCTGCTGGAATGGACCGCGCGTGACACCACCCCCCAACGCAAACCCTCACCAGAACGCTCGCCATGAACTTGATCGACTGGGTGGGCTCTGTGGCCGCCATCCTCACCACCGCCAGCTTCATCCCGCAAGCCTGGCAAACCTTTCGCACCCGTGACGTCAGCGGCATTTCGCTGGGCATGTACAGCCTGTTCACCGCAGGGGTGGCGCTGTGGCTGGTTTACGGCATCTTGATGGAGGCCTGGCCCATCATCATTGCCAACGTCATCACAACCAGCTTGGCACTGATGATTTTGGTGATGAAGTTGCGGTACCGCTGAATGGCTGCTTAAGCCGCCGCCCGCTGCAAGCGGTCCCGCACGCCTTCCCACTCGGGCGTGTCGGGCGGCTGTTGCACCCAAATTTGGGTCACACCCCGGGCGTCCAGATCGCGCAGCACGCTGAACAAGTCGTGCGCGGCTTTTTCGGCTGTTGTGGCTTGCTCTCGCCACAGCACACCGGCACCGGCGCTGACCTCCGGTCGTTCGTTTGTCCACAGCCCCAGGTTGTTGGCGTGAGGGCCCAGGGCGAGCAGTTTGGCGTTGATGTCTTGCGCCGTCATCAGGCGCACCTTGGCGCGGGGCGCGTAGTGCGATTCGAGCGTGCCCGATGCGCGGGGCGCAGCCTGGCCACTCACCTCCTGCGGGGCGTCCTTGCCCCGAACCGCGCGGCCACACGCGGCCTCGATCTGCGCCCGCGTGATTTGCCCCGGGCGCAACAACACCGGCTCGCCCCGCGTGCAGTCGATGATGGTGGACTCGATGCCCACCTCGCAGTCGCCGCCGTCCAGAATCAACAAGTCGGAACCCAACTCGGACTGCACATGCGCGGCCGTGGTCGGGCTGACACGGCCAAATCGGTTGGCGCTGGGGGCCGACACGCCTGACACGCCCAGCGCCCAAGCCGCCTGGAGCAGCGCCTGCGCCACCGGGTGTGAAGGGCAGCGCAAACCGATCGAATCTTGCCCTCCGGCCGATGCCGCCGCCACGCAGCTTTTGCGCGGCAAGATGAGGGTGAGCGGACCAGGCCAAAAAGCTTGCATGAGCTTTTGCGCAAAGTCAGGCACTTGCGCGGCAAACAGCGGCACCTGCGCCACACTGGCCACGTGCACGATCAGCGGGTGGTTCGAAGGGCGGCCCTTGGCCACAAAAATTTTCGCCACCGCCGCGTCGTCGGTCGCGTTGGCGGCCAGGCCATACACGGTCTCGGTAGGCAGGCCGACCAACTGACCGTCATGCAAAGCTTGTGCAGCCTGCGCGATGGCAGCATGGGAGGCACTCAGGATCATAGTGGTCTTTAAAACGCTTCGATGCCAAGCAAGGCCGACGCTTGCAAGGCGGTGGCGCGCACGGCCTCGGGTGTGGGACCGGTGATGTTCAGGTGGCCCATCTTGCGGCCAGGGCGAGCCGAGAGCTTGCCGTACAGGTGCAAATGCGTGCCGGGCAAGGCCAGCACTTGTTGCCATGCGGGGGTACTTGGACCTTTGCCTGTGGGCGTGACTTCAGGCCACAAATCACCCAGCAGGTTGAGCATGATGGCCGCAGAGTGTTGGCGCGGTTGCGTCAGCGGTAAACCCGCCAGGGTGCGCACCTGCAGCTCAAACTGCGACTGATCGCAGGCGTTCATCGTGTAGTGGCCGCTGTTGTGCGGGCGGGGGGCCATTTCGTTGACCACCAGCTGACCGCCTTCGAGGAGGAAAAACTCCACACAGAGCACACCCACGTAGTGAAGGCCCTCGGCAATGGCGCGGGTGGCGGCCACGGCTTTCGCGGCCACGTCAGAGGGCACGGCACCGTCGTACACGCTGGTCACAGCCAAAATGCCGTCACGGTGCACGTTCAGTTGCACCGGAAAATTCACCATCTGCCCATCGGCCCCACGCGCCACGATGACCGAGCACTCGGCCCGCAGCGGTAGCATTTTTTCGAGCACGCAGGGCACGTTTTTCAACTCTGTCCAGGCGGCCACTAACTCTTCGCGGGTCTTGACGCGGATCTGACCCTTGCCGTCGTAACCCATGCGCGAGGTCTTCAAGATGCCCGGCAGCAAATCGTCGCTGACAGCAGCCAACTGCTCCGCCTTCTCGATCACAGCATGCGGGGCCACCGGCACACCACAGCGCACAAAGTGGGCTTTTTCAGCAGCGCGGTCTTGCGCAATCGCCACCGCTTCGGACGCCGGGGCCACCGGACGGTGTGCGCCCAAGGTCAACAGGGCCGGTGCGGGCACGTTTTCAAATTCGGTGGTGATGGCGGCGCAGCGCTGCATCAGCTGCGCCAGGCCCTGCTCGTCCAAATAATCGGTCTGGATGTGGTGGTGACTCACCCGCCCGGCGGGGCTGGCAGCATCGGGGTCAAGCACCACCGTGAAGTAGCCCATGGCCTGCGCCGCGTGCACGAACATGCGGCCCAACTGGCCACCGCCCATCACGCCCAAAGTGGCCATCTGGCCATTGACCATGGCGCCCGGCAAAATGGCGCGGCTCATGCGGCACCTGTTGGCGAAACGGGAGGAAGCGTCATGGCGCGGGCCATGGCGGTTTGCTCGGCGCGGAAGGCTTCGAGTTTTTGGCGCAAGGCCGGGTCGTGGTTGGCCAGCATGGCCACGGCAAACAGCGCCGCATTGGCCGCACCGGCTGCGCCAATGGCAAAGGTGGCCACCGGCACGCCCTTGGGCATCTGCACAATGGAGTGCAACGAATCCACGCCCGACAAGGCCTTGGTTTGCACCGGCACACCCAACACCGGCACCAAGGTTTTGGCCGCGATCATGCCGGGCAAATGGGCTGCGCCGCCTGCGCCCGCGATGATGGCCTGCAGGCCCCGCTCGGCCGCGCTCTGTGCATAAGCAAACATATCGTCCGGCATTCTGTGGGCAGAAACCACGCGGGCGTCGTGAGGGATGCCAAACTGTTGGAGAATCTGGACTGCGTGCTGCATGGTGTCCCAGTCGGAGCTGGAACCCATGACGACGCCGATGAGCGCTTGAGTCATTGGGTGCTTTTCGAGATCAATGTTGAATTTTAAGGTTTCGCCCTGCCCACAGCCGAAACACAACCCGGAACACTGCCCGCCATGATGGACGTCACGATACAAAACTTTGAAGCCGAGGTCATCGAAGCCTCCATGACCACGCCTGTATTGGTCGACTTTTGGGCCCCATGGTGCGGCCCTTGCAAATCGCTGGGCCCCGTGCTGGAAAAAGTTGAGGCCGCCTACGAAGGCCGCTTCAAACTGGTCAAGATCAATTCCGATGCAGAACAGCAATTGGCGCACGCCTTTGGCATCAAAAGCATCCCGACCTGCGTGCTGCTGAAAAACGGTCAGCCCATCGACGGCTTCATGGGCGCGTTGCCCGAGGGCCAAGTCAAACAATTTCTGGACAAGCACCTGCCCGCCGCCGAAGAACTGCAGGCCATGGCCGCTGCCGAGGAAGCCCAGCAGCACCTGCAAGCGGGTGACGAGCACAGCGCCCGCGCCGCCCTGGAACAAGCACTGGCCACCGACCCCGGCAACGACGACGCCCGGTTTGACTTGGTCAAGCTGCTGATTGGCTTGGGCGAGCTGGCCGAAGCCGCCGCCTTGCTGGCCCCGGCCATGAGCCGCATCCCGGTGCCGCTGCGCTTTGAGGCGCAAACCCAATGGCTCAACGCCCTGGAATTTGTCACCACCGACCCGCGTGGCCAGTGGGATCTGGCCCAGTTTGACGCTTTGATCACCCAGAACAAACGCGACTTTGAAACCCGCTTTGCCAAAAGCCGCCTGTTGATCGCCGTGGGCCAATGGGAAGAAGCGATGGAGGAGCTGCTCGAAATCATCATGCGCGACAAGAAGTGGGACAACGAAGCCCCACGCAAAACCTTTGTCGCCCTGCTGGAGCTGATGACACCCCCCAAGCCCAAAACGCAAGACGCGACAGGCAAATCAGCTGGGGGCATCGAGTTGATGGGCAAAGCCGCGCTGCAGGAAGATCCGCACATGGCGATGATCTCAAGCTACCGGCGCAAGCTGAGCATGGCGCTGAACTGAGCTCCCACACCCCCCAAAAAGCCCGAGCCCCGACGGCACTGCGCAGCCAGATCGGGCTTTTCAGCGAATGCGCCCCCAGGCGCCTCAGCGCGTTGGTCCTGCCTGGCGCTCGATGTCCATGTGCATGCGCTGCAGCAATCCGGCCCACATCAGCACTTCACCGACCACAAACATCGGCCCCACCAACAAACCCACCACGTCGTCCACAAAAGCGGGTTTGCGGCCCTCGAAATAGTGGCCGATGAACTGGATGACCCAGCCGACGAAAAACAAGCCTAAACCCGCCTGCCAAACCGCCAAGCCCAAAGCTTGCGCCAAAGGCGGCACCTCATGGGCGGCCGCGATCAGCACGCCATTGACCACCGATGTGGCCACGCCCAGCAACACATCGCCACGGCTCAGGTACCACAGACTGGTGAGCGCCCACAGGGCCCAGGCCAGCGTCACGGTCTGACCCGCCACAGACCAAGCTGGGCTCAACAGCAAAACGCCGATGGACAGGAAAATCAGTGGGATGCCGAGCAGGTGGGTGACGATGTTGCGGCGATCACGGTGGTAATGGGCGTACTGCACCATCAAAGTGGTCGCGGGTCGAAAAAGTGTCATTCCATCTCCTCGTTCTAGCGATCAAAACGCTCAATGTAATACTTGTAGTTACACACATTTACTGGTTTCAGGCGCACAGCCGGACCGTGTCAGGACTTTCAGTTATGGATGCAACCTAAAATTTAACCATCACTTTTGAACTCATTTTCCAAACATGCCACGCGCCAAGCCCCTGATCACCCCCGAAGAGCTGCAATGCCTGCTCGGTGGTACGCCTGTGCGCTCGAACGAGCCCAGCCGCAGCCAGCTGGCGCAACTGCCATCTGTGCATTTTGGCGCTGCGCTCTGGCTGGTCAAGGGTGTTTTCCTGTATGCCGTTCTCATGAGCCCTGAAGCGGGCAAGCTGGTGGACAGCAGCCGCTATTTGTGGATGCGCGGATGCCTGGAGTTGGTATGCCTGGCTGTGTTCTGGAGTGCATCGCTTCATTCGCGGGGCCGCACGGCCGCCAATGCCTGCTTGGTGGTGGCCGGTACCACCTTGCTGCAGGATGCCATGACTCTGCTGGCGTTCGCCGGCTGATTTCCCAAGCCCCAAGACAAAGGCGCTGCCATGCAGCGCCTTTTTTTTACAAATCACACCTTGTTCAGGCCATCAGCTTCTTCATGGCCTCTTCATATTTGGCAGCGGTCTTGTCGATCACCTCTCGCGGCAAGCGCGGTGCGGGCGGGGTCTTGTCCCAAGGCTTGCCATTGACCAGGGCGGTCTCCAGCCAGTCGCGCAAAAACTGTTTGTCGTAACTCGGGGGATTCGCGCCCTCTGCATAACTCTCGGCGGGCCAATAGCGCGATGAATCGGGCGTCAGCACCTCATCCATCAACACCAGGGCGCCATCGGCATCGAGGCCAAACTCGAACTTGGTATCGGCAATAATGATGCCTTTGGTGGCCGCAATGTCGCGCGCTGCTTTGTAAAGCTGGAGGCTGATGTCGCGGATGCGGGTGGCCAGGTCGGCACCGATCATGGCCACGGTTTGCTCGAAAGTGATGTTCTCGTCGTGCTCGCCCACCGCAGCCTTGGCCGCGGGCGTGTAGATGGGCTCGGGCAGTTGGCTGGCGTTCTTCAGGCTTTCGGGCAGCTTCACGCCACACACCGAACGGCTTTCTTGGTATTCCTTCCAGCCGCTGCCCGCCAAATAACCGCGTACCACCGCCTCGACCGGGATGGGCTTCAAGCGCTTGACCAGCATGGAGCGGCCCTTCACCTGCGCGACTTCATTGGGCGACACCACGCTCTCAGGCGCATCGCCGGTCAGGTGGATGGGGCAAATGTTCAAGCCCTTGGGACCCAACTGCTCGAACCAGAAAAGCGCCATCTGCGTCAGCAGCACCCCTTTGCCGGGGATGGGCTCGCCCATGATCACGTCGAATGCGCTGATGCGGTCGGACGCCACCATCAGAATGCGGTCGTCACCCACGGCGTAGTTGTCACGCACCTTGCCACGTGCCAACAAAGGCAAGGAAGTCAGGGCCGAGGTGTGAAGCGCAGAGGTCATGAAAAACAGTCCAGCAAAAAAGAAAAAGGCCCGTTGAACAGACAACGGGCCATTCGGGTGAATTATCGCAGGCTCAGTTCACCACTTGGGCCAATTCGCCGCGCGCATAACGGGCCGCCACCACCTGCAGGTTGTCGCCCTTGACCTTGGGCGCTTGGCCTTCGCAGCCGAACTCCAGATAACGCTGCTTGCAGATTTGCTTGGCCGCTTCGCGGGCGGGTTTGAGCCATTCGCGGGCATCGAACTTGTCGGGGTTTTCAAACAAGAACTTGCGGCAAGCGGCGGTCATCGCCAGACGGATGTCAGTGTCGATGTTGATCTTGCGCACACCGTGTTTGATGGCTTCCTGAATTTCCTCGACGGGCACGCCAAAGGTTTGCTTCATCTGGCCACCGTACTGGTTGATCATGGCCAACAGTTCTTGCGGCACGCTGGACGAGCCGTGCATGACCAAGTGCGTGTTGGGAATGCGGGCGTGGATTTCCTTGACGCGGCTGATAGCCAGGATGTCACCCGTGGGTTTTCGGCTGAACTTATAAGCGCCGTGGCTGGTACCAATCGCAATCGCCAAAGCGTCCAGACCCGTGGCTTTGACGAACTGCGCCGCCTCTTCGGGGTCGGTCAGCATCTGGCTGTGGTCGAGCTTGCCAACCGCACCGATGCCGTCCTCTTCACCGGCTTCGCCGGTCTCCAGATTACCCAAGCAACCCAGCTCGCCCTCCACCGAGACGCCCACAGCGTGGGCCATCTCGACCACGCGCCGGGTCACGTCGACGTTGTAGCCAAAGTCGGCCGGGGTCTTGCCGTCTTCCAGCAAGGAGCCGTCCATCATGACCGACGAAAAACCCAGGTTGATCGCGCCCTGGCAAACCGCCGGGCTTTGGCCATGGTCCTGGTGCATCACCAGCGGAATGTGGGGCCACTGCTCGGTGGCGGCCTGGATCAAATGCTTGATGAAAGGCTCACCCGCGTATTTGCGCGCGCCAGCGCTGGCCTGCAGGATGACGGGCGCACCGACCTCGTCGGCCGCCATCATGACGGCTTGCACCTGCTCGAGGTTGTTGACGTTGAAAGCTGGAATGCCGTAGCCGTTGACGGCCGCGTGGTCCAGCAGCTCGCGCATTGAAACGAGTGCCATGGTGGTGGTTTCCCGGGAAGTTGAAAATGGGGCTGAGCCGAGGTTCACCCGGCTTGTGACTGCGCAGGATTTTAAAGCCTACGCATCGACCCACGCCCACACCGGGCATGCCGCTTCAGGTGGCCCGGCAAATTTTGAGGGTGTTGGTGCCGCCCGGTGTGCCCATGGGTTCACCCACGGTGATGGCATACACGTCCCCCGCTTGCACAATGCCGCGCTTTTTCAGGTGCGCTTCGGCATCGGCCAGGGCGGTATCGCGGTCGGCACTGGTGTCCATCAACAAGGGGCTGACGTTGCGCATCAAGGCCATCTTGCGCTGGGTGGCCACCTTGGGCGTCAAGGCATAAATCGGCATGCGCACGCTGTGGCGGCTCATCCACAAGGCGGTCGAGCCCGAGTCGGTCAAGGCCACGATGGCCTTGGCCTTGAGGTGGTGCGCCGTGAACAACGCCCCCATGGCAATGGCATGGTCAATCCGGTTGAAGTGCGCATCCACAAAGTCGTCGTCGAGGGGATCGTGGTCGGTTTTTTCGGCCTCCAGGCACACGGCGGCCATCATCTCCACCGTCTCCAGGGGGTATTTGCCAGCCGCGGTTTCGGCGCTCAGCATCACCGCATCGGTGCCATCGAGCACCGCATTGGCCACGTCACTCACTTCGGCGCGGGTGGGCACCGGGTTGACGATCATGCTTTCCATCATTTGGGTGGCGGTGATGACCAACTTGTCCAATTCGCGGGCGCGCTTGATCATGTGCTTTTGCAAGCCCGGCACGGCCGCGTTGCCCACCTCCACCGCCAAATCACCGCGCGCCACCATGATGCCGTCGGACACCGCCAGGATGCGGTCCAGCTCTGGAATGGCCTCAGCGCGTTCGATCTTGGCGATCAAACCGGGGCGGTGACCGTTGGTGCAGGCCACATTGCACAGCTGGCGTGCCATCTCCATGTCGGTGGCATTTTTCGGGAAACTCACGGCCACGTAATCGGCCTGCAGGCTCATGGCCGTCTTGATGTCGTCCATGTCCTTGGCCGTGAGGGCCGGTGCCGTGAGGCCGCCACCTTGTTTGTTGATGCCCTTGTTGTTGGACAGCTCGCCACCCAGCTTGACGGTGGTGTGCACTTGCTCACCTTTGACGGCCACCACATTCAAGACAATCAGGCCGTCGTTGAGGAGCAGCACATCGCCTGCTTTGACATCGCGGGGCAACTCCTTGTAATCCAGTCCTACCCCTTGCAGATCACCCAGCTCGGTGCGTGAAGCGTCCAGCACAAAAGCAGCGCCGGGCTCCAACATGACTTTGCCTTCGGCAAACTTGCCCACGCGGATCTTGGGGCCCTGCAGATCGGCCATGATGGCCACTTCACGGCCAGCGCGCTGGGAAGCTTCCCGAACCAAGCGGGCACGGTCCACGTGGTCTTGTGCCTTGCCGTGGCTGAAATTGAGGCGAACCACATTCACACCGCCCCGGATCATCGCCTCCAAAAGCGCGGGGTCGCTGGAAGCAGGGCCTAAGGTGGCAACAATTTTGGTGGCACGACGGGGCATTCGAGGATCTCCATGTAATTTGGTTTCAATTTTTACACGAAACAGGTTACATGCCAGTGACCTGTTGCAGATTTGCGCGCAATGACGGCGATATGTCCCTGCCAAAGCCCTTGAATTGATCCCTGTCAGGTCATTGAAACGTCTTGCCGACTAAACTCTTGCGTGAGAGATTTACATTTCAGCGTCATGACCGCCTTACACACCCCCGCCGCCGACCAACCCATCGCTTTGGACCAACCCTTGCCACACCGCAAAACCTTGCGCGAGTGGTTGATCCCCTTGTCCGAGCGCAGCACGGTGAGAGCGTTTGTGCTGTTGGCGTTGGACTATGCTTTGTTTTTTGCCCTGATCGCCGCCACCGTGGCGCTGGAAGCCATCTGGGCCAAACTGCTGTGCGGTACCGTGGCTGGTTTTGTGATTGGCCGTCTGTTTGTGATCGGTCACGATGCCTGCCACCAAAGCCTCACCCCCCACCGCGAACTCAACAAGGTGCTGGGACGCATCGCGTTCTTGCCCTCGCTCACGCCCTACAGCCTGTGGGACACCGGACACAACGTGGTGCATCACGGCTACACCAACCTCAAAGGCGTGGATTTCGTCTGGACTCCCCTGACCGCCGAAGAGTTTTCTGCGCTCAACCCCTTGCAACGTCTGCTGCAAAAGGCTTACCGCAGCGGCTGGGCACCCGGTTTGTATTACATGATCGAGATCTGGTGGAAGCGCGAGTTCTTTCCGAACAAGACCCACATGCCCACACGCCGTCCGATCTTTTTCAAAGACAGCCTGCTGGTGTCTTTGTTTGGCGCCTTCTGGGTGGGCGCCATCGCCGCAGCCGCTGTTCACACCGGCCAATCGGTCTGGCTGTCGCTGTTGATGGGTGTCTTGATCCCCTTCTTCTTCTGGAACACCATGATCGGTTTTGTGGTTTATGTTCACCACACCCATGTCAAGGTGTCCTGGCATGACAACAAAGCCGCCTGGACCAAAGCTGCGCCTTTTGTCTCCACCACGGTGCACCTGACCTTCCCCTTCCAAATCGGCGCACTGATGCACCACATCATGGAACACACCGCACACCATGTGGACATGAGCATCCCGCTGTACCGCCTCAAGCAAGCTCAGGCCAAGCTCGAAGAAATGCTGCCGGGCCGCATCATCGTGCAGCCGTTTTCCTGGAAGTGGTACTTCGAGACCGCCAAAAACTGCAAGATGTACGACTTCACCCGCGAATGCTGGACCGACTTCAAAGGCAACATCACCAGCCCAGTGCGCGGCAACTTGCCACCCGCTGCTCAGGCCTGACCGGGTCTTGGTTCGAACAAATCAAAAACCCCGCGATGCGGGGTTTTTTTATGGCCGGAAATCTGAACCCTCGTCCGGGCAGAAGTTCTCTTAGCCTGCCGCGCGTTTGGCCAAAATCTCAAAGGCGGGCAAAGTCTTTCCCTCCAGGATTTCGAGGAACGCACCTCCACCGGTCGAGATGTAGCCGACCTGCTTTTCGATGCCATATTTGGCAATCGCGGCCAGCGTGTCACCACCGCCTGCAATGCTGAAGGCGCTGGACTCGGCAATCGCCTGGGCAATGACCTTGGTGCCGTTTTCAAAGGCGGCGAACTCGAAAACGCCCACCGGGCCATTCCAGACGATGGAACCTGCGGCCTTGAGCTGAACCGCCAGCTTGGCCGCCGTTTCGGGGCCGATGTCCAGAATCAAGTCGTCTGCGGCCACCTCGCTGGCCTTTTTGACCGTGGCTGGCGCATCTGCGGCAAAGGTCTTGGCGGTGACCACGTCCACCGGAATCGGCACCTCCGCACCCCGCGCCTTCATGGCCTCCATCACCGCTTTGGCTTCGTCCACCAAATCGGCTTCGGCCAGGCTTTTGCCGATCGACAGGCCCGCGGACAGCATGAAAGTGTTGGCAATGCCGCCGCCCACGATGAGCTGGTCGACGTTTTGCGACAAGCTCTTCAAGATGGTCAGCTTGGTGCTGACCTTGGAGCCCGCCACGATGGCCACCAAAGGCCGCTTCGGCGCCTCCAGGGCCTTGCCAATGGCGTCGATCTCGGCCGCAAGCAAGGGGCCGGCACAGGCAATGGGCGCGAACTGGGCCATGCCATGGGTCGTTCCCTCGGCGCGGTGGGCGGTGCCAAAAGCATCGTTGACGTAGATGTCGCACAGGGCGGCCATCTTGCGGGCCAGCGCCTCGTTGTTCTTTTTCTCACCCTTGTTGACGCGGCAGTTTTCGAGCAAGACGACCTGACCGGGCTCGACCTTGACCCCTTCGACCCAGTTGGCCACCAGCGGCACTTGACGGCCGAGCAACTCGCCCAAACGCTTGGCCACCGGGGCCAGCGAGTCTTCGGCTTTGAACTCGCCTTCGGTCGGGCGACCCAGATGCGATGTGACCATGACGGCTGCGCCTGCCGCCAGGGCCATCTGGATGCAGGGCACGCTGGCACGGATGCGGGTGTCCTCGGTGATGCTGCCGTCATCGGCTTGCGGCACATTCAAGTCGGCACGGATGAAAACACGTTGCCCAGCCGCTTGGCCATTGGCGCACAAATCTGAAAAACGGATGACGTTCATGAAAAAGCAGGTCCAAGATCAGGAAAAATTGCCCGGTATTTTAAAAGCAGCCCCTGACAAGGGCTGACAAAGTCGCCAGGCCAAGCCCCCCTTTGCTGCCGCACTGGCAGGGCTTTGGGCTTACCAACCCCAGGCCAGGCGCAGTGGAAGGTAGACCGCCATCCCCGCCACAATCGTGATCAGCACGTCTCGCCGCCAAAAGTAAGCCGCCATCCCCGCCAGCGCAGCGTACAGGCGCGCGTCTTGCCAAGTGCTGATCAATTCGCCTTGGACGGTGATGATTTCCGGCACGACCACCGCCGACAAAGCGGCAATCGGCGCGTACTGCAAGCCTCGTTGTGCCCAATGCGGCAGTTGCCAGGGCTTGCTGGAAATGAAAAAGAAACTGCGCGCCACCACCGTGACCAGCGCCAGGCCCACGATCACCGCCACGGTCCAGAAATCGGTGACGTTCATGCCGGGGTTCCGGATGCAGGACGGACCTTTTCAACCGTCAGGCACAAGATCACGGCCACAGCAATCGCCACGACGATGTTGAGTTTGAGCGGCAGATGGTAGGCCACCACGGCCGCCACGCCCGCCACTGCCGCCGACAAAATGCGCATGCGCGAGCTGGCCAGCGAACACTGGATGCCCAGCAGGCACAAAATGCCCGCAAAGCCCAGACCCCACTCGGGCGGGATCAGGTTGGCCAGGCCAATGCCCAGCAAGCTGGCCACGATCCAGCTGGCCCAATTCAAAAAATAGTTGCCCGCGAGATAGGCCTCTTGGTTTGTGCGCTCGACCTCGGTGCTCCCCGGTTCATGAAAACGCCGGGTGAACAGCACATAACTGATGTCGGCCGTGAAATAGCCGTGGCACATGCGCTGCCAGCGCGGCAGGTGCATGAGGTAAGGCCGCAGATGCAAGCTGAACACCACAAAACGCAGGTTCACACAAAAACCCGTCGCCAAAATCACCCAAGCCGGGGCCCCAGCCACCAGCAGCGGAATGGCCGCCAGCTGCGAGCTGCCCGCGAACACCAGCAGGGTCATGGCCACCGCCTCGAACACGCTCATGCCCGACTTGACCATGGCCACGCCCGTCATCAGGCCCCAAGCCGCCACCCCGGGCGCTTGCGGCGCCAAATCAATCAAGCCTTGCCGGAACTCGGCGTGTCGGTACAGCGTGGGCCGGAAAAACATCAGGCCACCAGCCGTTGACCCGGCTGCAAGGGGCAGCCGCGCAAAAAGTCGGCCGCGCTCAGGCGCTTGCCACCCGGGCGCTGCAATTGCGTCAGGCACAGCTGGCCTTGACCGCAGGCCACGCGCACACCCGTCGCGTCGGCGCTGAGCACGGTGCCCGGCTCGGCGGCGTGGGCATCGGGTGCCACAGCTTCAGCCCCGGCTTGCCAGATCTTCAAGGTTTCCACGCCCGTGGCGGTGGCCAAGGGCACCGTCATGCCCGGAAAAGGATCAAAGGCCCGAATGCGGCGCGCCAGCACCTCGGCGCGCAAGGCCCAGTCCAGCGCCGCCTCGGCCTTGTCGATCTTGTTCGCGTAAGTCACGCCTTCAGCGGGTTGGGGCTGGCGCGGCAAGGCGTCCAGCTTTGCCAGCGCCTGGACAATGGCTTGCCCGCCCAGCTCGGCCAAGCGGTCATGCAGCACAGCGGTGGTGTCGGTGGGCGCGATGGCGCAGGGCAAGACCAGCAGCATGTCGCCGGTGTCCAGGCCCGCGTCCATCTGCATGATGGTGATGCCGGTCTGCGCATCGCCCGCCTCGATGGCGCGGTGGATCGGCGCCGCCCCGCGCCAGCGCGGCAACAGCGAGGCGTGGATGTTCAAGCACCCCTTGGGCGGCAAGTCCAGCACCCATTGCGGCAGGATCAGGCCATAGGCCGCCACGACCATGGCGTCGGCTTGCGCGTCCAGCAAGGTCTGGCGGGCCGCCGCCGCGTCTTCGGGGTATTTCCCATCAAGCCGCAGACTGCGCGGCTGGGCTACCGGCACCTTGTGTTGAAGGGCCCATTGCTTGACGGGCGAGGGCTGCAGCTTCATGCCGCGACCGGCGGGGCGGTCGGGCTGGGTCAGCACCAGGGCGATGTCGTGACCTGCTGCATGCAGGGCGGCCAAGGCCACCTGGGCAAATTCGGGGGTGCCCGCAAAAATCAGCCGCATGCCGAGCTCAGCGTCCGGCTTTTTGGGCTTTGACCATCTTGGTCTTAATGCGGCCTTGCTTGAAGGGCGAGAGGTACTCCACAAACACCTTGCCCATCAGGTGGTCCATTTCGTGCTGAATGCAGATGGCCAGCATGCCCTCGGCCTCGATGGTGCGCGGTTGGCCGTTGCGGTCCAGGGCCGTCACTTTGAGGGCGGTGGCACGCTCGACACCGTCGTAAATGCCGGGCACCGAGAGGCAGCCCTCTTCACCCTTGACGCGCTCATCGTTCATCCAGGTGATTTCGGGGTTGATCAGCACCATGGGCTGGTTGCGTTCTTCCGAAGTGTCGATCACCACCAGCCGCTCGTGCACGTCCACCTGCGTGGCCGCCAGACCAATGCCGCCCGCCTCGTACATGGTTTCGACCATGTCATCGATCAAGGCGTGCACTCGGGCATCCACGGCCTGCACGGGCTTGGCCACCTTGTGCAGGCGTGGATCAGGGTAACAAAGGATGGGGAGCAGGGCCATGGTTTTGCAGGTCAACAAGAAGGTGTTTATTTTCGGTCATTTCGGTGCATGACCCCAGCGCCACCGCCGGATAGCCCATATTGGACAAACTGGATCATGAAACGCGCCAGGGCCAAACCGTCGTGAGGCTCGGGCAAACTGCCCATGCTGCGCTGGTAATGGTCCTCACCCAAATGCGCCCGTCGCTTGTTCAATAAAAATGCCGACATCTCGGGTGTGAACTCCGGGTGGGGCTGGATGCAAAACACCTGGTCGCCCACCGCATAGGCGGCCACCGGACATTCGGGCTGGGTCGCCAGCAAGGTGGCGCCGGGCGGCAAAGCCAGCACCTGGTCCTGATGGCTGGCCAGCAAAGCCATCGGGGCCTGCGCCCCTGGCGAGCGCCCCAGCTGCTCGGGCTGGCCAAGCCACTCATAAGACTGGCGGCCTGTGCGCCAGCCCTGCGGGGCTCGCCCCACAGGGGCACCCAGGCAGTGGGCAATCAACTGGTGCCCAAAACAGACCCCGATCAATGTGTGCTGCGCTTGCAACAAACGGGTCACCTGCTGGCGCAAAGTGACCACCCAGGGCTCATCCGAAAAAGAATCGGCCCGGCTACCGGTCAAGAGCACCGCGTCATAGGGGGCAAAGCTGTCCGGGTACTCCCCGTGCCGCGCACTGAAGGTGTCCATCGTGCCTTGGTAGCCCACCTGCTCAAACAAACGCTCAAAAAGGCTGGCCACACGGGTGTAGCGCTCCACCATGGGCGGATCCAAATCGTCGTTTTCCAAAATGCACAGACGCATGCGTTGCTCAGACTTGAAATCAGGGTGGGACAGGGTGGGCTGCATGATGACCGCTCATTTTATGGACTTGGCGCGCCTCTGACTTTGCAACACAATCACTTCACCCACAAAAACAAGGACGGCCGCGATGGCCGCGCAGGGAGACAAGATGGTGAACACCCCCAATGAATTGGGCGCCTGGCTGCGCCTGAGCATGACGCCCGGCGTGGGCCCTGACAGCGCACGTCGGCTTTTGGCAGCCTTTGGCGAGCCCGAGCTCATTTTTCAGCAAACCGAAGCCGCCTTGTGCCAAGTGCTCAGCCCGCTTCAGGCCCAGGCTGTGCAGCGCATGCCCGAGGGTTGTGCTGCACTCACACACGAAACCCTCGATTGGCTGCACAGCCAAGCCCACCTGGGCTGTTGCGTGCTGACGCTGGCCGATGCCGACTACCCGGCGGCCTGGCTCAACATCCCGGACCCGCCATTCATGCTCTATGCCATGGGGCAAATCAGCCAACTGGGCACACTGGCCAGCAGGCCATCCCTGGCCATCGTGGGCAGTCGCAACCCCACCCCCCAAGGCACGGACAATGCACGCGAATTTGCCCGCAGTCTGGCCGCCAGCGGCTTGACGATCGTCTCGGGCCTGGCCCTGGGCGTGGATGGCGCTGCGCACGAAGGCGCCCTGCAGGGCCATCACGGACCGGGCTTGGCCACCATCGCCATCGTCGGCACCGGACTGGACCGGGTCTACCCGCGTCAGCACCGGGACCTGGCGCACCGCATCGCGCAAAACGGGTTGATCCTGAGCGAATACCCCTTGGGCACACCCCCTTTGCCGCCCAACTTCCCACGCCGCAACCGCCTGATCTCCGGTCTGTCCCAGGCCACACTGGTGGTCGAGGCCGCCTTGCAGTCGGGCTCGCTCATCACGGCCAAACAAGCGCTGGAGCAAGGCCGCGATGTGATGGCCATTCCCGGCTCGATCCATTCGACCCAGTCCAAAGGCTGCCACCTGCTGATCAAACAAGGGGCCAAACTGGTGGAGTCCGCACAAGATGTGCTGGAAGAGTTGCGCTTGCCTGACGCACTGGCCCAGCGCTCACTCCCCTTGGGGCCCGACCCGAGCGATGCCACCAGCGAGGCCCAGGACGGTGCACCGCCAGACCCATTGCTGGGCGCCATGGGCCATGACCCGGTGAGTTTGGACGCCCTGCAAGCGCGCTGCGAGTGGCCCACAGCCCAATTGCAAGCGCAGTTGCTGGAGTTGGAATTGGCAGGCCAGGTGGGGCGTTTGCCCGGCGGCCTGTTTCAGCGGATCGGTTCGGCCTGAAAACTCAGACCACCGCACCCGAGTTTTCGTCGTTCGGGTCAATGTCTTTCTTGACCGGCTTGACCATGTCTTCACGGCTGATGCCCAACCACATCGCCATGGCCGCGGCCACAAACACCGACGAGTAAATGCCAAAACAAATGCCAATGGTCAGGGCCATGGCAAAGTGGTGCAGGGTTTCGCCACCAAACAAGAGCATGGACAACACCATGATCTGAGTCGAGCCGTGCGTGATGATGGTGCGGCTGATGGTGGAAGTGATGGCGTTGTCGATGACCTCGACCGTGTTCATCTTGCGATAGCGGCGGAAGTTCTCGCGAATCCGGTCAAAAATCACCACCGACTCGTTGACCGAATAGCCCAGCACCGCCAGCACGGCAGCCAGCACCGCCAGTGAAAACTCCCACTGGAAGAAGGCAAAAAAGCCCAAGATGATGATCACATCGTGCAAGTTGGCAACGATGGCTGAGACGGCGAACTTCCACTCGAAACGGATGGCCAAGTACAGCATGATGCCGCCCACCACAAAGGCCAGCGCCATCAGGCCGTCCTCCACCAGTTCGTCGCCCACTTGCGGTCCCACAAACTCGGTGCGGCGCAGCGTGACATCGGGGTCATTGGCTTTGAGCGCCGACAGGACCTTCTCGCTTTGCTGCGCAGAGCTCACGCCTTTTTGAGCAGGCAAGCGGATCAAGACCTCCCGGGCAGAACCAAAGTTCTGCACAAAAACTTCGCCATAACCGAGTGAGGCCACCGTGCCGCGCACCTTTTGCAGGTCGGCGGGTTGGCTGTAGCTCACCTCCATCAAGGTGCCCCCCGTGAACTCCACCGACAGGTGAAGCCCCCGGCTGAACAAGAAAAACACCGCCAAGACAAAAGTGATGAAGGACACCGCGTTGAGCACCAGCGCGTGGCGCATGAACGGGATGTCTTTTCTGATTTTGAATAATTCCATGATCCTCGCCCCTTCAGTCGGCTTTCACCGCAGTGCCCGCCTCGGGCCGCCACACGGTGCCAATCGAGACCGATTTGAGTTTCTTTTTACCGCCATACCAAAGGTTGACCAGGCCACGCGAGAAAAACACAGCCGAAAACATGCTGGTCAGAATGCCGATGCAGTGCACCACAGCAAAACCGCGCACCGGCCCGGAGCCAAAGGCCAGCAAGGCCACACCGGCAATCAAGGTGGTGATGTTGGAGTCCAAAATCGTGGCCCAAGCACGGTCATAGCCCGCATGGATGGCCGCCTGTGGGCTGGCGCCATTGCGCAGCTCTTCGCGCACACGCTCATTGATCAGCACGTTCGAGTCGATCGCCATGCCCAAAGCCAGCGCCATCGCGGCCATGCCAGGCAAGGTCAGTGTGGCTTGCAGCATCGACAAGATGGCGACCAGGAACAGCAGGTTGACACCCAAGGCAATGCCGGAGAACAAACCGAACATGGCGTAATAAATGGCCATGAAAATCACGATCACCACGAAGCCCCAGATCACGCTGTTGAAGCCCTTGGCGATGTTCTCGGCCCCCAGGCTCGGGCCAATGGTGCGCTCTTCGATGATTTCCATCGGTGCGGCCAGCGAACCCGCACGCAATAACAGCGCCGTGTCGTTGGCCTCGACCGTGGTCATGCGGCCCGAAATCTGCACGCGACCGCCACCGATCTCGGCACGGATCACCGGGGCCGTGACCACTTCGCCCTTGCCCTTTTCGAACAGGATGATGGCCATGCGCTTGCCCACGTTGTCGCGGGTCACATCCTTGAAGATGCGTGCCCCCTTGCCGTCCAGCGTCAGGTTCACCACCGGCTCTTGGGTCTGGCTGTCAAAGCCAGGCTGGGCATCGGTCAGGTTGTCGCCCGTGAGCACCACCTGCTTCTTGACGATCAGCGCACGCCCATCGCGCTCCAGATAGCGCTCGGTGCCAAAAGGCACGATGCCACCTTGTTCAGCGGCACGCGCTTCGGTGCTTTCGTCCACCATGCGCACCTCGAGGGTGGCGGTGCGGCCCAAAATGTCTTTGGCCTTGGCCGTGTCCTGCACCCCAGGCAACTGCACCACGATGCGGTCCAGACCCTGCTGCTGGATCACTGGCTCGGCCACGCCGAGTTCATTGATCCGGTTGTGCAGCGTGGTGATGTTTTGCTTCAACGCCTGCTCTTGCACCTTGCGAGCGGCTTCAGGCTTGATGTTGACCACCAAACGCAGCTCGGCACCTTCGGTCACTTCACGCGATTGCAGATCGGCAAACTGGTCGGTGATCACGCGCTTGGCGGCATCTTGTTGCTGGGCGTCGCGCAGGCGAATTTCGATGTTCTGACCGTTTCGGGTGATGCCGCCATGGCGAATGTCTTTTTCGCGCATGACACTGCGCAAGTCACCGGTCAGGGCCTCCACACGCTGGTTCAGAGCGGCTTGCATGTCCACCTGCAGCATGAAGTGAACGCCGCCCCGCAGGTCCAGGCCCAGATACATGGGCGATGCATACAAAGCGGTCAACCAGGCAGGCGATCTCGACACCAGATTCAAAGCCACCACGAATTGCGGATCCGAAGCGTCCGGGATCAAGGCTTTCTGGATCGCATCCTTGGCCTTGAGCTGCTCATCGGTGCTGTCCAGGCGTACGCGAACTGAACCACCATCGAGCACCAAGCTCTGCGGTGTGATGCTGCTGGTTTTGAGCGCGTCTTCGACTTTTTGCAAAGTCGAAGTGTCCACCTTGATGGTGGCCTTGCCCGACGAGACCTGCACGGCAGGCGCCTCGCCAAAGAAATTGGGCAAGGTGTAAACCGTACCCAACAACAAGGCGATCACGATGACCAGATATTTCCAGACCGGGTAACGGTTCATAAAGACTCGCCTGCAAGAAAGAAACAAGAGGCCCGGTGAAAACAGGGCCCCGAAAAGAGAGCGTTCAGATTATTTGATCGTGCCTTTGGGCAACACCTGCACCACAGCGCTGCGCTGCATCTGGATTTCCACGCCAGCGGCCATTTCAACGCCAATGTAAGCGTCACCGATCTTGCTGACTTTGCCCAGCAGGCCCCCCGCTGTCACCACCTCATCGCCCTTGGCCAAGGCATCCACCATGGCGCGATGCTCTTTTTGCTTCTTCATCTGGGGACGGATCATCACGAAGTACAAAACCGCGAACATCAACAGCAAAGGCAGCATGCTCATCAATGAGGACTGTAAATCGCCCCCCGAAGCGGCGGCAGGAGCGGCTTGAGCAAAAGCTGAAGAAATGAACATGGGGTCTCCAAAAAATCAAATCGGTTTGAACGGGTGACACCCACGGCATGCCGCAGGCGAAGCCGCCATTGTATGCGGCGCTATGATCACTTCCAAAAGCCCGTTCGACTCAGGGAAAGCCCCAAGAAAGTGCCGGGGCCACCCCATCTGAACGGCTCCAACCCTGACAGGAGACACCCATGCCACCCGCCCACGGTCATCCACCCGAGGCCCATGCCGGTCACCCCCACGGTCACGCACATGACCACGCACACAGCACCCTGAGCGAGATGGACCTGCGGGTGCGTGCCCTGGAGACCCTGTTGACGCAAAAAGGCTATCTGGACCCTGCCGCCGTGGACCGCATCATTGAAACCTACGAGGTGCACGTGGGTCCGCACAATGGCGCCAAAGTGGTGGCCCGCGCTTGGGACGACCCCCATTTTCGGGACTGGCTGCTGCAAGACGCCACCGCCGCCATCGCTTCGATGGACTACACCGGACGCCAGGGGGAACACATGGTGGCCGTGCCCAATACCCCTGACACGCACAACCTGGTGGTCTGCACCCTGTGCAGCTGCTACCCCTGGCCCGTGCTGGGCCTGCCCCCGGTTTGGTACAAGAGCGCCGCTTACCGCTCACGCGCCGTGATCGAGCCGCGCGCCGTGCTGGCCGATTTCGGGCTCACACTGCCCCCGGGCCAAAACATCCGCGTGTGGGATTCCACCGCCGAAGTACGTTACCTGGTGCTGCCCGAGCGCCCTGCAGGCACCGAAGGCTGGACGCAAGAACAATTGGCCACCCTGGTCACACGCGACGCCATGATCGGCACCGGCCTGGCCCTGAACCCCAAGGAGGCCGCATGAATGGCGTGCACGACATGGGTGGTCTGCAAGGCTATGGCCCGGTTCAAATTGAAGCCAACGAACCGCTGTTTCATGGTGAATGGGAGCGCCGTGCCTTGGGGGTGACGGTGGCCATGGGTGCCAGCGGCCTGTGGAACATCGATCTGGCCTGCTCGGCCCGTGAGTCTTTGCCCCCGCTGGACTATGTGCAAGGCCCTTACTACGCCATCTGGATCAAGGCGCTGCAAAAGCTGCTGATCGAGCGGGGCCTGATCACCGAACAAGAACTGGCCCAAGGCCAGCCCATCACGCCGCCCGTGGCGGGCGTGCGGGTGCTCCAAGCCGCCGAGGTCGATGCGGCGCTGGCCAAAGGCAGCCCAGCCGACCGCCCCAGCACCCGAGCGCCACGCTTTGCCGTGGGCCAGCGGGTGCGCGCCCTGAACCTCAACCCCCCAGGCCACACCCGTTTGCCGCGCTATGTGCGGGGCCACGTGGGTACGGTGGTGCTGCACCACGGCAGCCACGTATTGCCCGACCAGCATGTCAACCAGATGCTGCCGCCATTTGATGGCACGGCCGAGCACCTCTACACCGTGGTGTTTGACGGCACCGAGCTGTGGGGCCCCCAGGCCGAAGCCGGGCACCAGGTGAGCGTGGACGCCTGGGAGTCTTATCTGGAAGCGCTTCCCTCTTGATCGCACCCCCATGAACAATGCCATCCAAGACCTGAACGAGCTGGCCCGCGCCTGCGGCGAGGCTTTCCCCTGCCCGCCACCGCCAACAACGGCGTGGTGTTTGAAGAGCCCTGGCAAGCCCATGCCTTTGCCATGACGCTGCAGCTGCACGACCAAGGCGTATTCACTTGGCCCGAATGGGCAGCCGCACTGACCCGCGAAATCCGCACGGGCCAAACGCGCGGCGAAGCCAGCGACGGCAGCCTGTATTACACCCACTGGCTCAACGCCCTGGAGCAACTGGTCATCGACCGTCAACTGGGCACGCCCGATGAAATCCATGATTTGGAGCACGCCTGGGCCGACGCCGCCGAGCGCACGCCACACGGCCAAGCCATCGTGCTGAACACCAAGGAAAGAGGCCCCGCTTGAACCTGCGTTTGTGGGCCATGCTGGCTTTGTTGGGCAGCCTGACCTCCCTGGCTGTGGGCACCTCCTTTGCCAAAAGCCTGTTCCCGGCTTTGGGCGCGGAGGGCACCACCGCCTACCGCATCGTGTTTGCCACCCTGATGCTGATGGCGGTGTTTCGTCCCTGGCGTCGCAAGTGGGTCTGGGCCGACGCACTGCCGCTGGGTCTGTACGGCGTCACGCTGGGGGTGATGAACCTGCTGTTTTACAGCGCGATCAAGACCATTCCCTTTGGCGTGGCCATTGCCATCGAATTCACCGGGCCCTTGGCCGTGGCGGTTTGGACCTCCAAAAAAGCCAGTGACTGGCTTTGGGTGGCGCTGGCCATCGCCGGGCTGGCGCTCTTGCTGCCCCTGCCCGGCGGCGATGCGGCCACGGCGCTTGACCCGATGGGCATGTTTTTCGCCTTCACGGCGGGCATTTGCTGGGCGCTTTACATCGTGTTTGGCCAGCGCGTGGCCCTGCGCTACGGCAGCATGGCCACGCCCATGGGCATGTTGGCAGCCGCCATCGTGGTGGCCCCCATCGGCGTTTTCCATGCGGGCGCCGCCATGCTGGACCCGCAATGGCTGGTGGCAGGCCTGGCCGTGGCCTTGCTGTCCAGCGCCATTCCTTATGCGCTGGAGATGTTTTCGCTCAACCACCTGCCCAAAAACACCTTCAGCATTTTGCTGAGCCTGGAGCCTGCCGTGGGCGCGCTGGCAGGTTGGCTGGTGCTGGCTGAACACCTCACGCTGGCTCAAGGGCTGGCCATTGCGCTCGTCATGGCCGCCTCGATGGGCACGGCCTGGACAGCAGGACGCACCCAAGCCTGAAGCGGCAAGATCGCCCCCAAAGCCGCGCCTACAACCCTCACTTTGCCGCAGGGGCTGCTGGAGTTGCCGGTGCTGCCGGTGCTGCCGGTGCTGCCGGTGCTGCCGGTGCTGCCGGTGCTGCCGGTGCTGCCGGTGCTGCTGGTGCCGCTGGTGCCGCTGGTGCTGCTGGTGCTGCTGGTGCTGCTGGTGCTGCTGGCGCTGCCGGTGCGGCTTTCGGGTCTTCCGCAGGTGCAGGCTGGTTGCTGCCCGTGATTTTGTCCACCTGCTTGAGCAGCCAATTGCGGTTTTCCAGGCGCTGCTTTTCCTTGAGTGCTTTTTCTTCGGCAATTTGAGCGCGCAAGGCGGCGATCTTCTCTTGCAAAGCGCGTTGCTCGGCCAATTTGGCCTCTTCGGCCTGACGCTCGGCCAACACACGCGCATCTTCGATCGCCTGGATCCTCGCCGCCTCTTGCGCTGCCGCTCGGGCCACCCGGTCTTGCTCGGCCTTGATGCGAGAAGCCCTGGCGCTGGCCATCTCGCGCACCCCGGTGCTCCAAGGCAAGCCCTCCAGCTGGCGTTGTATGGCCACTTCACGTGAAATCACCTGCGACTTGCCTTGAATCGGCGCCGTGAAAAAACCCTCGCATCGGCTTTGAATGCCACCGGTCACCGCACAAGCATGTCCCGCCGGGTTTTGCGCCCCCCAGGCTTTGGCTTGCGCCACAAATTCATCGCAACGGGTGAAGGCCCTTTGGATGCGCGCATCTTCTGCACTGGGCTGAGGGTCCGTGAAATCAAACCACTCCGGACGCACCTGATCGTGCGCCAAAGCCACCCTCACACACTCGCTTTTGGCGGGCGGCATTTGCGCCAACATGGCCACCCAAATCGCTTGGGTCAAGGCGTTGTCGCGGACCACCTTGAACTGCGTCTCGCCTTGTGCAGGGCATGCATTGATCACCTGGTCCTGCACACGCCTGAACTGCCCGCGCCAATGCACCGTCACACTGTCCGCATCACCCGGGTTGATCGCGACCCGGGCATCAAAGAACGGCGCGCGCACCACCCGCTCGACAGGGGCCTGTCCGGGGACGGTGATTTCCAGGTTGCAGACCTGCTCGCCATTGAGCACACGGGCCGACACGGGCACGGTCTGGGTTTGGCCCGCCAGCAGCACGTACTGACCCGCCCACGCCCACGGCATGGCCCACAGCCCCAGCACGGCCACGCACCACCAACGACTTGCACCCATTGCGCCACCACTCCCCAAAAACGATCGTCTTACAGTATCGGCAGCAACGGGCTTGACTTGATAGCCGCTCAACGCCCTGCAAAAACCGGCTTGCGGCGCTGGGCAAAGGCGGCGCGGCCCTCGGCAAAGTCTGCGCTTTGGCTGGTCATGTGCTCCCGCGCGCGCAGGCAAGCCTCATCGGCCACCCCAGCCTCGATGTCGCGCAAGGATTGTTTGGTGGCCTCGAGCGCCAAGGGGGCCAAGGCCAACACATCGTCCACCAAGGCTTGCAGCGTTGGCGCCCAGTCCTCGGGGCCCGCCAGCGCCTCGAACAAGCCCAGAGCATCGAGTTGCCGGGCCGTGAAAGGCCGGGCCGTCAAAAAAGCCCTTTTGGCCCCCGCCAGGCCAAAGCGGCTCACATAGCGCCGCAAACCACTCGGGTAGTAATGCAAACCCAGGGCCGTGGCGGGCATGCGCCACTCGATGCCTTGCAGTCCGATGCGCAAGTCACACGCCAGCACCACATCGGTCGCGCCGCCATACACGCTGCCATTCAGGGCGCAAATGGTCACCGGGCGCAGGGCGGCCAGTGCGTCGGGAATTTCTTCAAAAAAGGACGAGCCATGACCCGGCTCGTCAAAGCCGCCAATGTCGTAACCCGCGCAAAACACCGGCTTGGGCTGACCGGCCGTGTTGGCCGTGAGCACCAACACCCGCACCGTGGGGTCACGGTTGACGGCTTCAAAATGGGCCAGCAAAGCCTTGAGGTCCGCGTTTTCCAGGCGGTTACGCTGGGCAGGGCGGTTCAACGTGAGGGTGGCCACGCCGCCTTCGGTGAGCAAAACAGGGGCTGAAGGCTGTGCGAATGCTGCGTGCATGGGGGGCGTCCAAAACAAAAAGGGTGTCCGAAGACACCCTGATTGTAGGAAGCAGGCGACTGGCGCCCGCTGCTTGAGCGGCGGTTTGAGCGGCGAATTAGGCCTTGGCTTTGGCCTTGGACAGGGCGGCTTTGACCGAAGCTTCGGCTTGGGCAGAGGCGGCCTTCATGCTGGCTTCGGCGCTGTCGGCGGCTTGCTTGGCCACTTTTTTCAGGGTTTCGGCAGCGCTCTGGCTGGCTTCGAAAGCGGTCTTGATGGCGGCCACAGCGGCGTCGGAGCCAGCGGGTGCGTTCTTCAGGCTGCTCTCGACCAGGCTTTTGACAGCCTTCTCGGACTCGGCCATTTTGCCTTCCACAGCCTTGCTGAACACAGCGCTGGTGCTGTTGGCGATGTCGGCGATGTGACGGCCATAAGACACCGACTTCTCGAAAGCTGGCTGCACCAAAGCGGCTTGCACAGCCATCAGGTCTTGCGGGCTCTTGGCGGCCATCAGGGCTTGCATGTTGGCGAAAGACTCACCCACAGCGGCTTTGCCAGCGGCCATGTTCAACTCGACCAAACGCTCGAAACCGGCGAAAGCGGTTTGCGACAGGTCGGCAACGGCTGCGATGTTGGCTTGTTGGGTGGCGGTGAATTGATCGGCGTTGAAGTTCATGGTGTGTTCCTTGGAAGGTTTTTGTTGCAATGCAGCAATTTGAACAGCATGAAGAGGCCGGGGCAAGAGAAAAGCTGCACTTTAGAGTCCGCTCTCCAATTGAGCGCTTGTGTGCGCCCACACACTGAAAGCCCGCCCCCCAAACGGAGCCATCCTCAGCGCGGGGCCTTTGACCTTTTGGGGGCCTGCACTCACTACACTTGGCGCTCAAGCCAACAAGGCCGCAAACTTTTTTTCTTGGTATGGAATTCCTCACTCTGTTGATAGTTTTGGCCATCGTCATCCAGTGGCTCAACCTGCAAGGCCAACGCAAACGCACCGCCTTGTTGGCCGAGCAATTGCGGCCCTACCAGATCGAAAAGCTCATGTCGCAGCTGACCACCGCGTACATGCGGGCCCTGGGCGAATCCGACCCCGAGCGTCAACAGCAAATTTGGCAACTGCAAGAACAAGCCGAGCAGCAAATCGCCGCCGATTTCCAGCATCTGGCCCTGGAGTTCGCCAAGTTGCCCCCGCCCGCAACCCGTGGCCTGAAGCTGGCCCTGCCTTTCCTGGACCAGCTTTCTCCCAAAGTCTGTTTTGACATGCGTCGCCTGCTGGAAGTGCACGCGCAAGGCATCGAGCGCGCCGTGGACAACCGGGAAGGCCTGTCCGACAAAGCCCGGTCATTTCGCATGATGGGCGAGATGTTTTTGATGCAGCACAGCTGCCACTGGTTTTGCCGCTCCAAAACCATCGCCTCGGCCCGCATGCTGGCCCAGCACCAAACGCGTTACGAACAAGCGCTCGACGCGGTCAGCCCGGAAACCCGCCAGGCTTACCTGGCCGTGGTGCAAGACTGATCAGGCCACCGCCCAAGCCGTGCGCAGCGCCTGGGCGCACAGGGACACCGCCGTGTTGGCCTCTTGCAAGACACGCCCCATGGTGATGAAGCCGTGGATTTGCCGTTCAAAGCAAATGTATTGCGATGACACACCCGCCCGACTCAGGGCGTCGGCATACAACAAGCCTTCGTCGCGCAAAGGGTCGAACCCCGCCGTCAACACGAAGGCCGGCGGCAAGTTGGCGTGGCTGGCGGCCAGTTGCGGCGAGGCACGCCAGTCTTGGGCATCTTGTGGCCCGCGCAGGTAATTGCCGCTATACCAGGCCATCGAATCGCGCGTGAGCATGTAACCCTGCCCATTGGTCTTGTACGAATCGGTGTCGGGCGCCATCAAGGTGCTGGGGTAGATCAGCAACTGCATGAGCGGCTTGAGGCCCAGATCCCGCAAGCCCAGACAGGCTGCAGCGGCCAAATTGCCGCCCGCGCTGTCGCCGCCGATGGCGATGCGCTCAGGGTCAATGCCCAGGGTTTGCGCCTGGGCAGCCACCCACTGCCAGGCCGCCAGCGCGTCGTCGTAGGCGGCGGGAAACTTGTGCTCCGGCCCCATGCGGTAATCCACCGCCACCACCACACCGTGGGCTTGCTGGCACAGCGATCGGCACAGCACATCGTGCGTGTCGAGATCGCCAACGGTCCAGCCCCCACCGTGCAAGTAGACCAGAGCAGGCAGGGCTCCAGCCACTGCAGCCGTCCCTGTCGGGTGGTACACGCGCACCGCAATGCTCACCCCGGCGTGGCTGAACTGCAGGTCCTGCACACGCCCCACCCCGGGCGCATCGGGCTGGGTCAAGCTGCGCCGCGCATGGTAGGAGGCCCGTGCCTCGAGGGGTGTTTGGGTGTAAACCGGAGGAATGCCCTTTTCGCTCAACAAGGTCATCAGGGCTTGGGCTTGCGGGTCGAGCATGGGGCACTCCAAAGGTTTTGAGAATGCGGATTATGGGCAGGCGTGTCCCCTGTCGATGGGCAAGTGCGCGACACGCCCGCCAGGCGTGTCGCAAGTTCAGCGCCCCAAAGCTTGTTTCGCAGCTTGTGCGATGCTGTCCGCGTCCACCGCAAAGAAGCGGCGCAGCGCGGCCCGGGTGTCGCTGCGGCCAAAGCCGTCGGTGCCGAGCGTCGTGTAGCGGCGGCCTTCGGGCACGAAGGCGCGCACGCTCTCGGGCACGGCGCGCACATAGTCGGTGGCGGCGATCACCGGGCCTTGGGTGGCGCCCAGCAGTTGCGTCAGATGCCCAGCGCCCACAGCGCCACCGGTTTCTTGCGCCATGCCGTCACGCGCCAGCTCGCTCCAGCTGGTGATGCTCAGCACCTCCACGCCCACGCCCTGCGCGGCCAATTGCTCAGCGGCTTTGACCACTTCGGTCAGGATCGCGCCCGAGCCGAGCAAGGTCACGCGCTGGGCGGCATCGCTCGGGCCGTACACGCCAAAGCGATAACCCCCGCGCAACACATCGGCCTCCACGCCCGCTGGCAAGTCGGGCTGCGCGTAGTTCTCGTTCATCAGGGTGAGGTAATAGAACACATCGGCCTGCTGCTCGACCATCTCGCGCATGCCCGCGTCCAAAATGACGGCCAACTCGCCCGCAAACGCCGGGTCATAAGCCTTGCAGTTGGGGATGGTGGCCGCCACCAAATGGCTGCTGCCATCCTGGTGCTGCAAGCCCTCGCCGCCCAAGGTGGTGCGGCCTGAGGTGGCGCCCAGCAAAAAGCCCCGGGCGCGTTGGTCGGCCGCGGCCCAGATGGCGTCGCCCACCCTTTGAAAGCCGAACATCGAGTAATAAATGTAGAAGGGCAACATGGCCAGGCCGTGAACGCTGTAGCTCGTGGCCGCTGCCGTCCAACTGGCGATCGCGCCCGCTTCGCTGATGCCCTCTTCCAGAATCTGGCCGTCGGTGGCTTCGCGGTAACTCAGCACCGAGCCGATGTCTTCGGGCGCATAGCGCTGGCCCACGCTGCTGTAAATGCCCACCTGCTTGAAGAGGTTGGCCATGCCGAAAGTGCGCGCCTCGTCGGCCACGATGGGCACAATGCGCGGGCCCAACTCACGGTCTTTGAGCAGATTGCCCAACATGCGCACAAAGGCCATAGTGGTGCTCATCTCTTTGCCGTCGGCCTGCAGCGCAAACTGCCCGTAACTGGCGAGTGCGGGCACGGGCAAGCGGTCGCACACCGTCTCGCGCTTGGGCAAGCTGCCACCCAAGCGCTCGCGGTGCTCGCGCAGGTAGCGCATCTCGGCGCTGTCGTTGGCGGGTTTGTAAAACGCCAGGCCCTTGGCCTGCTCGTCGCTCAGCGGCAAGTCAAAGCGGTTGCGGTACTCGATCAGGTCTTGTTCGTCGAATTTCTTTTGGCTGTGCGTGGTCATCTTGCCTTGGCCCGCGCTGCCCATGCCAAAGCCTTTTTTGGTGTGCGCCAAGATCACGGTGGGCTGGCCACGGTGCGCCGCCGCAGCGGCATAGGCCGCGTGGATTTTCACGATGTCGTGTCCGCCGCGCTTGAGTTGGTCGATCTGTTCGTCCGTCATGCCCTGCACCAGCCGCGCCAATTCTTCGTTTTGGCCAAAGAAGTTGTCGCGGTTGTAGCGCCCGTCCTTGGCCGCAAAGGTTTGCATCTGGCCATCGACCGTGTTGGCAAAAGCGCGCAGCAAAGCGCCCGTGGTGTCGCGCGCCAAGAGGCCGTCCCAGTCGCTGCCCCACACCAGCTTGATGACGTTCCAGCCCGCACCGGCAAACAGCTTTTCCAGCTCGTCGATGATGCGGCCGTTGCCGCGCACCGGACCATCGAGGCGCTGCAGATTGCAGTTGACCACCCACACCAGGTTGTCGAGTTTTTCGCGGGCGGCCAGCGTGAGCGCGCTCATGCTCTCGGGCTCGTCCATCTCGCCGTCGCCAAACACGCCCCACACCTTGCGGCCGCTGCAGTCTTGTAACTGGCGGTGCGTCAGGTAGCGCATGAAGCGCGCGTGGTAAATCGAGCTGATCGGCCCCAAGCCCATCGAGCCGGTGGGGAACTGCCAAAAGTCGGGCATCAGCCAAGGGTGTGGGTAGCTCGACAAACCACGCGCGCCGCTGTCGGGTGCGGTGATCTCTTGGCGGTAATGGAGCAAGTCGGCTTCGGTGAGGCGCCCTTCCAAAAACGCGCGGGCGTACACGCCCGGCGCGCTGTGCGGCTGAAAGAACACCAAGTCGCCTTGGTGTTGTTCGGTGCGCGCATGGAAGAAATGGTGAAAACCGGTCTCGAACAAATCGGCCACGCTGGCGTAACTGGCGATGTGCCCGCCCAACTCGCCATAAGCCTGGTTGGCGCGCACCACCATGGCCAGCGCGTTCCAACGCATGATGGCCACCAACCGCTCTTCGGTGGCCAAGTCGCCGGGGAAGTCGGGTTGATCCTCCACCGCAATCGTGTTCATGTACGGCGTGTTCAGCTCGGGCTGCCAGCCGGTGCGCTGCTGGCGCGCCACGATGGCCAGCTCGTCCAAAATCTGCCGCGCCCGCGCGGGGCCTTGGGTACCGATCAGCGCCAGCAAGGCCTCACGCCACTCGGCAGTTTCTTCGGGGTCGATGTCGTGGGCGTGTGCCAGCGCGTGCAAAAGGGGTTCGTAAGGTGCGTTCATGCCCTTGACTCTACAGAGGCGGGAGGCGCATGTGCTGCGTATTTTCACCTCTTCACTTCCAATTTCCAGCACAATATGCCGAAATAAAAAGGAATTCAGCACATGGTTCTGGACAATGTGGATTTGAAGATACTGGACGAACTGCAGCGCGACGGCGCACTGTCCAACGTGACGCTGGCCAAACGCATCGGTCTGTCGCCCTCGCCGTGCCTGGCCCGCGTCAAGGCGCTGGAGAACCACGGCGTGATTCAGCGCTATGTGGCGCTGGCCAGTGCGGCGGCGCTGGGGCTGGGTCTGACGGTGTTCATCTCGATCAGCCTCAAGACCCAAAGCAAGGAAACCTTGGCCGACTTTGAAGCGCACATCGCGCGGCACGACGAGGTGATGGAGTGCTACTTGATGACCGGCGACAGCGACTATTTGTTGCGTGTGGCGGTGCGCGACATGGCGGCGCTGGAGCGCTTCATTCTGGAACAGCTTTCACCGATTCCCGGCGTCGAAAAAATCCGCTCCAGCTTTGCGCTCAAGCAAGTGCGCTACAAGACCGCACTGCCACTGGGTTTGGGGTGATGCACTTTCAGCCCTGCGCCCGCTGCTTCAAATAGGGCCCCACCATGTGCCGGCTGGTGCGTTGCAGGCCCATGAGCAGGGCGTGGTCGGGCTGCTGGCAGCCGTAGCGGGTTTTCAGGTCGTGCTGCATTTGCGCCAACAAATGCGCGGCCATTTCGGCATCGGCCAAGGCCCGGTGGGCGCGGCCTGATGACGGCAAATGGTGCAGCGCGGCCAGCGTGCCCAGCTTGTGGTTGGGCGCTTGCGGGTACAGGCGACGCGAGAGCAGCAAGGTGCAGGCAAAGGGGTGCGCGCCATCTTGGCCGCAGCGCGCCAGCTCGGCCTGCCAAAACTTTTTGTCAAAGGCCGCGTTGTGCGCCACCATGGGCCTGCCCGCCACAAAGCGCGCCGCCTCGCGCATCACCTGCTCGGCAGGCGGCGCGGCCTGCACCATCTCGTTGGTGATGCCCGTCAGCTGGGTGATGAAGCTGTTCACCCGCACCCCGGCATTCATCAGGCTCTGAAAACGGTCCACCACCTGCCCGCCCTCCAGCATCACCACCGCAACTTCGGTGGCGCGGTCGCCCATGCCCGGCGAAATGCCCGTGGTTTCAAAGTCGATGATGGCGATGGCGCTCACGGTGTTGTCCGGTTTCAAGAGTGAGCGCCATTATCCCCAGTGAGATGCGGTATGTTTTCGCAGCCACCCATAATCAACCGATTCTTTTTGAACCCACTGATGAGCAAAGCACACCCCATGACCGACACCCTTGCCCAACTGTTTCAACCCACCCGCATCGGCGACATCGAGATGGCCAACCGCGTGGTCATGGCGCCGCTCACCCGTTGCCGCGCCAATGAGCCCGCAGGCGACATCCCCGGCAGCGCCATGAACATCGAGTACTACCGCCAACGCAGCAACGCGGGCCTGATCATCAGCGAGGGCACACAGGTCTCGCCCGGTGGCAAAGGCTATATGGCCACGCCCGGCATTTACTCGGACGCGCAGGTCGAGGGCTGGAAGCCCATCACCCAGGCCGTGCACGCGGCGGGCGGCAAGATCGTGGCGCAAATCTGGCACGTGGGCCGCATCTCGCACCCCGACTTGACCGGCGGCGTTGAGCCCATCGCCCCCTCGGCCGTGGCCGCCAAGGTCATGGCCTATGGCCGCAACGGCAAAGTGCCCGCCCCCGTGCCACACGCCCTGAGCGCGGAAGAAATCAAAGAAGTGGTGCAGCAATACCGCCAAGGCGCGGCCAACGCCATGCGCGCCGGTTTTGACGGCGTGGAAATCCACGGCGCCAACGGCTACCTGATCGACCAGTTCTTGCGCGAGAGCACCAACCTGCGCACCGACGGCTACGGCGGCTCACCGCAAAACCGCATCCGCTTTGCACTCGAAGTGGTGGACGCCGTGGCCGCCGAAATCGGCGCAAGCCGCACCGGCATCCGCCTGTCGCCCGTCTCGTCCGTCAACGATTCGGCCGAGAGCCAGCCCCAGGCTGTGTTCGGCCCGCTGGTCGAAGCGCTCAACCAGCGCGGCATCGCCTTCATCCATTTTGTGGAGGGCATCACTGGTGGCCCACGCGATTTGACCGGCTTTGACTTTGCGTGGGCACGCAAAACTTTCAAAGGCGCCTACATCGCCAACAACGGCTACACCCGCGACATGGCCATCGACGCCATCGCATCAGGCAACGCCGACGCCGTCGCCTTTGGCCGCGCCTACATCTCCAACCCCGACCTGGTGCAACGCCTCAAAGCCAACGCCCCATTGGCCAAAGCCCACTCCAGCACCTTTTATGTGCCGGGGCCAGAGGGGTACATCGACTACCCGACGATGTGAGGTGGCTTGCACGGCTTTGCGCATAACCGACCCCATCTTCTTTTGTGCTGCCCGCCCGGCTCTGTGGCCGATTCTGGTGCGGCTTTAGCAGCTCACCCCATCAAATATCAATGTTCCCCGCCCGCAAGGCGTTGCTCTCAATGAAGTTGCGGCGTGGCTCCACCTCGTCGCCCATGAGCATGGTGAACACGCGGTCGGCTTCGATGGCGTCGTCGATCTGCACGCGCAGCAGGCGGCGCACGGTGGGGTCCATGGTGGTTTCCCACAGTTGGGCAGGATTCATCTCGCCCAAGCCCTTGTAGCGCTGGCGGCTGGTGGTGCGTTCGGCTTCGCTGATGAGCCAGTGCATGGCCTGGCGGAAGTCGCTCACTTTTTCTTCTTTCTGGCGCTCGCCTTCACCGCGAGAGGCTTTGGCGCCTTCGCCCAGCAGGCCGCGGAAGGTATCGGCGGCTTCGGCCAGTGCGCCGTAGTCGGCACCGTGCACAAAGTCTTGCGTGATGATGCTGCTCTTGATGTTGCCGTGGTGGCGGCGGCTGATGCGCAGGATGGGTTTGTCGGTGCGCACGTCAAACTCGGCCGTCACTTCGGCAGGGATGCCGGTGGTGTTGAGTTCGCGCAGCTTGGCTTGCAGCGCGGGGGCGCATGCGGCGGCTTGCTCCATGGTGTCGAGGTTGAGCGACACGCCGTCGGCTATTGACCTGAGGGCTTCGGCGTCCATGAAGTTGGACAGGCGAGCAATGACCGATTCGGCCACCTGGTGTTTGCGGGCCAGGGCTTCTAGGGTGTCGCCCGTGAGCACTTGGGGCGCAGCGCCACCGGTGCTGATGCTGGCGTCTTTGAGCGCGATGCGCAGCAAGAAGCCGTCCAGCGCCGGGCCGTCTTTGAGGTAGAGCTCTTCTTTGCCCGCCTTGACTTTGTACAGCGGTGGCTGGGCGATGTAGATGTGACCGCGCTCGACCAGCTCGGGCATCTGGCGATAGAAGAAGGTGAGCAGCAGGGTGCGGATGTGCGCGCCGTCCACGTCGGCGTCGGTCATGATGATGATGCGGTGGTAACGCAGTTTGTCGACGTTGAAGTCGTCGGTGCCACTCTTGCCGCTTTCGGCGCTGGCTTTGCCGATGCCGGTGCCAAGCGCGGTGATGAGCGTGACGATTTCGTTGCTGGTCAGCAGTTTTTCGTAGCGGGCTTTTTCGACGTTCAGGATCTTGCCGCGCAGGGGCAGGATGGCCTGGAATTTGCGGTCACGGCCTTGCTTGGCCGAGCCACCGGCGGAGTCGCCCTCGACGATGTAGATTTCGCACAGGGCCGGGTCTTTTTCCTGGCAGTCGGCCAATTTGCCGGGCAGGCCCATGCCGTCCAGCACGCCTTTGCGGCGCGTCATTTCACGGGCTTTGCGGGCGGCTTCGCGGGCACGGGCGGCTTCGACGATCTTGCCGCAGATGATCTTGGCGTCATTGGGGCGCTCTTCCAAAAAGTCGGTCAGCGCTTTGGCCACGATGTCTTCGACCGGGGCGCGCACTTCGCTCGACACCAGCTTGTCTTTGGTTTGGCTGGAGAACTTGGGCTCGGGCACTTTCACGCTCAGCACGCAGCACAGGCCTTCGCGCATGTCGTCGCCGCTGACTTCGACTTTTTGCTTTTTGGCGATTTCGTTTTTCTCGATGTACTTCGCGATCACGCGGGTCATCGCAGCGCGCAGGCCGGTGAGGTGGGTGCCGCCGTCACGCTGGGGGATGTTGTTGGTGAAGCACAGCACCGATTCGTTGTAGCCGTCGTTCCACTGCATGGCCACTTCAACGCCGATGCTGGTGCCGGGGATGCCGCCATAGCTGTCAGCCGGGCGCTCGCCAATAGCGTGGAAAGCATTGGGGTGCAGCACTTTTTTGTTGGCGTTGATGAAGTCCACAAAACCCTTGACGCCACCGGCGCCCGAGAAGTCGTCTTCTTTGCCGCTGCGCTCGTCTTTGAGGCGAATGCGCACGCCGTTGTTCAGGAAGGACAGCTCGCGCAAACGCTTGGCCAAAATCTCGTAGTGGAAGTCGTTGTTCTGCGCAAAGATGTCGGTGTCGGGCAGGAAGTGCACTTCGGTGCCGCGCTTGTCGGTGGCGCCGGTGACACGCATGGGCGAGACTTCGACGCCGTCCACGGTTTCGAGCAAACGGTTTTGCACAAAGCCTTTGGCAAAGTCGATTTGGTGCACTTTGCCTTCGCGGCGCACAGTCAGGCGCAGCCACTTGCTCAGGGCGTTCACGCAGGACACGCCCACGCCGTGCAGGCCACCCGAGACCTTGTAGCTGTTCTGGTTGAACTTGCCGCCCGCGTGCAGTTCGGTCAGCGCGATTTCTGAGGCACTGCGCTTGGGCTCATGCTTGTCGTCCATCTTGACGCCGGTGGGGATGCCACGGCCGTTGTCGGTCACGCTGATGGAGTTGTCAGTGTGGATGGTGACGACGATGTCGTCGCAGTGGCCCGCCAGCGCTTCGTCAATCGAGTTGTCGACGACCTCAAAAACCAAATGGTGCAAGCCGGTGCCGTCGGACGTGTCGCCGATGTACATGCCAGGGCGCTTGCGCACGGCTTCCAGGCCTTCCAGGATCTGGATGGAGCCTTCGCCGTAGCCTTCGGATGCGCCCGCCTGGTTGGCGTCGATCTTGGGTTGCGCGGTGGTGAAAGCGTCTTCGCTGGGCTTGATGTCGTCGGTCATGTTCAATTTTCTCTGTCGCTTGAATGGCCGAAACCCGCGAAGGGTCGCGGGTTTCGATAAGGTCTATGGCCGTATGGCGCGAGCCTTAAATGCGCATGGGCATCACCACGTATTTGAAGTTGTCGTTGTCGGGGATGGTGATCAAGGCCGAGCTGTTGCCGTCGGCCAAATCGATGCGGACCATGTCTTGGCCCATGTTGCTGAGCACATCGATGATGTAGGTGACGTTGAAGCCGATCTCGATGCTGTCGCCAGCGTAGTCGATGTCGAGTTCGTCCACGGCTTCTTCTTGTTCGGCGTTGGTCGATGCGACGCGCAGGCTGCCGGGGTCGAGGTTCAGGCGCACGCCTTTGAACTTGTCGCTGGTCAGGATGGCGGTGCGCTGCAGGCACGACAGCAGCGCCTGGCGGCCCAGCGTCAGGTTGTTGCGGTGGCCCTTGGGGATGACGCGGTTGTAGTCGGGGAACTTGCCTTCGACCAGCTTGGTCACGAACTCCATGCCGTCAAAGCTGAACTTGGCCTGGTTATTGGCAAACTGCATGTCGATGGCGCCGTCGGCATCTGACAGCAAACGCTGCAACTCGATCACGGTTTTGCGCGGCAGGATGACTTCTTGTTTGGTGGGCACTTCCACATCGAGCGTGGCGGCGGTGAAAGCCAGGCGGTGGCCGTCGGTGGCCACCAGGCTCAGGCGGTTGCCCTCGGCCACAAACAAGATGCCGTTGAGGTAGTAGCGGATGTCGTGCACGGCCATGGCAAACGAGACCTGACCGAGCAAAGCCTTGAGGGTTTTTTGGGGCACGCTGAAGACGGGGCCGAAGCTGGCGGCTTCTTGCACCAGCGGGAAGTCTTCTGCGGGCAGGGTCTGCAAGGTGAACTTGGACTTGCCGCCCTTCAAGATCAGCTTGGCTTGCGACGACTCGAGGCTCACGGTCTGGTCGGCGGGCATGGTGCGCAGGATGTCGATGAGTTTGCGTGCGCCCACGGTGGTGGTGAAGTCGCCCGGGTCCCCGTCCATCTCGGCGGTGGTGCGGATCTGGATTTCGAGGTCGCTGGTGGTCAGCTGCACGGCGTGACCGGTTTTGCGGATCAGCACGTTGGCCAACACCGGCAGGGTGTGGCGGCGCTCGACAATGCCGGACACGGATTGCAGGACCGACAGCAATTTGTCTTGGGTGGCCTTCAGGACGATCATTTGTCTACCTTTGGTGGTTTTTTTGATGCCCGCTGGCGGCAGGCATCGATTTCAGCATCAGCATGCATTTTCGCTGTTTTTTGGCCCCAAAACGGCCTGAAAACATGTCAAATCCATGAAATCGGGGTGTCAAACCGGGCTGCATGGGGTTTCAGCCCTTGAGGGTCTGCTCCAGCACGTGCAGTTGTTGGTTCAGCTCGGTCATTTGCTGGCGCTCGGCACCGATTTTGCGCACAGCGTGCAGCACGGTGGTGTGGTCACGCCCGCCAAACAGCTCGCCGATCTCGGGCAGGCTTTTTTGCGTCATTTCCTTGGCCAGGTACATGGCAATCTGGCGTGGGCGAGCGATGCTGGCGGGGCGCTTTTTGCTGTACATGTCGGCCACCTTGATCTTGTAGTAGTCGGCCACCGTTTTCTGAATGTTTTCGACGCTGATCTGGCGGTTTTGGATGGACAAGAGGTCGCGCAGGGCGTCGCGCGCCAGCTGGATGGAGATGTCCTTCTGGTTGAAGCGCGAATACGCCAGGATTTTGCGCAAGGCGCCTTCGAGCTCGCGCACGTTGGAGCGCACGTTTTTGGCGACAAAAAACGCCACCTCTTCGGGCATTTCGCTGCCTTCGCTGATGGCTTTGTTGATCAAAATCGCCACGCGCATTTCCAGCTCGGGCGGTTCCATGGCCACCGTCAGGCCCGAATCAAAGCGCGAGACGAGGCGCTCATGGATGTCGGCCAGGCCCTTGGGGTAGGTGTCGCTGGTCATGACGATGTGCGACTTTTTGGCCAGCAAGGCCTCAAAGGCGTTGAAAAACTCTTCTTGCGTGCGGTCTTTGTTGGCAAAGAACTGCACATCGTCAATCAGCAGCAGATCGAGCGAGTGGTAATGCTGCTTGAATTCGTCAAAAGTCTTGCGCTGGTAGGCTTTAACCACATCCGACACAAATTGTTCAGCATGGATGTAGAGCACCTTGGCATCCGGGCGCTCGGCCAGCAGCTTGTTGCCAATGGCGTGCATCAGGTGGGTCTTGCCCAAACCCACTCCGCCATAGATGAACAGGGGGTTGTAAAGCTGCCCCGGCGAGCCCGAAACATGCATGGCCGCCGCGCGCGCCATGCGGTTGGCCGTGCCCTCGACCAGGTTGTCAAAGTTCAAGGACGAATTGAGGCGGCTGCGAAAGCCGCTGGAGGCCGAGTCGTCGGCCACCACTGCAGCTTCCACCGGCATTTCCAAGGACGATGGCGTGGAGGCTTTTGCAGATCTGGCAAGCGCTTCACGAGGAGTGATCGCTAACTCAAGCTTCACCGGGTGGCCCTGGATTTTTTCGAGCAGGGCGGTGAGTCGGCCCGCATATTGCGCCCGAATCCAGTCCAGCTTGAAGCGGTTTGCAACGAACAGGGTGACTGTTTGCTGGTCTGGCGAAGCTTGCGCAGTGAGCGGTTTGATCCAGGTGTTGAACTGTTGTTCTGGCAGCTCGCGCGCCAGGTCCTCTACGCATGCTTGCCACAAGGTGTGGCCCGCATCCATTTGAAATTCAGGGGTAATTCCCTCGGTCATTGAGTACTTTTTATTGTGGACAGAAGTGATCGCGAGGCATGGGACAAGCCACTTTATCAAGAGCTTATCCACATTCCGAAACGGAAACGATGGGGCATGATAAACCACAACAAGGCGGTCTCAACCCGGGGACACCCTGATGGACGAAAATACAGTTTATTTGCCGCCCGTCGGAAAGTTTGCGATAATCTTGGGTTTCGCCCAAAGCCGATCCATGGCATTGGGCACAAAGGAAGAGTTATGAAACGCACCTACCAACCATCCAAAACACGCCGCGCCCGTACCCACGGTTTTCTGGTCCGCATGAAGACACGCGGTGGCCGCGCTGTGATCAACGCTCGCCGCGCCAAGGGCCGCAAGCGCCTGGCTGTCTAATGAATGTTCAGCCGTCTGTGTGTGGCCTGTTGCCACTGCGGGCGGTTGAAGCCAGGGCTTGGGCATCGTGCAGCGTCTAAAAACACGCCCACAGTTTCAGGCTGCCCTGGCGGGCGGTACGGTCTCGCGGACTGCGCACTTTGCCTTGCACCGCCTGACTCTGGCCCAGCCCACTGACACCTCAGCGCTTCCCTCCGGACAAGTGGGGCCTGCTCCTTCACAGGAGCAGGCCCTTTTTGACTTGTTTGATGTTTGGCTGGGCGCCATGGTGCCCAAGCGCTGGGCCCGTCGTGCGGTCACCCGAAACGCCATCAAACGCCAGATCTACAACGTGGGTGAACGCTTTTGCCACCATTTGCCTGCGGCGGCCCATGTGGTTCGCTTGCGCACCACGTTTGACCGCAAGGTGTACATCAGCGCCAGCTCGGACCACCTCAAACTTGCGGTGCGTCAAGAACTGGAGCAGTTGTTTGAACGCGCTTTGCACCACGGCCACCACCAAGAGGTGCGCGCATGATCGTGCAGCGCTTTTTGATGGGTCTGGTGCGCGGCTACCGCTTGTTGCTGAGCCCCTGGTTGGGATCCTCTTGCAGGTTTGAGCCGACTTGCTCTGCCTATGCGCTGGATGCCTTGTCCTCGCACGGCGCAGCCTCCGGGGCTTACCTGACCGTGCACCGTTTGGTGCGCTGTGGCCCTTGGTGCCAGGGTGGCCACGACCCGGTTCCCACACAGGCACCTCGCTTGTTCTCTGCTTTGTTATCTCCTTCGTCGTCAAAGAAAACCCCATGAACGATATCCGCCGCACCATCCTTTGGGTGATTTTTGGTTTTTCCCTGGTTTTGCTTTGGGATCAATGGCAATTGCACAACGGCAAGAAAGCCACTTTCTTCCCCAAACCGGAAGTCGCATCGACAGCCAGCAGCAATGCCTCGGCCGCCAACCCGGCCACCAGCAGCGCCAATGCCCTGCCTTCGGCCACGGCGGCCATCACGGCCACACCCGGGCAGGTGCCCTCGTCTGCGCCTGCTGCCTCGGCCGCGCCGCGTGAAAAAATCGAAGTCGAAACCGATGTGCTCAAACTCACATTTGACACCGAAGGCGGCTCTTTGGTGCGCAACGAGTTCACACAGCACCGCGATCTGGTCGATCCCAACAAGAACATGGTGTTGCTGGACCAAAGCGCCAAACGCGTTTACATGGCCCAGACGGGCCTGATTGGTGGCAACTTCCCTACGCACAAAACGCCGATGAAGTTCAGCGGCGAGCGCACCCTCAAGGACGGCCAGAACGAGCTGGCCTTGCGCTTCGAGTCCGACGAGCTGAACGGCGTCAAACTGATCAAGACCTACACTCTGCAGCGCGGCAGCTATGTGGTGGGCGTCAAACATGAAGTGGTGAACAACAGCAATGCGCCTGTTTCGCCCCAGCTGTACATGCAACTGGTGCGCGATGGCAATGCGCCCGAGGGTGAGTCCGCCTTTTACTTCACCTTCACCGGCCCGGCGATTTACACAGACGCCAAGAAGTACAACAAGGTGGACTTCGAAGACATCGAGAAAAACAAGGCCGAGATCGACAAGTCCTCTGCCAACGGCTATGTGGCCATGGTGCAGCATTACTTTGCCAGCGCCTGGCTGTTGCCCGAGGGCGTACAGCGCGAAAACTTTGTGCGCAAAGTCGACACCAACCTGTATGCCGTGGGCATGATCACAGCCTTGGCAGAGTTGGCACCTGGCCAGTCGAAGACCTTGTCCAATCAGCTGTTCAGCGGCCCTCAGGAAGAGAAAGTGCTGGAAGCCCTGACGCCGGGTCTGGACTTGGTGAAAGACTATGGCTGGCTGGCGATGTTGTCCAAGCCTTTGTATTGGCTGCTGGACCAATTGCACAGCGTCTTGCAAAACTGGGGCTGGGCCATTGTGGCGCTGGTGCTGCTGATCAAGATCGCGTTTTACTGGCTCAACGCCAAGGCTTACGCCAGCATGGCCAAGATGAAGGCCATCAACCCCAAGATCATGGAAATGCGGGAGCGTCTGAAAAACAACCCCCAGCAAATGCAGCAGGAGATGATGAAGATCTACCGCGAGGAAAAGGTCAACCCGATGGGCGGCTGCTTCCCGATCATGGTGCAGATTCCTGTCTTCATTGCCTTGTACTGGGTGCTGTTGTCCAGCGTGGAAATGCGCAACGCCCCCTGGGTCGGCTGGATCCAGGACTTGTCGGCGCCCGACCCCTACTTCATCCTGCCTTTCATCATGACGCTGACCACTTTGTTGCAAACAGCGCTCAACCCTGCGCCACCAGACCCGATGCAAGCCAAATTGATGTGGTTCATGCCGCTGATTTTCTCGGTGATGTTCTTCTTCTTCCCCGCAGGTCTGGTGCTGTACTGGATCACGAACAACATCTTGTCGATTGCCCAGCAGTGGATGATCAACACCCGCATGGGTGTGCCACCGCAGTTCAATTTGCCCAAGTTCAAGTGATTTCAAAAGGCCGCGCAAGCGGCCTTTTTTTGGATTCACCCGTTCTCACCCCCATCTTTTGCAACCCCAGCATGCTTGCCAGACACCACGAGCCCATCGTTGCCATCGCCACCGCACCCGGTCGCGGGGCGGTGGGCATCGTGCGGGTTTCGGGCAAGCAGCTGTCGCCCTTGATCGAAGCGCTGTGCGGGCGCAGCCTGAAGGCGCGAGAGGCCACTTATTTGGCCTTTGCCGATGCCGATGGCAGCCCGATTGACCATGGCTTGGCGTTGCATTTTGTGGCACCCCATTCGTTCACCGGCGAAGATGTGCTGGAGTTGCAGGCGCATGGCGGGCCCGTGGTTTTGCAATTGCTGGTGGCGCGGTGTTTGCAGGCCGCTGCCGAAATCCACCCGGCCACAGGCCTGCCGCGTCTGGCGGGTTTGCGGGTGGCGCAACCGGGCGAATTTTCTGAGCGGGCCTTTCTGAACGACAAGATCGACCTGGCCCAAGCCGAAGCGATTGCCGACCTGATCGACGCCAGCACCGAAGCCGCCGCCCGCAGCGCCAGCCGCTCTTTGGCAGGTGATTTTTCCAAAGAGATTCAAGTGCTGCGCGATGCGCTGATCCACCTGCGCATGCTGGTCGAGGCCACGCTGGATTTTCCGGAAGAAGAAATCGACTTTTTGCAAAAAGCCGATGCGCAAGGTCAACTGACGCGATTGCAAGCCGCGCTGCTGACGGTGCTCGGCAAAGCCAGGCAAGGCGCTTTGCTGCGCGAAGGCATCAAGGTGGTGATTGCAGGCCAGCCCAACGCGGGCAAAAGCTCGCTGCTCAACGCACTGGCAGGCGCCGAGCTGGCCATCGTCACGCCGATTGCGGGCACCACGCGCGATGTGGTTCAGCAGACCATCCAGATCGAAGGCGTGCCCTTGCATGTGATCGACACTGCGGGCTTGCGTGAAGGCGAGGGTGTGGACGAGGTCGAACAAATCGGCATAGCCCGCGCATGGGGGCAGATTGAAAACGCCGACGCGGTGCTGTTTTTGCACGACCTGACGCGTGCAGGCCAGAGCGAATACGACCGCGCCGATGCCGAGATCGCCGCCGCCTTGCAGGCGCGCTTGCCCCACAGCGTGCGCGTGATCGATGTGTGGAACAAGGCCGATGCCGCAAACGCCACGCCTGCACGCGCGGGCCTGACGCTGTCGGCCCGTACCGGCGAAGGGCTGCAAGCACTGCGCCAGCAATTGCTGCAACAAGCAGGTTGGCAGCAAGCCAGTGAAGGCCTGTTCATGGCCCGCGAACGCCATGTGCAAGCCCTGCACCGGGTGCGCGAACACCTGGAAGTGGCCAGTGCCCATCTGGCCGCTCACGCGCAAAACCTGGACCTGCTGGCCGAGGAGCTGCGCCTGGGTCAGAACGCCCTGAACGAGATCACCGGCGCTTTCAGCGCTGACGATTTGCTGGGCGTGATTTTTTCGAGCTTTTGCATCGGCAAGTGATGCTTTCGGGTGAAACGCCGCTTGGTGTTCACCCTCCCCTTTGAGATTTCCGGACTCCATACCTCACAACCCTTCATAGGGTTTGCGAGCGTACGCATGTTGAAATTTTTATGCACAATTTCCAAATCATGCAAGAAATGACCCCCAACCCCACCGTTTCAGAACAAGCCTTTCAGGCCCTTCGCCTCGATGTCTTGTCTGGACGGCACGTTCCCGAGAGCAAACTGAAAGTTGACGCCTTGCAAAGCCAATACGGCTTTTCAAGCAGCCCCCTGCGGGAGGCCCTGAACCGTTTGGTGCAAGAAGGTTTGGTCAAGGCCGATGAGCGCAAAGGCTTCAGGGTCGCGCCCATTTCTGTGGACGATCTGGCAGACATCACCAAGATGCGCTTGCTGCTTGACGTGACCGCGCTGCAAGAATCGATCCGCTGCGGTGATGACGCCTGGGAAGCGAACATTGTGGCGAGCTTTCACCGACTCGAAAAAATCGAATCCCGCCTGCCCCAAGGTCCCGTCGTGCTGGATGCCGAATGGAGCCAACGCCACCGGGACTTCCACATGTCCCTGATCGCCGCCTGCCCCTCAGAGCGTCAATTGGCATGGAGCATGAGTCTGTTTGACCAAGCCGAGCGCTATCGACACTTTGCAGCACGCAACCGAACCGTGCTCAAAAAGAAAGACGCCGAACACCGCGCCCTCATGAAAGCCGTAGTGCGGCGAGATGCGGCCACGGCCGCTCAAATGCTCAGCGAGCACATTTCCAGTACGCAAACCAATGTGCTGGCCGCTTTTGCCCTGATGCAAAAAACCCGCGTTTGATTTCATTCACTTTTTGAACCCAGAGCTCACATGCTGAAAGTCACGAAACCTACCCCCTCCCATTTCGGCATCTATGTTTGGGATGTCGACAAAATGGTGAACTTTTACACCTCGGTTTTTGGCATGGTGATCAATGACCGAGGGGTAGGCAAAACCTTCAAAGCACCCTTGGTTTTTTTGAGCTCGACACCCGACCAGCACCATCAGTTGGTCATCGCTGGAGGACGCCCGCCAGAGGCCACCTTCAGCACGGTGATGCAACTGTCTTTTGCAGTGCCTTCCATCCAGACACTGCGCGATTTGCGTGACAAAGCCATGGCCTTGGGCGCAACCAAGGTGATGCCCATGAACCACGGCAATGCTTTGTCTGTTTACTTCGCTGACCCTGAGGGCAACACGGTGGAAACCTACATCGACATGCCTTTCTACATCTCCCAACCCCACGGCGATCCGCTCGACTTGAGCCAGGACGACGCCACCATCCTTCGCGAGACCGAAGCCATCTGCCGCAGCGACCCCAGCTTCATGCCCATTGCCGAATGGCAAGCGCAATTCGTCCAAAAAATCTGAATCACTTCACCCAAGGAACTGCCATGAAATTACTCTCATTCGTACACCAAGGTCGCGAGACTTGGGGCGCCGTCACCGGCTCTGACACCGTGGTTGATTTGGGCCAAGCGATGCCGCAATTTGCCACGCTGACCGATTACATTGCCTCCGGCGCTTACCTGCAAGCGAAGCGCGATGCGGCCCAACAAAAGACGTCCATTGCCATCGGCGACATCACCTTTTTGCCGGTCATCCCCAAACCAGAAAAAATCGTGTGTGCGGTGCGCAACTACATGGACCACCACCAAGAAGTGTTGGCAGCCGGCATGCACCGCGAACTGTCCGAAGAGCCGCCGATTTTTCTGCGCGTCTGGCGCTCACAAGTGGCGCATGGCCAGCCCATCATTTGCCCCAAAGTGTCAGCCTCTCTGGATTGGGAGGGCGAGCTGGCCGTCATCATCGGCAAAGAAGGGCGCAACATTTCTGAAGCCGATGCGTTTGACCATGTGGCGGGCTACTCCTGCTACAACGACGGCAGCATCCGCGAGTGGCAATTTCACGCCAAACAAATTGCCTCTGGCAAGAACTTCGAGTCCACCGGCGGCTTTGGCCCCTGGATGGTGACAGCCGACGAAATTGCGCCCAACCAACAACTGAAATTGACCACTCGCCTCAATGGCGAAGTGGTGCAGTCGAGCCACACCGGGCACATGATCTTCCCGATTGCCAAACTCATCAGCTACGCCTCAACCATCTTCACCCTGGTGCCTGGCGACGTGATCGCCACGGGCACGCCAGCAGGCGTGGGCTGGAGTCGCAAGCCTCAATGGTTCATGAAACCTGGCGATGTGTGCGAGGTCGAGATCGAAGGCATCGGCACCCTGGTGAACCCGATCGCTGCACAAGCCTGAAGATGAAAGCCATCCAAGTCCACACGCCAGGCGGGCCCGAAAGCCTGCTGGCCGTTGATCTGCCCGAACCACAAGCAGGCCGTGGATTTGTTCGCGTCAAGGCGCACAGCATCGGCGTTGGCCGCCCGGATGTGCTGATGCGAAAAGGCACCTACAAGTGGATGCCGCCGCTGCCCGCCGTGCCAGGCGCAGAGCTGGCAGGCGTGGTGGATGCGCTGGGAGAAGGTGTGACGCAATGGCGCTTGGGTGATCGTGTGTTGATCAGCGCACGCGAGTTGTCGCAAAGGGGCGGCTGCTATGCAGAGGCCATCGTCGTTCCAGAAGACGCACCTTATCGCTTGCCTGACACCATCTCTTCGGATGACGCCGTGAGCCTGCCCAATTTGCAGTTGGCGCTGGCGCTCATGAAAATGGCTGCGCCCGCACACGCAGAACACTCGCACATCTTGATCACGGGCGCATCAGGTGGGGTTGCAGGCATGCTTTGCCAAGTGGCGAAACTCCACGGTTTCATCACCATCGGCACCAGCAGAAGCAGGGACAAATGCCAATTTGCCATCGCTCAGGGCTTTGATCATGTCATTTGCACCGACGAAGAGGTGCTCAAAGACCGCATTGAAGAACTGACGCAAGGGCGAGGCCTGAGTTTTGTATTCGACCACTTGGGCGGCCAAAGCCTCATCGATGGCCTCAAGAGCCTTGCGCCGCTGGGCACGCTGGTGTCCTACAACATTGTGCAAGGCTCACCCACCGAAGACACCTTCCAGGTGATGCGTCAATTGTTGGAAAGAAGCTTGTCCATTCGCTGCTTTTCCATGCACACCTTCGATGCCGACAGACCGTTGCGGCGCGGCTTGATGAATTCGGCCATCGAGTTGCTCGCCCAAGGCCAAGTCATCTTCCCTCGGCCCCGGATTTTCAAGCTCAGCGAAGTGCAACAAACACACGCTTTGCTCGATCAAGGACTTGTGCGTGGCAAGTTGGTCATGCACCCGTGATGTTCCCACGGACAAGTGAACAAAAAGTGAATCACTCAAACCAGGAGACAACCATGACTCGTCGACATTTCATCGTGACTTTGGCTGCCAGCGCAATGGCCTTGCCGCTGGCTTCTGTAGCGCAAACCTATCCGGACCGCCCGATCAAGGTGATGCAAGGGTTCGCGCCGGGCGGAAACGCCGACAACATCGCCCGAACCGTGGGACAAGAAATGAGCAAGGGCCTGGGTCAAGCCATGGTGGTGGAAGCGCAAGCCGGGGCGGGGGGCACCATCGCTGCCACGACGGTGTCCAAATCCCGGCCGGATGGCTACACCTTGCTGCTGGCGACCGGTGGTCACGCAGTTGCCGGAGCCTTGTACAACAACCTGGCGTACCGCACGGTGCAGGACTTCGAGATGATCGGCACCATCACGTATTTTCCGTTTTTGGTGGTGGTCCCGGCCAACAGCAAATACGCCAGCTTGACGGCTTTGCTGGCAGCGGCCAGAGCCAACCCGACCGAGATCAGTTATGGCACCGCGGGTGTGGGTTCCACGCACCATCTGGCGGGCGAGTTGCTGGCCAGCATGTCCAAGACACAGCTCTTGCATGTGCCCTTCAGGGGCGACTCGGCCTCGCTCACCTCCCTTTTGGGCGGCGAAATTCCAATGATCATTGCCCCGCCTACTGCCGTGATGGCCAACATCAAAGCCGGCAAACTTCGCGCCATTGCGACCACCGGGCCACAGCGTTGGCAAGGGCTGCCCGATGTGCCGACCGTCTCTGAGCAGGGGGTGACCGGCTACGATGTGCAATCTTGGGCAGGCTTGATGGCGCCAGCAGGCACACCCAGGCCCATCGTGGACCGACTCAATGCCGAACTGCAAAAAACCCTGGTGATTCCAACAGTTAAGTCGCGCTTGGAAGACATGGGCGGTGAAGTGCGCGGCAGCACACCTGAAGAGATGCGCAACATGGTCGCTGCACAGACCCAAAAGTGGATTCAAGTGGTCAACGAAGCCAAGATTCCCAAAAATTGATTGTCCCAACGGGTTGGAGGGCCGTTGCATGTGGCGGCTGGGGGGCGACCCCGCGCACTGATAACCCCTCCCACCTGCCTTCTACTTAAGGTTCAACATGTCATTGATTCAAATCCGCAAGCGCAGCCTCACCATTGAAACGACGTACCACGAAGGCGGCCCTGTCACCGATCAGCCTTTGAAGCTGGCCGCCGCATGCGCTGTCATTCACAACCCCTATGCAGGCAGCTATGAACCTGACCTCATGCCTTTCATGGCCGAACTCAGGTCCCTGGGCACCGTCTTGGCGCAAGAGTTGATCGACACACTGGGCAAGGACAACATCGAGGTTTACAGCAAAGCCGCCATCGTGGGCGTCAATGGCGAAATGGAACACGGTGCTGTCTGGCACGAAGCCGGGGGGTGGGCCATGCGGTCTTTGTTGGGTGACCCCAAAGCCATCGTCCCAGCCAGCAAAGCGGTGGCCAGTGCGGGGTATCGTCTGATGGTGCCCGTGCATTACATCCACGCTTGTTATGTGCGCAGCCACTTCAACAGTATGGAAGTGGGCATTCAGGACGCGCCACGGCCCAACGAAATTTTGTTTGCACTGGTCATGGGCACGGGCGGTCGTGTCCATTCAAGATTGGGTGGACTGACCAAAGACAAGGTTTCTGTGCACGATGGCCAACGCTGATGCCGCCCAACCCGTCCTGACCCCCGAGCAAGACGCCTATTTGCGCGAACGCTCGGACTGGATGGGCGCATACCTGGTGCTGCACGCTTGGGGCGTGATTGCGCTGGCGATGGCATTTTTTGTGGTGTGGCCCAACCCCTTGAGCTTCGTCGTCGCCGTGGTGGTCATTGGCGGCAGGCAGCTGGGCCTGGCGATTTTGATGCACGATGCGGCGCACCGCGCCTTGTTCAAAAACACCCGGCTCAACGACACGCTGGGTGCGTTTTTGTGCGGCTGGCCCGTGGGCGCGAGCCTCACGCTGTACCGCCCCTATCACCTGAGTCACCACCGCCACACGCAGCAAGCACAAGACCCCGACTTGATTTTGTCGGCTCCCTTTCCCATCACCCGTCAAAGCTTTTGGCGCAAGATGCGGCGTGACATTTTGGGCATCACCGGCTACCAGCGTCGCATGGATTTTTTCCGCATGGAAATGGGCGATGACCCGAGCCCCTGGCAGCGTCTGAAGAAACTGGTGGCCGCAGAAAAACATTTCTTGCTCAGCAACCTGCTCATCTTCGCGGTCACCGCCGCGGCCGGTGTGTGGTGGGCTTACTTGGCCTTGTGGCTGCTGCCCTTGCTGACTTGGTACCAGGTGATCAGCCGCATCCGCAACATCGCTGAGCATGCCGTCGTGGGCGACAACGATGACCGCTTGCGCAACACGCGCACCACGATGGCCAATTGGGGCATGCGCATGGTGCTGGCGCCCTATTGGGTCAACTACCACCTCGAACACCACCTGTTTGTTTTCACCCCGTGCTGGAAATTGCCTGCTGCCCACCGCATGCTGATGGCGCAAGGCTTGGGGCCGCGCATGGAACTGGCCACCGGCTATTTGCAGGTGCTGCGCTTGGCCACCAGCCGCACGAATGACCGCGGCGATAGCGGTGGCGCACAGGCACAGCGCAAGGGCGCCGCACTGATTTGAGGCGGCAAAGACCCCGCAGGCCGACCCCAACACGTCAGCCGCTTGCAAGCTCAGTCGCTTAAGGGACATGAATTGGGGATAACCATGTAACGCAGCTGTTGCACGGAATACAGAATGCACTAAGACATTTTTCTTTTCCGTCCTGGTGCAAGACACAATGGCTGACGAAATCATTCTCGAAACCCGCGGACTCATCAAGGAGTTCAAAGGGTTTGTGGCTGTCAACGATGTCAACCTGCAGGTTCGTCGTGGTGAAATTCACGCACTGATCGGGCCCAATGGTGCAGGCAAAACCACCGTGTTCAACCTGCTGACCAAGTTCCTGATCCCGACACGCGGGCAAATCCTGTTCAACGGCCGTGACATCACGGGTGAAAAACCTGCACAGATTGCCCGGCGCGGCATCGTTCGGTCTTTCCAGATTTCTGCCACCTTCCCCAACCTGTCAGTGGTGGAAAACGTGCGCATCGCCTTGCAACGCGGAGCCGGCATGTCCATGCAGTTCTGGCGCTCTGAGCGTGTCCTAGACAGCCTGAACGACCGCGCCATGCAACTGCTGGCCGAAGTCGACTTGCAGGACATGTCGAATTTGATGGCGGTCGAGTTGCCTTATGGCCGCAAGCGCGCTCTTGAAATTGCCACCACGCTGGCGATGGAGCCCGAGCTCATGCTGCTGGATGAACCCACCCAGGGCATGGGCCACGAAGATGTGGACCGCGTCACGCAGTTGATCAAAAAAGTGGGCGCCAACCGCACCATTTTGATGGTCGAGCACAACATGAACGTGGTCTCCAAAATTGCCGACACCATCAGTGTCTTGCAACGCGGCCAAGTGATTGCCGAAGGGCCTTACGCCGTGGTGTCACAGAACCCGCAAGTGCTGGAAGCCTACATGGGCACGGCCGACAACCAGCTGGAGGGGGCCCATGGCTGAGTCCAAAGAATTCCTGCGCATCAGTGACCTGCACGCCTGGTATGGCGAGTCGCACATCCTGCATGGCGTCAACCTCACGGTCAATGAAGGTGAAGTGGTCACCCTGCTTGGCCGCAATGGTGCGGGGCGTACCACCACGATCAAGTCGATTCTCGGTTTGGTCGGCAAGCGCACCGGCAGCATCACCATCAATGGCACCGAGTCGGTCAGCCTGGCACCGCACCAGATCGCCAAATTGGGCATCGGTTATTGCCCAGAGGAGCGCGGCATTTTTGCATCGCTCACCTGCGAAGAAAACCTGCTGCTGCCGCCCGTGATCGCCAGTGGCGGCATGGGCTTGGACGAAATTTACGAGATGTTCCCCAACCTTCTGGAACGCAAAAACAGCCCGGGAACACGCTTGTCGGGTGGCGAACAACAGATGTTGGCCGTCGGGCGCATTTTGCGCACGGGTGCCCGCTTTTTGTTGTTGGATGAAATTTCGGAAGGCCTGGCGCCTGTGATTGTGCAGGCCTTGGCCCGCATGATCCGCTCCCTCAAGGCCAAGGGTTACACCATCATCATGGTCGAGCAGAACTTCCGCTTTGCAGCGCCCTTGGCCGACCGTTTTTATGTGATGGAGCACGGGCAAATCGTGGAGGGTTTCACCTCGGTGGAACTTCCCCACAAGATGGGCATGCTCAACGAGTACCTCGGCGTCTGATTTTTCAACCAGGAGACAACACCATGAAACGCAAACTTCTCACCCTCGCCGCAGCCGCGGCCTGTGCCTTTGGCGGTGCCGCCCAAGCCCAGATTTCTGACGGCACCGTGAAGATCGGCGTGCTCAACGACATGTCGGGTCTGTACTCGGACATCACCGGGCCTGGCTCGCTGCTGGCAGCCCGCATGGCGGTCGAAGACTACGTCAAGGCCACCGGCTCCAAACTCAGGATTGAAGTGATCGGCGCCGACCACCAGAACAAACCCGACGTGGGCTCCAACATTGCCCGCCAGTGGTTTGACACCGACAAGGTTGACATGATCGCCGACGTGCCCACGTCCTCCGTGGGCCTGGCTGTGGCGGCCATTGCCCGTGAAAAAGGCAAGCTGCACGTCAACGCTGGTTCGGCCACCTCCGACCTGACAGGCAAGGCCTGCAACGCCAACACCATCCACTGGGCGTATGACACCTGGATGCTGGCCAACGGCACCGGCAAGGCGATCGTCAAGAACGGTGGCAATACCTGGTTCTTCTTGACCGCTGACTATGCTTTCGGCCACGCGCTTGAGCGCGATACCGAAGCGGTGGTGACGAAGAATGGCGGGCGCGTGGTCGGCAAAGTGCGCACCCCCTTCCCAACACAAGACTTCTCTTCTTTCTTGTTGCAAGCGCAAGCCTCCAAAGCCAAGATCATTGGTTTGGCCAACGCAGGTGGCGACACCACCAACTCGATCAAGCAAGCCGCCGAATTCGGCATCACCCGTGGCGGCCAAAACCTGGCTGGTTTGCTGGTGTTCTTGCCAGATGTCCACTCCCTGGGTCTGAATGTGGCGCAAGGTTTGATGCTGACCGAGACCTTCTACTGGGACCTGAACGACCAGACGCGCGCATGGTCACGCCGCTTTGCCAGCGCCAACAACGGCAAGATGCCTTCCATGGTGCAAGCCGGTGTTTATTCCAGCGTGCTGCATTACCTCAAGGCCGTTGAAGCAGCCAAGACCGATGACGGCACCAAAGTGGCCGCCAAGATGAAAGAGCTGCCCACTGACGATCCCTTGTTCGGCAAGGGCATTGTCCGTGCCGATGGCCGCAAGATCCACCCGGCTTACCTGTTCGAGGTGAAGAAGCCTTCGGAGTCCAAGGGCCCCTACGACTACTACAAACTGGCAGCCACCATCCCGGCCAACGAGGCATTCCGCCCGCTGTCCGAGAGCGAGTGCCCGCTGGTCAAAAAGTAAACCCTCTGTCTTGAGTTAACCAAAGTCACCGCCATGGAAATTTTTGGCATTCCCTCACAAGCCCTCTTTGGGCAATTGCTGATCGGACTGATCAACGGTTCGTTTTATGCGCTGCTCTCGCTGGGCCTGGCGGTGATTTTCGGTCTGCTCAACATCATCAACTTCACCCACGGCGCCCAGTACATGCTGGGCGCCTTTGTGGCCTACCTGGGCTTGCAAAAGTTGGGCATGAATTACTGGGTGGCCTTGGTGGTCACACCCATTGTGGTGGGCGCCACAGGGGTGCTGATTGAGCGCACGATGCTCAAACAACTCTACAAACTGGACCATTTGTATGGCCTGCTGCTCACGTTCGGATTGGCCTTGATCATCCAGGGCCTGTTTCGCCATGAGTTCGGTTCGTCGGGCATGCCTTATCCCGTGCCCGATGTGTTCAAGGGCGCGATCAATACCGGCTTCATGTTCTTGCCCAAATACCGGGCGTGGGTCATCGTCGCTTCGCTGGTGGTGTGTCTGGCCACGTGGTACGTGATTGAGCGAACCAAGCTGGGCGCCTATTTGCGGGCAGCCACCGAAAACCCCAGCCTGGTGCAGTCCTTTGGCATCAACGTGCCACGCATGATCACCCTGACTTATGGCTTTGGCGTTGCACTGGCTGCTTTGGCTGGCGTGATGGCCGCACCCATCTACCAGGTCAACCCCACCATGGGCGCCGATCTGATCATTGTGGTTTTTGCGGTGGTGGTGATTGGCGGCATGGGCTCCATCATGGGCGCCATCGTCACCGGCTTTGGTCTGGGCCTGATCGAAGGTTTGACCAAGGTGTTCTATCCCGAAGCTTCGTCCACCGTGATCTTCGTGATCATGGCCATCGTTCTGCTCATCAAGCCCGCCGGCCTGTTCGGTACCCAGAAGTAAAGCGCCATGTCGAACTCTGCAATTGCCTCTGCGACCTCATCGTCCTCACGATCTCTGTGGGTGGCGTTCGCCATCATGGTGCTGGCTTTCACCATTGCACCGATTTGGGTGTACCCCATCTTCCTGATGAAGGTCATGTGTTTCGCCCTGTTTGCCTGCGCATTCAACCTGCTGCTGGGCTTTGGAGGACTGTTGTCCTTTGGGCACGCCATGTTCTTGGGCAGCGCGGGCTATGCCTCTGCCCATGCCGCCAAGGTCTGGGGTTTTAACCCCGAATTGGCTGTCCTGTTCGGCACCTTCTGCTCCATGGTGCTGGCTTATGTGGTGGGCTCCCTGGCCATTCGCCGACAGGGCATCTACTTTGCGATGATCACCCTGGCGCTGGCCCAGATGATCTTCTTCTTCTCGCTGCAGGCGCCATTTACCGGTGGCGAAGACGGCATCCAAAGCGTGCCGCGCGGCAAGCTTTTTGGCTTCATTGACCTGGCCGACAACATGAACATGTACATGTTTGTGTTCGCGATCTTCATCATCGGGTTCCTGTTCATCTGGCGTGTCATCCACTCCCCGTTCGGTCAAATCCTCAAGGCCATCCGCGAGCACCAGGACCGCGCCACCTCCCTGGGCTATGACACCGACAAATTCAAGCTGCTGGCCTTTGTCATCTCGGGCGCCATCGCGGGCACGGCCGGTGCGACCAAGTCCTTGGTGTTTCAGCTGGCGTCGCTGACGGATGTGCATTGGTCCATGTCGGGCGAGGTGGTGTTGATGACCCTGGTCGGCGGCATGGGCACACTCTTCGGCCCGGTTGCAGGGGCTGCCGTGATCGTGAGCATGCAGAACTACCTGGCCCAACTGGGTGCTTGGGTGACCATCGTTCAAGGCGTGATCTTTGTGGTGTGTGTGCTGGCTTTCCGGCGCGGCATCATTGGCGAGATTGCCAATTGGATCAAAAAGCCCCTTTGAAGCCACACACCGGCCAGGCTTCGGTCAAAGAAAAAACCGCTCAGATGAGCGGTTTTTTTGTGCCTGGTGCCACTCAGCGCATGAAGTTCTTCACGTAATCCGCCCCCAGCCCGACAGCCTCGAAGTGAGCTCGGTATTTTTCGATGCGCGTGAAGACGTCATCGTAGCCCGTGGCATTGCCCTGGGTGTCCACATACATCAAGGCACCGTGCACGGTGAAGAGGGTCACCATGTCCTGGCAGTCGTCGGGCACCACCAGAGTGTGGGTCTCGCCCGGAGGTTCAAACACATAGCTGCCTTCTTCGGCCACCCAGTCGTGCTCCAGGTACAGCCATTTGCCGCGCAACACATGGGCATGCACCATGCCCGAGTGGCGGTGGCGCTGCAGCAGGCCCGAGCGCTTGACCTTGAGCAGGTGCACATAAAAGCCACCGGACACATTGAGGTGCAATGGACGCGACCAAATGCCCGGGGCCACCGGGGCCCAGAGGCGTTCGTCTTCGGTTTGCACGTTGTGCACCACCATGTCGGGGGCCATGCCCCAGGGTTGGGGTTTGGCGTAAGGCACGCGGTCATCGGCGGCCGCTGGGGGGATGTGGGGTGCGTTCATGGCAAGTCGTACAAAGGGCGGAAAGGTCCAGCATAAAACCAGCCACCCGGCCTGTCTGCGTCATGCGCGACACCCCAAGCGGATTCAATGCCCCTCGAAAGAGACCAGCGTGAACAATGGCAGGCCGCTGCCCTCGATGCGCTGAGAGCCGCCCAGTTCGGGCAAGTCCACAATGGCGGCACCTTCGATCACGCTGGCGCCGAGTTTTTCGAGCAGTTTTTTGCCCGCCATCATGGTGCCGCCCGTGGCGATCAGGTCGTCGATGAGCAACACCCGCTGACCGGCTTGGACCGCGTCGGTGTGCAGCTCCACCGTGGCGCTGCCGTACTCGAGTTCGTAGGTTTCTTCCACGGTGGTGAAGGGCAGCTTGCCTTTTTTGCGAATCGGCACAAAGCCCACGCCCAATTCGTAGGCCACCACCGAGCCCAGAATGAAACCCCGCGCATCCAGCCCCGCCACCACATCCGGGCGCAGGGCAGGCTGCATGTAGCGGTGCACAAAGGCATCGATCAGGACCCGGAAAACCCGGGGGTCTTGCAGCAGCGGTGTGATGTCGCGAAACTGCACGCCCGGCGCAGGCCAGTCAGGCACCGTGCGGATGTGGCTTTTCAGGTAGTTGTTGACGTTCAGGTCGTCCATGTCTTGTCTCGCTTGCTGTGTCTTGGGAGGTGGCCACCGCCAGTGGGCCTACAGCCCTGCGGTGCAACCTGGAAATGCCGGAGCGCATATTAACAAGCCCCCGCGGCACCGAGTCGATAAAATGGCCCGCATGCTGGCCCAACCCTCGACCACCTTGAAACTCGCGCGCGAGACCCTCGACATTGAAGCGGCGGCGCTGCTTCAACTCAAGAATCGCCTGGACGAACGCTTTGTCAAAGCCGTCAACATGGTGTTGGCCGTTCAGGGCCGGGTGGTGGTCACGGGCATGGGCAAAAGTGGCCACATCGGCCGCAAGATCGCGGCCACCTTGGCCTCTACCGGCACCCCGGCCATGTTTGTGCACCCCGGTGAGGCCAGCCATGGCGATCTGGGCATGATCAAGACGGTGGATGTGGTGCTGGCCATCTCCAACAGTGGTGAGAGCGACGAGCTGGTGGCCATCCTGCCGGTGCTCAAGCGACAAGGTGTGCCGCTGATCGCGCTGACGGGCGGTCTGCAATCGTCCTTGGCGCGACACGCCGACGTGGTGCTCGACTGCTCGGTGGACAAGGAAGCCTGCCCCCTGAACCTCGCGCCCACGGCCAGCACCACGGCCCAGCTGGCCATGGGTGATGCGCTGGCGGTGGCCTTGCTGGATGCCCGGGGCTTCAAGCCCGAAGACTTTGCGCGCTCGCACCCAGGCGGCGCTTTGGGGCGCAAGCTGCTCACCCATGTGGGCGATGTCATGCGAAAAGGCAACGATGTGCCCCACGTGGCGCCAGATGCCGGGTTCACCACACTGATGCGGGAGATGAGCGCCAAAGGCCTTGGCGCCACCGCGGTCACCGATGCTGCCGGTCTGGTGTTGGGCGTGTTCACCGATGGCGACTTGCGCCGCCTGATCGAAAAAGGGGTGGACCTGCGCGAGCTCAAAGCCCGCGAGGTGATGCACCCCAACCCGCGCACCATCCGCCACGATGCGCTGGCGGTTGAGGCGGCCGAAATGATGGAACTGCACCGCATCACGAGCATCCTGGTGGTCGATGCCGAGGGCCTGTTGTGCGGTGCCATCAACTCCAACGACCTGATGCGGGCCAAGGTGATCTGACATGCAAGCGATCATCCCGGCCCTGAATTACCCGCCCGAATTGCTGCTGCAAGCCCAAGGCGTGCGTGTGGCGTTTTTCGACATCGACGGCGTCCTGACCGATGGCGGCCTGTACTTTTCAGAGTCCGGCGAAACCCTCAAGCGCTTCAACACGCTGGATGGTCAGGGCCTGAAGCTGCTGCAAAAGGCGGGCATCACGCCGGTGGTCATCACGGGGCGCGACTCTGCCCCTTTGCGCTTGCGCCTGAAGGCACTGGGCATCACCCATGCCCGTTTTGGCACCGAAGACAAACGCCCCGCCGCCGAAGACTTCTTGGGTCAACTGGGCCTGAGCTGGTCACAGGCCGCCGCGATGGGCGATGACTGGCCTGATCTGCCCGTGATGCAACGGGCGGCCTTCGCCTGTGCACCGGCCAATGCCCATGCACAAGCCAAAGCACTGGCCCACTTCACCACCGCCGAACGCGGTGGCGAAGGTGCCGCCCGGGCGTTTTGCGATGTGCTGCTGGTGGCGGGGGGGCATTACGCGGCCTTGCTTGCTGAAGTGGGCGTTCATGACCATCCGGGTGCTTCCGCATGAGCGCTTGGATGCGTCTGCGTCAAACGCTTGACCGACTCACCATTTACCTGCCATTGTTTCTTTTTGCCTTGCTGGCCTTGGGCAGTTGGTGGCTGGTGCGCAGCATGCCCGACTTGCAGCCCCCACGCCCGGACAAGCAACAGCGCCAGGATCCGGACTACCGGCTGGAGAAGTTCACCGTCAAATCTTTTGACACTTCGGGCCGCATGACACGCGAAGTCGGCGGCCAAAGCGCCACCCATTTTCCGGCTGAGCAAGAGTTGCACATACAGAACATCCGGATCTTTGCCGAAAATGAATTGGGCACCCGCGTCCAGGCGCAAGCCCCCAAAGGGGTTTCGAATGAACCCATGCAAACCGTCATCTTGAGCGGAGGGGTACTGGCTGTGCGCGCGGCCGACGCCCAAGGCCCACGCATGAGCCTCAAGGGAGAGTCCATGAAGGTCTTGCTGGATGAGGAACGCCTGACTTCGCAGGTGCCCGTTGAAATCGTCAGGGGTGCCGATGTCTTCACTGCGCAAACCATGGACTTCGATACACGCCAAGGGCTCTACACCCTGGACGGTCGGGTGAAGTCCGTTCTGGCCCCCACACAACGCCAGCCCTGAAAAGCACAAAGCCCTGCAGGGCAGGGCTTTGTGAGCATGTGGCTGAAACATCAGCCAATCGAGGCATCAGTAGCCGTAGCCGCCGCCTTCGCGACCACCACCGCCTTCACGGCGACCACCACCGCGGGGGCCTGAGCCGTAGGGGCTGCGAAAGCCACCACCACCGCCCTCGCCGCCGCCATAGCCGCCGCCTTCACGGCGACCGCCGCCATAACCGCCGCCGCCTTCGCGACCACCGCCATAACCACCACCGCCACCTTCACGGCCGCCGCCAAAACCACCGCCGCCTTCACGGCGACCACCGCCGTAGCCGCCACCGCCGCCAAAGCCACCACCACCGGAACGGGGGGGGCGAGCTTCCATGGGGCGCGCTTCGTTCACCACGACATTGCGTCCGCCCAAAGGCTGACCATTCATGCCGTTGATGGCGGCTTGGGCCTCGTCATCGCTGCCCATTTCCACAAAGCCGAAGCCCTTGGAGCGACCGGTGTCACGTTCCATCATGACTTTGGCGCTGGTGACAGCACCGAATGCACCGAAGGCTTGTTCCAGATCGCCGTCACGAACAGAGTAAGGCAGGTTGCCGACGTAAAGTTTGTTGCCCATGAAAGG
>JAIXUG010000003.1 GCA_027484105.1 Comamonadaceae bacterium
CACCAGATACACCCCACAGTTTCGCAAGAGGCTGTGGGGTTTTCTTTTGTGGGTTTGGCGTTTGACGCACCCCATTGCCGCTCCATCAAAGCGACCCACAATTGCAACTCGCTGTGGGGCTTGGTGAGTTGCAGCCGATGTTGATTTGACCCCTTGCGATGGTGATCGAACAAGGGTCACCCCCAGGCCGGGTTTTTTATGCGTCGTGCAAAACCCCGTGCTCTACTGTCAGTGCGCCGCTGCGCTCCAGTTCAGCCAGCATCATCTGCAGCCAGGTGTTCAAGCTCAGGCCGTCGCCGTAGCGCTGGTGCAATTGCTGCAGGTAGGGGACTTCGGCCGCCCACTGGTCAAAGTCTGTTTGAGAGATGTGGCCCCATTCCAGCAGTTTGAATTTGAGCAGCACTTTGGCGCCATAACGGGCGTGGCGCTCGGGGTTTTGGGCAAAGCTGTTGAGTTTGCTGCGGGCCAGGGCCAAGGCCGGGGCCAGTTCGGTGAACACCGCACCGTGGCCCGGAATGATGGTGGCGGGGTTCAGGCGTTCGATCAGGTCCAGCGTTTGCCCCACTTCGTCAAAGGCGTCCATGCCTTCGAGCGCTGGGAACACGACCCCAAAACCGTTTTGCCACAGGGCATCGGCCGACATCAGCAGCCGGTGCTCGGGCGCAAACAAAATGACCGAGTGCGGGTCGTGCCCAGGGGCTGCGTGCACTTGCCAGTCCATACCGCCCCAGCGGTGGGTGCTGCCGGGCTGCAGCAAACCGTCGAAGCGAAATGCGGGGCAGTTTTGTCCCGTGGGTTTGTAGCTCAGGGCGTCTTCTGACCAGTGTTGTACCGCCTGGGCCAAGCCGGGGGGGATCCAGGTCTGCAGGTCGGGGTAGTGGGCTTGCAGCGCCTGGTTGCCGCCGCAGTGGTCGCTGTGCAAATGGGTGTTGACCAGCCGGTGCAGGGGGTGCCCCTGCAAGGCCTGCTGCACCAGCGCCAGTGTTTGCGCTTGGTGCTTCACATAGCCGCTGTCCACCAAGGTGGCGCCGTCAGAGCCTTGCAACAACACGTTGTTGGCCGACAACCAGCCGCGCTCAAAAACGGTCACGCCCGAAGGCAGCATGCTGACTTCGGGCATGGCTTACTTGCTGGCGCGCAGGTCGCGGCGCAAGATCTTGCCCACGTTGGACTTGGGCAGCTCGTCTCTGAATTCGATGTATTTGGGCCGCTTGTAGCCCGTCAGCTTGTCCTGGCAAAAGCGGGCCACAGCCTCTTCGGTCAGCATCGGGTCGTTGCGCACCACAAAGACTTTGATGGTTTCGCCCTGCATGGTATCGGGGATGCCGACGGCCGCGCATTCGACCACACCGGGGCATGTCGAGATGAGGTTCTCCAGTTCACTGGGGAAGACGTTGAAGCCGCTGACGATGATCATGTCCTTTTTGCGGTCGACGATGCGGGTGTAGCCTTGCTCGTCCATGATGCCGATGTCGCCCGTGCGCATGAAACCATCGGCGGTGAAGGTCTTGGCGTTTTCAGCGGGCTGGTTGAAGTAGCCGGTCATCACGTTGGGGCCGCGGATGCAGATCTCACCCGAGCTGCCCACCGGCAGGCTTTGACCATCGTCGTCCTTGATGGCGATGTCGATGCCTGGCAGGGGCAAGCCAATGTTGCCGCTGAAGGTTTTTTGCGTCACCGGGTTGTTGGTGCCGATGGCGCAGGTTTCGCTCATGCCCCAGCCTTCGATCATGGCGCTGCCTGTGGCGTTTTGCCAGTTCCGTGCCGTGCCCTCAGAAGCCGCCATGCCACCGGCTTGCGTGAGCTTGAGAGAAGAAAAATCGATGGTTTTGAACATGGGGTGCTGCATCAGGGCATTGAACAAGGTGTTCACCCCGGGCAGCACATGAAATGGCCGCTGCTTGAGCACCTCGATGAATTTGGCGAAGTCGCGCGGATTGGGCACCAAGGTCAGGTAAGAGCCCTGGCGGATGGCCAGCAAACACAGCGTGAGTGCAAAGATGTGGTACAGCGGCAAGGCCGCGATGTTGTTCACCTTGCGCAGGTCGGGCACATCTGCCAAGGCGGGCGAAAACCAGCCTTCGGCCTGCAGCATGGCCGCCACGACGTTGCGGTGTGTCAGCACCGCACCTTTGGACAGACCGGTGGTGCCGCCGGTGTATTGCAAGAAGGCGATGTCGTCCATGGTTTGGGCGGTGGGGCGCAAATTCAGGGAGCGGCCCACAGCGATGGCTTTCTTGAAGGGGGTGACGGTCAGCCCGTTGGTCAGGGGCAACTCGAAGGGGGGCACCATTTTGGCCAGGTGGCGCACGGCAAAGGTCAGCCAGCGGCCATTGATGGGGCCCAGCAAATCGCCCAGAGAAGCCAACACCACGTGTTGGACCGCAGTGCGCTCGATCACCTCTTGCAAGGTGGCTGCAAAGTTTTCCAGGATGACGATGGCGCTGGCCCCGGAGTCCTTGAGCTGGTGCTCCAGTTCGCGGGGGGTGTACAGCGGGTTGACGTTCACACAGGTGTAACCGGCCCGCAAAATCGCGGCCATGGTCACGGCAAATTGGGGCAGGTTGGGCAGCATGATGGCCACCCGACTGCCGGGCTCCAGCCCTTTGTTTTGCAACCAAGCCCCGAGTGCGGTTGACAACTCGTCGAGTTGTTTGTAACTCATCCATCGGTTCATGCAGACCGAAAAGGGGTTGTCGCCATGCTCGCGAAAAGCGCGCTCCATCAAGTCGGTCAGGCTGTTGTATTGACCGGTGTCAATGTCGTGAGGCACACCGGGGGGATAATTCTTAAGCCAGAAACGTTCCATTTACTTCTCTCCTGATTCCCACGCATTGTCACTACCCAGGGTGCTGTCGGGTATCGGGCAATTCCCGATGGGGCGTGCTGGAGGTCTCACAGGCGACAAAACCCTGTCATCCGAGGGCTGTTGAATCGGTGCAAAATCAGTACAAACCCTAGGCTGTTCTGTGACAACCCCATCTCACCCTGTTTCATCCGATTGGCGTCAGCGCTTGCGTCATCTGTGGCAACGATGGCTGAGTCCTGTGCGTTCGGCCCAGCCGCAGGGCTTGAGGTCAACCCGCGGGGGTTCTGCGTGGGTCCCCATCCGTTCCTTGTCGCCCAGGCACAAGCCCCGGATCGAGCGCCATTTGGTGGCTTTGCCCGAACAAGACCGCTATTTGCGTTTTGGTTATGCCGCCACCGACGAACAAATTGGCCGCTATGTGGCCAGCCTCAACTTTGATCGGGATGAAATTTTCGGGGTGTTCAACCGGCGACTGCAGCTGGTGGCGATGGCCCATCTGGCTTATTCGGTGGATCCGCAGTGGGCCACCTGTGCCGAGTTTGGCGTGTCCGTGTCACCGCACCAGCGCGGCAAAGGCCTGGGGGCCAAGCTGTTTGGTCATGCGGTGATGCATGCGCGCAACCAAGGGGTGAGCCTGATGTTCATCCACGCCTTGAGCGAGAACGTGGCCATGCTCAAAATTGCGCGTCAGGCCGGTGCCGTGGTGCAGCGCGATGGCACGGAGAGTGAGGCGTATCTGTCCTTGCCGCAGGCCACGCTGGACAGCCAGATCAGCGGCTTGGTGCAAGAGCAAATGGCCGAGGTCGATTACCAGCTCAAAATGCAGGCGCACCAGTTTCGCGAATGGTTGCGCACGGTGCAAGAGATTCGCCAGGGGGTGCGCGATGCGCGCGGCGCGGCGCGCGGGCCCTGATGTCGGGCATGGTCATCTGATTCCGCTATCCTTGCAGTATCGCCACAACTGCATGTCCTGCAAGCCTTGAACGTGTCTGACCCTCACCCTGCGCGCGCTGCCGAGCGCGAAGACAAGCGGAGTTTTCTGCAAAAACTGGCAGAGTTCATCCACCCCGGGCCCGATTCTGCGGCCGAGCTGATCGAGACTTTGGCCGAGGCCGAGGACAACCAGATCATCAATGCCGAGAGCCGCTTGATGATCGAGGGTGTGATCCGGATGGCCGACATGACGGCCGGCGATGTCATGGTGCCAGCTCCCCGCATGGATCTTCTGCACATCGAAGACCCATTGGAACAATTGCTGCACCAGGTGATTGACACGGCGCACTCGCGCTTTCCGGTGTACGAGGGTGAGCGCGAGAACATCATCGGCATTTTGCTGGCCAAAGACCTTCTGAAGTTGCAGCGCGCCCCTGAATTGAACATTCGTGCTTTGTTGCGGCCTGCGGTGTTTGTGCCCGAGAGCAAGGGGCTGAACGATTTGCTGCGGCAGTTCCGTGACAACCGCAACCATCTGGCCGTGGTCATTGACGAGTATGGCCGCACGGCCGGCTTGATCACCATCGAAGATGTGCTGGAGCAGATCGTCGGCGAGATCGAGGACGAGTTCGACATCGCCGCCGATGCGGGGGATATTTTTGGTTTGCCTGATCGCAGCTTCAGGGTCAGTGGTGACACTGCAATTGAACGGGTGAGCGAAGCCTTTGGGGTGGACTTGCTGTTGGCCGGGCAAGGTGCCAATGGCCATGACTTTGACACGCTGGGCGGCCTGATCGCCCACGAAATGGGCCGTGTCCCTCTGCGGGGTGAAACCTTCGAGTTGGCGGGCTTGCGCTTTGTGGTCTTGCACACCCGGGCCGGAGTTGTCCGGTGGTTCAAGGTGTCCCCCGTGTCGCCCGGGTCCACTGCATGATCGGAGCGCTGCCGCGCGCGCCAGGCGTTCCAATCGTTTGGCCTGCCTGTGCCGGGTTGCTTCAGGCCGCATCCATCGCTTGGCCTGGCAGTGGGCAAGCGCTGGGCTGGCTGCAGGTGTTGAGCCTGACGGTGTTGGCCGCAGGTTTGGCGGGCATGACCCGGTCGCCCCATGCGCCGCTGGGGGGGCTTGGCCCTGTGAAGCGCGCAGCATGGTTGGGTGGTGTCTTTGCCACGGCTTGGCTCGCGGGTTGTTTCTGGTGGTTGTATGTGTCCATGCACCATGTGGGCGGCTTGCCTGCCCCCTTGGCCGTGTTCGCTGTGCTGGCCTTGGCGGGGGCGCTGGCGCTTTACTACGCTGCGGCTTCGGCCATGTGGGTGGGCTTGGCGCGGGGTTGGGTGGCGCAACAGCCGGGTCTGGCCAGTGCCTTGTTTGCGGCTTTGTGGACTTTGGCCGAGCTGATGCGTGGGCGCTGGTTCACCGGCTTTCCCTGGGGTGCAGGGGGGTACGCCCATGTGGACGGGGTGCTGGTGGCATGGGCGCCCTGGGTGGGTGTTTACGGCATGGGGGCCTTGGCGGCTTGGCTGGCCATGCGCTTGGCCCTTGCCGGTTGGCGACTGGGTGCGCTCAAGCCCTTGATTGGCATTGGCTTGGCCTCTTGGGGCTTGCAGGCCTGGGGTCCGGTGTTCACCACCTCTGCGGGTCAGGCCCAGGTGCAATTGTTGCAAGCCAGTATTTCTCAAACCGAGAAATTCCAGGCGGCCAGCGGCGTGCGCGATGCCTTGCAGTGGTACGACGAACAATTGCGCGCCAGTCGCCAGCCCTTGGTGGTGGCCCCTGAGACAGCCATTCCCTTGTTGCCCCAGCATTTGCCTGTGGGTTATTGGGAGGGTTTGAAAAAACACTTTGCCCAGCCTGATAGCCCCTTGGCCCTGGTGGGTGTGCCCTTGGGCAGTTTGGCCGAGGGTTACACCAACTCGGTGGTGGCGCTGGGCCCTGATGAGGCACTCGGTTACCGATACGACAAAGCGCACCTGGTGCCTTTCGGTGAGTTCATGCCGCCTGGCTTTGTCTGGTTCATCCGCATGATGAACATTCCCTTGGGTGACTTCAGGTCTGGCGGCTGGCACCAACCCTCTCTGGCTTGGCAAGGCCAGCGTTTGGCGCCGAACGTTTGTTATGAAGATTTGTTTGGTGAAGAGCTGGCCATCCGATTCAAAGACCCGGCCACTGCGCCCACCGCCTTGGTGAATGTCAGCAACATCGCCTGGTTCGGCGACACCTTGGCTGTGGACCAACACTTGAGCATTTCAAGACTGCGCGCCATCGAGTTGGGCCGCCCCATGCTGCGGGCCACCAACACGGGCGCCACGGCCATCATCGACCACACCGGCCGGGTGACCGATCAATTGCCACGTTTCACCCGGGGCAGTCTGACGGGTGTTTTTGAGGGGCGGCATGGTCTCACACCGTTTGCCCGTTGGGCCGGTGCCTGGGGCTTGTGGCCGCTTTGGGGCTTGTGCTGTGCACTGGTCGTGGCGGTCTGGTGGCGCCAACGGCGATGAACTTTCAAATGGTCTGAGGGTCCACGTCCACCAGCCAGCGGATCACGCCCTTGTGTTCGGGCAGGCTGCGCACCTGGTGCAGCACCCCATGCAGGTGCCACAGCATTTTTTGCAGCGCCATGCGGTGGGGGCTTTCCAGCAGCATTTGGGCGCGCTCCACATCGGCCACGCGCTGCATGCTCATGGGCACGGCGGGGTACACATTCACTTGCAGCACCAAGTCGGCGGTGTCGGGGTCGGCGCTCAGTTGCGCCTCCAGCGTTTCGCGCGCGGCGTTCAACAGGCCTTGGGCAGCCTCTTGGGTGCGGGCATCGGCGCGCAGCAGGGCCTGGTGACTCAGGGGCGGCAGGTCGGCTGCGGTGCGCTCGGCCAGTTCGCTGGCAGCAAAGGCCGGGTAGTCGTGTTTTTTGAGCGCCTCAAACAGCGCGTGCGTGGGGTGAAAGGTTTGCACCCACATTTCGCTGGTGGCGCTTTGGGTGGCGTCGCGCCCGGCGCGGCCTGCGGCCTGCATGAGCAAGGCAAAGAGTCGTTCGGGCGCGCGAAAGTCGCTCGAAAACAGGGCCGTGTCGGGGTTGACGGCCGCCACCAGCGTGATGCGCCGAAAGTCGTGCCCTTTGGCGATCATTTGCGTGCCCACCAGGATGTCCACTTCGCCCGAATGCACCGATGCCAGTTGGCTCTCCAGGGCCCCTTTCAGCCGCGTGCTGTCGGCGTCGATGCGGGCGATGCGGATGGGCGAGCCGTCCGGGCGCTTCACATGGGCCAGCAGTTCGCCCAAATGCTCTTCGAGTTGTTCGGTGCCTCGGCCAATCGGGGCGATATCGGCGTTGCCACAGTCGGGGCAGGCGCGTGGCACCCGTTCGGTCAGGCCGCAGTGGTGGCAGCGCAGGGTGCGGTCAATTTTGTGGAACACACGAAACGCGCTGCAGTGCTTGCAAGCACTTTTCCAGCCGCAGTCGGCGCAGTGCAGCACGGGGGCATACCCCCGGCGGTTGAGCAGCAGCATGCATTGCTCGCCACGCTCGACCCGTTCTTGCAAGGCGGCCACCAAGGGGGCCGACAGGACCGTGCGGCGGGGTTGCTTGTTCATGTCCACACGCCGCACTTTGGGCAACAAGCCTGTGCCAATGCGTGAAGGCATGTGCAGCCGCACATAGCGACCGGCGTTGAGTCCGTCTGCATCGGCGGGGCGGCTCAGGTGCCAGCTTTCCAGTGAGGGGGTGGCCGAAGCCAGCAGCACCGTGGCGTTGTGCAGGCGACCTCGGTACACCGCCAGGTCGCGGGCCGAGTAGCGTGCGCCTTCTTGTTGTTTGTAGCTGGGGTCGTGCTCTTCGTCCACGACGATCAGTTTCAGGTGCGGCATGGACGCAAAAATGGCCATGCGCGTGCCCAGCACGATGCGGGCGTGGCCTGCGTGGGCGGCCAGCCAGCCTTTCAGGCGCTGGGCGGGTGTCATGCCGCTGTGCATGGACACCACGGCATCGGTGCCAAAACGCGCTTTCACCCGTTCTTCGAGTTGGGGCGTGAGGTTGATTTCGGGCACCATCAGCAGGGCCTGGGCCTGCGGATCGGTGGCCAGCATGCGCTCGACCGCTTGCATGTACACCTCGGTCTTGCCGCTGCCCGTGCTGCCAAACAGCAAGAACGGACCGGTGCCGCTGGCCATTTGCGTCAGCACGGCGTTTTGCTCGTCTGACAAGGAGGGCCCGGGTGAGGTGCACACGGCACGGTCGGTGTTTTGCTTTTTGAGGCGGCGGGCCAGTTGTTCATTGCTCAGCTCGCGCAGCTGCGGCGGCAGGGCCGACAAGGCCACTTCGCCCAATGAGCGCTGGTAATACTGGGCTGAAAACTGCACCAGCTGCCGCCATGCACCGTCCAAGGGATTCAGGCCATCCAGCACCCCTGTCACCTCGCGCAGACTGTCTGCACTGATCTCGGCGGGGGCTTGATCGGAAATGGCCCACACCACCCCCAAGACCTCGCGTTTGCCCAAGGGCACACGCACCAGCTGACCTGCTTGCACCCCAAAGGGGCTTCGGTAGGTCAGCAAACCGCCCACCTGGCTGTGCGCAGGGGTTTGAACAGCGATGTCAAGCCAAAGTGACAATGGTGAATGCTCCGGTGATTTGCGCGAATTTACAAATTTTGATGATTAGGTGAAGTCTTGAAAACGGGCCTAAGTGCTTGATTTCAATGTGCTTTGACATTGATTCAGAAAATCTGTGGATAACTTTGTTGAAAACTTGTCCCCAAGGGCTCCAAGGCCTTGAAAATCAAGGCCTTGGATAAATTGCCTGCCAGATGAGCATCAATGGAAAACCCAATGAAATCAATGACTTGGCGTTTTCAGGCGAACTGCCGGTGCGAGGTGGTTGACCCTCCTCAAGAAAAACAGATGGCCCTTTTTTTGTGCATAAGTCAAGAGGTGAAGTCTGAATTTTTACAAAAAATTTGAAACGCCCAGGGGGTGAACAGCTTCGCTGAAATCTTCTGTTTTCAGACGGATGCCCGCAACTTCTTCGAATGGCTGTGCACCGCTTCCACCAGCGCCGTCACATGCTCGGGCGGGGTGTATTGGCTGATGCCATGGCCCAGGTTGAAGATGTGCGTGGGGCCGGTTTGGGTTTTGTCGGTGTGCGGTTGGCCAAAGCTGTCTAGCACGCGCTGCACCTCGGTGGCAATCTGCGCGGGCGGCGCAAACAGGATGTTCGGGTCGATGTTGCCTTGTAGCGCTTTGCCGGGGCCGCCGACTTCGCCACCCACTTGGGCGCGCGCGCGGCCCAGGTTCATGGTCCAGTCCAGGCCCAGCACATCGCAGTTGAGGCCCGCCATCTCGGGCAGCCACAGGCCGCCGCCTTTGGTGAACACGATGCTGGGGATGCGCTGGCCGTTGTGCTCGGTCTTGAGTTGGGCCAGCACCCGGGCGGTGTAGGCCAGGCTGAACTGCTGGAATGCGCCATCGGCCAGCACGCCGCCCCAGCTGTCAAACACCATGACGGCTTGGGCGCCGGCTTCGATTTGGGTGTTCAGGTACAAGGCCACCGCGTCGGCGTTGATCTCGAGGATGCGGTGCATCAAATCCGGGCGGCTGTACATCAGGGTCTTCACATGCCGGTAGTCGTCGGACCCCGCACCCTCGACCATGTAGCAAGCCAGCGTCCAGGGGCTGCCGGAAAAGCCAATGAGGGGCACACGGCC
>JAIXUG010000029.1 GCA_027484105.1 Comamonadaceae bacterium
CCCAGACCGTCTTCCGTTTGCACGAACACAGGTTTGCTGGCTTCTGCGGCGAAGGTGGTTTTACCAACGCCTGCAACACCGTGAATCAGAATGCGGGGTGGCTTGGGCGTATTGGCGCGTGTAAGTTGTGCAAGTGAAATGGCCATCACACACCCCCACCAAAGTGACTGTCGTTGGCAGCGTCGGGGATTTCTCCGGCCTTGATCTGCTCGAGCTTGTAGCTTGGCTTGCCCGTTTTGAGCGTGCGTGCAGGTTCGAACAAATCGCGGATGCCGGGTGGCCAGGCGTTGTACTTGGACTCGGCGACTTTGATTTCGATGCCGACATAGTTCTCCGGGTCCTCGCCCCACTTGCGCAACGCTTCCACGGCTTCTTTGAGCTTGACCTGGTTGTATTCAGGTCGCTTGGGCAAATCGGCGACGACCATGTAGCCATCGACCTCAAAGCGCACAGTGCCGGTGGACTTGCCAGCCTCTTGGCGAAGCTGCTGGGCCTGTTGTGCAAAACGATTGTTCAGCGTTGAGTGCAGCGCCGCTTCGTAGTGTCGGGCGGTATCACGGACCTCACTGACCTGCCTGATCAGGTGGTCCAGTTCAGCAAGTGGCAAAGCATCAAGCTCTGCCATGGAAAGCTGGCCGATTTCGTCCAGGATGGCGGGTGTGACGATCATCTGTATCTCTCTTTCAATGGGCTTTACGGGGGGCGGGTTGTGCGGTGCGCAATCGAGCGCGAATTTCTGGTGGCTTTAGGGAACTGCTCGTTCGTATGGCCAGATACCGGTAGTTGCTATCTGAAATACGCTGGCTAAAAAGATGCACGAGACCGAACTCGCAAGCGATCCAGGCTCTGCGCGCGACGGCATGAATGCGTGCGCGCTCTTTGGTGGAGCGGTCACTGCTGATCTCAGAGCGATCCCGCAGTAACAAGCCCTCGTGATAAAGAATGGCTTGCCCCACAGAGGCACTGGCAATCCAGTCGCACAGGTTTGCCTCACACAAGGCAACGGTAGGTACGTAGACCTTGCGCTCTTGCACGAGCGGCATCGGGTCTGGTGGCAAGCCCAGGTGGGCCTGGGTGATTTCGAGAAATTTTGTAGGTGCTAACAATTTCAGGCTCCATCAGCGTGTTGATCAATTGGCTTGCACAACCCGACCGGGTGGTGCTGCCGTCTCTTGGAATCGCGCTGATGGCGGAGCTCACTGCTCGTTGCTTTTCACGCGATATGTAGGTTCTTACTGGTCGAGGTCATGGTTTTTCTCAGGCCACTTTGGTCTGCGGCATTGGGCTTACGCCGCCAACCTGAAACCGAACATTCGAAGGTGCATTTGCATTTCATTGACGCGCCGATAGAACGTGGCACTGGATACGCCACTGGCTTTGCAGGCAGTGGACAGGTCGAGGTGGGCATCAAGCAAATCGAAAAATTCGAGTTGCTCATCGTTCATGTACTTGCGGGCTTTATCCAGGTCCAGCAAAGACATGTGGTCAGCGATCAAATCGGTTTCGTCGGCCCACATGGGCACCACGTTGTCGTCTAAGTGCTGATCAGGCTCCCCCATCTGCGCGTCATTGGCCGCTTCACTGCCTCCCGAGAAGAAGCACATGCGCGCGCGGTCCTTCATCAGCGCATCGAGCACCTCAACGGCGCGGTGCTGGGAGACAACGCCGGTGTACGTGTTGGCGCAGGCGCGTTGCGGATCAAAATCTGGAGCTCGTTCAAGCAAGTCAAGCAGCAACTCTTGCTGCATGTCTTCCCTGTCCGCGCTGGGAAGTCCCAGGCGGGCTGCGAGGCGGTAAGTCCGGGTTGCCGCCGCCGCCAGCGCGGCGTCGAGGTAGGTTTGGTCAATGGTTTGGTTTTTCATCTTCTTTTGCCTTTGCGCGTTTAGTCAATGGTTAACGATACAGTTCAAGAAAAGGCACCCGCAGGTGCCCGCTTTTGTTTGACCCGGTTCAGTTTGTCTTGTTATCCGACGTGATCATTCCGTAGCGCATCATGCGTACCTCCATGAATGCTGGATTGACCCCAAAATGCGGAGCCAAAGCACGTGTAAAGGACCAACAGTCCATGTCGTAGGTGACATCGGACCAGACGATCTTTTTTTCACCGTCTAGCGTCTCTGCAAACAGGGTGTCTTCACCGTAACGGATTTCAAGCGCGTGCTTTGGGGCTTCCTCCATCACCGCTTCCCACAACAGATCTCGGGGCACTAACAGGGAGCCCATAAACTCATTTGCACGTAATTCCGCGAATTTGATGTGTTCTGGCAAATGCTTATCAACCCTATGGGTTGGAGTCTGCGTTTCCGTCACCGACCTGAATGCACGCACGGTACCCGTCTGCATTAGGTCTGCCAGCGGCTGATTTTGATGGTGCGCTACCAGCGCAGGCCCATCAAAAATTGCGTGACCCATTTCATGAGCCAAGGTTGACAACCGGACCTCTTCACTTAGACCGGAACTGGCTGGTGACACACTAACCTGTACAGCGTTAATTGAACTACTCGGCGTAAATTCAAAAACCCCAAGCACCGGGTTCTGCTGTTCATCATGCACTTCGTGATCAAGGTCGAGCCAGACGTCATACGTGATGCCGTTGACGTTAAGCTCTTTGATAGCAGCAACGTCTGCGATGGTCAGTGCGCGGCGGTCTGAAAGCCCAAGTTGTCTACGAACATCAGCAGCGACTTTTTCGATGTCTGCGTGTTTGGCGTAATGCGGCTCATAACGGCGATTGCGGCGGTAGTGAAGTTCGAGTGCTGGCATAGGTGTGTCTTAAGTCTTCGGGTTTTTGGAACGGTACAGACGAACGACCTCAGCGACTTCCTCTTGCATGTCGGGGGGCAGACGGGATGCCTCAATGAACAACTCATCCTCGCTCAAGCCAAGGATGGTTGCTGCTTTTTTGATCAGTTCATCTTTTGGGGGGTTTTCACGCCCCGTTTCGATGCGAGACCAGTA
>JAIXUG010000019.1 GCA_027484105.1 Comamonadaceae bacterium
CCTCAAAGTAAATGGCTCCAATGCCCGCCAAATTGGTCTGTGAGCCAGTCTGTGATCCGCTCAAGGCCAGCATGTCAGCGAGCCACCGCCCAAAGCGCAGGTAGCGCATGCCACCGCCCTCAAAGCGCTGGGACTTGAAGCTCACAAAGCCATGCGCCACAGGGCCGTTTGCCGAGCGCAATGCCCAGCCAGTGGTGGTGCCCAAGTCCAGGGCGAGGATGACAAGGCGCGGGGTGGATTCGGTATTCATCAGGGATGTCCTCCAAGGGTTCGTACAAGGGTTCTTGTGCGACCTGGAGGAGCGCTGGCACCAAGGCCGTGTCAGGGCGGGTGCGGCTCCCTCATGTCTGTCATTGCCGATTTGTTCAATCGGATGCGGTTATCAGGGCTGGCAAAAAGTCGTCAACTGGTGACGGGGTGCTTTCTTCAATACTTCATCTTTCAAAGGTGGAGTCCGGGTCTGGGAGGTACTTATTTCAATACTTCTTCTTTCAATATATATACCTATGTCTTTCTCTACCCACTCTGACCACACCAGAGCGCAGGTTTTCGCGCGCGCGAGGGATTTTTTGTGTGTATAGGGCCCCCGAATATTTATTTGTATATAGAGGCACCCCCATTGAAAGAAGGTCGTAATTGAAAGAAGTCACCGGGAGGGCTTCTTTCAATACTTCATCTTTCAAACGTGGAGTCTGATTAGGCCGTCTACTCATCTGCACCCGCCAACTTGATCCATTGGCTGGGCCTGCCGCCCGTTGGCTTGGCGAACACTTCGACCAGATGGGCATCCGTCAAGGTGCGCAGCACACCGTCCCGCTGGCGGTGATCCATGAACTGGGTGCGCCGGGTGAACTCGCTCTTGGACATGCCAGCAGTTTCCCCGTCGCGCAAGATTTGCAAAGCGCGCTTATGGTTGGACTCGACCTGGTTTTCTGAAACGCGCGCGCTTGCTTCTCGAATTGTCAGTTCGGCGCAGTGGCGCGAGAGCGCAATACCCCAGTGCGCATCATGGTCCTCGATCTGCGGCGTCACCGCGTCCCGGGACACAGCGCGGATGAGCGCCAATTTGGTGGCGTTCTCCTCAATTCGCGCCAGGATCGATGAAAAACCGGTGCCTCTCGACAAGCGAAGCTTTATCAGCAACTCGTGGTCAAGCAAGCGAAAAGCGTCACGCGCCTGCGCGGTCATCGGGACCACGCGCGGATCGACCAGCACTTCATCAATCGCGCCCACATCCGTGAGGTTGCCGCTCAATTGCCCGCCGCCCTGGTGGATGAGCAGCAGCCGGTCGATCAAGTCTTGCGGTGGATCGATCGTGCCAAAGAGTTCGTTGCTGTCGGGAAAATCGTCCTCGCTTTCCAGAATCAGAAAGCGCGCGAGGGACCCGTCGGCCACATTGGAAGCTTGCAGCGCCTGCCAGAAGTGAATCGGCGTGGTGGTGCCGTAGATGCAGGCGCAGGGTTGGTGGATGGCCCGGTGCGCGTTGTTGAGCTGGTTGCTTGCGTACTCGATGCCAAAGTAAGTCGTGCCCGAGGTGGTGTACAACTCGGTCATCAAGTCTAGGATTTCACACACATAGCGCGGCGAGCGTTTGCGGTCAGCAGCAGCCGACAAAAACATGCCGAACTCATCGAGCTGAAAAAGAATGGCGGGCTGACGCTGGATTGCGGTCAAAAGGCCCGAGCCTGATGCGATCTTGTTGCCGCCCAGGTATTGGAGCAACCCGGCCTTGCGAAACAACTCATTGATCACCACGCGGCTGTGGTTCTTGCCTGCGCCGCTCTCGGCGATGCCAACGACGTAGAGGTTCGAGCGCGTGTTGCTCTCGGTGCGGTACTTGCGCCCCATCAGCGCGCCGATGGCGCATAGGCTGGCTCCCAGCGCCAGCACGGGCTGTGGACGCTTGGCAGTCACGGCCATGAGCGACATCATGTCGGCAATCACGCCGCCCACTTGGTCCCAGCCCGTCGGCAGTGGTTTGGGTGGTGGCAGCACGGGTGGCGCGCCCGTAGCATCCAGCGTGATGGGGTTTTGTGTTTGCAGCGTTTGCAACATCTCCTTGGCTGGGTGATGTCCGTTCATCACAATCTCACCGTTGAGCTGCAGGTCAGCATCCGGAATCCAGCCGTTGTCCAGCGCCAGCTTGTAAATGGTGCCCGCCCCAATGCGCTGGGGAGAAAAGCTCGCCCAGCTTTTAGCGGTGGTCTTGGCATCGTTTTTGGTGGACGACGCAGACCAGGACTCAAAGAGAGGCCAGCCTTTCTCCGCGAGTGCCCCTTTGATGGCCATGCCAATGCGCACCCAGCTGTCGTAGTCCAACTCCTGATTGGGGATGTACTGCAGAGCGTCTTGCACTGCTTCAAACGTGCCGCGCTGCTCGGGCAGATTGGCGAACGCCACGGGTGACTTCAAACCCACGGCCAGACTTTTGGGGCGCATCGATTCGGGCACCATCTCGTAGGCCTGGCGCGCAAACTCGCGTGCCTGCGCCTCGGTGATGACTGGCAACTCCTCCATCTGAAGATCGGCCAAGGTTTGCACCGGCCACTCATAGGGTCTGCCGGTATCAGGGTGAATGCCATAGGCGATGAACTGTTGCCCCACACCGAGCACCTCGATTGGCGGGTACTTGAAACCGCTGAAAGGTTGGGCCGCGCGGTACACCAGCAGTCGCTTGGGGGCGTTGCCGATGCGAACTGCAGGTGTGTCGCCCAGCAGCCGCTTGGCCAAGCCTTCAATTTGGACTGCGATGTCTTTGGACTGCAGTACATCAATGTCGATGCCGATCACCTTGCCTGCGGCAATACCAATGCCTGCCTCTGGCCAGTCGCCCCAGATGTCGACTTCGTTTTCGGTGGTGTCGCGCTCACAGTGACGGCTCCACTTGGGGTAGTCCTGCCACGCACCCAGGCGAAACATGCCTGGCTTTTTGGTGCTGGGCTGGATCGGCAAGATGGCATAGCCGCGATCTACGAGTGTGGCCCCAAGCTGGGCCATGTAATTGTTTGGATTCATGCGTTCCTTCAAAATGGTGGATCGTCTGCATAGGCAGTGCGAAGTGAGTCTTGAAAGGCGGTCACGACCACATCAATCAAAGTTGACCACTCCACTGCGGTGAAGGTGGCCAAGTCTGTTTTGGCAAGTGACTCGACGTACTCGCCCCCTGTCTGGC
>JAIXUG010000010.1 GCA_027484105.1 Comamonadaceae bacterium
CCGCCAGATAACCCGTTGATTTTCAACGGGTTTTTTGGTTTCTGGGGGTCCCTAGTGCGGATCTAGTGCGGAAATCGATTTTTCTAGTGCGGAAATCGAGCCACCCAAGGCCATATTCACCTTGTTCAAATTGCGATTGCCATCCCCCTTGGGCAACCACTTCGCATAGCTGCGCAGCATCGTGATCACGCTGTGCCCATGCTGCGCCGCCACCCACGCTGGGTCCGCGCCCGCCATCAACCCCATCGTCACACTCGTGTCCCGACACTCCTTCGGTGGCCGGTACCTCACCCCCGCCGCACGAATGGCCGCACGGAACTCCACACGCTGCTCCTGGTCATCGTTCCAGGCCTTGCCTGTGAACGGGTTCATGAACACCTCATTGCCCGCCAATTGCGTGCGCGCACGCTGACGCTCAATCACCGCCGCTGCCCGTGCGTTCAACTCCACCGTGCGCCCCTTGTGCGTCTTGGTGCGCTCCTTGGACTGGCCCAGCACCTTGGCTCGGCAAACGTGCAGCGTCATCTCCACCAAGTCCACGTTGTCCCACAGCAGCGCAATCTGCTCACTGTCACGCAAGCCCGCAAACATCGCAAACTCGTAATAGTCGGCCACCTCTTGGTTGCGCTTGGCCAGCGCTTTCAAAATCAACTCCACCTCCTGCGGCGTGAACGGGTCGGGCAGGTGCATCTCCGGCTTCAAGTTCTCCACCCCCGCCACCGGGTTCTTGATGGTGGTCAAGTTTTTGCAAATCAGATCGAACACGCCGCGCAAGGGGATGAGGATGTTGTTTTGCGTCTTGCGCGACAGAGGTCTTTGCACCTTGCCATCCTTATCCACAAAGCCTTTGGCCAACTTGGCCAGGCGCATCTGCACCATCTCGTTGGTGATGTACTTTGGGTTCAACTCACCCCACACGCTGGTCCAGTACGACAGCATGTGCCGCTTGTAGACGAACATGGTCGAGTGCTCCGTGCTGCGCCCCTTGAACTCGAAAAAGATGTCTGTCCACTCGGCCAAGGTGCGTTGGTGCGGCGCACTGCCATCGGCCCCCGCAGGCACCGTCGTGGCAATGAAGCGGTACTCGGGAAAGTGCTGCTCCAGGCTGAACGTGCCCATCTTGATCTCATCAAGAATTTGCTCGCGCAGCCGCGCCGCCGCTTTCAAGTTGGCCGCGTTCGGCTTCAAGTCCAGCGTGGGCCGGTACTCCTTGCCGCGCCAGGTGAAGCGAATTTGGATGCGGTCGTTCTTCGGGGTCACGCCCCCGGACGTTGTTGGTGTTCTACCCATTTTTCATAGCCTGTTAAGTCAACCAAGATGTGCCCATCTGGGGCACGCTTAAATTCACGGCCTTCCAGCCAGATTCCTTCTTCAATCTTGCGTCTGATGGCCTTTGGGGTGTAGCCCGTCAAAGTCTCAAAGACTTGCAATTTGATGTACCGTGCGCTCATACTTTTCTCCCTTAAGTGAGGACCAATGATGTGGATTCAAAGACTTGGTTACGAACTGTTTCATGCAGTGGCCTCACGCTGGGAGAACACATGCCGCACGATGGTCTGAAATTGACTTTTTTGGTCCACAAGGATTTGCTCAGGTTGGCGCAGCTCACTTGCAAAGGTGTCAATCCAGTCCGGTAGGCTCCAGAATCCGGAGCTGCTGTCCTTGATGTCGTGGATTCCACCGGCGTTCGCGTCGCAGGAGTGATGACGGTAGTCGGGGTCGGGGGTGCGCTTGTCGATCCAGCGTTGCGCCTTGTCGGTGGCAAAACCTCCATGCAGCGGGCATATCCATTCGGTAGCGACTTTCTGGAAACCGTCCCAGTAATCAACACGCATGCTTGTGGGTTTGCCAGGTTTATGGTGAGCGGCATAGGTCACCCGGGTCACGTTGTGGGTGGTGAGCACTTGCATGGCCTGTGAAGACAAAATGGCCGCATTGCTGACTTCGCGCTGCTGATCCTGCGCAGATTCCCGCATCTGCGCCCCGCAACTGGGGCAAAACGCCAGTGATGCCGGGATCACCACTTCGCCACAGTCCGGGCAGATCGCTTGAGGCGCGCTGCGGTCTACCGTTGGGGGTTTTTTGGTGCGGCCTTTGATGGCGTCCACCGGTCCCAAGCGTTCGGTGGTGTCGGAAAAGTCCAGCCAAAGGCAATTGGTCTTGCCCGGAGCGATCCGCATGCCTCGACCCGCGCCTTGCACATACAGCACCGGCGAGCGGGTAGGGCGAAGCCAGCAGATGCAGTCCACATCGGGAACATCAAAACCTGTGGCCAGCGCCAGTACCGTGACCAAACAACGGTATTCACCGTCTCGAAACTGCCGCACCAAGCGCTCTCGCTCCTTTTTAGGCGTTTGCCCTGTGACGACTGCCGTGGGGATGTTTCTGTCGTTGAGCAACTGGGCAAACTGGCTGGCGTTGGCGATGGAGGGCAAGAACGCGATCCATTTCTTGCGGTCTGCGGCCAGCTGGCATGCGTCGTTGGCGGCACCCTCCAGGTAGCCGGAAACCCGCTCTTCCAACTCTCCGATGTTGTAGTCCCCATTACTGCTGCTGATGCCGTCGGTATCAATGCGAGTGGCGATAGCATCCACGGGGCGCACCAGTGCCGAAAGAAACTTCAGATCGAGCAGATCCTGAATCTTGATCGTGATCGCAACACCGTTGAAAAGCGGTGCATCCCCATCGGTGAGCCAAACACCGTTGCCGCGAAACGGAGTTGCGGTACAGCCGACCACGCGAAATTTGCAGTATTTGGCCAAGGCCGTCAGGAATTTGCGGTAACGACCCAGCTCTGCGCCGTCAGGGTTGACCAAGTGAGCTTCGTCGATCACTACACACTTGATGTCTCCCAGGAGATGCGCCGCTTTCCAGATGGAGCCGATGGTGGCTACGATGACATCGGCATCAGGCCGTTTGCCCAAGCTGGCGCTGTAATAGCCCACACTCAGGTTAAGGGGCAAAAGTGCCCGCAATTTCTCGGCATTTTGCTCAGCAAGTTCTTTCGAAGGCACCAACACTACGGTTCGGGGGTGCATTTCCGGCCAAGAGTCAAACATCAGGCGGGCCAATTCTGCAATTACAACCGATTTGCCACTGGCGGTGGGCATCACCACCAGTGGGATTTGCGCATAGCCAGGGTGGGATTGCCACCATTTGTGGATGGCATCCAGGGAGTCTTGTTGGTAGTCGCGCAGCGTAATCATGAGACGATTTCTCCTCCAAAGTCTTTTCGCAAGGCCATCAGTTCAGGGTCGTTGGCCACCATGGCCAGCCCGTTCTTGTCTTGGCTGGCAAAAATTTCACGGCTCAGAAAGCCATCGGGTGGGTCACCGTTGGTGAACTCCCAGCCCGTGTTGGTCATGCGATACCTGATCCAGTTGTGAGCGTCATGGGCTTCTACAGGTTCAACCCATTGCAGCACCTGCGAAATAAAACGGTGATCGTCACAGCCTGTGTGTTGCTGATCCAATGTCAAATGGCTGTTTTGACGGTGGCATGACCACTCTCCAGTGCGTTCAGGCGTGCTGTGGGTGCAGGATCGGCAATTGACATGTGGGACTTGCTGGCCGTGGCACATGGGCTTGTGTTCGCACCAGCGGCAGTGCAAGCTCTCAGGCTCTCCAATGCGGTTTGGCGGTACGGGGGTGAAGATGATGCTGGCTGCCTTGAATATCAAAGCGTTGGCTGCGGCTTCGTCATAGTCGATGCGCTCGATGTGCAGGCGGTCATCGTCTTTGCAGACAGCGGTGTAGAGCGCCCGGCGCATGCCGGTCCAGTGCATGTAGCACTGCATTTGCGCCCAATGCTCAGGCTTGCTGATCTTGACGCCATTGGCTGACAGTTCGTCGAAAGCCTTTTTGGAAGTTGTCTTGCATTCCCAGACGTGCCAGACCGCAGGCGCGTCGGGCACTTGGTTGACAGCGCCATCCATGCTGCCACCAAAATGCCCGCCGCACTCTGAAAATGTGAATTGTTTGCCCGTGTTTGGGTCTACCTGGTGCAGTGTCATGCCTGCTTTTCGCAGGTAGGCCCCCAGTCGTGATTCTTCGTTATGGCCGCGCTCAAATAAGCGCAGCATGCGGGCATCGTGTTTCGATGCCGTACACCACCGAAAGCCATACCAAATGGCGCGGTGGCATGGGTTTCCGATCAAGCTGGCACCCAGGTGTGGGCGAAAGCCGCTGACATGCTGCGCTGACACTGAAGCATCAATGGCTTCAAGTGTCAGCGTGGCCAGCTTAAACCCCGTGTTAAACGTAGGTGCCGACATGGCGGCCTCAGGCGTTAGCCCAGGGGGCAGGTTTCTGGAATGAAGCTGCCGAGGTCGCCAAGAAGCTGGGAGTGGCAGCCAGGCCTGGTGCGGCTTCGTAACCCACCACTTCGTTCTTGTCGCCGTACTGCGGATCAATACGAATCTTGATCTTCACGCGCAGCACCTTGCCAATCAGTAAGTGAGTGGTGGACTCAGTCAACACAACGCCCCCGCAGGCATCGCAAAGCTTTTTGAGGTCACTTTGTGCGATGCGCTGCGCGTCGGGGTTTTTGTGGATGACGTTCAGCGTGCCCCACAGCTTCCGTCGAGCATGAGGCCCTTCCAGAACCTCGTAAGTGAGGTTAACGGCGTGGCCATTACCCGATTTGAGGGGCTTAAAGCTAGCCTCGGAAATGCGCACCGGGTAAACGCCCGCAGGCAAAGGTTCACGGGATGCATCGGCGGTGAATTGGTCAGTTGAAAATGAAAACATAGTGATTTCCAGTTGAGGTTAGGCTGCAGAAACCGCTGCGGCGTCGGTAGGGGCCACGTTGTTGGCGTGAATTTTTTGGGTGATGGCGGCGAGATCACATGGCTCGAAAAGTGAAAGTGATCCGCTGCGGTCTTTGGCTTCGTACTGGACGTCACGACCTGTTTGTAAAAAGCGTTGGGGCGTGCCTTCCGGGTCTTTTTCGACGCGAAGGGCAAAGACCTCGTCAAAGAAATAACCGATGTTTTGGCCCAGCTTCGCCCCTGGCAGGCTTGGGCAGTACAGCTGCATGCCGGTCAGTTCGTCGGTGATGCGCTGCTGTTTGCAACTCATGTAGACGTTGCGCCCACGTAGATCACGGAATGACCGGATCAAGGCCGTCATTTGGTCCTGCAAGGCCCCATAGGCGGCACGAACATCTCGGTTTGTCTTTTTCTCTGCGGCCAGACAAACTTCGGCGATTTCGCTGATGCTGTCCAAGCAGACCCAATCAAATCCTTTGGCATCGGATGCTTCGTTGATGAAGCGGTATGCCTCCACCATGTCGTCGAAGCCATTGACCTCGATGACGGGAATGTTTTGACGACGAAGTGAAAGCAAGCCAGCTTCAGCGCTGATGATCACGGGGGAGCCCCCAGTGGTCGAACAAAGCGTGGTTTTGCCAGCCCCGGCGGGGCCGTGGACCAGAATCTTGATGCCGCTGTCTTCCAGGGCTTGAGCGGTGGTGGAAAGTTTGATGGCCATGGTGGTGATTCCTTGATGGCTCATCAGCCGATGTACTGGTGCAGCATGATTCCGAACATGAATGCCATACAGCCCATGTAGGCGTAGAACATGGTGTTGAAACCGTGGATGGACCACCAGTTGGTGAGTTTTTTGAATCGGCAGCGTGCGTCAGCAGCAATCGCAGCAATAGGCGAGGGCGTAGGGGTTTTGCTCATAAAGGGCTCCTGGACAAGGGGTTGAACAGCAGCATCTCCAGCTACGGGGAACATCCCCTGAGCCCGCCTTTGCATCCTGTCGGCTACGCCCCCGTATCGCTGGGGCTTGGCTGTTGCGCTGTTTTTGCACTGTTAGCCAAATAGTAGCGCCGCTGCTGTCAAATGTCAACAGCGCCACTGCTTTTTTTTAAGCAGCCAAAAAAAAACCGCCCAAGAAGGGCGGCACGCTGAAAAGTTGGTATTACTTCACGGACAGCAGCGTGTGTTGGTACACATGGCGGCGAACTACAGCGTCGTAGTAGCGCGAGGTGTTCACATGAAGCACCACGTTCTTGTTTACGGTCAGTAACTCAGCGTCTTTGATGAGTTTCATCGGGTAACGAATTTTGACCTTGGCTGCACCTTGTCTAATGTGGATCACGCCAGTGTCCGCGATGGTGGCCACCACACCTTTCAAATCTTGTTCGTATTGGTCTGGATCGTTAGTGGTTTTGATAAGTTCCAAAACCCTGTCGATTTCGGCGGTGCGCCCTTGCCAACTTAAAGGGTTTTGATCGCGCTTCCAGGTGAATACGGCCGAAAGTCCATTTTTTTTTGTGTTGTGGAGAGCCTCGCCAAAATTACGGGCGGCCGCACTACCGATTGCGTCTACGTAGTCGTAGAAATTTTCACTGGTTGCATTGAGTAGCCCAAATGTCTGAGTGAGGGTCTGACTCAGTAATTGATTTCCGGCAAGATCTGTGCGGTTGTCACCTGTCACTAAAATTCGTGTAGACCCATAACCGATCCCAGACATCTTCAAGTTGAGTGTGTCTTTAATGTCATTCCCAACTCGATGGGCTTCTTTGCCGTAACGAAGTCTATAGGCCGCTTTGTTTAAGCCTCGATTGATTGGGTCCATTACCTCCAGGAATTGGCCCAGTGGCATAGAGCCATGCTCAGCACGCGGTCCTAAAAAGCGAAAGTCGATCAGTTCACTTGAAAGTTCAGCTTTTGTGAGTGCTTCATCACGCTTGGCTTCATCACGAATGGATTGGAACGATTCTTTGAAAAAGCCAGCCGAACGAAGTTCAGGCTGTTGTTTGTTCAAAGCCTCGTATTTGGCTAGTTGCGCCTCAGCAAATTCCAGATTGGAAATGGTGGCTGCGTTCATCTGTTGAGTCACAGGGCAATTCTCACAAAGCCTTTGGGTTTTGAAGGATCGCGGCCATCGCGGAACCATCTTGTCCAATATTGAATGTTATCTTGATCTCCTGCTGGTGCAAGGAAAAGATGGGTCAAATATTTGCGTTGAATTGCCGCTATGTCTCTCAACTCGCACAAAGCTGTGTATTCGTCAGGACCGCATTCGTTGATGTGCGATTCTGGAATCCACAGTACACAGTCGATGTCTTGTGGATCAAATTTGTCAGTTAAAAACGAACCGTCAATCCAGATTTCTAGACCATGGAGATTGGCTTTAAGTAATCTGTGGTAAAGGCCGAGAAACCCATGCCACAGGTTATGCCGCCTGGTGTGCTCAGGGTAAGGCGCAACCGTCAGATCATAAAAACTACTTAGATCGTGCGGATGTATCCCGGGGGGTAACTTTGCGTTGTATGTTGTTGGGTTTGAGCTTGCCACTGCGCATATCCCGTGTCACTTTGGTTGCGAATTCGTCTTCATCATTGCTCAATTGTGGCCTATCCGCAATTGGCTCTTTTTTGAACGCGACTCCGGTGGTGGCAATGTAACGCCGACCGAGTTCAGCAGCGTTTTTCGGATTAGCTAGTAGCGCCTCAAATAGCGGTTGAACTTGTTTACGGCCAATGTTGTCTAACTTGCTCAAGCTCTGACTAAGGGTTGCAAATGCAGACGCTAACAAATCTGCCTCTGATACGCAATTTTCTAGAGTCTGAGCCTCTTTGCCAACAGTGCCAACCATTAATTTTTGGCCCTGGTGTAAGTCTGCAATTCCACCTGGGGAAAGGGTTTTCGCATATTTGCCGTCAAGCAAGGCTGCAATACCTTCGTATTGCGTCGCAAGGCGAGGGCTGAAGTCCGCGATCGAACAGTTCAAGCCCTTGGCAAAGCCTTGTGCAGCTTTGAGACTCAAAGGAACTGCGCCGCGCAAAAATTGACCAACAGCGCTCTGGTTGCCGATTCCGTACACTTCTCCAAACACTGCTTGTGAGGGGTGTTTCGTCGACTCCCAGAGTGCTCGAAGGGCTTGCGCTTCCTCGAACGTTGTCTGTGTGACCTTGGCTTTTTTACTGTTACTGATTACGGGCATCTACACATAATAGCGCCACTGTTAGCGCTTGTAAAGCAGTGGCGCTGTTGACTTTTTTAAGCAGGGGCGCTACTATGCGCCTCATGAACAAGATCAAAAACATACGCGAGCGCCTTGGCATGACCCAGTCAGCTTTGGCAAAGGGCATTGGCTGCACTCAAGGCAATGTTGGTCACTACGAGAACAAAAATCAAACGATTCCGCCAGATGTAGCGAAACGGTTGATTGCGTTTGCAGCCAATCGTGGTGTACAGATTGGCTACGAAGACATATACGGTCCGGCCTATGCTTCATTGGCGGCCTGATTTATGGCTGTCGACAAGAAAGTTATTCGCATGCACGACAGCCCTTTACTGGCTGCTGCCCTGGCCTATGCAACCCGTGGTTGGCACATCTTGCCTGCATGGTGGGCAGAGAAGTCAGCGGCAGGAACGTGGCATTGCGCCTGTGGCAATGCCGAATGCAAGAGCCCGGCAAAACACCCGATTGGAAAGTTGGCTCCGTGGGGTCAAAACAGTGCTTCAACTGATTCCTCGGTAATCACCAAATGGTGGACACATTACCCACAGGCCAACATCGCCGTTTATCTTGAGCCATCTGAGCTATGTGCAGTTGACATCGATCCACGCAACGGTGGGCTCCAAACAATAGAAGACATTGAGGCCAAACACGGCCTCCTTGTATCGGAACTTACCCAGTTCACCGGAGGTGGGGGAGAGCACCGGATTTTTCAACTGCCGAAAAACACCAGCCTTCCCGGAAAGCTTGGATCGGGCGTTGATTTGAAGGTCAATGGCTACATCATGTTGGAGCCGAGCAACCATGTCAGCGGCGGCTTCTACGCCTGGGAAGTCAGCAGCGATCCACGCGATGGGATTTACGCCAGTCCAATGCCAGACTGGATGCGTGATCTTGCTGCTCCGAAGCCTTTGAACATTCCCGAAGAGCCAACTGTCGGGCGTGTCATGCCAATTGGTGAGGATGTCAAAACCGAACTGATTCAGGCCCTGAGTGTCATTCCTTCTGATGAGCGTGACACTTGGCTCAAGGTTGGCATGGCATTGCACAGTATCGGAGACCCCAACTGGACATTCGACATCTGGGATCGCTGGAGTGCTCAGTCACATAAATACGATCATGTCGATCAAATCCGCGTCTGGCGCAGCTTCAAAGGCCGAGGATTGGATGGCATCACCTACAAGTCTATTTTCGGGTTGGCCAAGCAGCTGGGTACAGTGATTCGACCTGAAAGCCAAATGTGTAATCTGGTGGTGGCGGGTGAAGTTCAAATTATGGTGCGCAAGCCGGAAGAACAACCCACGGTCGGCAGCCATCTTCTGACTCCTCCGGGCATCTTGGCCGATGTGGTGAATTGGATCAACTCCACCTCACCCAAACCCCAGCCCCAGTTTGCAGTGCAGACCGCAATCGCATTTGCCTCCACGGTTCTTGGCAGGCGCTTCACCACAAACCACTGCAACTGGCCAAGCCTGTACTTGCTCAACATTGGTTTGTCTGCCAGCGGTAAGGAGTACGCCAAGACTGCACTTGAGCGCTTGTTGGAGGCCTGTGGATTGACAACGCTGCTCGGCCCCTCGGGCTATTCCAGTGATGCAGGGATGCTGTCGAGTCTTTATCACCAGCCGAGTCACTGCGCCGTTGTTGATGAGTTCCATCGGGTACTCGAACAAGCTAGTGTGAAGGGGAACGCTCGTGCGCAAGGCATGGTCCGGGCCTTAATCGAAGTGTGGGGCCGTACTGACGGCACCATGCGATCGGTCGGGTACAGCACCGTCGGACTCAAATCCAAAGAGATCAAGGCACTTCAGGAGCGCTCAATCGTCAACCCAGCACTTACCGTGCTTGCGATGGCCGTACCGACCTTCTGGGAAACCATCGGTAGCGCGGCAGCCAAGGATGGCTTTTTGAACCGTTTTCTGATCGTCGAGTCAAACATCGGACGCCAGGTCGGCCAATTCAATGGTGCCATAGCTGTACCGCAAACAGTAATCGACTGGACCAACAACACACGGGCACGCTACACGGGCATTGTGGATACCGACAACAACCCGATGCGGGTTACGCCAATCGTGGTACCCATCAATGTTCATGCGATGGCGTTATTTGATGCTTTTGCCAAAGAGTGTCTGACTTTGATGGACCAGCATGAGGACGACGGTTTGGCTGAAATGTTTGGCCGATCCAACGAAATCGCTATGAAGCTTGCGCTGATTCTTGCCTTGGCCAGGTCGGCCTTGGTTGTGGAGGTCTGCGATGCCGAATGGGCCATTGACTATGTCAAGACGTATGCGCTGCGCACGACTTATCGGTTGAAAACCTGTATGGCTGACGGGGTCTTTGAAGCTGCCAAAAAGCAGGTGCTGAACCTGTTGATCAAAGCAGGCGAACGAGGCATGACGCCCTCCGAAATTAATCGTCACAGCCGTGCGTTCCGGGGCATGACTCAGCGACAACAAACTGAACTCCTCAATTCCTTGGCGTTCTTGAATCAGGTTCGCCAGATGTCCTTTGGGACACAAAGTGGAAAAGGCCGCCCACGGGTGGCTTGGGTGGCCATTGAGGAGGGTGAGTAATGGCTATTGTTTGCATTGAAAGAGACAAATTTTGGTATTTCACTCCCTGTACCTCTATTGAGATTCACCCACCAAGCGTCGACAAGCCTGTCTCCTCTGGAAACCCAGTAATCATGCGGGTTCTGACATTGTTTGATTTATTAGGTGGGGCTGCGTCCCCCTCCGGAAATAAGAGTAAGAGAGAGTAGTGTTTATATATCTATCAATGCTAGAGACCGCATGGATGCTGGGTTTCCAGAGGAGACAGGTCTGTCTCCTTTTGGGTGTGAAAAGGGTGTTGTATGAAAATCAACCTGGTGCAGGAATTGCCAGTCGATCTGCGGGATGCAGATGAGCGCCTTCATCGCTACGGACGCTGGGCTATGGACCGACAGCTGCGACGAAGCTGCGGCAGTGCAGAAGGGCGTTATCGCAGCTTTCAAGACGATGAAGACCGGGCACCGAGGGAAATGCTGCAACACATCGACGAAGCGCTGGCTTGTCAACGCGCGCTGGCCAAAGTGCCTGAGTTGGAACGCAAAGTGTTGGGGATTTTGTACGTGCAGCAGCGCTTGCCAGTCGAGGCACAGCTCCGGTTGGCGCGCATACCCCCCCGGCTTTGTCAAGAGCGTCACCTGCGTGGTTTGCGCATGTTTGACAACTTGTATAAAAAGATGTTGACCTAATCAATATTTTCTGGCAGGATCACGCTACCTGATAAAGATTCAGTGATGTGGCATGCCTTGTGGCAGGCCGCATCACCTCCAAACAAAGCCCGCGACAGTAATGTCTGCGGGCTTTTCGCTTTTCAAATCCTGCGCTCCACTGATCCGCCGGACGCTCGGTCCATGTGGTGAGGCCAAGCAGGCCGGTGCAGCGTTCGGCAAAACGTAGCCACCAACCACCTCACCGCATCAGCGCCTTGCCTTCTTGGGCCAGCGGTGGGGTGTGTTGGCCTTCTCAAGTCACAACATGAACAAACAACCAGTCAGTTGGCGCAAAGAGCTGCGCAGCAGCAACGAGCGTGGCTATGGAATGGCTTGGCAACGCGCTCGTACCAAGTTTTTAATGAGCCACCCACTCTGCGTGATGTGCCAGGCCGATGGATTGACCACGCTGGCGCAGGTGGTGGATCACATCCAACCGCATCGTGGCGACCGCACTTTGTTTTGGGACACCACCAACTGGCAGTCGCTTTGCAAACAGCACCACGACAGCGATAAGGCTCGCCTTGAGCACGGCTCACGGCAGCGTGCGCGATTTGATCCGGGTGGCCGGTTGATTTGGTGAAACCAGGCCTGTGTGTGGCAACACACACAGAGAGCTTATGTGTGGCACCACACACAGGGAGCTTATGTGTGGCAACACACATAGGGGAGGGGGTGCATATCCCTGCGACCTCATTGCATTAGACCGACGTAGTTCCTTTGTTTTATCGCTAACCCACGACTCGACATCATGAAACGCACCCGTTCTGATTCCGCTGCCAGCGCCGTCAAGGCCATGGTCAATGCGGCGCTGCCGCCCTTGGCGCTACCCGCCCACATACAACTGCGCTCGACCGATTACCCATTTTGGGATGGTGTGCTTCGTGCGCGCGCGAGGGATGAATGGACTGAGGCGGACCTGGTGGTGGCTGCACAACTGGCGCGCTGCCAAGCGGATATTGAGCACGAGCAGCAGCGGCTGACGGGGGAAGGCTCCGTGGTGGAAAACGCCAAAGGTACGCAGATCATGAACCCCCGGGTCACGGTGCTGGAGCAGCTCTCGCGCCGTGAAATGGCCTTGATGCGTACCTTGCGCATGGGAGGCCGCATTGCGGGTGATACCCGCGACCAGTTGGGAAAACGTGCCCTGGAGCGCAAAGCGCACCAGATTCGTGAAGAGCTGGAAGACGACGGACTGCTGGCGCTGTGACGCGACGCAAGCTGACCCGTGGTGAACGGGTCATCCAGTTCATCGAAACCTATTGCTTGACCCCCGAGGGGCAGCACATCGGTAAACCGATGAAGCTGGAGGCGTTTCAGCGCCGTTTCATCATTGATATTTACGACAACCCCTACAAAACGCACACCGCGTACCTGTCGATTGCCCGGAAAAACGGCAAAACGGGTCTAATCGCCGCCATCTTGTTGGCTCACCTGGCTGGACCAGAAGCAGTGCAAAACAGCCAGATCGTGAGTGGTGCGCAATCCAAGGATCAGGCGGCCGTGGTGTTTGACCTGGCTCGAAAAATGGTGGAGATGTCCCCCAAGCTCAGCCAGGTGGTGAGGGTGCAGCCCTCGGGCAAACGTTTGATCGGCTTGAACCGCAACGTCTTGTACCGAGCGCTGGCCGCAGAAGGCAAAACTGCCCACGGCTTGAGTCCGATCTTGGCCATCTTGGACGAAGTGGGGCAGGTGACTGGGCCAACCGACGAATTCGTATCGGCCATTACCACGGCGCAAGGAGCCTATGAAAATCCGCTACTGATCGCGATTTCGACCCAAGCACCCACCGATGCAGACCTGTTCAGCATCTGGATCGACGCTCAAAAGCACGCGCCTGACCCCCGGGTTGTGTCACACGTGTACGAAGCCCCGGCCGATTGCCAAATGGACGATCGCTTGGCCTGGGCGGCAGCGAACCCGGCCATGGGTAAATTCCGCTCGATCGCCGACATCGAAAAACAGTGCCGCCAGGCCATGGAGATGCCTGCGAACGAGCCCGAGTTCAGAAACCTCATCCTGAACCAGCGCGTAGAAGCCTCCAGCCCCTTTGTTGCGCCCTCCGTCTGGAAGGCCAATGGCGCTGTAGCCGAGCCCATCGAGCAGCAAAAGGTCTGGGGTGGTTTGGATCTGTCCAGTGTCAACGACCTCACTGCTTTGGTCCTGGTTACCGAACAAGGCGATGTTCACTCTGAATTCTGGCTACCCGGCGAAGGTCTGGCAGAAAAGAGCCGCAAAGACCACGTACCTTATGACCTGTGGGCCAAACAGGGGTTTTTGAACACCACACCCGGAAGGGCTATCGAATATGAATTTGTCGCTGAGTTCTTGCGTGGCCTATTTGATCGTTGCGACGTACAAGCGATTGCGTTCGACCGCGCGCTTTTTGTTCACTTACGCCCGTGGCTGGTGAAAGCCAATTTTTCTGACTTCGAGCTGGAGAAATTCATCCCGTATGGCCAGGGCACCCTGTCCATGACTCCTGCCTTGCGAGAGTTGGAGGTCAAGTTGCTAGGTAAGCGCTTGAAACACAGCAACCACCCGATTTTGGAAATGTGCGCTCGCAACGCGGTGGTGGTTGGCGACTCCGGGGCGCGCAAGTTCGACAAGAAAAAGCAACACGGACGCATTGACGGCATGGTGGCGCTCGCCATGGCGGTGGCAATGATGCCCAACGAAGGCACCGGACCCTCGGTCTACGAGGAACGGGGCATTTACTCTTTTTAAGGCACAGCAATGGCAGCGTATCAAAAGTACACCGCAGCAATCGAGCCCATGCTCGAAGGCATGAATTTAGGTACGGACACCTGGAAGGTGGCCCTGGCCAGCACCATCAACTTGGCGGACACCACGTTCACACCAGGCACCACCGATTTGATCTCTGGTAATGGCTACACCGCAGGCGGCAATGCGTGCACGGTGACCAGCTCAGCCCAAAGCGGGGGCACCTACAAGTTGGTTTTGGCAAGTCCGGCCCCTTGGACAGCGGCTGGCGCTGGCTTCAATTTCCGCTACGCCATCTTGTGGAACGCCACCACCAACCAGCCGGTGGGTGCTTGGGATTACGGCAGTTTGCAAACCGTGAACGTCGGAGAGACCGTCACGGTCATTCTGGACGGCGTCAATGGCGTGTTTCAAGCCACTTGATCAATCACTTTTAAATTTCGGAGGTAACTTTTCATGGCCGTATTTTTTAAATTTCAAGACTTCAGCGAACAGCTCATTCGCGGTGTTCACGACTTTGATGCCCACGTGTTCAAGGTTTACCTGAGCAATGCCGCCCCAAGCGCCAGTTTGGACGCTGTAAAGGCCGATTTAGCGGAAATTGCTTCCGGTAATGGCTACACCGCAGGCGGTAACGCCACCACGATTACCGTGGCGGAAGTCACGGGCACAACCACGGTGTCCGGTTCTGAAGTGGTGTTCACCGCGACAGGTGCGGTGGGTCCATTTCAGTACGCAGTGCTTTACAACGACACCTCAACCTCCAAAAACCTGGTGGGGGCGTGGGATTACGGTTCGTCTATTTCGCTGGCTTCGGGTGAGACTTTCACTGTCAAATTCTCAAATACCAACCCCGGTGCGATCTTGACCTTGGCTTAATCCTTTTATTTAAGCGCCGTGGCCATTGTTCGCGGAGCGCCCGGCGCAATTGCCTACTCGGCAGCCTCAGGCACTTCGATATCGGTCCCTTACCCTTCATCCAATGGGGCCGGGGATAAGCTCGTCCTGATCATCGGGATGAAGCCGTCCACAGCGAACGGTGGATCGGTCACCACACCAAGTGGGTGGAGGCTTGTAACGTCGATCACGGGTGCGGGGGGTTATGGTTCCACGCTGGGCAACGACACAGGGAACACCAATCTCTTTGTTTTTGAGCGAATTGTTCCTGCTGGAGGTTTGACGGGTAATTTGACGGTTACGGTCGCTGCGAACAATATCTGCTGGGGGTTGATGGAGTGGCTGACCACGGATTCAAGTGGTTGGCAAAACAGCGCGGCAACCACTGGTTCAGATGTCGTAGGAAATACCGTCTTTGGGGTCAACTTTCCGGCAGATCCAGGCGTCAAAGCCGGTGATTTCATCCTTGTAGCGGCTTGCATCCCTACGGATGTAACAACTCCCCTCCAGTTCAGTGGGCAATCGCTGGCCCAAGACGGTGTCACGTTCGGTGCATTTGGTGAAACAGGTGAGCCCGACACCAGTTTGGGCAGTGACATAGGCGGCTGGCTGGGTTATGCGCCGGTCGAGGCTGGCTCCAGTAGCGCAGCACCCTACATCATATTGACGGTAGCGGGAACCACCACCAACGTTCGTGGCCCTGCTGTGTTTGTACGCGTGCGTGACGCGTATCGACTAAGCGCTGACACGGGCAATCTTGCCTTCACAGGTGAAAACGCCACCCTGATCCAGACCATCAGTGGCAGCAAAACGCTGCAGGCTGATGCGGGTACTTTTGCCCTGACTGGGCTGAGCGCCTCGCTGACTTCGCGCCGCGCTGTAGTCTCAGATTTTGGGGTCTTTAACATCACGGGCGCGTCAGCGGCAGTCTCGCTGGCCCGCACCTTGGTGGCCCAAGCTGCGAGCCTGAATATCAACGGCTTAGCCGCGACGCCAACTACCAGCCGTTACGCCAGCGCTAGTGCAGGTAGTTTCTCGGCGCAAGGCCAAGAGGCTTTGCTGACCAAAGTCAATCTGTATTTTCTGGATGGTCAGCCGACGAATTTCACAATCGCCGGGCAAGATGCCGATCTGACCCGAGTCAAGGTTTACGCCTTGGATGCACAACCAGCGGCGTTGACCTCGCTGGGGCAAACGGCGACGCTGGTCTACACACAGACCCGTCAGATCAATGCCGAAGCAGGTAGTTCCAATGTCACGGGGCTTGATGCCAGCCTGACCAAGGTCAGCGTATTCAAGCTGATCGCAGACGCGGCAACAGTTGCTTACTCTGGTGCAGCCGCAACGCTCAGCAACGGTCGGATTTTGAACGCCCAGCCAGAAGCGATGCAAGTTTCTGGGTTGACGGCGGGCACATATTTGAGCCGCAACGCCAATGCCCAAGCTGCGGCATTCGCCTACAACGGCCAAAACGCCACGTTGACCAAGGTCAACGCCTACGGATTGAACGCACAGCCGGGGAGCTACGCGGTTACGGGGGTAACCGCCAATGTCTTGACAGCCCGGACACTGTCCGCACAGCTTGGCTCCTTCGATCTGGGGGGCTCAAGTGTTGATTTTTTCCGTGGGGCTTTTGTCAATGCCACCGCCGCTGCTTATGCCGTCACAGGACAAGACGCAAACTTAAACAAGCTGTCCGTTTTCCCTGTACAGGCGGAAACAGGCAGCTATGTGAGCACCGGCCGTGCTGTGCAGATTCAGCGCAACACTGTCGTACAAGCGGCAGCCGCAGCGGTGGTGGGCACCGGCCAAGCGGCGCAAGTGCGGCGCAGCCGGGTCCTCAGTCTGGGCGCATCGGCCTTGGAGATCGTGGGCCAAGCGGCGCAATTGTCCAAAGGCCGTGTGCTTTTGAGCCAAGGTGGTTCGTATGCCGGAGCAGGCACCAGCAGCCAAATTCACTTCGATCGGATTTTGCCCGGCGGCATCGGTGACTACGACTGGCAAATGGTGCCCAGTCAATTGCTGCTGGATCGCCGACTGACGACCAGTTTTGGCAGCTACAGCACGCAAGGGCAGGGCAGTACGGCTTTGATCGCCGTGTCCTTTGAGGACGCCAATCCCTACAACGTGCACATCCCGGCACGCGCACGGCACGCCCGAGAGGCCCGCGCATTTTGTTTTCACATTCCCTCGCGTTCGCGGGTCATACATGAAGCCATCCAATGAGCATCACGCTGGAAAAGTTCGCGGCCGAATCGATCTTGTTCGATTTGGACTGCACCGACAACTTGGCTGCCGATGAAACCATCATCGGCAGCCCCGTCATGACTTATTTCCCGGTCTTGACAGGTGCAGATGCGCTCACGTTTGGCGCGCCCGTCATCAATACCGCCCTGATTCGCTACCCCGATGGCAAGTTGGGCAAAGTTGGCGGCGTAGTGCAAGTTCGCATCAGTGGCGGCACCCCATCCAACACCACCACGCCCCGGCTGTACAGCGTGTTGGCCACCTTCACAACTTCAACAGGCAACACCTTTGTAGCCCGCATGAAGTTGTCGATCCTGAGCAATCAATAAGGCAGCGCATGGCCAATTTTCTGCAAAACCTCACTGGGCTTCTGCGCAAAAGCAGCGCAGCGCCCGATTGGGGCACCTTGGAGCGGTACCTGAGTTGGACCATCGGCACCGGCACCTCCGCCAGTGGCGTCGCGGTCAGTCCGCAAACAGCCATGCAAAGCGCGGCTGTTTACTCCAGCGTCAAAGTTTTGGCCGAGTCCATTGGCATGTTGCCGCTCAACCTGTACCGCAAAGAAGCCAACAACGCCCGCACTTTGCTGAGCGATCACCCGCTGCATGTGCTGTGCCACGACCAGCCCAATGAGTGGATGACCAGCGTTGAGTTCTGGGAAATGATGGTCATGTCCCTGAACCTGCGCGGCAACGCTTATGCCTACATCAACCGCAACCGTTCCGGCCAAGTGGTGGAGCTGCTGCCCTTGCAGCCAGACATGGTCCAAGTGGAGATGAGCACCGATTTCCAGTTGGAGTACCGGATCTCGATGCCCGATGGCGCGTTCAAACGTCTGGGTGTGGGGGAGATTTTTCACATTCGGGGGCTGACTTTGAATGGCTGGCTGGGCATTAGCCCCATTGCCTACGCCCGCGAAAGCATTGGTCTGGCCTTGGCCACCGAACGTTTTGGCGGTCAGCTCTTTAAAAACGGGGCCAAGATGGGTGGCGTGCTGGAACACCCTGGCAAGCTGTCCAAAGAGTCCTACGAACGCATCAAAACCAGCTTTGACGAAGCCCACTCGGGCGACAACGCGCACAAAACCGCACTGCTGGAAGAGGGCATGAAGTTTGCCCGCATCTCACTGAGTGCCAATGATTCGCAGTTCCTAGAGACGCGCAAGTACCAGCGCAGCGAGATCGCAGCCATTTTTCGGGTGCCGCCGCACATGATCGGCGACCTGGAGCGCGCCACCTTCAGCAACATCGAGCAGCAGTCGCTGGAGTTTGTGAACTACTCGTTGATGCCCTGGCTGGTGCGCATCGAAAAAGCCATCAAACGTGACCTGATGACGACTGATGAGCGCAAAACCATGACCGCCAAGTTCAACGTCTCGGGCTTGCTGCGTGGTGACGCCAGTGCCCGCAGCGCGCTGTACCACAACGGTATTTTGGACGGCTGGATGACCCGTAATGAGGCGCGAGCTGCCGAAAGTGAGCTGGGCATCGTGCTCAGCCCGATTGACGGGCTGGATCTGCCGCTCATTCCTTTGAACATGGAAGACGGCACCCGCCCGCCCGAACCGGATGAGCCTGAATCAAACCCCGAGCTGCCCTCCGAAGACGACGCTTCGACCACCAACTCCCAAGAATGAGGCCCCACATGTTTCACCTCGACAAACCTTTTGAGATCAAAGATGTTTCAGCAACTGGCACTTTTGCTGGCTACGGCAGCGTCTACGGCAATCTCGATCAAGGCGATGACATCGTCGCCCCTGGAGCCTTTGCCGATTCGCTCAAGTCTCACAGTGCCAAAGGCCGTTTGCCCGCCTTGCTGTGGCAGCACAAGCAGTCCGAGCCCATTGGCACCTTCACCGCCATGCGCGAAGACGATCACGGCCTCTACGTGGAGGGCAAGTTGGCCCTCAAAACCCAACGCGGTGCCGAAGCCTATGAGCTGATGCAAATGAAAGCCATCAGTGGCATGAGCATCGGGTTTCAGACCAAAGAGGACGATTTCGACCGCAAAAGCGGCGTGAGAACCATTCTCAAAGGGGATCTGTGGGAGGTTTCCCTGGTCACGTTCCCCATGAACGACGCCGCGCGCGTCATGCACATCAAGTCGATTGAAGAAGTCGTCGATTTCAAGAGCGCTGAGAGGCTTCTGCGTGATGCAGGTGGTTTCTCGCGTTCTGAAGCTGTGGCCCTCGTGTCACGCATCAAGAGTCTGACCCAGAGTGAGTCTGTGGACGAAGACGAAACCCGGCAACTGATCAAAGCGCTTGCGCTGCGAACCCAGCTGCTGACCCCGTAAGCAGTCCCTGCAATCCCCCCAACCGACCCGCCTTGAGCGGGTTTTTTCATTTCTGGAGCATTCACATGAGTAAAGAAATCCTGGACGCCATCGAAAACTCGAACCGTGCGTTTGAAGAGTTCAAAAAGGTCAACGATGCACGCATCGAAGAGCTGAACAAGGGCGGTGCCACCGCCGACATGCAAGCCAAGATGGCGGCCATCCAAAACGACATGCTGGCGCAAAAACGCCTCATCGAGGACATGGAAGCCAAAGCCAAACGTCCGCACTTTGGTTCGGACGGCAAAGAGGTCAACCAAGCCGAAGTCGAGCACAAACAAGCCTTCAATGGCTTCATGCGCAAAGGCAAGGTAGACGGTCTGGCCGAGCTGGAAGCCAAGGCTTACGCCTGGTCCACCAACAGCGGTGCCGACGGTGGTTACGCCGTGCCCAAAACCATTGACTCCATGATTGCCGATCTGGCCATCAACGTGAGCCCTATGCGCGCACTGTCCACTGTCGTGCAGATCAGCACGACCGATTACCACAAGCTGGTCAACAAGCACGGCACGGTCTCTGGCTGGGTCGGTGAAACGGACGCCCGTCCGGCGACTGCCACCTCGGTGCTGGCCGACATCAAGCCCACCATGGGCGAGCTGTATGCCAACCCGCAAGCCACGCAGCAGATGCTGGACGACGTGTTCTTTAACGCCGAGCAGTGGCTGGCCAGCGAGGTGGCCACCGAGTTCGCCCGGGCCGAGGGCGCTGCCTTCATCACGGGCGATGGCACCAACAAGCCCACCGGCTTCTTGGCTGGCGCTACGGCCGCTACCGCTGACGGTGCTCGCGCCTTCGGCACGATCGAGCATATCGCCACCGGCACTTCGGGCGCTTGGAAAACTCTGTCGGCCACGGTCAACCCCGCAGACGACCTGTTCACCGTGGTGAGCAAGATGAAAGCGGCCTACCGCACCGGCTGCTCTTGGGTGACCAACAAAGCCTTGTTGTTTGAAATCATGGCGTTCAAGGACTACCAAGGCCGCTATGTGTTCAACCCCACCACGGCACCAGGTGTCGCCGACACGATCTTGGGTTACCCCGTGGTGGAAGCCGAGGACATCGCAGCCAAAGGCGCTGGCAGCCTCTCGCTGGCGTTCGGTAACTTCAAGTTGGGCTACCTGATCGTGGACCGCATCGGCACCCGTGTCGTGCGCGATCCGTTCAGCAACAAGCCCTACATCGGCTTTTACACCACCAAGCGAGTCGGTGGTGCGCTGGTCAACAGCGAAGCCATCAAGGTGCTGAAGTTCGCAGCCGCTTGATGAACCAACCCCGGAACGCCTGGTGCGTTCTGGGGTTTTTCTTTTGAAAGATGCCCATGAAAAACATTGAATTTTTGCAAGACTTCGACGCTTACAAGGCGGGCGAACATGTGCTGGCCCCGGACCAAGTGGCGTGTGACGCCATTGCCTGCGGTGCAGCCGTGCCCAGCGTCCAGGCCATTGCCGAACCCGCTCCTGCCAAACCTGCCAGCAAGGCCAAGTGATGCCCAGTGTCCTGGTCACCGCGTCTGCGGCCGAGCCGGTCACTTTGGCCGAGGTCAAGCTGCACCTGCGCATCGATGACAACGCCGACGACGTGTTGCTGGGGGCCTTGATCACGGCTGCGCGCCAGCATGCCGAGCACGACACACGCCGGGCCTTGGTCACCCAGACCCGAAAACTGGTGCTGGACGAGTTCCCAAGCGGTGCCATCACGCTGGACCATGCCCCGGTCGGTGCCATTACTTCGGTTCTGTACATCGACCCCGAGGGAGTTGAGCGCACCCTGGACGCTGCAGGCTACAAGCTGGACAAGATCACCGAACCCTGCCGTTTGGTGCCCGCTTACGGCACCTCTTGGCCCGCCACCCGGGCAGAAATCAACGCGGTCAGTGTCACCTACACCTGCGGCTTTGGTGCGCCTGAGGCTGTGCCCGAGTCGATCAAGCGTTGGATGCTGCTGCGCATTGGTGCGCTGTATGAGAACCGGGAAGAGGTTTTGACGGGCCGGGCCATCACCTTGGCTCCGTTGCCCTTGGCCGATGCACTGCTCAGCCCCTACCGGCTGCTGGACTTCTGAGGGCAGGGTATGCAAGCAGGTCAATTGAGCAAAACCATCGTACTGCAGCGCCGGGACATGCAACGAGACTCCCACGGCGCGCAAGTGCCCACCTGGAGCGATGTGGCCCAACTGCGCGCGGCCATCGTGCCGCTGTCGGGCAGGCAGGCCCTGGTGGCGCAAGCCTTCAACGCCCAGCTGACGCATCAAATCCTGGTGCGTTACACCCACCGCTTTGCAGATCCGCTGGAGTTGCCAAAACTGCGCATCGTGTGCGGCAGCCGGATTTTCAACATCCACGCGGCCATCAATGACGAAGAGCGCAATCGGCAAGTGACTTTGATGGTGACTGAGGGGATGAACGATGGCTGAACTGGTTCACATCAAGGGCTTGACCGAACTCAAGCGCGCCATGCAAGCCTTGCCCACCAATATCGCCCGCAATGTACTGCGCGCTTCGGTGAATGCGGGCGCGCGCGTCGTACGCGACCAAGCCCGTATCAATGCGCCTGTCCTGACGCAAGCGCAGCCCAAGCACCAACCTCCTGGCACGCTCAAACGCTCGATCGTGACGGCCTACATCCCAGAAAAGTCCAACGCTCAGCAAGCCACCTACTTTGTAACGGTGCGACAGGGCAAGAAGTACCGGGGTCAAGGCAAACACCAAAACAAGTCACAAGACGCTTTTTATGGCGCGTGGGTTGAGCTGGGCCACCACTACGTGGCCCCAAAACCCAAAAACACCAACTGGAAGCGCCACCGGCATCACCAACATGCCACGGGGGTGTTTGTGCCTGCGCACCCGTTTTTGCGGCCTGCCTATGAGTCCAAAAAGTACGAATCGGTCCAGGCCATGCAGGAGTACCTGCTGAAACGCCTTCCCCAAGAAGTTGAGAAGGCCCGCCGGTCATGAACATGCAAGAAATGTTTGTGGCGCTGGTGCAAAACGCCACCGATGCCCAAGACCGGGTCTATCCACAAATTGCCCCTGACGGGGTGGATCATCCCTACATCGTTTACCAGCGCGTGACGGAAAACGTCGAAAACGTGCTGGCTGGGCGTACTGGGCTCATCAATACCCGTTTACAGGTAGATGTCTATGCCAACACCTATGCGCAAGCGCAGCAGATCGCCGCCGCAGTAGCTGACCTCATGGCCCAGTGGGCACTGCCCAACGTGCAAATTTTGGCCCAGGACATCTACGAGAGCGAGGTCAAGCTGCATCGCGTGATGTTGGACTTTTCGATCTGGCACACCTGACTGAGTTATCGCGCCTGCGGATGACAAACCATCCCCCCACCCACCCGCCTTGAGCGGGTTTTTTTTCGTCCCTATCCGCCCCCAGGCGGACTTTTCCCCCTCAACCCGCTTCGGCGGGTTTTTTCATTTCTGGAGAACCTTTATGACTTCCACCGCGATTTCTGCGCAGGGCACTGACATTTCAATTGGCACCGGTACAGGCGCAGCCAAAACCATTTCTGCCATCAGTTTGGGCAATCCCACCATCATCACGGCCACTACTCACGGGCTCACCAACGGCGATGTGGTGACTTTGGCAGGGTTGACGGGGGTGGATGCCGCTGTGTTGAATGGCCAAGCCGTTAGTGTGCGCAATGTGACCACGAACACCTTTGCGGTTTACATCGATACAACTGGCAAGACCATCACGGCAGCAGGAACAGCCACCTCGGTGAGTTTCACCAGCATTGCGAACGTCCGCAGTTTCAGCGGCTTCGATGGTACTGCCAGCGAAATTGACGTGACCAACTTTGCCAGCGTTGCCAAAGAATTCGTCTTGGGACTGGTGGATTCCGGGATGCTCACATTTGAGCTGGACTATGACTCAGACAACAGCGGCCACATAGCCTTGCGCGCCAAACAAGTTTCTGGGTCGCTCAGCGGCTTTAAGATGACTTTGCCCGACGCCACAGTGATCACGTTCAACGCCTACGTAAAGAAGTTCAGCTTGGCTGGCGGTGTCGATGCCGTCATCCGTACGTCGGTCGATTTGCGCATTACCGGCGCAATCACGGGTCTGTGAGGAGCGCGATATGACATTGACCAAAGACCAAATTTTTGAATCTTCGGACCTGAAATCTGTTGAGGTTGAGGTCCCCGAATGGGGTGGAAGTGTTTTGGTTCGCACCATGACTGGTGCGGATCGTGATGCTTTTGAGACCAGCATGGTCACCATCAACCCAGACGGTACGCGTACACCCGAGATGAAAAATCTCCGCGCCAAGTTGGTGGCTCTGACTGTGGTGGACGACGCCAACAACCGTTTGTTCGACGTATCGGACATCCCGCGTCTTGCCACCAAGTCCTCTGCCGCATTAGAGCGGGTATTTGATGTGGCCCAAAAGATCAATGGTTTGGGCTTGAAGGCCGAGGAAGCAGCGGTAAAAAACTGATTGGCCAGCCAGAGCGAAGGTTTTACTTTCGCTTGGCGCTGGCCCTTGGCATGACTGTTCGCCAATTGTTGGCTCAAACCACCAGCGCTGAGCTCAACGAGTGGCGGGCTTTTTATGCGTTGGAGCCTTTTGGCGATTTGGTTGCTGATCAACGTCATGGGATAGCTCAATCGTTGAGCGCAAATCTCCAACGCGACGCCAAACGAAGGCCGCAGGCTTACCGTCCTGAAGATTTCATTCCTTGGCATGAATCACACCGGCAAGACACCCAAGCGGCCAATGGCAAGTTGCTGCGCGACCCCAAAGCTCAGTCGTCCTTGATCAAGTCACTGTTCCATAAGAAACGGTGATGCTCATTTTGAATTAGAAATGCCATGGCCACTCTTGGATCAGTTGTTGTAGAAATGTCGGCCAGCACGGCCAAGTTCGAGTCGGACTTGGGCCGCGCTGCGAACATGGCCGAGCGTCAAATGGCCCAAATTGACAAGGCGGTGGGTCTGGTCAAGTCGAGCTTGCAAACATTGGGCGTGGCGGTCTCAATAGGCTTGGCCATTGACCAAGTCAAAGGCAAGATCGAAAGCGCCATTCGTTTGGCCGATGACCTGCAAGACCTGTCTGAACGCACCGGTTCGGCCGTGGAGTCTTTGTCGGTGTTGGCTTCAGCGGCGCGCTTGTCCAACACCGATTTGGACTCACTGAGCACCGCCTTGCAGCGACTGAGCAAATCGGTGGTGGATGCTCAAAACGGCGGCAAGCAAACCTCGGCCGCTTTCAACGCTTTGGGCATTTCCATTGATTCTTTGCGTGGCAAAGGACCTGAAGAGGTCTTCATGGTCATGGCCAAGCAAATGGAGAATTACCGCGATGGGGTTGAAAAGACAACCATTGCGCAGGTGCTGATGGGGCGCAGCGGCGCGAACTTGCTGACCGTGGTCAAAGATTTGGCCACCGTGGGTGAGTACCAGGTGGTGGTGACAGCGGCGCAAGCCATGGCAGCGGACGAGCTGTTTAAGAACCTGGCCCGCCTGGAGCAGTCAACTCAGAACCTCTTTAAGGTCATCGCCATGGAGTTGGTGCCGGTTTTCAATGATTTCTTGCTGACCCTGCTCAAACTGCAAAATGCACAAAACGGAGTGCATAAATCGGTGCAAGACTTGGCCGCCGATGGCTCATTTCGGACCTGGGCGCAAGATTCGGCATCGGCGGTGGCGGTGGTGGCCGAATCCATCATGGGCGTCGCCAAGCTGGTCTATGCCCTTGCAGGCAGTTTTCAGGTGGTTTACGCCGACGCAGCTGTCGGCATTGCCGGGGTCAAGCAAGCCTGGGACGAACTCAAATCCTTTGGTAAGGCGGATGACACCGCTTTAAAAACTGCGCTGGAAAATCGGGCGAAAATTCTTGCAGATGCCAATGCCCGCTACGCCGAACTGCTCAAAGACGGCACCACCTTCAGCACGGCGCTGCGTAAGCAGTTTGAAGTCAGCAACAGTGCGCTGGCCAACCCCAGTCTGAAGCCTCCCGAGCCTCGCAAGGTGCCCTTATCCGTACCCAACGTCTCCGGCTTGGGTAATCAGAACCAGTTCCGGGACGATCCCTTCAAGAAGATTCTGGAAGGTCAAATCAAGGCGCTGGAAGATGGCATTGCCGCAGAAAACAGACTTTTGCGCACCCGTGAGCAGATGCTGGAGTTCTTCTACGGTCTGCAATTCACAACTTTGCGCGATGTCGAAAGCAAAAAGCAGCAACTGCTAATCGATAACCTGGCCACAGTTCAAGCGGCCTATGACGAGGAGATCCGCCTGGCCAGAGAGGCTGCATCCAGGCAAGGGGCCACGCAGGTGCAAATGGCCGAGGCCAATAACAGGGCGGAGGAGGCGGCGCGCAAAAGAGCCGCAGCGCAAGTGGAGGCCAACAAAGCCATCGTCGAGTCGGAGCTGCGCCTGTTGGCGGTCAAGGCCAAGTTTGATCTGGGCACCCAGGAGCGTGCGCGACTGGCCGATCTGGACGATGCCAACGCCAGGTTCGCCATCGACATGATGGGCAAAAGCACTCTGGCCGTGCTCAAACTGACGGCCGCACGCCAAATTGAGCTCGATGTGCAAGAGCGCATTCGACAACTGCGCCTGCAAGACCCCACGGTGGACACCTCGCAAGCCCTCGCCAATGCGGCCATCCAGACGGCCAACGCCACGTCGCTCATCGAGTTGGCCTACAACAAGCAGCGCTCGGCCATTTTTGGAGCGTCTGAAGCGGTGCGCATGTACCAGGAAGACGCCAGCGATGCCGCCCAGCAGATCGAGGGGGCTATGTCCCGGGCTTTCATGGGCATGGAAGACGCGCTGGTGCAATTTGTCACCACTGGCAAGCTCAGCTTCACCGATTTGGCCAACTCGATCGTGGCTGACATCACCCGAATCATCATCAAGCAACAACTGGCCGCAGCCTTGGGTGGCAGTGCTGGTGGAGGTGGAATCGGTTGGCTGGGCTCGATATTGGGCAGCATTGCCGGATCGATGTTTGGCACCGGAGGCACGGCAGCCGTCGCCAGCATGATGGGCGGCGACGCCCTGGAGAACATGCTGTCCCTGACGGGCGGCTTTGGAACCATCCCCGGCTTGGCCAATGGCGGCCCTGTCTCTGCCAATGGCCTGTACCAGGTCAATGAACGCGGCCCTGAGCTGCTCAAAGTCGCCTCGGGTCGTGAATATCTGCTGATGAACGATGAAAACGGCCGAGTCATACCGAACTCCTCCCAGCCCTCCACGGTGAACGTGATCAACAACTTCACTTTCAACAGCCCCACCGACCGCCGCACCCAAGCCCAACTCGCCACGCAGGCAGGTTTGAGCGTGCAGCGCGCCTTGGCCAGGAACACCTAAATGGCAATCACCGTCCTACCCGACATCATCATCCCCAGTAGCGTGATCGCCGCTGGCGTTCGCGGCAAAAACATGCGCAACAACACCCGTGTGTCCACCTACAACGGTGAGCAGCAGGTGAACGTGAACTGGACGCGCACAATTCGCCAGTACGAACTGGGGGTGGTGCCCATGCAAATCGCACAGTGGCAGCAGATCGAGGCTCTGTACGAAGTGACCGACGGCGGCGCTTACGGCATGCTCATGCGTGACCCCAAGGACGACCAGGTGGATGCCAGTGTTGGCAAACTGTTCCCCCGCACGAACAGCGTCAATGTGGGTGCGGCGGGGGTGGGATATGGCGTGCCAACCTACAACCTGATGAAGCGCTATGGCGTCACAGGCACCTCGCGCTTCAAGGACCGCAAGATCACCCGCCCGCTTGGCATACCGGTGATTTACAAAAACGGCGTACCCTTGACTTTGGGCACGGCCGACGGCCAGTTCACCTTCAATTCGGCCACCGGGGTAGTCACCATCAATTCAACCGGCAGCAGCGTGGGGGTGGCTGCGGTAGCGGGTGCCAGCACTGTGATCACGTTCAGCAGCAGTGCGTTTGTCTCTTTGTTTGCGGTGGGTGATCGTCTGTGGCTTCAGTCCGTGGTGGGCACTTCGGCCACCGTGCTGAATGAAAAGTCGCATTTGATCACCAACATCTCAGGCAACGACATCACGATCGCTGTCAACACGACGGGGCTGACGATCGAGGCAGGATTTGGGCTGTACTACCCACAGCCTGATGACACCTTGACTTGGTCGGGTCAGTTTTACGTGCCGGTGCACTTTCTGGACGATGCGATTGACTGGGATTTGGCGCTGGGTGGGGACTATGACAACCGACTGGTCGCGGGTCCTCAAGTGGTTTTGGAAGAGGTGCGTGAATCATGAAAACCCTACCACCGGCATTGGCTGCGCACTATGCACTGGGCTCTACCACCTTGGCGTATGCGCTGCGCATCCAGCGCAACGATTCCTACGTCTTCGGCTTCACCAGCGCAGACCAAGATGTGACCTTCGACGGCACGGTGTACAAAAGCGAACAGGGCCTGAACATCTCCAGCCTGGAGATGAATTCGGGCTTCAGTGTGGACAACTTGGAGTTGAGCACGCTGGACGACGGCACTTTGTTCTCGCGGGTGGATGTCCTGGGCGGCTTGTGGCGCAACGCGAAGTTTTCTATTTCTCGGTACAACTATGCGGCATTAGAGGATGGCTTTGAGGTCATCATGGTGGGGACCCTTGGCGAAGTCACCCTTGGCAACGGCATGGTCAAGGTCGAGCTGCGCGGCCTGCAGCAGTTCTTTCAGCAACCGGTGGGGGCTGTGGTCTCGGCAACGTGCCGAGCCCGTCTGGGCGACAGCCTTTGCAAGGTAGACCTCAATCCAATCACAAAGGTGTGTCGTGTCGGCAGCGTGATCGACAAACAAACCATCGTTGAGGATTTCAACCCAATGCCGGATGGTTATTTTGAAAACGGTGTTTTGGTTTTTGTGGGCGGTGCGTGCGACTGGATGCGAGCCGTGGTCAAGACTCACAGCAGCAACACCTTTGTGCTTCAGCTGCCCTTGGTTGTTCAGCCCGCAGTGGGTGATTATTTTGTTGTCACAGCGGGTTGCAAAAAACGTTACCTCGAAGACTGCATTGGCAAATTCAACAACGGGTTGAATTTTCAGGGTGAGCCCCATGTGCCGGGCATCGACAAGATCACCGCCACGGTGGGTCGTCGCGGCACCTCTTCGAGCAGCGGAGGGTCTTGATGATCGAGCGCACAGAGATCGTCAACGCTGCACGCGATTGGCTGGGCACACCCTTTCACCACCAGGCCCGCCTCAAAACGATTGGTGTGGATTGCATCGGTCTGGTCATTGGGGTCGCCCGTGAGCTGGGCATGGTTCAGCTCGACTTTGATGTCACGGGCTATAGCCGATATCCCGACGGTCGGTCACTCATGGCCATGGCCCGACAGCAGATGACTCCGGTCACGCTCGATCGCATGCAGATCGGTGACGTCGTGGTGGTGGGCTTTGAAAAGCTGCCGCAGCATTTCGGAATCATTGGTGACTACAGGCACGGTGGTTTCAGCATCATCCATGCCGCTTCTGCCTACGGCAAGGTTGTTGAGCAACGGCTCATGTTCAGCAAAGCGATGTTTTTTGTCGCAGCGTTTCAACTTCCAGGTGTTCAGTCATGTCCCAACTCATAGTTTCGGCCGCTGGTGCAGCGGTAGGCTTTGCCATTGGCGGCCCCACAGGAGCCATGTGGGGTTGGATGGCTGGCAATGCTGTGGGGATGGCCTTTGCGCCGGATCAGAACATCGCAGGTCCACGACTGGAGGACTTGACCGTTTCCAGCAGTGCATATGGTTCACCCATACCTTATCTGCAAGGCACGATGCGGATGTCGGGTCAGTTGATCTGGGCCAGCGAAAAGCGCGAAATTGCCACCACGACGGAGCAGGGCGGCAAGGGCGGTGGTGGCGTGAGCCAAACCACCTACACCTACGAAGTGGATTTGCACTTCCTTTTGACGGAGGTGGAAATTTACGATGTGACGCGTATCTGGGCCAATGGCAAGCTGATTTACAACAAGTCCGACAGCGCCAGCGGTGGCTCGGTTGATGCCAGCGACAACACCAATGCGTGGAGGCGGATGACCGTGTACACCGGGTCGGCTGACCAAATGCCAGACCCAGATGGCCATCCCAACGCACCGGCCTATCGGGGCAGGGGTTCGATCTTTTTCAAAAGTTATGGTTTGGGCATGTCAGGAGCTTTGCCCAACTTGACCTTTGAAGTGTGTACCAGCGGTACAGCTTCTGGTTCGGTATGGCTCACTTCCTCATTTGGTGTTCGAGGTATCAGCGCCTCCAATGGGGGGTCGTTGGCCTATTTGATACCGGACGACCCGGCCACGGAGACGGTCGAAGAACCTGTGACGTATTTTGAGTTTGCAGCGGTGTACCACCCGGTGAACGACAGTTTTTGGGTTGCTGCGTACACCGAAAGCCCGCCCGATGAAAACGGGAATCGCACGGTCATTGAGTTTTCTGTTTTTGAAAAACACCGTGTAACTGGGGCCACCCTGTCACGAATCAGCCTCGGTTTGCAAGACACCTACAACGTGCCTGGCTGGATGTGCATCTCGCCTGATTTCAGCAAAGTGTATTACCTCATTGTTGATCATCCTTACGTCTTTGAAATTGACACCGTCGCGAAGACCGCGAGCCCAGCGTTCTTCATGATTCCCCAAGGTGATTCCTACACTTTCTTTTGGAAAATGTATTTGAATCACGCTGGAACCAGGTTGGTGGTACCCGTCCAATACATCGATCCGTTCGACAACAACATCACGCGCTTGTATGTATTTGATACGGCCACCCATGCGCTGCTGGCGGATGTGCTGATCACCGTTGATAGCGTGGACGATGCAGCGCAAGGGAGATTTTCTGCTGATGACCACTGGTTGTTCTTTGGCGCTGAATCGTTGTGGCGCATCGACATGTCCTCCTTCACGTATACCGTGACTGAGGCATGGGTTGGGGACCTCAATACATTCAACGAAGCCTCTGATTTGCTGTTCACACCCGATGGCACCAAAGCCTATTTGGGCATGCAGTACGACAACCGAATTTTGGAATTCGATGTCACGAATGTGCAAACCCCGCAGCCCGATCTCACACTGACCTATGTGACGCAATACACCTGTCCGGTTGAGGCTGCATACATGCAGTTCATGTCATGGGACACAAATAACGAGTTTATTTACATCGTTGATTCCGATCGCGGAAATGTCTTCCGATGGAATCCCACGACCAACATTTGGAACACGTTGCGTGGCGATGGTTCAGCCTGTATTGCCAGCAACCCCATCGCGCTCAGTGTGGGCTTGACCTCGGCCACCGCGCCAAGCCTACGTCAGGTCGTTGAGGACCTGTGCATGCGGGCAGGGTTGTCGCCCGATCAATACGACGCCAGCGACTTGGACTCACGCGGCAAGGTCGTCAACGGCATGATGTCGGGCCAAGTCACCAGCGTGCGCGCACTGCTGGAGCAACTGGCAACCGCGTATTTTTTCGACTGCCACTTGGGCGACAAGTTGTATTTTCGGCACCGGGGTCAGAGCGTGGTGACCACCGTGCCCTACACCGACATGTCGGCCAGTGATACCCGCGATGGTGACCACGACCCGATGCCGCTCACCCAAGTGGATGAGTTGGAAATTCCCGCCAAATTGGCTGTCACCTACATCTGCCCACAACGGGATTACCAAACCGATACGCAGTACGCAGACCGCTTGGTCAGGACACAGGACAACACCACCACGCTGCAATTGCCGCTGAGTTTCTCGCCGAACGAGGCCAAAGCGATTGCGGACACCTTGCTGCTGAACAAAGTGTTGTCGTCCTTGCAGGTCACATTCAGTCTGCCGCGCAAGTATTACGCTTACGAGCCCAACGATGTGCTGCGCTTGCTGGACCGCGATGGCTCCAGTTTTGACATGCGCATGGTCTCGCGCAAAGAAACCGATGGAATTTTGACTTTTACGGGCGTCAAGGAAGATGCCAGCGTCCTGGTTCAAAGTGGTGAAGTGGCCACGGTGACCGACGGCTCGCAAGTGACGGTGTTGCCGCCCGCCAAGACCGAGCTGCGTGTGTTGAGCGCTTTACCCACTGTGCTCGATCCCTTTGCCGATCGGATTGGCGTGTACGTGGCGGTGGGCAGCGATGCTACCGACTGGACGGGGTGCACGGTCTATGTGGACAACGGCTCAGCACCTTCGGTCGTGGGGCAATTTTCTGCGCGTGCAGTCATGGGCAAGAGCCTGACGGCTTTGGCCGATTGGACGGGCGGCAGCGTGATGGACCAACGCAGCACGGTGGATGTGGAGTTGACGGCTGCCGATACCTTGTCCAGTGTCACACGCGAGGCCTTGCTGAAAGATCCCACCTTGAACCTGGCGGTCTTGCGCTACGAAGTGATTCAGTTCCAGACGGCCGAGCTGATTGGGCTTAAAACTTACCGCTTGCGTAACTTGCTGCGCTATCGCAACGGATCAGAGTTTGCCATCGATAACCCGGCATTTTCCGGCTCTGAATTCACTTTGTTACAGACCAATGGCGGTACGCAATTTCTTCCGCAATCCCTGTCTTCTCTCGGTACTTTGCAAAATTGGGTGGCCGTCAGTGCAGATCAAAAGTACACCGATGGCACCCGCGCTTCCTTCAGCAACTACGGCCTGTACTTGCGCCCGTTACCGCCGGTTCATTTGCACAAAGAGGTTGCTCAGACCGATGGTGCGATCACGATCCAGTGGCTGCGCCGCACACGGGTGGAAACGCGTTTCGTTGGCCCCTTGGTTCCGTCGGCCCCACTGGCCGAAAACGCCGAGACCTACGAAGTTGAGATTTACGCCGATTTGACCTATTTAACCGTCAAACGAACTCTGACAGTCACTACCAATTCGGTGCTCTATACGGCGGCGCAGCAAATCGCTGACTTTGGCGCGCTGCAAACAGTTTTGTACGTGAAGGTTTACCAGGTGTCAGCGACGGTGGGTCGTGGTTGGTCAGCGCAGGCCAAGATTTAAAAGGAGGTTTTATGCAGAACATCAGTGGCAATCAAGCCAGCCCGGAAATCCCGATCAATGAAAACTTCGCCTCTTTGGAGTGGGCCGCCTGCCTGACGCGCAACCCGGTGACCAGCAGTGGCCTTGTGTTGGGTTACTACGGTGGCTTCTGGGGCGGCTTCACCATTGCGGACGGCACCCTGAGTTTGCCAGCCAGCAGCACCAGCTATGTGGTGGTGAACCGGCAAACGGGTGCGGTCAGTAGTGCTACGGCGACAACCAATTGGAACAAGCCGGAAAGCTATGCCCGAATGTTTGAGGTCATTACGGGCACGTACACCATCAGCAGCGTGAAGGCTTATCACGGTGGGGTCAACGGCGCTCACGGGATATTGGCGTTGCCCGTGGGCCTGGGAGTCAGCAGCGTGGGAACAGGGAGTTCCTTGGACATTGCGGGCATCCCTACGGGCACCAACCGCATCACCTTGGCTTTGGATGGAGTCTCCACCAGCGGGTCCAGCCGTGTCCTGTTGCAGTTGGGCGATTCCGGCGGCATTGAGAACACCTTGTACACCGGGGCGCTGACCGAGTCGAGCAGTGCCAGCAGCAACTGGGTCAACGGTACGGCAGGGGCCATCTTGGCAGGGGCCACGGCAGGTGCTAAGCGATACGGAACCATCACCATCCTGCGCCAGCACCCGACCAGCTTTCTGTACACGATCACCGCGAACGTTTACGCCGAGGACGGAGTCAGCGGCTTTGTGGGCACCACGGTTTGTCACAAAGGGCTGAACACCGATTTGATTTCGCTGCGCCTGACCACCGTGGGCGGCACCGAACTCTTTGACAACGGAACGGTGAATTGCTTCATCGGCTGAAGTGATTTACCTAACGACCCTCAGATTTGACGAAAAGGAGATGGCATGACGGACAAGGCAACGGAGCCGAGCGGCTTACAAGGCTGGCACCTGAAAAAGGAAATTCAGTTGGGGCACTTGATCACGACGCTGACCGTTGCGATTTCGGCCGTCGTATACGTCAACAAGATCGAGCAGCGCGTGGCAGTGGTGGAGTCGCAGATGCTTTACCAAAAGGAAACGTCCACCGTGCTGCGCAGCCAGTTGGACCGCATCAATGACAAATTGGACCGCCTGATCGAGCGGGCAGGCAAATGAAGCTGTCGCAGCACTTCACCTTGCATGAGTTAACCCGATCGGACACGGCGCTGCGTTTGGGTATCGACAACAGCTTGCCGCCGCAGCTCACCAATAAGGCGCTGGAGACCGCACACATGATGGAGCGGATTCGGACTTACTTGTCTGAATTGGCAAGCAAAGATGTGCCAATCGTGGTCACCAGTGGTTACCGATCCCCAGCGCTGAATACAGCCATTGGAGGGGCTGAGCAGTCGGATCATCAGCGCATGATGGCTGTGGACTTTCGGGCTCCGGCGTTTGGTTCAGCGCAGCAGGTTTGTCGGGCTTTGGCTCCTGCTGTGAATAGTTTGCAGATCGGACAGTTGATCCTTGAATACAGCAGCTGGGTGCACGTGAGCCTGGCGGTACCCGTTAAACCGCAGAACCGCGTCATTACTCGCACCTCCAGCGGTTACAGCTTGGGGATTGCTTGATGGATTGGCTCAAGACTCTCAAAACCGTAGCTCCTACCGTGGCGGCCGCCCTAGCAGGACCGCTCGCCGGAGAGGCTGTCGCGGCACTGATCGGCGTAGTCGGAGGGGCAGGGCAGGAGGATGTGCGCAAAGCCATCGAAGGCGGGCGGCTGACAGCGGATCAGATCAGCCAGCTGCGCCAGCTGGAGCTGCAGTTTCAAGAAAATGAGCGCGAGCGTGGCTTTAAATATGCGGAACTGGCCTTTAAAGACCGTGACAGCGCCCGTCAAGCGAATGTCAACGGCAGCACACAAAGGCCGCTGTTTTGGTTGTCGGTGCTGTTGCTGTTGATTTGCCTGGGCACGGAGGTGTCCGTGCTTGTTTATGGTTTGCCTGTCGCCACCAGTGAACTCGTGGTGGGCCGGGTGCTGGGACTGCTGGATGCCATCGCCATGACTGTGCTGGCGTATTGGTTTGGCACCAGTTCGAGTTCGGCCATCAAGACTGAGATGCTTGCCAGTAAGCGCGAGTGACCGGCAGCAACCGACCCACAGCAGTCATTGGATTCATCAAATCCAACGACAACTGAAGAGAAAGATAGGTTGAGTGGAGTGTTGACGCTGACGAATTACTTGATGACGAATCTGGCCGTCGCCTGCTTTGCACCGAACGAAATAACGGCCACAGCTTTCGTGCCGGCCGTCACTTTGTAGGTTCCGGTCGCTTCCAGTTTGTCTCCGCTTGGCTTGAGTTCAACCTCTTGTTTTTCACTGCCTGTCAGCAAGGTCAATTTAGCTGTGGATTTGGACACATCCACCGCTTTGCCATGGTCACGCACATAAAGGCGAAGCGCTGTGACACTGGCCACTAACTCATAGTCAACATCCTTGACGGTGGCTAAAACGCCACCGTGTATGGGTTTGTGGGTGGCATCGCCGGGTCCGGCCCAAGCCATGTTGCCAAGCACTAAAGAAGCGGTGATTAAAAGCGTTTGCAATTTCATGAGATGTCCTTGTAAAGGTTGAGATTGAAGTTGAAAAAACGGGTGAAAGGTCAGAACGCTTCAGCGTCTTTGTCTTGCAAAAGCGCCTCGGCAGGTTTGCGGCCAAAGAGCCAAAACATGGCAGGCGTCAGAAAGGTGTCGAGCAGCGTAGAGCTGATCAAGCCCGAGAAAATCACCACGGCGACCGGGTGCAAAATTTCGGTGCCGGGGCGTTCGGCCTCGAAGAGCAAGGGTGCCAATGCGAAGGCGGTCACCAAGGCTGTCATCAACACCGGGCTTAAACGTTCCATCGAACCGCGCAAGATCATGGACTTGGTGAAGGACTCTCCTTCAAAGCGCATGAGGTTGATGTAATGGCTGACTTTCAAAATGCCGTTTCGAACCGAAATGCCAGCCAACGTGATGAACCCGACCAAGGCGGCCACCGACAAGGGCTGACCTGACAACCACAGACCCAACACAGCACCCACGAGCGCCAAGGGAATGTTCACCATGATTAAGGCAGACAAAACGGTGGACTTGTAGCGGCTGTAAAGCACCACAAACATCAACACCACCGAGACCACCGAGAGCAAAGAGATCAGGCGCGAGGCTTCTTCTTGCGCCTGGAACTGCCCTCCGAGGGTGATGAAGTAGCCCTCTGGCAGCCGAGAATCCGCCGTCACTTTGCGTATGTCGGCCACGACTTCTGACAATGGGCGGCCCGAAGCGTTGGCAGAAATCACGATACGCCGCTTGCCGTTGTCGCGACTGATTTGGTTGGGACCATCGGCGTCTTCAATCGTTGCGATTTTGGACAGCGGAATTCTGCCCGAGGGTGTTTCGATCAACACCTGGCCCAAGCCTTCCAGCGATCGTGCGGATTCTGGTAAGCGCACGACCAGCGCAAAGCGGCGACCTCCCTCCATGATTTGCGTGACACGTTCACCTTCCACCAGGGTCTGCAGTGTAGAAAGTACTTGCGCGCCAGACAGTCCGTATTGCGCTGCTGCGGCATAGTCCAACCGAACCTTGATCTGTGGCGCAAGAACTTGTTTTTCGATTTGCAGGTCGGCCATACCCTCGATGCCTGACAGCCGTGAGCGCAGGGCATCGGCTTGACCGCGCAGCACGTCCAGGTCTTCGCCAAAGATCTTGATGGCGATTTGTGAGCGCACCCCAGACAGCATGTGGTCGATGCGGTGTGAGATCGGTTGCCCCACCTCAATCGAAGCAGGCAGGTTGACCAAGCGTGCACGGATGTCGGCACGGACCTCATCCATTGAGCGCGTCAACTCGCCTGAGGGTTTGATGCCCACGTCCAATTCGCTGACATGAACACCTTCGGCATGCTCATCGAGTTCAGCACGTCCGCTGCGTCTGCCCACATGCAGAACTTCGGGCACCTGCTTGACCAGCACTTCGGCCTGGCGTGCCAGGTCAGATGACTCTGTCAATGTGACGCCCGGGTTCAGTCGTATGCCCACCAGCAAGGTGCCTTCATTGAAAGGTGGCAAGAAGGTGGTCGGAAAAAACGGAACAGCCGCCGCTGCAAACACTACCGCCACACATGCACTGGTTATCGCCACGCGTGGCTTGTCCAGCACTTTTTGCAAACTGCCTTTGTAGCCTTGCTTGAGCCATGCCAGCACTTTGGTGTCGCCATGGTCCAGGTTTTTCATGCCCGGCAACAGGTAGTAGCTCAGCACCGGCGTCATCGTCACCGACACCAACAAAGAGGCCAGTGTCGAGATGATGAAGGCAATGCCCAGCGGAGCAAACAACTTGCCTTCCAGGCCCGGCAAAGCGAAAAGCGGAAGGAAGACCAGCACGATGATCACCGTCGCATAGAGGATCGCCGAGCGGACTTCCATGGACGCCTTGGCCACGAGCGCGAGCAGCGACAGGCGCTGGCTTGGGTCCTTGGCGCGGTCTTCTTTCATGCGCCGCAAGATGTTTTCCACATCCACCACGGCATCGTCCACCAGTCCGCCAATGGCAATCGCCAGCCCTCCAAGCGTCATGGTGTTGATCGACAAGCCAAAATACTTGAACACCAGTGCAGTGATGAAGATGGAGACTGGGATGGCGGTGAGCGCGATGATGGTGGGGCGAACCGTACCCAAGAAGAAGAAAAGGATCGCGGCCACAAACAGCGACGCACCGATCAACTTGCCTTGTAGCGTCGAGATCGACGCCTCAATGAAGCTGGCTTGTCGGAAGGTCACACGGGGTGCCTCCATCCCCGCAGGAAGGGATGCCTTGAGATCCCCAATCGCTTCTTCAATCGACTGTGTCAAACGGGTCGTGTCAGCGGTGGGCTGCTTTTGAACGCCCAGAATCACGGCTGGCTTGCCTTCAAAGCCTGCATCCCCACGTTTGATGGCTGCGGCAAAAGTGACCTCAGCGATCTGCCGTAGCAAGATGGGCTGACCGTTCTTGGCGGTGATGGCCAGATTGCGCAAGTCCTCCAGACGGGAAGTGCGACCAAGGTTTCGAATCAGATATTCGCGCCCGTTGAGCTCCAGAAACCCCCCTGAGGTGTTGGCCGAAAACCCGCGCAACGCCGACTCCAACTGGTCCAAGGAGATACCCAAGTCCGACAGGCGCGCTGTGTTGGGCTGCACCTGAAACTGGCGCACTTCGCCGCCAATGGGGATGATCTGTGCGACGCCGGGGATGGCCAGGAGTCGAGGCCGGAGCACCCAGTCGGCGTACTCACGCACGGCCATAGGGGAGATCTTCTGCGGATCGACAGGAATAGCGATCTGCATGATCTCACCCATGATGGAGCTGATCGGCCCCATCCGTGGAATTACCCCGGCAGCCAAACCTTCTTCCATGGACGAGAGGCGTTCAGACACCAGTTGGCGTGCCCGAAAAATCTCCGTGTCCCAGTTGAAGGTGACATACAAAAAGGACAGGCCAGCAGAAGAGGTCGAACGAACCGATTCGACCCCAGGCAAGCCATTCATGGCCGTCTCCAGAGGAAAGGTAATCAGTTGCTCGACCTCTTCGGGCGCCATGCCACCCGCCTCGGTCATGATCGTCACAGTAGGTTTATTGAGATCGGGAAAGACATCGACTGGCGTTCGAGACAATGTGAATGCCCCGTAAGCCATCAATACGGCACCCGCTATCAACACCAGAAGCCGGTTGGTCAGGCTATTTTCGAGAAGCCACTTGAACATATCGTGACCCCTTTACCGGACTTGATTGATGAGCGTGGCACCTTGGATCGCCACACGATCGCCAGACTTCAAGCCCGAGATCACCGTGACACGCGCACCATCCAGGGGCTCGAACGTCACCGTGCGGGGTTCAAACTGCTCAGCTGCAGACTTGACCCACACCACGTTCTGATTGGCAGCGTTTTTCATCAGTGCCGACTGGGGGACCGCAATACCCTGTGTCTTTTGCTTGGACTGCACATAGACTTTGACAGGCTGTCCAACGGCCAGACCTAGTAGTTCCGGGCTTTGCACTTGGAAGTTCAGCGGCAGCGCTTGCTCGCGCAAACTGCGCGCTGCACCCATGAAAACCAGTGGCGTGCGCTGGTCGCCGACAGCCAGTGAGGCACTGCCGATGTTGTTGGTCAGTGCGCTATCAAAAGCCAAGGCTTCGATGCGCAGTCGCCTAGGGTCGACAATTTCGAAAATTAATTCACGCGTGTCCACCACTTGACCTGCCACGACATGCGCCGAGGCAATCACGCCAGAAACGGGCGCGACCAGTGCTTCCTTGCTGCTGAGGCCGCCACCGACGGCCGACATGCGTTCGGTCAGGCTGAGCACGTCGCTCTCTGCGGCTTCCACTTCCTTGCGCGGCACCGTGTCCGATAACTCGCGCAAACGTGCCAAACGCTTTTCAGCAAGCGCTTTAGCCGCGCGAAATTCGGCCAATTGAGTCAACTGACCTGCACGCTCTAGGGGGGCGAACGCAGGGACGACGTAGGCCAATACCTGTCCTTTATTCACGGTTTGCCCTGCGTTGGGCAGGCCATTAGGGCCTGGTTCTATGCGTCCGGCGTTGATGGGCTGGACTTTCCCCCCTGCGTTGGGGTCCATCAGCACCCGACCATTGAGTTCAAAGGCGCGTGGCAGCTCGGAGGTTTCCACTACAAGAGTGCGCACATTCAATTGGCGTTGGGCTGGCTTAGGCAAAAAAACGCTGCCATCGGCCATGCGCTGTGGACCATTGGTATTGGCCATCGCAGGCGCAGCCCCGTGGTCATGGCCTTCGCCCGCGTACGTAGGCAGCGCAGCACCTGCAAGGGTCAAAGCCGCAGCCATTGCCATCAAGTGGTGTGGTTTAAAAGTATTGATTTTTTTCATGCTGGTGGCTCCTTAAGCCGTACGAGCTTGTTGACGAAAGCGAACGATTGCGCCCAGAGCCATCAGTGCGAATAAACCCGCGCCGATCCACAGGGCGATACCTTTCCAGGAAGAGCGATGGCTAAGTACATCTTTGTTCTCATGCAAATCGAGCTCGGTAGCCAACAGGTCATTCAGATCACCGGCCTGAATGGTTGCGGTGATGGCAATGACGCCAGGTTTGAGCGTGTCCTTAAGGAAGACTTCGTATTCACCCACGCCATGTTTTTCAGCTTTGTATTTGCTGCCTTCGATGTCAATGTCAATTTGAGCGTCATTGACGGGACTGTTGTCTTTAAAACGGTCCAGGTAAATCGTCAGCTGCTTGCCATTGACAATGCCAACCATTTCCAGATCCTCTGAAACCGCGACGAAACGCGGCAGTGCTGTGCCCTGTGCTTGTGGAGCAGCTTCTCCATGGTCGTGACCCGCACCGGCAATGGCAATGGGACTAAGCAGTGTGAAGATCAGCGCCATGAGAGTGGCGGCTGTTGAATGAATTAAATTCATGGTGTTCCTTGAAATTTTGAGGGGTGTCAGCATCACTCGGGCAGCAAGCCCAAGGACTGCCGCAATGCCGAAATGGCGGAGGCTAGGTCAATCCCGCTTCGAGCGGCTTGTCGCGCGGCCTCTGCAGCCTCGACCTCAATGCGCAAGCGTGTGGGCAGATCTGTCTCGCCCAGCCTGAACGACTTGTCGAAAAAACCTCGGGACTCGTTGGCCAGCATTGCTCGTCGTTGCGCGGCGACGAGTTGGGTTTTCACAGCCTCTAGGCGAGAAGCAGCGCCTCTTTGATCAGCTTGAATTTGGTCCCTCTCAAGGATCAGCTTTGACTGCACTTCAATAGCCTCTGCCTGTGCCGTCGCGATACGAGCGTCATACCTGGGCCCTGAACCAAACGGCACTCGAATGCCGATGAGCACAGTCTGGCCATAGCGGTCTCCAAATGCCCCACGACCGCGCGTTGTGGCCACCGTGAGTTCCGGGTTGAATCGCTTCTGGGTGCTAATCAGCTGAGCCGTCCGCTCGGCCATCGTGATGCGGTCCTCCAGTTCAGCCAACAAGGGATGACCAACTGATATAGCCGAACTGGGGGTCGGTTCAGCTGCAGCGTTGACTGTCAAGTCAGCCTGAGCCGTTCTGCCTGTCAACGACATCACTTGTGCCAAGGCTGCGGCAGAGGCCGCTTGAGCTTGGGCGGCATGCGCCTGGGCCGCAGCTAGAGCGCCTTCGGCTTGATGCCGGTCCGACTTGGCCAGATCACCCGCGCTGGTACGTTTAGCAACATCAGCGGCGAGGCGTTGCGAATTGGCCAGTTGTTCGCTCGCCAGTTCAGCATCGACGCGAGCTCGCAACCAGCCCCACCAAGCATCCCTGACGGAAGCGGCGAGCCGCAGTTGTGAGGCGAGCAGCTTGCGCTCAACCAACGAGATTTCAGCCTGCGCCAGATCGGTACTGGCCGTGCGTTGCCCGGGTAGCCAAATGGGAATGGCAATTCCCACCTCGGTTTCACGCGAACCGTTGTTGCCAGTCATCTGGTCCGATCGCTGACTGATATCCAGCGATGGTGGCTCGGGAGACAGCATCAATGCGGCTTTAGCCTGGGCCTGGGCTGCATCGCGACGCGATTGAAGCGCGTGCGCCTCGGGCTGCCTTTGCCACGCCGTATCGAAAACATTTTTCAAGGACACCGAGCCACTCAACGCGGCGGCGGATGTGCCTTGTGCTTGGGCCGTCAGCACCAAGCCACTCAGGGTCATGACCGACAGCGCGATTCGAATCGGTGTCGATCTTTTTTTGTACAAACTCATAGCTCATCTCCAATGGTGAAAACATCCAAGGAGATCAGCGAGCAGCGACAACACGTCGCTAGGCGATGAAGCAAAACGCAAAAAGCGTCATGCTCACTCGCGCACAGGGGATTCGAAAAGAGGTGGAGAAACCCGAGACTCGCCGATCAGGCAAGCACGGGCCAATTAGGCCGCTCAGGACGTTCTCTTGAAAGCTGAGAAACAATCACCTGAGGGTGAAGTGGATTATCGTCAGAGACCGCTGCTGTGGTCGTGTTCAGATCGTTGACCAGAGCAGCTGCACAACCCATATGGCAAGTGGCACAGTCATGGTCCATGCCCGCCGATTGGGGTGAGTTTTTGCTGGACTCTTGGTGGTCAACTGACGCATGGTCATGGGTGTGGTGACCAGGGTGCTTGGCAGTCACACTGGTTTCGTGCTCGCAATAGCTTGCCATTGCTGCCCAACTGAACTGCAAGGGCAACAAAACCAGCAAAAAAATCGCCAAGTACCGTCTCATAGTTTAAATTTTAGCGACTCAAATTTTTCAAAGTCACCGGGCATTTATTTGTCCCCGTGGAGGTTGAGGTCAATAAAGAAGGATTCAGATGCTTTGGCAAGCGTTCCAATTTACGTTTATCCAATACGACTTTTCATTGTTTGCAAATTAACAATAATTTGTGGCTGGCCGCTTTTGGCCGATAAATGACCTTGAGGCGATGGACTGAGCGGTTGGTCCTGCTGCGAACAGGAATGAGTTGCTGACGGTTAAATGTTAGCGAGGCAGGGTGGTTATAGATCTCAGCCGTTTTACAGCTTCGCTTTGCCTGACAGGATGTGATCAATTTCTTCATGAGACAAATGACCCATACCTGGCGGCTTGCGCTTAGGGTTGCGAACCTGGACCCCAATCGGACGAACGAGGCGGGCGCGTTTTTCGGCTTCTTCGATGCTCAGTTTTTTTGACGGTCTCGACAAGCAAGTCAGAAGAAAATACCCAGCCGTCGCCAAACTTGACTCCGGGCAGACGCCCTGAACGTGCGTGGTTCTGTACGGATTTAACGCTCCACTCAAGCAGATCGGCCACTTCTTGGACGTTCAAAATAGGTTTCAAGAGTTGAGACAAAGTCGGTTTTTCAGAGCCTTGTTGTGAGCTGATTTGTACAAGGTGCCAATCGGAGATAGTCTATCTGGGCGGTTAGCCTGACTTCTGAGGACGAAACCTTGTTGGGCATCTTCATGCTCAATTGGACCCTCGCTGGAGCCCTCGCCGATCAAATGGAGGGATTAAAAACGGAGGGTTCTAGTGCGGAAATCTGGTGCGGAAATGGGGGAAATCCGGGGAAATCGAGGGGACCTCAATTTCAATTTTTACCTCTTAAAACACCCCCGGAAGGCCCCCTGTAATACCCTGGTACTAAGGTTCGAATCCCTCCGTTTCCGCCAACCCCTGAAAAGCCCGACCTCAACTGTCGGGCTTTTTTTCGTCTTTACTCCCTCCCATTCCCCCCCTTTTTTCAACGCATGCCGTTCACAGGGCAGTGCGGCGCTTGACCGTCTTTGGGGCTGATGATTTGATGAATTTCATCGTTTAACAATTTTTTACCTTTGTAATTCTTAGGGTAACTAAATTTAGCAAATGAAGTCCTTATTTTGTGTAAAATAGCCATCAAAGTATTAAAAATAGCTGTGAATGCATCATGTCCAAGCAAACTGTTAAAAATCTGCTGAATACCCTCGTGGTTTCCTGCGCATGCATCTTGGCTGCCCATGCTCAGCCGGCCCCAGTAGTGCAGCCGAGCATTCGCTTGGCGGACATTGCCAACAGCAGCGTGATGGCACTGCCGGACATGTTGGCAGACCCGTTGCCCACAAGCCACTCAACCCTTGGACCCGCAGCAAGTCTGGCCGACTTGGTTCGGCAAGGTTTGCAACAGAGTCCACAACTGCGGCAAAGCGCGGCGCAACTGGATGCAGCCCAGTCAGGTCGCAAAGTCGCAAGGGCCGACTTGTTGTCCAACTTCTCGATGCGTTATGCGGCCGGTCCTGAGGCATCGCGCTCTCCAGGTCAAGCCATCAGTCATCACCGCCGGGAAGTGGGCACTGTTCGATTGACGCAACCCCTTTTCAACGCCAGCCTCACACAGGAATGGCAATCGACTCAGCAAGTTGAAAGCGCTGCACAGCGCAGACTCCAGGCGGCCAAAGACAACGTCACCCTCTCAGTGGTACGGGCCACCATTGACCTGAGTGCGGCACGCTTGGTCCTGGATTTTTCCAACGTTCAGCTGGCCCATCTGCAAAGCATTCTGGATTACCTTGAAAAACGCGCGGCTGCCGGTGCCTCCAGTGTGTCCGACCTCGAGCGCGCCAAGTCCAGGGTGTTCACTGCGCGGCAAACACGCATGGAGCAACAAGCTGCATACCGCAATGCGTTCAATGAACTTCGTCGCTTGACGCAGCAATCGCCAACGGCCATCCGCTTGCCCTCCATGGCTGACTTTCCGGCACTTCAATCAGAAGGCACCAACTTGCATGTTTTGGCCATGCAAAACAACCCCGACATCCTGGCTGCCGAACTCGATGTCAAGGCGCAAGAGAAACGCGTCAAGGCCGAGTGGTCCAAGTACAAGCCCGAAATTGGCTTGAGCCTTGAATACGACGACAGCCGCAATCTGCGTGGCATCAATGGCCCCAATCACGACGTGCGGGCGCTGGTGGTGGCCAACTGGGCTGTCTCATTGGGTGGCAAGGAATGGCACCAGGCCGAACAAGCCATGGCCGAGATGCGCCAAAAAGAAGCCCGTCTTGAAGACGAAAAGCAACGTCTCATGCAGTCGCTTGAAAGTGATGCCACCTTGTTCGAATCCGCCGCTTTCAGGGTGGCCACCGCCCAACTGGAGCAAGAAGCTGCCGGCAAAGTGATTGCTGCCGTAGAGGCTCAGTTGAGCTCAGGTCGATTGGGCTCACTTTTGGAGGCACTGGACGCCAGTGAGCGGTTTTTTGCCTCACGCCAACGCTTGGTTCAGGCCATCGCACAGCAACTCAAAGCCCACGCCCAACTGCTGGCCCGTGTGGGGCAGCTGGGCGATCTTCAGCCCTGATCCGCATCGGCCGAACCCTTCCATTTCCTGAAAAACCCACATGAACGCATCGCACGATTCGGATGAAGCCGCTGACATCTTTTGGCCAGGCTATGTTGACGCCGTGACCAACCTCGCCATCAATTTGCTGTTTGTGATTGCCGTCATGAGCATTGTGGTGTTGGGCGCCACCTTGCAAATCGCACAAATGACCAAGAAAAAAGCCTTGGAAGAGGCGCAATCTACCCAGACCGCATCTTCGGACTCGCATGTGCAAGCCCGCCAGCGGGGTGACCACCACAAAGATGCCAACGCCACCCTCGCAGGTGCGCCGCCCACGCAGCAACAAACCATCCATGAAGTGATGGCCAAACTCGAAAAAACCCAGCAACAACTTGTGCAAGCCCAGCGCGAAATCAGCGTCCTGCAGAGCATTCGACCTGACATCGTGTTGGCCAAAGACAACCAACCCACCGAGCCCCAATCCAGCAACCGCATCCACACCTTGGCCCAACAGGCTCTGGTGGTGGCGTTCAACCGTGAGGTGGTGACCCTGTCCAAAACAGAAGCTGCCGAGTTGATCGACAAGATCAAAAAGATCAGCCCCTTGGCTGCGGGCCGCTGGCAAATCAATGTGATCTCACCCAAAGGCTATTCCGAAGCCGCTCGCCTGTCTTTTTACCGTGCCAATGCCGTTCGCAACGCTTTGCTTGAAAACGGCGCAACCCCAGCAGCGATCGACTTGAGCATCAGCGAGAGCACACAAGCTGGCGCTGACAACACCAAAGTGTTGATCCGGTGGATGCCATGACCCAAGGCCTGCAAAACGATCGAAAACTGCTGCTCGCTTTGGCTGCGCTGCTGTTGGCTGGATTGGCGTGGGCCAGCCTGGCGCCCATCGATCAGATCGTCCGAGCCGAGGGGCGCATCATAGCGGCTGGTCGAGCCCAAATCGTGCAGCATTTGGAAGGAGGCATCGTGCAGCAAATCTTGGTGCGCGAAGGTCAAGTCGTCAAAGCCGGTGATGTGCTCATGCGCTTGTCCAATGTTCAGGCCAGCACCACCGTGCAACAAGGTCGCACCCGTTTGTCGGCGCTGCAGGCACAACAAGCGCGGCTCATCGCCGAAGCCCAAGGCCTCAATGAGCCTCATTTTCCCGCGCACATCCCCAGCGACTTGCAGCGCGAATCCATCCATGCATTTCGTGAACGCTTGAGCCGTTTCCGGGCCGAACGCATGGTCATCGCGCAGCAACACAGCCAGCGCAAAGCCGAACTCCAAGAAGCGCGCCAACGCATCGTCAGCACCCAGGCCGAACTCGACTTGGCCAAGAAGCAGTCCAGTTTGATGGATGGACTTTACAAAAAGGGTGCCGCTTCACAAATGGAAAACATCGACGCCCAAAGCCGCGTGCAAAAGTTGCTCAGCAACCTCAGTGAACTGCAAAACTCCCTCCCACGCCTGGAGTCAGGCATCGCTGAATTGCAAGCCAAACTGAACGAATCGGAATCCCGTTTCAGGGCCGAAGCGCGCACGGAGTTGATCCAGGTGAGCGCAGAAATATCCAAAATCAGCCTGGCGGTTGATGGCGACGCCGATCGGCTTGATCGCACCGAGGTGCGCGCGCCCGCCAGCGGCTACATCAACCGAATGCACTTCAACACCATGGGCGGTGTGGTCAAACCGGGTGAAGCCCTGCTCGAAATCACCCCCAGTGAAGGGCCTGTGGCAGTGGAGGCGCGCGTGCGCCCCAACGACCGTGCATCTTTGCGTGCAGGTCTGCCCACCCAAGTCAAAGTCGGTGCATACGACTACGCCATCTACGGCGCATTGGCAGGGCGCCTGGTCGAGGTCAGTGCAGACACCTTGCCCGACGAAACCGGTCATCGCTATTACCGCGTCTTGATTCAAACCGATACCCCCAGCGCACGCATGGCCGCAGTGTCGATCTTGCCTGGCATGACCGCCACAGCCGACGTGGTTTTGGGCCAACGCAGCGTATTGACCTATTTGCTTTCACCCCTGCTGCGGTTTCAGCAGCGCGCATTCACCGAACCCACCTGAGCTTGATCCTAAAAAAACTCGAAGGAAAACAACATGAAACGACTGCAACTTTATTACTGGTACATCGGCGTCCCCGTCGCGCTTGTTTTTATTGGAGCCTTTGTTTTTTGGGACGCCATCATCAGCACGGTGGAAGGCAACCCCCACCCCCAAATCAACTACATCATCTTTTTTCTGGTGGTCGTGGGCTGCTACCAAATGCTGGCCCATGTCTGGCGCATCAACAAAGAAGGGGCATTGTTTCGCAAGTACCGGCGCATGGTGGAGAGTGGCATATCCGACGAAGAGCTCGACCAATCGCTGGCCGACATCCAGAAAAAGCACGACATCGTCCCCATGATGCAACTGATTCAGGCCCTGAGAGACCAAGACCTCACCCCGGTTCAGCATGCCGCCATCGAATCCGAAATGACCCGATTCAGCGCCCGACAAAACCGTCGGCTCATGATGTCTCAGTTCATGGGCGGCTTGATGGTGGGTATGGGCTTGCTCGGAACCTTCATCGGCTTGTTAGGTGCTTTGGCAGAAATCGGCAAGCTCATTGGCTCCTTTGACTTGGGCTCTGGCATGGCCGACCCCGTGGCTGCCATCAGCGAACTGGTCGCGAGATTGACCGCTCCCATGCAGGCCATGGGCGTGGCCTTCAGTGCCTCCTTGTTCGGGGTGTTGGGCTCACTCATCATGGGTGTGTTGTCTGTAGGCGTACGCAGCGCATCCAGTGATCTGGTGTCCTTTGTCCAATCAGACACCTCCCTCATGATCGACATCACCCACGCCAACAAAGAAGCTGCGTTGGGCAACGCCATGAGCGACACCTTGGGTGCATTGGCAGAACACTCGCCACTTCTGCGCAGTTTGGCCTTGGCCCTTGACCACTCCGAGCGCAGAGTTCGCGAGCTCGTCTCAGCCCTGGGCGTGCTGGCATCCCGCACAGAAACCAACAACCACGGCACCGCCAACCTGATTCAACAAATCAGCCAGCAAAGCGAACAGCAAACCCAACTTCTGAGCGTCGTCAGTCAGCTGCATCTGAGCCACAACCAATTGGCCGAGCGTCAAGCCCAAATGGCTGACGCACACACCCACATTGCCCAATCGCTCGACCGTCAGATTCAGGTCATTGAGAAAGCCATCGACAACCAGACCGAGCACCACGTTCAACAGGCACAAGCGCAACAAAGCTTGTGGGCAGAGCAGGCTCTGTCGCAGAACGCTGTGCTCGCCAAACAAGCCGAAAACTTTGAAGCATTGCTCAAAGCTCAGATCGAGGAATCAGCAGCCCAAATCCGTGCGCAAAGCACCCTTTGGAAAACCTACCTCGACCAACAGCAAAGAATGTACAAAGCCAGCGAAGAAGCGCATTCGAGCCAGTTGTACCTGGCTGAGCAAGCTCGTAAAGCCCATTGGGGGCAGTGCGCCCAAAGCCTGGAGTCGGGTTTGAGTCAACTGATCGATCAGCAAACCCAAACCCAACAAGCGCTGTCTCACTATGCCGGTCAAACCATCCGCATGAGCGAACAAGTCAGTACCGAATCGCAGAGGCAAACCCGTATTCAGCAAGAGATGGCCTCTTTGGTCACCGATCAGGGAAAAAGCCACATTCAAGAAATGGAAACCAACCGCACATTTTTGATGCGCATTGAAAGTCTGCTCGAAGAAAACCAGTTGCGCCACACCCAGACCATGGCGCTATTTCAGCACCTGGCGACCTCCACACAAAAATAAACAAGCAAAGCCACGGGCCTAAGCCATTGATCGACCCAGCAGAGATAAAGCATGTCCACAACTTCCGCCACATCCTCACCCCTTGCTGTACAAATAGTTCGTGCAGATATCCAGAGTGATGGCACCTTGCAATTCAATGTGCCGCAGCATTCGCAAGACATCCGTTCGGTGGACGCCGTGGATCTGGACTTGGTCTTCACGACCTTCAGTGGCGAAAAAATCATCCTTCAGCAAGCCGCATTGCAGGCGGCCATCAAGCCCCAAAGCCCGATTGTTTTTGGCGATGGTTTCAGCATCACAGCCGCTGACCAAAGTAAAAAAATTGGCATGCTCAAACCGGTCGAGGGAGGAAGCTTTCGCCTGCATTCGGCCGCGGCCGTGGCCACAAACCCCGAAAAGATCAGCGGAGATGAGTTCGGCCTGGGCAAAGACCTGCAGGACGCGATGAACAAACTCACGCAAACCAGCCAGCAGCTCGAAAAAGTCTTGCAAAACCTCACCACAGCCAGTTTGACCAGTCCCGCAGACCCCGTGCGCACGCAAGGCATCGGCCCCGGGGTCACCTTGGCCAAATTCAAATCTCAGGCGCCAGACCAGTTCGCCTCGCCAACACCGGGCGTGCCACCCAAACCTCAAGACGATGACAAATCGATCAACAGCATCAACAGCATCAACAGCATCAACAGCATCAACAGTGTGAACAGTGTTGAGAGTCAAACCAGCACCAACAGCACTGCAAGCATTGGCAGTAATGGCAGCACGAAGAGCACCGACAGCACGAAAAGTTCTGACAGCACAAAGAGTACTGTCAGCACGAAAAGCATTGACAGCGAGAACAGCGAGAACAGCGAGAACAGCGAGAACAGCGAGAACAGCGAGAACAGCGAGAACAGCGAGAACAGCATTGATAGCACTAATGGCCACAACAGCATCAACAGCATCAACAGCATTGATAGCGAATACAGCAGAAACAGCGTTAACAGCTTAAATAGCGTAAACAGCACCAACAGCACCAACAGCACCAACAGCACCAACAGCACCAACAGCACCACCAGCAACGGTGGCAGCGGCAGCAGCAGCCAAGGCAGCAATGAGTCC
>JAIXUG010000004.1 GCA_027484105.1 Comamonadaceae bacterium
TCCGGGCGGCTGTACATCAGGGTCTTCACATGCCGGTAGTCGTCGGACCCCGCACCCTCGACCATGTAGCAAGCCAGCGTCCAGGGGCTGCCGGAAAAGCCAATGAGGGGCACACGGCCATTGAGCGCCTTGCGGATCGAGGTGACGGCATCGAACACGTAGCGCAGCTTGTTCATGTCGGGCACGGCCAGCTCGGCCACGGCCGCTTCGTCGCGCACGTTCTTGGCAAAGCGCGGGCCTTCACCTTGGGCAAACGACAGGCCCAGACCCATGGCATCGGGTACGGTGAGGATGTCGCTGAAGAGGATGGACGCGTCCAGCGGGTAACGGTCCAGGGGCTGCAGGGTGACTTCGGTGGCGAAGTCGACATTGGTGGCCAGGCCCATGAAGCTGCCGGCTTTGGCGCGGGTGGCGCAGTACTCGGGTAAATAGCGCCCGGCTTGGCGCATGAGCCACACGGGGGTGTGGTCGGTGGCCTGGCGCAGGCAAGCGCGCAAGAAGGTGTCGTTTTGCAGGGGGGCGAAAGCCGACGAAGACGGGGTGGCGTTGGAGCTTGAATTCATCGTGGCATTTTCGCAGGCCCCAAGGGTCTGGTCCAGCACAAGTCATCACGAATGTTCGAACTCGTGCGATAGCGTTGCATCGTGCACAAAAGCCATCTGCCCAGCGCAGGCAAAAAGGCTTGGGGGACTTGTGAGCATGGGCGTTCGGTGCGGAGCTTGGGATGTCAAACCGATGCGCAGTAAAGGATGGCGGGGAAGGTGCTCAACCAGGCCCAGAAAAAGCGGTTGAGTCCAAAGAACCAGAACACCAAAAAGTGGAACACCGTGGCGATGGCGCAGAAGACGACGGCCAGTCGGACATCGAGCAAGGCCAATGGAAACAAGCCCTCCCACAGGGTGAAGCTCCAACTGCACAACATGGCCAGCACTGGCGAACGCAAAATGCTCTTTTCTGGCAGTGGTCCGTAAACGCCATGGTCCAGAAAGACCGTCATGGCACGTCCAGAGCGCCACTCAGGACGCATCAGCTTGACCCACCCTGACACAAAGTAGGAACTGAGACTTTGCAAGGCCACGTACCACAAGGCAACATGCCAGGCGGTGACGCGATCGTTGAACATGGCCAGCCCATGCGCCAGCAGCAAACCGGTCAGGCCCACCAAAGTCATGAAGTCGCTGCCTCCATTGAAAGCACCGCGCCAACGCAAGAGCAGCAGCAAAGCCATCGCAAAAAGCATGGCCGCGATGCCAGGACCGGCATGGCCCAGCATGAGGGTGATGGAAAGCGCGCCCCGCAGCCAGAGCATGCTGGCATAGGGCATGGGCTGGAACACCCAGTCCAGGGCACGACGAATCTGGCCAGAGGGCACTTCCGCGCGCTGGACTTGCCAGTTGCCTACGCGGTCGAGTGAACGAAGGCGCAAGTATTCGGCCGTTTGCAGCAGCAAGCTCCAGCCCAACAGGAATTCAAAGGCCCTGATGGCGAGTGCTTGATCGAGGCTCATGAACGAACCGCCATGATCGGAGACAACAACAACTGCTCATCGCCTGGCTGGCCCAGCCGCAACAAGCGCACCTCGAATTGAAAAGCGCACGGTGTTGACCATGTGGGGGCGTCCACCAGCGCCATGTCACCCCAATGGCCGTTTTCAACCGCATCTCGGGCCAGCCTGGTCACCAATTGGTAGCTGACGCAATCGCGGATGTCGGCGTCTTCTTTCAGGTCATGGATGTCGGAGGCCAGATGTTCAACCAGGTTCTGGTGTGACAGGGCCAGGTTCACCGCCGGGTTGTGAAACAGGTGTGTGCTCTGGCGAGGCAAGCGGGGGTAGACGGGGTGCCAACTGGACCACTGACCATCCCGGTCTTGAGCGCGCACCCACAGGCGTGGCGAGGAACCCAAGCCATGAAAAAATTGCCAATTGGGGAAAAAGGCACGCAACAAAAAAAGCCAAGGGCCCTTGAAGGTGCGTTGACGCTTGCGCAAAGCCAGCACCAGCAGTGCAAAGTAGGCCACGATCAGCAGCGCGATGAACTCCATGTCGCGGATTATGGTGCGAAAGGGGATTGCCCAGCCTTCAATCCTTGAAGTAAACGGTTTGGTGGGTGGTGGCAAGCAATTGACCCTGATGGCTCCAAAGTTCGCCACTTTGGTCAAAAAATCCTTGGTGAAAGGTATTGGCACGGGCCGTGCCGATCACATAGTGGTCCGACTGTGCGGCCATCGCGGCTTCATCGGCATGGAAGTAAGTGGTGATGGACACCGTGCCAATGGGGGATGGTTTGCGCCTGCGAACGAAGATGCGCGGGAAGAAGCTGTCGCTGATGGCCATCAGGGCAGGGTAGTCCAAGGGGCGAGGCGGATGGTCGCGCACCCACAAACGTGACTGTGAATGGGCTTGCTCCTGACCGTCAAAAGCATCAGGAAAAGCACCTTCGATGAATCGCATGTCATACCGTTGGACCCAGGCGGGGCGGTTTTCCGTGGGCATGCGCGCAAGGGAGGAGGGCGATGTCAGGTTTTGCGGTGTCTGTGCTTCTGTGTCAGACCATGTGAGTCTGCGTTCGGCAAAAACCGCAGTGGCCAAAGCCACCACGCCCGACGCTTGCCGGGCTTCGATGACCCAGTGTTGGGTCGAACGGTTGGTGCGTGCGGCGCGGGTGCAAATGGTGAAGGGGCCATCGGCCAGTGGGGCCGCGAAGTTCAGTGTGAAGGCCACGGGCACGCCGATTTTTTTCGGGTGCTGAATCACGGCTTGCAGCAAGGCCGCACAGGTGGCGCCACCAAATGGCCCAATCATGTTGGCATAGTCGGACTGGGTGTGGGCCAAAAATTCATCTTCGGCGATGGGCTTGAGGGTGATGACAGCGTCCAGTGGGTGCATGGCTCAAAAGTGTGTGAGTGGATTCCAGACCGATTGGAACAGCCAAATCCTTGGCTGGCAGGCGCCTGCGTGACTTTTCGGGGCGGGTTCAGGTCACCTAAAATAAGCCATGAACAAGCGAAAAGGCATCATCCTCGCAGGCGGCTCCGGCACCCGCCTTTACCCCGTGACACAAGCGGTGAGCAAGCAGCTCATGCCGGTGTACGACAAGCCCATGGTCTATTACCCGCTGACCACATTGATGCTGGCGGGCATTCGCGATGTGCTCTTGATCAGCACCCCGCAAGACACGCCGCGATTTACCGAGTTGCTGGGCGACGGCAGCCAGTGGGGCATGAACATCCAGTATGCGGTGCAACCCAGTCCCGATGGTCTCGCGCAAGCCTTCATCATCGGTAAGGACTTTGTGGGCCAAGACCCGAGCGCTTTGGTGCTGGGCGACAACATTTTTTATGGCCATGACCTGGTCAAACTGCTGGGCAGCGCCAATGCGCGTGACCAAGGCGCCAGCGTGTTTGCCTACCATGTGCACGATCCTGAACGTTATGGCGTGGTCGATTTCGACGCGCAGTCGCGCGCCTTGTCGATCGAAGAAAAGCCCAAAGCCCCCAAGAGCAATTACGCGGTCACTGGCCTGTATTTTTACGACCAACAGGTCTGCGATATTGCCGCCGACATCCAGCCTTCAGCCCGTGGGGAGCTGGAGATCACCGATGTGAACAAGCGCTACCTCGAGCTGAACCAGCTGAATGTGGAAATCATGGGCCGTGGCTATGCCTGGCTGGACACCGGCACGCACGACAGCTTGTTGGAGGCTGCGGGCTTCATCGCCACCTTGCAAAAACGCCAGGGTTTGATGGTGGCTTGCCCTGAGGAGATCGCTTTCCATCAACACTGGATCGATGCTGCCGCCGTGCAAAAACTGGCCGCGCCCTTGGCCAAGAACGGTTACGGGCAATACCTGCTGAGCTTGCTCAAGTGAGTGTGCTTTCAGGGCGATGGGGCGTCCCTGCCATCTGGTGCTTGCCCCTCGAAGATCGCCAAATTCTTGAACCCTCATTCGCCCAAGACCTGTAAACAGACTTTTTATGCCCTACACCGTCACGCTCACCGCCATTCCTGAAGTGTTGTTGCTGGAGCCGCAGGTCTTCGGTGATGCGCGGGGGTTCTTTTTCGAGTCCTTCAACCAACGCGACTTTGCTGAGAAAACGGGTGTTGACTTGCCCTTTGTGCAGGACAACCACAGCAAATCGGCCCAAGGGGTGTTGCGCGGTTTGCATTACCAGATCCAGCACCCGCAGGGCAAACTGGTGCGCGTGGTGCAAGGCCAGGTGTTTGATGTGGCGGTGGATTTGCGCCAAAGCTCGGCCACTTTTGGCCAATGGGTGGGGGTGTATCTGGACGCCCAAAAACACCAGCAGCTGTGGGTGCCGCCGGGTTTTGCCCACGGCTTTGTGGTGCTCAGTGAAACAGCCGAGTTTTTGTACAAAACCACCGATTACTGGTACCCCGCCCATGAACGCAGCCTGCGCTGGGACGACCCCACGGTGGGCATTGCCTGGCCCATCAGCGGCCAACCTCTGCTGGCCGCCAAAGACGCGGCCGCCGTGGGTTTGGCGCAGGCCGACAAGTTCGCCTGAGGGCCAATCGGCCAAGCCTCAAGCCGGTCGGATGGGCTTTGGGGACTTTCGGCTCAGCGTGACCCGGCCCGTGCCGAGGTCAATGGCTTCGCAGTCAGGTTTTCTGGAACTCCGCGTGGATCTGCTGCATTTGCGCCGCGCTCAAGCGGTTGCCGTGTTGGCTGACCACGGCGGCTGCCGTGCGGTTGGCCAGCGCAGCGGCTTCGGAGGGGGTTTGGCCGTGGGTGATGCCGAACAAAAATGTGCCAGCAAACATGTCGCCCGCGCCGTTGGTGTCCACGGCCTTGGTGGGCACGGCAGGCACTTGCGTGCGCTGCTGGCCTTGCACCACGATGCAGCCTTGGGGGCCGCGGGTCAGGCAGACGGTTTTGGCCAAGGCTGACAGCTGACCGATGATGGCGTCCAGGTCGGTGGTGCCACACCAGGTTTGCGCTTCCTCTTCGTTGGCAAACAAATAGTCGAGACCGTCGCCGATCATGGCCTCCAGACCAGCGCGGCAGAAGTTGATCATGCTCACATCGCTGAGCGTCAAGCCCGTTTGCACCTGGTGTTCAAGGGCGATTTGACGGCCTTTGACAGCGGCGTCCAGGCCCGTCGGCGAGGCGGCCAAGTAGCCTTCCATGTAATAGATCTTCGATTTGGCGATGTCTTGCGGGTGCAGAGCGCTCGCGTCCAACTGTGAGGTGGCACCCAAAAATGTGCACATGCTGCGCTCTGCGTCGGGTGTGACCAGCACCATGCAGCTGCCGGTTTGGCCTTCTTGCGCCTGTGTGTGGCTCAGGTTGGTGGCCACGCCGTTGGCCTGCAGGTCCTGGCTGTAGAAGGCCCCCAGTTCGTCTTTGGCCACGCGGCACGAATAGAAGGCCTTGCCACCCAATTGGGCGAGCGCCACCACGGTGTTGCCCGCCGAGCCACCGCCTGTACGGCGTGCATGCAGGCCTTGCACATGGGTGAGCAATTGGGCGCGCTGTTCGGTGTCGATCAGCGTCATGTGGCGCTTGCTCACGCCCATGGCGTTCAGCAATGCATCGGAGACTTCGTATTCGGTATCGACCAGGGCATTGCCGATCGCGTAAAGGTGGTAGTGGGACATGGCGGTATGAACTTGAAGAAAACAAGGAGTTTAGCGGCTGCTTGCGCGTGTTTGCTGGGCCTGGGCAGCAGGCTGGCGCGGCGGTTTCAAGCAGGGCTTCACATCAAGCCCTGCTCCGCCATGGACAGGGTCTGCCCTTGGCTGACGATGATGTGGTCGAGCACGCGCACATCGACCAGCGCCAAAGAGGCTTTGAGGGTCTGGGTCAGGTGCTCGTCGGCCCGGCTGGGCTGCACCGAGCCGCTGGGGTGGTTGTGGCTGAGCACCACGGCCGCGGCCTGGTGGTGCAGGGCGCGCAGAACCACTTCACGCGGGTAAACGCTGGTTTGGCTGAGCGTGCCCCGAAAAAGTTCTTCCATGGCCAGCATGCGGTTTTGGTGGTCCAGAAACAGCACGGCAAAAACCTCGTGGTTTTTGTGGGCCAGTTGCAACTGCAAAAACTGCTTGACCGCATCGGGTGTGTGGAAGGCGGCGCGCTCTTTGAGGCGCTGGCTCAGGGCGCGCCGTGCCAGCTCGAACACCGCCAGCAACTCGGCCTGTTTGGCGGGCCCCAAGCCCTTCACCAACTTGAGCGACTGCACCGACGCATGGAGCAGGCCCGCGATGCCGTCGGGCCCGAGCAGTTCTTCGGAGAGCTGAAAGACGTTTTTGCCCGCCATGCCGGTGCGCAACAAAATGGCCAGCAACTCCACATCGCTGAGCGCCTGCGGACCACGGGCGAGCAGTTTTTCGCGCGGACGCGCATCCGTTGGCAAGTCTTTGATGCCCATGTTCAAGCCCCTCCCTGGAGCAGCCTTCGGCCTTGCTTGCCCCTATCGCGGGGCGGGTCGGCCGGGCTTTTTACAATAGTGACTTGTTTATGCCTGTTCGGTCGCGTTTGCGGCATTCCAGAAAACCCTTATGTCCATTGTTGAACCCGCCTCTTTCTTGACGCTGCACTACCGCCTGGCAGGGCCGCAAGGCGACATCATCAACACCTTCAACGAAAAGCCCGCCACCATGTCGCTGGGTTCGGGCACCTTGTCGCCTGCCTTGGAGCAGCGTTTGCTGGGCCTGGCAGAAGGCACCCGGGTGGTGATGGAGATTCCGGCGGGTGAGGCTTTTGGGGACCACATTGCCGAGATGCAGCAATGGGTGGCCCGCAAGCTGCTCAATGAGCTGGGCGATCCGACAGAAAAATACGTGGCGGGCGACGTGGTGCAATTTCCCACGCCCGATGGTTTGGGTTCTTATGCGGGCACGGTCTTGCAAGTGAACGAAGAGGGCGCGGTGTTGTTTGACTTCAACCACCCGCTGGCAGGTCAGCCTGTGACCTTTGAAGTCGAACTGATCGGGGTGCTGTGATGACATCTGAAGTGCTTTTGGCCGAGCCGCGCGGCTTTTGTGCCGGTGTGGACCGTGCGATCGACATCGTCGAGCATGCGCTCACCAAGTTCGGCCGCCCCATTTATGTTCGGCACGAGATCGTGCACAACACCTATGTGGTGGACGATCTGAAAAAAAAGGGCGCGATCTTCATTGAGGAACTGGCCGATGTGCCGCCCGGGGCCACGCTGATTTTCAGCGCCCATGGCGTGAGCCGGGCCATTCAAGATGAGGCCGAGCGACGCGGATTTCGCATTTTTGACGCCACCTGTCCGCTCGTCAGCAAGGTGCATGTGGAGCTGGCCAAGCTGCACAAAGAGGGTTATGAGTTCATCATGATTGGCCACAAGGGCCATCCCGAGGTGGAAGGCACCATGGGCCAGCTCGACAGCGGCATCCATCTGGTGGAAGACGTGGAAGACGTGGCCAAGGTGCAACCTGCCCAGACCGAGTTGCTGGCGGTGGTGACGCAAACCACCCTGAGTGTGGACGACGCCGCCGAGATCGTGGCCGCGGTCAGGGCCCGCTTTCCGCAGGTGCGCGAACCCAAACAGCAAGACATTTGCTACGCCACCCAGAACCGGCAAGACGCCGTCAAGCTGATGAGCCCGCTGGTGGATGTGGTGATTGTGGTGGGCAGCCCCACCAGCTCCAACAGCAACCGCCTGCGCGAGCTGGCCGACCGCTTGGGCACGCCCGCCTACATGGTGGACACGGCGGCCGATTTGCAGGAAGCCTGGTTTGCCGGGGCGCATAAAGTGGGCCTGACCGCAGGAGCCTCGGCCCCCGATGTGCTGGTGCAAGAGGTGATTGCGCGCTTGCGCACCCTGGGCGCGGTGTCGGTGCGCACCTTGGACGGCATTCAGGAAACCATCAAGTTCCCGCTGCCCAAGGGTTTGAAGCTGGATGCGGCTGAGAACCCCTGAACCGGCTCACTACAATCCTCCCATGCTTGATATTGTTCTTCTCCGCAAAGATCTGGACGCCGTGGTCGCGCGTTTGCAGACCCGTAAAAACCCCCAGGCTTTCCTGAATGTGGACGCTTTCCGCGCATTGGAGGGCGAGCGCAAAACGTTGCAAACCCGCACCGAAGAGCTGCAAAGCCAGCGCAACAGCCTGTCCAAGCAAATTGGCATGCTCAAGGGCAAGGGCCAGCATGCCGAGGCCGATGCCGTGATGGCGCAAGTGGGCGCGATCAAAGACGAGCTCGATGCTTCGGCTCAGCGCCTGGAAGTGATCCAGGCCGAGTTGCAAGACCTGCTGCTGGCGGTGCCCAATTTGCCGCACGAGTCGGTGCCTGTGGGCGCCGGTGAAGAAGGCAACGTGGAGGTGCGCCGCTGGGGCACCGTGCGCAGTTTTGACTTCGAGCTCAAGGACCATGTGGACATCGGCGACAAGCTGGGCCTGGACTTTGAGACCGGCACCAAGCTGACCGGCTCGCGCTTCACCTTCATGCGTGGCCCGGTAGCGCGTTTGCACCGTGCGCTGGCGCAGTTCATGCTGGATGTGCAGACCTCAGAGCACGGTTACACCGAGTGCTATACGCCCTACATCGTGAACGCCGACACGCTGCGCGGCACGGGCCAGCTGCCCAAGTTCGAAGCCGATCTGTTTGCCGCCAACAAAGGTGGCCAAGAGGGCGAAGAAAGCCAGGCGCTGTATTTGATTCCCACCTCAGAAGTGACGCTCACCAACATCGTGCGTGACGAGGTGTTGGCCGAGAGCGATCTGCCGATCAAGCTGACAGCCCACACCCCGTGCTTTCGGTCGGAAGCGGGCAGCGGCGGGCGCGATGTGCGCGGCTTGATTCGACAGCACCAGTTTGACAAAGTCGAGATGGTGCAGATCGTGCACCCCGAACACAGCTACGCCGCACTGGAAGACATGACGCGCCACGCCGAAGCCATCCTTCAAAAGCTGGGCTTGCCTTACCGGGTGATGAGTCTGTGCACGGGTGACATGGGCTTTGGCGCCAGCAAGACCTATGACCTGGAAGTTTGGGTGCCTGCGCAAAACACTTACCGCGAGATCAGCTCGGTGTCCAACTGCGAGGCCTTCCAGGCGCGCCGTTTGCAGGCCCGCTTCAAAAACGCGCAAGGCAAAAACGAGCTGGTGCACACCTTGAACGGCTCGGGCTTGGCCGTGGGCCGTGCGCTGGTGGCGGTGCTGGAGAACTACCAAAACGCCGACGGTTCGGTCACCGTCCCCGAGGTGCTGAGGCCCTACATGGGCGGCTTGGAGACGCTGTCGGCCTGATAGAATACCGGCTTCGACAAACGAAACCGAACCCGGAGAGGTGGCAGAGTGGTCGAATGTACCTGACTCGAAATCAGGCGTAGTGGCAACACTACCGAGGGTTCGAATCCCTCCCTCTCCGCCAGTGACCCAGTAAACATGCGCCTTTCGGCGCATTTTTTATTTCGACCCCCCCAATGTACCCACCATTAAAATTTGGTGCGTCTGGCATGGCTGACTGGTCGTTGCGCAGCTTTAGGAAACAAGCAAGCCACCAAACAGATCGGCAATCGCGCAGGCGGTGGCCTTCGTGTCCACTGCCAAACCTACCTCGCTTCCCAGTTGAAGACCGCTGAACAGTGCCAGCAAAATAGCTGCAGTTCCATCGCTGTCGACCGATTTGCGGATCCAGCCCTCAGCCTTTCCCTGCTCGAGTTGACGCGAGATCATCTGTCGCAATGTTTCGTCGACCGCAAGTAGTCGTTTTCGACCCTCAACGTCGCGAGCCAGTTCCAACCAGCTGTCGGTGCCGAGCTCAAAACCCTTGGGCTCGATGAGCTGTGCGAGTTCTTCCGCTGTTATTTGCGTCAGCCAGAGAATGCCCTCCTTTGTTGAGAGCTGCTCGATTTCCGATCGCAAGCGCTCGAACTCAACATCGGCAATCGCCGCGATCATCGATCGCTTGTCGGGAAAGTGACGGAACAGAGTGCCTGCGCTTAGACCCGATTCCGCACAGATGTCTTCAGTTCGCGCAAGGTGAAAGCCCTTGGCTTTGAATACGCGGGCTGCTGCAGCGAGGATGTCCTGTCTCCGTGTCGCATGCAACGCCTCGTCCCGTGTTCTGGCCATGTTTTTCCTCAGCAAAGAATTATGGATGGAGTAATTCGTCGCATTATATTATGATCTTGATCGGCTCAACTTTATTGAAGTCTGACATGGTCACCCCTTCACCTTCCGCGTCTCTCTCCCCATTGCCGCGGCAAGAGTTCGCTGATGAACTGCGCGGCTTCGCTCTGCTCGGCATCATCTTTGTCAATGCCCCATTCCTCGGTATCTCAGCCGAGGGATTCACCGCGGACTCGGTACTCGCCTGGTACGACCGCGTGGCAGCATTTGCCGTCATCGCGTTCGCTCAGGCGAAGTTCTATCTGCTGTTCGCCTTTCTGTTCGGCTACAGCATGCACTTCATAGTCAAAGACGGAGGTGTAACTTCTGTACGTCGGTTCCGGCGACGCCTGCTGGGCCTCGGTCTTCTAGGTATCGCGCATGCTGCACTGCTTTTTGTGGGCGACATCTTATTTTTATATGCCGTATTGGGTGTCACTCTGATGTGGATGCGCCGTCTCAGTGATCGGATGGTTCTGCGCGTAGCAGTTATTGCGGGGTTTGCTTGGTTACTTCTGCTGGCTGCTCTCACGATGGCAGTCATGGCGGAGCCCGGCGGTTCTCTTACTGATGAGGACTGGATTGTTGCCGGTCAAGCATTGAATCAAGCGATGCGAGAGGGCGGCTTTATCGAGGCGACCGCTGCTCGGGTTTCTTTCTGGCCCTTGGCATCCTCAACGATCTTCTTGCTCAACGGCTTGGGCGTACTGGCGGCGTTTGCACTCGGCCTGGTGGCTGGACGACGCGGCCTTTTGGCTCGTCCCGAGCTTCACAGGTCACTTTGGCAGGCTGGTCTGCGCTGGGGCCTATACCCTGGACTGTGTCTCGGATTCCTGTCGGCGTGGCTCGTTGTTGGTCCTGGCGCTCAGGTCGGGTCTTGGGGGCTGCGCGAAACGGCCGGGATAGCACTCGGATTTGCCGGAGCGCCATTACTTAGTTGGGGTTATGTGTCGGTACTCGCCACGCTGCATGCAGGTGGAGTGCGGGGTCTAGCCATGTTCAGGCCGGCGGGCAGGATGAGCCTGAGTGGGTATATCGGAGAGTCGCTCTTGCTGTCGTTGGTTTTCTGTGCCTATGGTTTGGGCCTGTTCGGCAAACTCAATGCGGGAGCGGTATCGGCGCTGGCTCTGGGTACTTGGATCGCACTAGACCTGCTAGCAAAGGCGACGCAATCTCGCTGGGCATCAGGACCTTTAGAAAGCCTTCTACGGCGATTCAGCGCAGGATGATGGCTGGCATCTAGGCGTAACTAAAAGGAGTCGAAAAACTCACGCAACCAGTGTCTGTCTCAAAATTTAGAAAGATGAACTGGACCCCAAGTGCTTGATTCACTTACCCATATATAACTTAGGCAGTTTGTGATGAAGTATGTTCTGGCCCGCCAGAATAGGATCCTCCAACTCGCTCAGTGGGGTTGTCAAGCGCTCAGAGCCCCGCACCACGCGGGGCTTTTTGCTTTGGGCCGCTGCTCACCCCATCGACATTTACCTCCAAGGCCCGTTTCAAATCCCATTTTGTCTCAGGACCTCACCGAGAAATTTTGCTCTTTATCCTGGTTGACCTGTGTCACCGGAACCATACCCACCAGGAGGGCTGGATACGCAAAGATATCACTGGATTTCCGGCGCAACGAATCGATCCAGCAGGTTTTTGTGCCGATAGACCCATTGTTGCAGGCCCGGCTGCATTGCGCGGCTATCTGGCAGCTCAGCAGGTTTTGATTCCGCTAACGGCTGCTTTACCTGGCCTTGCGGATTGACCAACTGGTGCCCAAAGCGCAGCGACTGACGCAGGAAGATCGTGCAAAGCTCTTGCGTGGCGCCTTTGATGCGAGCGCTGGTTTCGGGACCACTGCGCGTGGTGCGGTCGGTGAAGATGCTGTGCCCACCCGTGTTGTAGATCGCCAGGGTTCTGGGCGAACGCTTCATGGCCTCAAAGATCGCGATGCGGTCCTCGACCGTGCTGCGGTAGCCGGGAAAGTTGATAGTGTCCTCCAGGCTGGTGATGTGTAGCGTGGGGGTGGTGACTGCTCCAAGCACCTGCTGAGCAGGCCCTTGGCCGAGCAAAGGCGGCGCAGAAATCAAAATTGCGGCCCTTATGCGCTGATCCTTCAGTTCGGCCAAGTTTGCACGGTCTGTATTCACCTGCGCACCCGCAACGAGCATGGCCGTGTTCGCGCCATACGAGTGACCTGCGACTGCTATTTGGGTGACGTCGATCAGTCGGCCATGATCTGAGGCGAGGACCTGATCCAGTGCAAAGCGCAAGTCGTGCGCTCTGGCCAGCGCTTCGGCGTCACGAGCGGCCGACTGCAGGCGTTGCACCAGGTCGATTGGGTTGCCTCGCCACAGATTGCTGTCACTGCCCACATGTTGCGGGTGCAGGCTGGCCATGCCGGCATCGGCCCAGTAACGAGCGAGGTAGCTGTAGCCCATGCGTGACCCACCCAAGCCGTGCGAGAACACGACCAGTGGCACCGGTTCATCGGGGTTGGCCAGATAAGGCAAGTACAGGCGTGCAGGAACAGGCCTTTGCCGGTCGGCGTCGATCAACTCGAGATCGAGGACGCGATGGCCTGACGTAGGTGACGCCACCGACGGACCGGCTGAAACCGCTAACTGCAGACCGAGTCCAGCGATGGGCAGGCCCAAGGACCGAGCGATGAATTCGCGACGTTTCATGAGGCCTTATTGTCGACAGCGCGCTTTGCAAGCCACGGGCGGATCCACATCAGCACGCCCGCACTGGCCACCAGGGGAAACACCCCCCACTGTACGATGGCAACAAAGGTCGGATTTTCTCGCAGGGGACTGGCGTACACGAAGGCGCCCAGGACGGGTGTGGTGGCCAGATGCAGATTGCGAAGCAGCTGATGAGACAGTCGCATGGTCAAACTCCTTGGGGGTCTTGGTTATATCGGGCAGACGAAACCGGGCGCCCATGAATAACCGGGGTTGCCGATATTGAGCACCATGGGTGACTGTGAAGCCCATTGTGCCGATCTTGCTGCTTAAAGTAAACAGCGATAACATATTGGCATTCAACCAACCCAAAGCATTTAACTGCCGACACCATGAAAGCTCGAACTTCTGCAGTGAGATCCTTTCACCATGGCAATCTGAAAAGGTGCCTGATCAACGCTGCTTTGTCAGAACCGGACATCGAAGGGTTGTCGCTGCGTCAACTTGCCGCTGGTCTTGGCGTTACCGCGGCTGCAGCCTACCGTCACTTTGGCAGTCGCGAGGAGCTTTTGTTCGAGGTTGCGCGCTGCGGCTTTGATCTTCTCCGGCAGCGATTTGCATGCGCCTTTGACATATCTGTATCGCCTGCGGATGCCAGCGAGGCTCGCTTGAGGCTGATCCGGCTGGCACAGGCTTACTTGCAGTTCGCAGATGATGAACCGGCTCTATGGCGCTTGATCTTTGGCGTGCAGGCGGAGGCCTACAGACAAACGATCGATTCACAGGGTGATCCCGATAGCTACGAATATCTTCCCGCAGTTTTGATGGGGCTGTATCTGAAAGGTGTGATTTCCAAAAATCCAGACGAGCGTGATGCGCTGTTCGCCTGGAGCGCAGTTCACGGAGCAGCTACCTTGCGCAGTGGACGGGTTCCGGCTGCACTGGTTTCGCTCCCAGAGCTTGCCAACGAGGTGGCTGAGCGTGTGATACGTGCACTCAAATAGCGATCACGAGAAAAGGAGACTTTGACATGATTCTTCACGACCTGAGCGCAGGCATGCATCCCCGCCGAGTGCGCATCTTCATGGCCGAAAAAGGCATTGCGATTGACCGATGCGAGGTGGATGCCGCCGGCGGCGCCAATGCGATGCCGGATTTCCTGCGGCTCAATCCCTTGGGGAAGCTGCCCGTGCTCGAGCTCGACGATGGCAGCGCCATTGCCGAGTCCTTAGCGATTTGCCGTTACCTGGAAGCGATGCAGCCGCTGCCGTCGCTGATGGGGAGATCCTCTCAGGCGTCAGCGCATATCGAGATGTGGACCCTGCGCATGGACCACGAGCTGTCTCACCCGATTGCGCTGGCTTTTTTACACAGCGGTGATTTCTACCGAGGGCGGATCGAGCAAGTGCCAGAGGTTGCGAGTTGGGCACGTAGCCATGCGCTTCAAACCATGACATGGCTGGATGGTGAGTTGGCTGGACGCAGTCACATCGCGGGTGAGGACTACACCATGGCCGACATCGTCGCGCAATGTGCCTGTGTTCTGGGCAAGGCGGTTGGCTTGCGCATCCCGCCCGAGATGACCCATTTGTCGCGCTGGTTTGCTCAGGTGTCGGCCCGCCCGACCGCACGGGCTTGATGCCCACATGAAGGAGAACGCCATGCCCAGACCCGGGGTCTGTTGTGTGATTGGTGCCGGAGATGCCACTGGTTCGGCGGTGGCCCGGCGCTTCGCCAAAGAGGGCTACACCGTGTGTGTGGCGCGGCGAACTGCGACGGCTTTGAAGCCACTGGTTGACCAGATCACCGTCGAGGGTGGCAAGGCTGTTGCATTTGGCCTCGATGCGCGCCGAGAGGACCAGGTGGTCAACTTCTTTCATCACATCGAAGCCGAGGTCGGACCGGTCGAGGTGATGGTGTTCAACGTGGGCGGCAATGTTCGCTTTCCTGTTCTTGAAACGACCGCACAAAAGTATTTCAAAGTCTGGGAGATGTGTGCCATGGCCGGCTTTCTGGCAGGCCGCGAGGCCGCCCGGGTCATGTTGCCGCGAGGGCGTGGAACATTGCTCTTCACTGGCGCCACGGCCAGTCTGCGCGGCGCTGCAGGTTTTGCGGCCTTCGCTGGTGGCAAGGCGGCGCTGCGGGCGCTCGCTCAGTCCATGGCGCGGGAACTGGGTCCCAAGGGGCTGCATGTGGCGCATGTGGTCATCGATGGCCTGATCGATACGGCTTTCGCGCGTGAGCATTTTTCACAACGCGTCAAGGAAGTCGGACCTGATGGCATCCTGAATCCGGACCATATCGCCGACACGTACTGGTGGTTGCACCAGCAAGCACGCGACGCGTGGACTTTCGAACTTGACTTGCGCCCTTCAGCAGAAAGGTGGTCACCGTCATGACAAGGATTGCTGTTTTTGGTGCCACCGGGCCAACAGGCCCGCCAGAACAACCCCGCTTGGCCTCCATGCGGGGTTTTTAATCGACAGCTCCCAGAGCCAAGTCAGACTGACGGCGAAGTTTGCGCCGTGCGTATTGAAATCATGCCACGCCAACCTTGCCATTGGTTCAAATGGTGAACCGCTGGTGCAGCAGTGCTTGTCTCATGGGCAGACCGACTGTATCTTGATCCTGTCGACTCCAAAGTGGACGGCAGTTTTCTTCAACCCATAATAGGTGAACCCTCATGCTTCAACGTTCTCTGACATATTTCATCGGCCCTTTGCTGTGCGCCAGCTTGATGCCCGCTGCTGCTTTGGCGCAGGCAGATTCCAAGGGTTTTTACGCCACGATCTACGCTCAGCAAAGCCGGATTGACGGCTCCAATTTCACAGAATCCGGCGCCATGGGTGCTGGCAGTGGTCTGAGCGCCGAGTTTGGTACCGGACTCGGCTTCGGTGGCGACATTGGCTATCGCTATGGAAATGGCTGGGCGTCTGAAATCGAGTGGAATTACCGAAGTCATGCGCTCAATGCTCTGCGGCAGGGCAGCAGCAAGCTGACACGCGATGGGGATTTTGCCTCCAACATCCTGCTGATCAATGGCTTGCGTCGCTTCAGCATGGGTGGCGGGTGGACGCCCTATGTGGGAGCCGGTATCGGTTGGGTTCAGGAGATCGACATCGATATGACCCCCAGCAACGCAGGTGCCGAACGTGGCTACTCGGCAGGCAGCAAGTCAGCCTTTCAGTTGATTGGCGGCGTCGAGTACGAACTCACACCCCGGTGGCGCTTGACCGCCGATGCGCGTTGGCTGCGTGTGGGCTCTGTGCGTCTGGACAATGAGTTGGGCAATCCAGGGGGGAGTGCAAGCCCACTGAAGTACAACCCGATCTCAGTTCAGGTGGGTCTGCGTTACAGCTTTTGATGCGTCTTCGCACCGGTATTGAGCACCATCGCCAAAGTGGGCGAGCACTTCGCTGCGGCGGCGACGGCTGACCGGTACTTGGCGACCGTCGCTCATCAGGCAAACTGCTCCGGTCGCGGTGCGCCGAACGCTGACAACATGATCAGTGGCCACCCACCACGACCGGTGCACGCGCAAGCCAGTTGCAGCAGCCTCGGTTTCGACATCCGCCAAAGCGCCAAGGATCAGGGCGCAACCGCGTGGCGTCCAGACGCGCAGGTATTGCAGTTCGGAAGTGACCGCGATCACGTCCGTGCCCAACTGCTCAGGAAGGCGATCTCGCCACGTCGCACGAGTTGGAGCGGACGACTCGGCTGCATTCGACTCGTTGATGCTGGAGGAAGCCTCAATTGGTTTTGGATTGATATCTGGCGTGGTGGTGACAGCATCGCTGTCCGATGTTCGTCCATGCAGCAGCGGTGGCATCAGCCAGTGCAAGCGGGGCAAGCAGATCAGTGTCCATGCAGCACTGACCGGGCCAACGATGTTCAGGTATTCCTGGATCAGAGGGTGTGCAAGGGTAAATCCGATGAAATCGGCAGCCGTTTCATCCGCTTGGCTCGGGTATTCCAACCACGTCACCATCAGTCCTTCTCCGATCAGCCAGTAGAGGGGCGCGAGCAGCACAGAACCGAGCACGCCAGACAACAAAACCAATGACCAGCTGGGTGCACGGCCAGCGCCGAGTTGGCGTGTGAGCAGGTACAGCACCAATTGCAGGACGAGCAATCCGGTCATGATCTGAAGGGACCAAAACAACAGCCGCGCTGCCAGTGGTGCTTCAAAACCCACGTCAGGCTCCAGCGTGAGCATGAGCGCGAGAAAGGCACAGCCCACGATCGTCAGGTAGCGCAAGACCCCCTCTGAATGCGCGCCAGCTGGTGTTACATCACTGGGTGACTGGGTGAAAAATTCAGAAGGGCGCTGCATGTCGAAAAGCGAATAGTTTGGCCATGAGACCTGAACAGTGAACGGAGCAGGGTGCCTTTGGGTGCTGAAAAACTCAGATTGATCATCACGCACCCGCCAATATATAGGTCCCTTTGTCTCAGTTGAAAAATGTCACCCGAGCCGCAGGTTCTTTCAAGCCAAAAAGCGCCAAAGGGAAGAAAGAACCGGAACCGGTCACTGGGTCCGTGGGTGAGATAATTTGATGCATCCGCTCAGCGCAACCCGCTTGGCAACCATGCGGGGTTTTGTCTGACTTGAAGGACTGAAAGAACAATGATGAAAACGACAACCTGGATGTTGGCCCTTGTGGCCTTGCCTTTGCTGCAAGGGTGCACGGTGCTGGCCATTGCCGATGTGGCGGCATCGACCGTGATTTATGGCGTCAAGACGGCGGTCAATGTGGTCGATGCGGTCACCCCGGACATCATCAACCGGGACAAAGACAAAAGCAAAAAGTAGGGTTGGCGCTGGACTCAGGCCTTGCGGTGCTCGGCCAGATCGTTCCACACATCCTGGCGGGTGATCAGGCTACCGCGCACTTCCATCCGGTCGATGAACCGGATGCCTTCAAAAGCCTCGCCATCGAGCCAGGTGCCCTGCAAGGTGCCGTGGCAAAACACCACCGTGACATCGCCTTGCCAACTTTCTTCAAATTGTTCGTAATGCTTGCGGATGCGCGTGTAGCGTTGGGCGGCCCAAGCACCCAGTTCTTGCAGCGTGTGCATGACCACAGCTCCGGGAAAACACATCCGGAAGTCGGGTGACAAAAAGCTTTGCGCACGGGCCAAGTCACCGGATTGAAGGGCTTGCAAATAATCACGCACCAGGTCAGAGGCCACCGGATGCGCTGCGCGGCCTTCGCTGAACACCTTGCCGTCGCGGCGGTAGGTGCTGACCTCGTTGACGAACACGGTGGTCCCCGCTTCGGGGGTATCGATCACTGAGCGCACCGCCTGCGCCAGGCGATTGACCATGCGGTGCTGGGTCTCTGCAGCGTAACCCGGCAGCAGGGTGATCGAAACGACCGGCATGGGGCCTTAAATGCCCAGCCAGCCGTTGGTGCGAGCGAAGTGCAGGGCCTGTGTGCGGCTGTTGACGCCCAAGCGGCGGAACAGACGCCAGAAGTGCACCTTGACAGTGTGCTCGCTGATGTCGAGTTTTTCGGCAATGTCGCGGTTGGACAGGCCTTGGTCCAGCATCAGAATCAGTTGCTTCTGGCGCTTGGAAAGCTTGGTGGGGCCAGCAGGTGTGGCCGCGTCTTCTGCCGCTGCATCTTCTTCGGTGACCAACAAACCGCGCAGGGCTGCGATGATTTGTGCAGGGCTGTTCGACTTCTCAATGAAGGCATCGGCACCAGCATCCATGCAGCGCTGTTCAAACTCACTGGCGCTGGAGCTGGTGACCACAGCCAGCGGGACATTGGGAAATTTGGATTTGAGGACCTGAACACCCGACATGCCCAAGGTGTCTGGCAGCTGCAAGTCCAAACAGAAAAGCTCAGCGGGGCCGTTCTTTTCGACGGTGGATTCCACCACATTCAATTTGTGGATGGGGATGATTTTCAAGCCGGGCTTGACCCGGTGGACCAGCATGGTCAGCGCATCGCGCATCAAAGGGTGGTCATCAATGACATACACAGTCATGGTTTACTCTCTGCGTTAAACGGTAAGCATTAGGATATCAGTATTTCAAGAATTTTGCCATATATTTCATTGAAAACACCAAAATCATTTTTGTGATAAGCCGTGGTTTGACGTCAATAGTTCTAAATTGGACAGCAGCTGTTGATGGGCAATGGACGATAAAGTTTCCAAAGCGTCGGACAAACTAGGCAGCGCCTGGGCGCCTTCTGTTTGCAAACGCGCAATCGCCTGACCCGCTTCTTTGGGGGTGGTGAATCCCAGACTTTGCAGCAAGGTCTGGCCTTTGGCATCGACCATCTTGAAGTAAAAACGGCCGTCTTTTTCTCGGTATTGCTTGAAACTGGGCAAAGCCAACTTGGTCTGTGCGGGCTGTGCCGAAGATGCCACCGTGCTCAAGGAGCGCAAGCCCACGGCATGGCGCAACTCGCGCATGAAGGGCGTGGCCAATTCTCGGGCCTTGTCTGCTCCGGCCCGCAGGATTTTGTCCATCTGCGCGGGGTCATCGATCAGGCTTTGGTAGTGCTCGCGCATGGGCGCGATTTCGCGGTCGATGCGCTCGAACAGCATGTGCTTGGCATCGCCCCAGCCAATGCCCTCGGCATAGGCGCGGGCCATGGCGGCGGTCTCGTCTGCGCTGGCAAAGGCCTGGTAAATCTGGAACAAGGCCGAGCCTTCGGTGGCCTTGGGCTCGCCCGGCGCTTTGGAGTCGGTGACGATGCCTGCGATTTGCTTGCGCATTTGCGCGGCGGGTGCAAACAGCGGGATGGTGTTGTCGTAGCTCTTGCTCATCTTGCGACCGTCCAGGCCCGGCAGCAGGGCCACCGATTCTTCGATCACGGCTTCGGGCAGCACGAAATGCTCGCCATACAAATGGTTGAAGCTCGACGCCATGTCGCGCGCCATTTCGATGTGCTGGATCTGGTCACGGCCCACGGGCACTTTGTGGGCCTTGAACATCAAAATGTCGGCCCCCATGAGCACCGGGTACATGAACAGGCCTGCCGTCACGTCGGCATCGGTGTCATGGCCAGCGGCATTGTTTTTGTCCACCGCCGCCTTGTAGGCGTGGGCGCGGTTGAGCACCCCCTTGCCGGTCACGCAGGTCAAGAGCCAGGTGAGTTCGGGGATTTCCGGGATGTCGGACTGGCGGTAAAAGGTGACTTTGTCTGGGTCCAGGCCCGAGGCGATCCAGCTGGCGGCGATCTCCAGCGTGGAGCGCTGGATGCGGGCGGGTTCGTCGCATTTGATGAGCGCGTGGTAGTCGGCCAAAAAGTAAAAACCATCGGTATGGGGGTCACGGCTGGCTTGCACGGTGGGGCGAATCGCGCCCACATAGTTGCCCAGGTGTGGGGTGCCTGTGGTGGTGATGCCGGTGAGAACGCGGGTGCGGGTCTGGGGTGTCATGACAAAAACAAAATGAAAAAATCAGCGCAAAAAAGCGGCCAAGGGGCTGAGGGTGAACTTGAGCAATTCAAAGGTGGCCCCCATCAGGGGCTGCATCCACCAGGCGCTGATGAGGCCTGTCAGGACCAGCGCCATCACGATGAAAAAGCCCCAAGGCTCTACCTTTGACACCAGCACCGCCTGCCGCCAGGGCAAAAGGCCCACCAGGATGCGCCCACCGTCCAGCGGGGGCAGCGGAAACAGGTTGAAGGCGAACATGACCACATTGGTCAGCATGCCGGCTTTGCACATCTCGATGAAAAAGCGCTCGGTGATGCCGCTGCCGCTCAAGACATAAAACAACACCCCCCACAGCAGGGCTTGCAACAGGTTGGCCCCGGGGCCTGCCAAGGCCACCCAGACCATGTCGCGTTTGGGGTGACGCAGCCGGTCAAAGCGCACCGGCACGGGCTTGGCGTAACCGAACAAAAACGCACCGCTGGTGCTGAAATACAGCAGCAGGGGCAACAAGATGGTGCCCACCAGGTCGATGTGTGGAAAAGGGTTGAGGGTGACACGCCCCAACACCCAGGCGGTGTTGTCGCCCAGGCGCAGCGCAGCGTAGCCGTGGGCCGCTTCGTGCAAGGTGATGGCAAAGATCACCGGCAAGGCATAGATCAGGACGGTTTGGATCAGGTCGGACATGTTGGCCCCGATTGTCTCAGACCCGTCTGTGTGGTGCCGTGCACCCTGGGGCCCCACCCCCCCAAACGCCCTGTCCATCCCAAGCACCCGCCGGACCCAAGGCCCGGCGGGTGCTGTTCAGCCTTGGACCGGTAAAAAGCGCTCGACCAGCAAGGACCAAAATGCGGCCCCAACGGCCACGTTCTTGTCATTGAAGTCATAACCCGGGTTGTGCACCATGCAGGCGCCATGACCGTCCCCAGGGCCTTGGCCGTTGCCAATGAGCACATAGCTGCCGGGCACTGCTTCGAGCATGAAGGCAAAGTCTTCGCTGCCGGTGAGTGCGGGGCCTTGGCGAACCACGCGTGCCGGTCCCACCAATTCTTCGGCCACGGTGCGCGCGAAGTCGGTTTCGGCCGGATGGTTGACCAAGACCGGGTAACCGCGCTGGTAGTCGATGTCTGCGGTGACGCCGTAGCTTTGGGCTTGGGCATGGACCAGTTCGGTGATGCGTTGTTCCAGCAGCACGCGCACATCGCGGTCAAGCGAGCGCACGCTCAAGCGCAGTGTGGCGGTCTGCGGGATCACGTTGTTGGCCACGCCGGCCTGGAAGGCGCCCACGGTGATGATGGCCATGTGCTGTGGGTCGACATTGCGGGCCACGATGCTTTGCAAGCCCATGACGATGGCCGAGCCCGCCACCACGGGGTCTGCAGCCAAATGGGGCATGGCGCCGTGCCCCCCCTTGCCGTGCAAGGTGATGGTGACGTAGTCAGACGAGGCCATGGCCGAGCCATCGCGCAACACCAGATGCCCTTGCGGCTGTCCTGGCATGTTGTGCATGGCAAAAATGGCATCGCAGGGGAACTGTTGGAAGAGGCCGTCTTCCATCATCTTCTTGGCGCCGCCCAAGCCTTCTTCGGCGGGCTGAAAAATCAGGTTCACCGTGCCCGAAAACACCCCCTGTTGAGCGATGTGCTTGGCCGCAGCCAGCAGCATGGCGGTGTGACCATCGTGGCCACAGGCGTGCATGATGCCCACCTTGCAGCTGGCATAAGGCAGGCCGGTGGCCTCCTCAATGGGCAGGGCGTCCATGTCGGCACGGATGCCGATGCTTTCGGTGCCCGTGCCTTTTTTGAGCTGGCCGACCACACCGGTGCCGCCCAAGCCCCGAGTCACCTGGTAGCCCCAGGCGCTCAGTTGCTCGGCCACCAGGTCACTGGTGCGGTACTCCTTGTAGCCCATCTCCGGGTGCCGGTGGATGTCGCGGCGCACCGCGATGAACTCATCCGCCTGGGCGTGATGGGCTTGCAGTTTGTCGTGCACCAAAGTTTCTCTGGGGGCGTTCACGGTGTCGGCCTTGTCCATCACTGGGCTTGCAGATTGATCGACTTGGCGATGCCACGGTAGCGATCGATTTCACTCCGATAAATGCGGTCCAGAACCAGCGGGTCGCGTTCTGGCAGTACCACATTGCCGCTGCCTTCCAGGGCCTTGCGTGTTTCAGGCATTTCTGCCGATGCATAGAAGGCTTTGTTGAGCGCATTGACGATGTGGTCGGGCGTGTTGCGGTGCACCACAATGCCAGCCCAGATGTCGAACTCCATGCTCTCCAGACCCTTCATCGTGGCCATGGCAGGGAACTGCTTGAACAGCGGGTGAGGGGTTTTGGCGGTCACGGCCAGGCCCTGGATCTTGCCATCCATGAGGGTGGCTGGAATCGAGCCGGCCATGGGCAGGAAAGCCATGTCGATCTGCCCCCCCATCAGGTCGGTCAGCAAGGGTGCAATGCCTTTGTAGGGCACGTGCAGCATGTCGACCTTGGTGAGCTGGGAGAACCGCTCGCCAATCAGGTGGTAGAGCGAACCTGGACCCACGCTGCCATAGCTCAGGGGTTTGCTGTTGCTTTTGCGGGCCAGAGCCAGCAGCTCGTCAACGGTCTTGACGTTGAGCGAGTTGCGAACGGCCAAAATCGTGTTGGTGGTGGCAAATTGAGCCACCAGCTTGAAGTCCTCAGACTTGTACTTGACACCCTGGATGGCCAAGGGGGACAGCACCAGCTCCATGGGGCTGGCCAGGCTCAGGGTGGCGCCGTCGGCAGGGGCGCTGACGAGCTTGCTCAAGCCGATCGAGCCGCCTGCGCCGCCGATGTTCTCGATGATCATGGGTTGTTTGCCCAGTCGGGTGGCCGCATCGGGTTGAACCTTGCGGGCAAAAAAGTCGGAAGGGCCCCCTGCAGGGTAGGGCACGATCAGGCTGATCGGCTTGACAGGGTAAGTCTGCGCCATGGCGGGGCTGAGCGCGCTGGAGGCCACGAGCAGGCCGCCAAGAAAGGTTTTGATGTTCATGATGTCTCCTGTGGGGTTGAACTTTGGGGTCGCTTGGTTTGACCCTGTATTCATGCTAAAAATTTTGAATTCATGTGTCCAATGACTTATTTTTCTGATAATCATTCGTAAAATGAATGAATGAACCTCAGGCACCTTGAACACTGGCTGGCGCTGGCGGACACCGGCTCCTTCAGCCGCGCGGCAGAAAAACTGCACATCACCCAGTCCGCTTTGAGCCGAAGCATCCAGGCGCTGGAAGAGGACCTGGGCGGCCCTTTGGTGGACCGTGTGGGCAAAAAAAACGAGCTCACGCCTCTGGGCCGATCCGTGCTGGAGCGGGCGCGGCGCATCGTGCACGAAGCCCAAGAGCTCAAACAAGGCGCTGCCTTGCTGCAGCAAGGCGGCTTGGGCGCCTTGCGCGTAGGTTTGGGCTCTGGCCCCGGGGCGATGCTGATGACCCCTTGGCTGGTGTACATGGCCAGGCACCACCCCACAGTGCAGGTCACGGTCTCCCGGGGCTCGACCGAGCTGCAATTGACCCAATTGCGCGAGCGGCAACTCGATGCCCTGGTGGTCGATGTGCGCCGCGTCGAAGCGGCGCCGGATTTGGTCATGACACAGGTGGTGGAGATGCGTGCAGGTTTTGTCTGCCGCCAGGGCCACCCTTTGCTGGCGCGCACGGCCAAGGGCTTGCCCTTTGATGCTTTGCTGTCCTACCCCATGGCCTCGATCCAGCTGTCGCAAGAGGTGGCCCGCTTGCTGGTGGACCACTATGGCCCGCAGGCCAACCCGGCGCAAATGACCACCTTGCAGTGCGAGGACATCGCCAGTTTGCTGGATGTGGTGGGCCAAACCGATGCGATTTACTTGGGGATTTTGGGCGCGGCCCGAGAGGGCTTGGCCCAGGGCCGTTTGGTGGAGTTGCCCATGCAAATACCCCTGAAAGGCCAGGCACGGCTGGCCCTCATCACCTTGGCGGGCCGCACCGAGTTGCCCGTCATGTCGGTGTTTCGCACGTTTGTGCAAAGCTACTTGAGCGATTGAAGCAACAGGAATCAGGATGCAGGAATGGCTTTACCCCATGGGGGTGGTGGTGTTGGGTTACACCGTGCTGGGCCTCACGGGCTTTGGCTCGGCCCTGGTGGTGGTGCCCCTGTTGGCCTGGGACTGGCCCTTGCCCGCCGTGGTGGCGCTGACTTTGCTCATGGACGTGCCCGCCTCGGCTTTTCACAGTGGGCTGAACTGGCGGCAGGTGCAGTGGCGTGAACTGCGCCGCCTGCTGCCTGGCATGGTGGTGGGCACGGTGCTGGGCTTGTGGCTCCTGCAGCACATGAACAGCCGCTGGCCTCTGCTTTTGCTCGGCGTGTATGTGGCGGGTGTGGGCTTGAATGCCTTGCGCGTCCGGACCGCGGCTTTGGCGCCCCCCGCGGCTTTTTGGGTACATCCGGTGGGCGGGGCCATTGGCTTGGTGGAGATGCTGTTTGGCACGGCGGGCCCCTTGGTGGTGGCCTGGCTCAGCCGCCGCGTGGCCGATGTGCAGCAGTTGCGCGCCAGCACGCCCATGGTCATTGCCACGGCGGCGACCACGGTCTTGGGGGTCATGGCATGGGACGGTCGCTTGTCCAGTAGCGACCTGTGGCAGCGCTGGAGCGTGTTGATGGGTGTGGCGCTGGCGGGCGTGTGGCTGGGCCACCGTTTGGCGCACCGGGTGCCCGTGGCCAGGCTGCGTCAGCTCATCTGCGCTTTGCTGGTGGTCAGCGGTGTGATGCTGGCGCTGGGGGCCTTGAGATAAAGCTTGTACAGGTCGGAGCTGAAGCCCCGACTACCCGATTGACCCCCGAAAAAAAGGGAGCCCATGGCTCCCTTTTTTTTGAACACCTTGAGGCCTTACATCAACAGGTGTTCACCCGCGTTGTCACCGCCCAGGATCACGTAGTTCACCTTGCGGATGTCCATCAGCTTGGTGCCGCCGGCGTAGCTGATCGAGCTTTGCACGTCTTGCTCCATCTCAATGAGCGTGTTGGCCAGCTTGCCCTTGATGGGTTCCAGAATGCGCTTGCCTTCGACGTGTTTGTACTCACCCTTGTTGAAGTCCGACGCCGAGCCGTAGTACTCCTTGAACAGCTCACCATCGACTTCGACGGTTTTGCCGGGCGACTCTTCGTGGCCGGCGAACAGCGAACCGATCATCACCATGCTCGCGCCAAAGCGGATGCTCTTGGCGATGTCACCGTGGCTGCGGATGCCGCCGTCGGCAATGATGGGCTTGGTGGCCACACGGGCGCACCACTTGAGGGCCGACAACTGCCAGCCGCCGGTGCCAAAGCCGGTCTTGAGTTTGGTGATGCAAACCTTGCCGGGGCCCACGCCCACTTTGGTCGCGTCCGCACCCCAGTTTTCCAGGTCGATCACGGCCTCGGGCGTGGCCACGTTGCCGGCGATCACAAAGCTGGTGGGCAGTTTGCCCTTGATGTAGCGAATCATGTCGCGCACGCTGTCGGCGTGGCCATGGGCGATGTCGATGGTGATGTACTCGGGCACCAGGTTTTCAGCGGCCAGCTGGTCCACGGTGGCGCGGTCCGGGGCTTTGACGCCCAGCGAGATCGAGGCGTACACGCCTTGGGCGTGCATGTCGCGCACGAGTTTGACGTTGTCGATGTCAAAGCGGTGCATCACATAGAAGTAACCATTTTTCGCCATCCAGACACAAATGGACTCGTCCACCACGGTCTTCATGTTGGCAGGCACCACCGGCAGGCGGAATTTTCGTCCCCCCAGTTCGACGCCCGCGTCGCACTCGGAACGGCTCTCCACGCGGCATTTGCGTGGCAGCAACAAGATGTTGTCGTAATCAAAAATTTCCATGAGAAAACCAAGCTCCAAAAAAGGATTCGTTGAAAGAACGAGTGAGCGCTTGGCCTGGCCGGTTTGATCGCCCTGGGTGATGAACCCCTTGCAGGTTCAGGGCGAAAAAAACCGGGCGCAAGAATCTTGGGCCCGGTGGCTGATTCTACCCGTGTCAATGGGCCCGATCTTTCTGCAGCCTGACCGGCTGGCAAGACCGCATGGCATCGGTCCTGCGGTCAGCCCATTTTCAGTCGGCAAGAGGCGGTGGCGGCTTGGTGGCCAGCATGAAGGACAGCGAACCCAAGGCGGCCAACAAGGCCAGCAGACTGAAGCCCAGGCGGTAATCGCCCGTCAGGTCGGCCAGCACACCCCCGATCATGGGCCCGGCAATTTGACCCAATGCAATGATGGCGGCCGACAGTCCCAAAATCAGACCAATCGCGTTGCGACCAAAGTAGTCGGCCCGGATGGCTTGCATGAAGGGCCCACGCAAGCCCCAGGCGATGCCATGAAACACACCGAACGCCACCAGCATGGCCAGGTGGTTGGCATAGGTCAGGCACAACATGCCCACGCCATGGGCCAGCATGCACAAGGCGGCGACTTTTCTTTTTTCGAACCAGTCGCCCATGCTGGCCCCCATCAGCACCCCGGCCAGCTGGCCGAAAGTCATGATCAGGATCACCCAGCTGGCGGTGGTGAACGAATAGCCCAGACCTTCTTTCATGTGGGTGATGGCGTGCACATTCACAGCGGACACCACCAGCAGGGCCAGGCCGTGGCCGATGGCCAGCATCCAGAAAGCGCGGGTGCGCAAAGCCTGCGCGACGGTGAATTCAACCTGCACCGCAGGTGCAGGGTGGCCTTGGGCCAAATGGGCCGCTGCTTGCGCCGGATGGATGCCGTCAACATGTTCGCCATGGTCTTCCGGGCGGCGACGGATGATGCTGGCCATGGGCAAACCGGTCAGCAAAACCAGCAGGCCCGATCCTGCGGCGGTGGCCCGCCATCCCCACACCTGAATGGACCAGGCCATGAGGGGCACCACCAGCCCGCCCATGGCCAGCCCCAGGCTCATGATGGACAGGGCGCGGGCGCGGAACTTTTCGAACCACTGCACCAGGGCCACCGACAGGGGAAAGTAGCCGCCCAAACTGGCGCCCACAGCCATGAGCACAGCGCTGACGTAAAAGGTGGCCACACTGTCGACCTGGCTGAGCAAAAGCAAACCGGCGCTGAACAACACCATGCCCCAGCGGATCATTTTTTGGGGCCCTGTCCGGTCCATCAGCCAGCCCAACACCGGGCCGATGATGGCCGCCTCGACCGACTGCAGCGCGGCAGCACCGGACAAGGTGGTTTTGCTCCAGCCCATCTCGTCGGACAAGACCGCAATGTAGAGGCCTAGCGCCTGGGTGAGAAAAGCGGCCAGCAGAAACTGGATGCCACAGGCGGCACCGACCATGCGCCAGCCGTAAAAAATCGTCATCGTGTGGCTCCGGGTTCCAGGGCAGGACAACGATGGGCGCATCGGTGTGTCCAGCAGCTTGGTGCAGTCACCTGTGGCAAATCATGTCACACGTGACGTGGGCCGCATGTCACGCACTGGACCGGGTTGATGTTTCTACAATCGGCAGATGTTGTCTGATTTCTCCCCGAACGCCTTGTCTAGCGAGGCCGCCCCCATTTCCCTGCTTGGCCAACTCAACGATGAGCAGCACCGAGCCGTGGCCCTGCCACCCGAGCACGCGCTGATTTTGGCGGGCGCAGGTTCGGGCAAAACCCGGGTGCTGACCACGCGCATCGCCTGGCTCTTGCAGACCTCGCAGGTCTCCCCTGGCGGCATTTTGGCGGTGACCTTCACCAACAAAGCGGCCAAAGAAATGAAGCTGCGCCTGCAGTCCATGCTGCCGGTGAATGTGAACGCCATGTGGATTGGCACCTTCCACGGCTTGTGCAACCGCTTTTTGCGGGCGTACCACCAGCTGGCGGGCTTGCCGCAGACCTTTCAGATTTTGGACACGCAAGACCAGTTGTCCGCCGTCAAGCGCCTGTGCAAGCAGTTCAATGTGGACGAAGACCGCTTTCCGCCGAAGCAATTGCAGTATTTCATTGCGGGCTGCAAGGAGGACGGCCAACGCCCAGGCGATGTGCCGGTGCGCGATGACGAGACCCGCCGCAAGGTGGAGCTGTACCAGCTGTACGAAGAGCAATGCCAGCGCGAAGGCGTGGTGGACTTTGGCGAACTGATGCTGCGATCGTACGAATTGCTGCGCGACAACGTGCATGTGCGTGAGCATTACCGGCGCCGCTTTCGCCACATTTTGGTGGACGAGTTCCAGGACACCAACAAACTGCAATACGCCTGGCTCAAGCTGCTGGTCGGCTTGCCAGGCGAGGGCAGCGCGGGGGCGATTTTGGCCGTGGGCGACGATGACCAGAGCATTTACGCCTTCCGGGGTGCGCGCGTGGGCAATATGGCCGACTTTGTGCGCGAGTTCCAGGTGCAGCACCAGATCAAGCTGGAGCAAAATTACCGCAGCTTCAGCAACATCCTCGACTCGGCCAACCACCTGATCAGCCACAACAAGACCCGCTTGGGCAAAACCCTGCGCACGACTCAAGGCGCCGGCGAGCCGGTGCGGGTGGTGGAGTCACCGTCTGACTTTGCCGAAGCGCAATGGCTGGTGGAAGAGCTGCGCCAGTTGGTCAAGCAAGACGGTTTTGAGCGCAAAGAAGTCGCCTTGCTCTACCGCAGCAATGCGCAAAGCCGGGTGCTGGAGACCGCGCTGTTCAACGCCGGATTTCCGTACCGCGTGTATGGCGGTTTGCGCTTTTTTGAGCGCGCCGAGATCAAGCACGCGCTGGCCTATTTGCGCCTGATGGAGAACCCCAACGACGACACCAGCTTTTTGCGGGTGGTCAATTTTCCGCCGCGCGGCATCGGGGCGCGATCCATTGAGCAGTTGCAAGACGCGGCGCGTGCTGCGGGCTGCTCGCTGCACGACGCGGTGAGCGCCACCACCGGCAAGGCCGGGGCCAATCTGGCGGCCTTTGTGGCCATGGTCGATGTGTTGCGCGAGCAGACCGTGGGCATGACGCTGCGCGAGATCATCGACCTGGTGCTGGACAAGACCGGCTTGGTCAACCACTACCGCACCGAAAAAGAAGGCGCTGACCGGGTGGAAAACCTAGAAGAACTGGTCAATGCCGCCGAGAGCTTTGTCACGCAAGAGGGCTTTGGCCGCAGTGCGGTGGCCATGCCACAAGGCTTGTCGCAAAGCCCCGCCAGCCAAGGTGTGAGCGATGCGCCTGCATCAGACCTCGGCACGATCGACGAGTTCAGCGAAGACGGGGTGATCATGAGCCCGCTGGCGGCCTTCCTCACGCATGCGTCTTTGGAGGCGGGTGACAACCAGGCGCAAGCGGGCGAAGACGCGGTGCAGCTGATGACGGTGCACGCCAGCAAGGGCCTTGAATTTGACGCGGTGTTCATCACCGGGCTGGAAGAAGGCCTGTTCCCGCACGAAAACGCGATGAACGACTTTGACGGCCTGGAAGAAGAGCGCCGCCTGATGTATGTGGCCATCACCCGCGCTCGCAAGCGCCTGTACCTGAGCCATTCGCAAACCCGCATGCTGCACGGCCAGACCCGCTACAACCTGAAAAGCCGATTTCTGGACGAGTTGCCCGAAGCATGCCTGAAATGGATCACGCCCAAAGGGGCAGGCTTTGCCAATCTGGGCGGCAATGCTGGCGGGTTCGGCGCTGGCTCAGGTGGATCGGGCGCACCCTGGGGCCAGACCCCGGCGCAAAACCGCCACGCCCGCCCGGCTTGGGGCCAAAGCAGCCTGAGCACCGAAACCTACAAAAGCCCGCCGGTGCCGTTGCAAAAAGCCGCGCCTGAACACGGCATCACGGCCGGTCAAAATGTGTTCCACACCAAGTTTGGCGAGGGCAAAGTCCTGGCCGTCGAAGGTGTGGGCGCCGATGCCCGTGCCCAGGTCAACTTCCCGCGCCACGGCGTGAAGTGGCTGGCCTTGAGCGTGGCCAAACTCACCGTCGTGTGAGACCCCCAAACCCTTGACCCTTGCGATCTCCTTGAGAAAGAACCCCATGAAAATCACCCGAGACACCGTTGTCACCATGCACCACAAAGTGGTGAACGCCCAGGGCCAAGTGCTCGACAAGACGCAAGAGCCTACGGCTTACCTGCATGGCGGTTACGACAACACCTTCCCGAAAATCGAAGCAGCGCTCGAAGGCCAGGAAGTGGGCTTCACCACCACGCTCAAACTGGCCCCGGCAGACGCTTTTGGCGAGCGCGACGAAAGCTTGTTGCAAACCATCCCCAAAAGCGAATTTCCACCGGGTGTCAAAGTGGGCGGACAACTGCGTGGGCGCTCCGCCGAGGGTCAAGAGCGGGTCTTCAATGTGGTGAAAATCAAAGGCGACAAGGTGATTCTGGACGCCAATCACCCTTGGGCAGGTCAACACCTGACGCTCACACTCAAGGTGGTGGAAGTGCGCCCCGCCACCGCTGAAGAAGTGAACCACCGCCACGCGCACGGCGCGCACGGCCACCATCACTGATCATTCGCTGCCGCTCGGATTCGGGCTGGTTTGTTCGTCGGTCAGGTCGATCGCAAAACAGTCGCGAACCGAAAACAGCATGGAGCTGAAAAACATGGCCGCCACCATCAGGGCCATGGGCACAAAAGCGGCCGTCATCAGCTGCGGGTTACCCATCAAGCTGGCGATGAGCAAGGCCAGCACACCGGTGCCCAAGAAAATCACGCCCCAGGCCATCACGTAAACGATAAAGGCTCTCAGGTTGCGCCAGCACGCCATGAAGCTGAAAAACAGGCTTTTGGCAGCAGGCAGGCCGTACCAGTGCACCAAGGCTGGCGCATGCCAGAACATCATGGACAGGGGCACATAAAAGAGCATCGAGATCCACAAAGCCGTCTGAAACGAGTCGGCAGTGACCACTTCAGGGGTCATGGGGGCGCCGCCAAAGTACACCTTGGCAAAGGTGCCGCCATCGGCCAGGGTGGACAGGAGCATCACGACCAGAAAAATCAGGGCATACCAGGCGCCCAGCTGGAACATGGTTTTGCGCTGCGGGCCCTTTTTAAAGGCCAGGTAAAGGACCGCCGGCATGGGGAACTTGCCCTCGGATGCGGTTTTCGTGGCGGCCATCATCCCCAAGGTGAGTGCGGGCAAAACGACCAGCGCCAAGGCGCTGCCAATGAAGGGCACGATCGACACGACGGACACCGTGGCCATGAACAAAAAAAACAAACCCGACATGGCCAAAGGCTGACGCCAAAACGTGCGCATGCCCTGCTTGGCCCATTGGATGCCGGCGCTGGCGGGAACAATTTGCAGTTGCATGGTGATCAGAGGATGGCGGACAAAGAAACGGGGTGAAGGACACGGCCCCGAAGCACCCGCTCAAAATGGCGGGGGTCGTGGGGCGTGAGCATGGCGGCTTCGCGGGGCAGATGGTAGTCCCACAGGCGCGAAATCCAGAAACGCAAAGCCCCTGCACGCAAAAGGGCAGGCAGCAACGCGCGTTCGGCCGCGCTCAAAGGGCGCACCCGGTTGTAGGCTTGCAGCATGGCCACGGCCCGCTCACCGATGTGCATGCCGCTGGGCAAGTCGATGCACCAGTCGTTCAGGCACACCGCCAAGTCAAACAGCCAGGTGTCCACACCGGCAAAGTAAAAATCAAAAAAGCCGGTCAACTGCTCACCGTCGAACATCACGTTGTCGCGGAACAGGTCGGCATGCACCGGGCCACGGGGCAGGGCGGCATAGGCAGCACTGTCGGCGATGTGGTTCTGGTAGGCCAATTCGCTGCGCAGCAGGCTTGTTTGGGCGGGGTCCAAAAAGGGGAGCACCACAGGCGCGGTCTCGTTCCACCAGGGCAGTCCACGCAAATTGGGCTGGCTGCGGTTGTAGTCGGCCCCGGCCAGGTGCATGCGCGCCAACATGTCGCCCACGGCGGCGCAGTGCACCGCCTGGGGCTGCAGCTGGCTTTTACCGGCCAGTTTGTTGACCACGGCTGCAGGCTTGCCGTTCAGGCTGTGCAGCACATCGCCGTCGCGGTTGGCTGCAGGGTTCGGCACCGGGATGCCACGCTCGGCCAGGTGCTTCATCAACAGCAAATAAAAAGGCAGTTGTTCGTGGGTCAGGCGCTCGAACAAGGTGAGCACGTAGTCGCCCTGGTCGGTGGTGGCGAAGTAATTGGTGTTTTCGATGCCACCTTCGATGCCGCGCAGGGCGGTGAGCTGGCCCAGGTTCAGGGCTTGCATCAGGTCATTGGCCTGGGTTTCGGTGACTTCGGTGAATACCGCCATGGGAAGAGGGTCAAAGTGCCAGAGCGAACTGGCTTAGGTGGGAAAAACAAGGATTGTAGAGGGCGAACAACCCACAATGACCCGCAAAGGGCGGACAGCGCGGGGCCGATGTGGCAAAGCGAAGCGCCTCTGAGGCCCAGCGCACCCAGCCCTTTGCGGGTCTGCCCGTGCCCGTTTGCCTTGCTGGCGGAAGGATGGTGTGCAGGGCCTGCGCCGAGGCTCAGAGGCGCTTCGCTTTGCCACATCGCCTCAGCGCAGGCCCCACACACCATCTGGAGCTTCCTCGGTGGCCATCGCGCTTTGCTTGGCCACATCACCCTGAAACAGGGCCTGCCCCCAATCCTTCTTGGTCACTGGGGTGTCAACCCGGTACACAATCGAGGGATGAGCGAAAACACCCCTGACACCACCCCCGAAACATCCCAACCGACCCTCTTGCTGGTCGATGGTTCCAGCTACCTGTACCGCGCCTTCCACGCCATGCCCGACCTGCGGGCCGTGCCCGGCGACCCGACGAGTGCCGCCACGGGCGCCATTCGCGGCATGATCAACATGATGGAGCGGCTGCGCAAAGATGTGCCCGCCACCTATGCCGCTTGCGTGTTTGACGCCAAAGGCCCGACTTTTCGGGACGCGCTCTACCCCGAGTACAAGGCCCACCGCAGCCCCATGCCCGATGATTTGCGCAGCCAAATCGAGCCGATCCACGAACTGGTGCGCCTGATGGGCTGGACCGTGCTGGATGTGCCCGGTGTGGAAGCCGACGATGTGATCGCCACGCTGGCCCACACTGCTGCGCAGCAGGGCGTCGAGGTCACGGTGTCCAGCGGCGACAAGGACCTGAGCCAGCTGGTGAACGCGCACATCACCATCATCGACACCATGAACGGCAAGGTGCGCGATGTGGCGGGCGTGACCGAAGAATTTGGCGTGCCGCCGTCGCTGATGATCGATTACCAGACCCTGGTGGGCGACCCGGTGGACAACGTGCCGGGCGTGGCCAAGGTGGGCCCCAAGACGGCTGCCAAGTGGTTGCTGGAGTACGGCTCACTGGACAATTTGTTGGCGCACGCCCATGAGATCAAAGGCGTGGCGGGTGAAAACCTGCGCCAGGCGGTGGATTGGTTGCCCAAGGGCCGAGCGCTGGTGACCATGAAAACCGATTGCGACCTGAACGGCTGGGTGCCCGGTTTGCCGTCGCTGGCCAGCTTGCACCTGCACGCGCCCGACAAAGACAAGCTGCTCGGTTTTTACCAGACCTATGGATTCAAGGGTCTGGTTCAGTCGCTGGGTGGGGCCATGCCGGCGCCCGCTGCCAAAGCCAAAACCGCCAAGCCACCCAGTCGGGGGGTGGACACGGGCATGGGTGACCTGTTCGGAGAGGCTTCATCCGACGAAGCTGCTGCTTTGCCCGAATTGCACACTGCGGCCAGCGCGGTGCAGGGCGATGTGGCATACGACACGGTGCTCGACTGGGCGCTGTTTGGCACCTGGCTCGCGCGCATCGAGCAAGCGCCGCTGGTGGCCATCGACACCGAAACCACGTCGCTCGACGCCATGCGTGCCGAGATCGTGGGCATCTCGCTCAGCGTCAAACCCGGCGAGGCGGCCTACATTCCGCTGGCCCACAACGCCCCGGGTGCGCCTGAGCAACTGCCGCTGGCCGATGTGCTGGCCAAGCTCAAGCCCTGGCTCGAAAACCCGGCCCGTCTGAAATTGGGTCAGAACATCAAATACGACCGCCATGTGTTCGCCAACCACGGCATCGAGGTGCAGGGCTATGCGCACGACACCATGCTGGAGAGCTATGTGCTCGAAGTGCACAAGCCGCACGGCCTCTCCAGCCTCGCCGAGCGGCATGTGGGGCGCAAAGGCGTGACGTATGAAGACCTGTGTGGCAAGGGCGCGCACCAGATCCCGTTCGCGCAGGTGGACGTGGACAAGGCCGCGCACTATTCGTGCGAAGACGCGGACCAGTGTCTGGATGTGCACTTGGCACTGTGGCCGCAGATCGAGGCGCATGCTGGGCTTAAATATGTGTACGAGCTGGAAATCGCCACCAGCGAAGCGCTGTACCGCATCGAGCGCAACGGCGTGCTGATCGACGGGCCCACGCTGGCCGCGCAAAGCCAGGCGCTGGGTGAGCGCATCGTGCAACTCGAAACCGAAGCCTACGAGATCGCAGGGCAGCCCTTCAACCTGGCCAGTCCCAAGCAATTGGGCGAGATCTTTTTTGACAAGCTGGGCCTGCCCGTCATCAAGAAAACCGCCACCGGTGCACGCAGCACCGACGAAGAGGTTCTGGAGAAGCTGGCCGAAGACTACCCGCTGCCCGCCCGCATCCTGGAGCACCGGAGTCTTTCCAAACTCAAGGGCACTTACACCGACAAGCTGGCGCAGCTGGCCTTGCCGCGCACGGGTCGTGTTCACACGAATTACGCGCAGGCCGTGGCCGTCACAGGCCGTTTGTCGAGCAACGAGCCGAACCTGCAAAACATCCCGGTGCGCACCGCAGAGGGGCGCAAGGTGCGCGAGGCCTTTGTAGCCCCCGCAGGCTGCGTGATCGCCAGTGCCGACTACAGCCAGATCGAGCTGCGCATCATGGCGCACCTGAGCGACGACCCGGCCTTGCTCAAGGCCTTCCATGAGGGCCTGGACGTGCACAAGGCCACGGCGGCCGAAGTGTTTGGCATGACGCCCGACACCGTGAGCAGCGAACAGCGCCGCTACGCCAAGACCATCAACTTCGGCCTGATCTATGGCATGAGCGCGTTCGGTTTGGCCAAGGCGCTGGCCATCGACAACACCGCGGCCAAGAACTACATCACCCGCTACTTTGAGCGTTTTGCGGGCGTCAAGCACTACATGGACGCCACCCGCGAGCAGGCCAAGGCGATGGGCTATGTCGAGACGGTGTTTGGCCGCCGCCTGGTGCTGCCCGAGATCAACAGCCCCAATGGCCCGCGCCGTGCCGGGGCTGAGCGCGCCGCCATCAACGCGCCCATGCAGGGCACGGCGGCCGACCTGATCAAGCTGAGCATGGTCGCGGTGCAAAAAGCGCTCGACGAACAAGGCAAGGCCACCAAGGTCATCATGCAGGTGCACGACGAATTGGTGTTCGAGGTGCCTGAGGCCGAGGTGGAGTGGGTACGTACCGAGATCCCGCGCATCATGGCCGGTGTGGCCGATTTGAAGGTGCCCCTGCTGGCCGAGGTGGGTTTTGGGCCGAATTGGGAGCAGGCGCACTGAAGCGCCCATCGCCCACGGGGTGGGCTCCTACCCAACAGCTGCGGGTTCTGGCCAGGGCGCGTGCTTGTGCATGATGGCTGCAAACAGTTCGGAGGCTTCAAAAGCAGCCAACCAAGACGCCAGCGCAGGCCAAGGCTGCGCCGCAAACCATGCCGGGTCGGTGTGGGCGTATTGCCGGACAAAGGGGGCGATGGCGGCATCGGCCAGGCCGAAGTGTTCGCCCGCCAAAAAAGGCTTTTCGCGAAGACGTGCCTCCAGCGTGAGCAACCAAACCGCCGCCTCATCGCGGTCGGCAGAACCACTGTCCAGCCCAGAGCGGTTGGGGTATTTGTAGCGGTCCAGTTGTTGTTTGAAAGGCCCGTCGTTGTGGGCGATCAGCGCCATCGCATCGGCCATGGCCACATCTGAAGCCGGCAGCCAGCCCAGCGGGTCGTGCTGGTGCAGGGCCAACAGCATGATGTCCAGGCTCTGCTCCAGCACCCTGCCGCCTTGAGGCCCTTGGCCATCGGGCAACCACAACACGGGCACCGTGCCTTTGGGCGAGAGGGCCAACATGTGGGCCGGTTTGTTTTTCAGAACCACTTCGCGGTGTTCCAACGGGATGCCGCTCGTGTGCAGTGCCAGGCGGGCCCGCATGGCGTAGGGGCAGCGGCGAAACGAGTAGAGAACGGGCAAAGTCCAGGGCATGGCGGCAGTTTAAATCGTCAACCCTGTGCAAACCCGTGGCGCCTGTGTCAAGATAAGCGTCCTCTGATATTTGCACATGGAGACCTGACTTGAACAAAGACCTGATCAACGATGCCCAAGCCCTTTTGGGAGGCCGCGTAGACGCCAGTGGCACCACCCGCCGAGTGGCCTTGAAAGCTGCGCTGGGGGTGGGTTATGCCGCAGCGGCGGCTCCGATCATGGCCCAAACGGCCATCAAGACCCCTGCCACAGGCTTGCTTGCGGGGGAGGTGACCATTGACGTCAAGGGCTTCAAGATGCCGGCTTACCGGGCTGCGCCCGCAGGCAAGACAGGTTTGCCGGTGGTCTTGGTGATTTCCGAAATTTTTGGTGTGCACGAATACATCGCCGACACCACCCACCGCCTCGCGCAAGCGGGCTACCTGGCGATTGCCCCCGAGCTGTTTGTGCGCCAGGGAGACCCGAACGAATACGGCGAATTGGCCAAACTGCAGTCGGAAATCATCGCCAAAGTGCCGGACGAACAGGTCATGGGTGACCTGGATGCAGCCGTGGCCTGGGCCGCGGTCAATGGCGGCAACGCCGACAAATTGGCCATCACCGGATTTTGCTGGGGCGGGCGCATCACCTGGCTGTACGCTGCCCACCAAGCCAGGCTCAAAGCGGGCGTGGCGTGGTACGGCCGCCTGGTGGGCAACACGACCCCTCAAACCCCGAGGCACCCGCTGGCCCTGGCGGGCAGTCTGAAGGCCCCGGTTCTGGGCTTGTATGGCGGCGCAGACACTGGCATCCCCCTTGACACCGTTGATAAGATGAAGGCCGAATTGGCCAAAGGACCCGCAGCGGCCAAAGCCAGTGAGTTTGTGGTTTATCCTGATGCCCCGCATGCCTTCCATGCCGACTACCGATCGAGCTACCGCAAGCCGGCGGCCGAAGATGGTTGGCAGCGGATGTTGGCTTGGTTCAAGCGCCACGGTGTGGCCTGATTCATAAAATGTGACAGCTGCCCCTTGGGGCATGAGCGATAAAAAAACCGCCCTTCGGGGCGGTTTGTTTTGGAGTGCAAGGCACTTCGTGGATGCAAGATGACTTTATTGGCAATTTTGGTGGGCACTTTGGTGGCGGGCATTGGCAGCGTTTGGCTGGCCGCCTGGTTGAGCTTTGGTGTGCTCAGCCGCTACACCCAGCACATGCTGAGCCTGGCCGCTGGGGCATTGCTGGCCACGGCGTTTTTGCATCTGTTGCCTGAAGCTTTTGAAAGTGAAGCCGGGGCCCACGAATTGTTTCTGACCCTGCTCATCGGTCTGGTGTTTTTCTTTCTGCTCGACAAGGCTGAACTGTGGCACCACGGGCACGAGCATGGCCATGTCCATCACCACGATCACAAAGCGCACGACCATGCTCACTCTCATGGCCATCACGACGAAGAGAAAATCGGCGGTCAATGGGCTGTCTTGGCCGGCGACAGCGTGCATTGCTTTGGTGATGGCATCTTGATCGCATCGGCATTCATGGCCGATATGCGCTTGGGCGTGATCGCCGCCTTGGCCGTGTTGGCGCATGAGGTGCCGCACCACATGGGTGATCTGGCCGTTCTTCGCCAGGGCAGCAGCAGCCGCCAGGCGGCCATTGTCAAAGTCTCGATGGCGGGGGCCATCACCGCCTTGGGCGGTGCCGTGGGTTATGTGCTGGTCGATGCCCTGCACGACTGGCTGCCTTACTTTTTGGTGGTGGCCAGCAGCAGCTTTGTCTATGTGGCCTTGGCCGATTTGATCCCGCAGCTGCAAAAGCGCCTGTCAGCCCGTGAAACCGCCTCACAAATTTTGTGGCTGGCCTTGGGCATGGGCATGGTGCTGGTGGTCAGCGCTCTGGCGGGACACCAGCACTGAAATTGAGAGGCAAGGGGGCGTGTGCCACGCCCATCGCGCAAGGGGTGCGCTCCTGCAAGCGTCACCCTTTGGCGTAGGGCAGGCCGGGGGTGCGGCACCATTCGCTCCAGCTGCCCGCATACAGCGCGGTGGGGCCGAAACCGGCCAGCTCCATGGCCATCAGGTTGGGCACGGCCGTCACGCCGCTGCCACAGTGGTGCACCACGCTGCTGGCTGGGCGGCCTGCCAGCACCCGGTCCCATTCGGCTTTGAGCAATTCGGGGGTTTTGAATCGGCCGTCTTCGGTGAAGTTCTCGGCAAAAGGCCGGTTGAGCGCGCCGGGGATGTGACCTGCCACAGGGTCCAGTGGCTCCACCTCGCCACGGTAACGGGCCCCGGCGCGGGCATCGACCACGGTTTGCGCGGGCTGGCCAAGGTGGGCGACCACCTTGTCGGTCAGAACCAGCTGGCGCAGCGGTGCTTTCAATTCAAATGCCGCAGGCGCAGGGGGGGTGAAGGGGCCCGATGCGATGGCCCCACCCGCGTCTTTCCAGGCTTGTAAGCCGCCGTCCAGCACGGCCACGGCCTCATGCCCGAGCCATTTGAGCATCCACCACAAGCGTCCGCAGTACTGGCTTTTGTTGCGGTCGTACACCACGATCTGCATGCCGTTGTGCACCCCCATGCGGCCCAGCCACCGGGCCACGGCCTCGCGCTGGGGCAAGGGGTGGCGTCCGCCATTCACGGCCATGCCTGCCTCGTGCGTGCTCAGGTCCTTGTCCAGGTCAGCGGGCAGGGCGCCTGCGATGCGCGCGTCGGCAAAAAAACCACCCGCCAGCTCGGGCTTCATCAGGTCAAAACTGCAGTCGAAAATGGCGCAGGGGGTGCCTTGCGCCAGCAGGGTTTGCAATTGGGGGACGTTGATCAACAAGTTGTACATGGTGGTCTCCAAGGTTCAGTGGTCTTCAGGGGGCGCGCTGGGCAGTGTACGGCTGCGCAACACGGTGGAGGCGATGCCGCTGGCCATGATGAGGCCCATGCCCAACCAGCCCATGAGCGGGATTTGGTCGCCAAACAGCATCAGGCCGAACAAGGCGCCAAAGACGATGCCTGAATATTGCAGATTGGCCACCACCAGGGTCGAGCCTCGGCTGTAGGCGTTGGTCATGCACAACTGACCCAGCGCGGCCAGCACACCGATGGGCAACAACCACAACACGTTGGGCCAAACCCAGGCGCTGACGCCGGTGACCAGCATCAGCGCGGCGCCCACCACGGCGGTGCCCACCGAAAAATAAAACACGGTGCGGGCTTCGGGTTCGTTCAGTCGGCCCAAGGCGGCCACTTGGATGTAGGCCAATGCAGCGACCAGGCCCGAGAGCAGCCCGATGAGGCCGGCGAACAACTGGTCTTGCTCGATGGTGGGGCGCAGTAACAAGATGACACCGCCAAAACCGGCGATCACCGTCAGCACGATGGGTCCTTGCCGGGTCGCTTCTTGCAGTTTGCCCATGACCAAGGTGCCACCCACCAGAAAAACCGCCACCCAGATACCGCTCATGTAGTTGAGTGTCATGGCGGTGGCCAGGGGCAAGTGGGCAATGGCATAAAACCAGGCCGCCAGTGAAGTGACACCCACCACCGAACGCCAGACGTGCATCATGGGAATCGATGTGCGCAAAGGGACACCTTGCACCCTGCACAAGGTGGCCATGAACACCACGCCGATCAGACCCCTGAAAAAAACCAGCTCGGAAGTTTGAAAGTGTGCCGATGCGAATTTGATGCAAACCCCCATCATCGAGAAGAACAAGGATGCCAAGATCATCCAAGAGGCTTGCATCGTCGCCTTCGCTTCAGAGGGTGTTCATCTGTCTGCGGTACCACTCGTGAAAGTGTTGCATGCCGTCTTCCATGGGGCTTTGGTAGGGCCCGACTTCGTTGTCACCGCGCGCCAGCAGGGCTTTGCGACCGGCGTCCATGCGTTCGGCAATTTCGTCGTCTTCGATGCAGGTTTCCATGTAAGCCGCTTGCTGCGCCTCGACGAATTCGCGCTCGAAGGCCACGATTTCTTCGGGGTAATAAAACTCGACCATGTTGAGCGTCTTGTTCGGGCTGATGGGGTGCAGGGTGGAGACGGTGAGCACATGCGGGTACCACTCCACCATGATGTGCGGGTAATACGTCAGCCAGATCGCGCCACGTTCGGGCATGGCACCGTTGCGGTAGTTCAGCAGCACTTCGTGCCACTTTTTGTAAATGTCCGAGCCCGGTTGGCCAAAGCCGCGAGACACGCCCACGGTCTGCACCGAGTAGTGTTCCTTGAACTCCCAGCTCAGGTCGTCGCAGCTGACGAACTGGCCCAGCCCCGGGTGGAAGGGACCGACGTGGTAGTCCTCCAGATACACCTCGATGAAGGTCTTCCAGTTGTAATTGCACTCGTGCAGTTCCACCCGGTCGAGCGCGTAGCCGTCGAAATTGAGTTGCGCCCTGGGGCCCATGCCCGCCAGATCGGCGGCGATGTCGCGGCCGTTGTCTTCAAACAGGAGGCCGTTCCACTCTTGCAACTTGTAGTTGTTCAGATTCAGGCAGGGGTCGTGCGAAAAATGCGGTGCGCCCAAGAGCTCACCCTTGGGTGAGTAAGTCCAGCGGTGCAGCGGGCAGACGATGTTGCCGCCCGCGCTGCCTTTTTGCTGGGTGTGCAAATTGCCCCGACCGTTCAGCATGACGGCCTGGCGGTGACGGCAGACATTGGAGACCAGCTCGACCCCGCCCTGGGCGTTGCGCACCAAGGCGCGGCCTTCGGCCTCGTGGGGCAGGGCGTAGTAGTCGCCGGGGTGGGGCACGGCCAGCTGGTGGCCCACATAACGCGGGCCCTGCTGGAAGAGCGTTTTCAATTCGCGCTGAAACAGCGCCTCATCGAAATAAGTGGAAACTGGTAGTTGGCTTGCGGCCTGCTGCAGTTGAAGACTTAAATCAGACATGGGTGACCTGACCTAGAGACTCCCCCTATGAAGGGGCAGGGACAAAGCGCTGAATTCAGGGAAAACGGCGCAAAAAAATGACAGGAAGCTTCCTGTCGATGAACCGAGATTCTACCCCGGGGGGTGAGGGGCGCCGTGCGCCCCCGCACCGGCCATGAAAAACTCAGGGTTTTCCCGCCCATGACCGTCTTGTGGGATTGACGCTGCACGGTGTCAGGCTGAACAAGGCTGAAGGCCTAGAATCTGGTTTTTTCCCCGGAACATCCCATGCCCAAGGCCGCCCCCACCGAAACAGCCAACACCGCCGAAGCCCTGATGCCCGCCACCTACGAAGCGGCACTGTCGGAGCTGGAGTCGTTGGTCGGGCAACTGGAGTCGGGCCAGATGCCACTGGACCAATTGCTGTCGGGTTACCAACGTGGCGCTGCCTTGCTGGCCTTTTGCCGCGACAAGCTCAAAGCCGTGGAAGACCAGATTCAGGTACTCGATGGCGGCCAACTCAAACCCTGGAGCGGTGCATGAGCGCTTTTGACCTCCAAGCCTGGATGCAGCCGCACCTGGCGCGCGTCGAACAGGCTTTGTCTGGGGGCATTGCGGCCCACTCGCCTGCGGCCCTCGGGCAGGCCATGCGTTACGCCGTGCTCGACGGCGGCAAGCGTTTGCGTCCCTTGCTGGTGTTGGCCACGGCAGAAGCTGTGGGCGAAGCACCCGGCAGCACGTCGGCCCTGAACGCAGCCTGTGCGATAGAGCTCATCCACGCCTATTCGCTGGTGCACGACGACATGCCCTGCATGGACAACGATGTGCTGCGGCGCGGCAAACCCACGGTGCATGTGCAGTTTGGCGAGGCGCAGGCCCTGCTGGCGGGAGACGCCTTGCAGACCCTGGCCTTTGAGTTTTTGACCCCGCAAGACGGCAGCGTGAGCGCTGGCGTCCAAGCGGCCTGCGTGGGCTTGTTGGCCCGCGCTTCGGGTTACCAGGGCATGGCCGGGGGCCAGGCGATTGACCTGGCCAGCGTGGGCCAGCGCTTGACGGAAGACCAGTTGCGTCAGATGCACCGCCTCAAAACCGGTGCCTTGCTCTTGTGCAGCGTGCACATGGGGGCTGCTTGCGCGCCCGGCGTGCCCGCCCCGGTGCAGGCGGCATTGGGTCGTTTTGGTCAGGCCCTGGGCCTGGCCTTTCAGGTGGTGGACGATGTCCTGGACGTGACGGCCGATTCGGCCACTCTGGGCAAGACTGCGGGCAAGGATGAAGCCGCTGACAAACCCACCTATGTGGCCCTGATGGGGCTGGCTGCGGCCAAGGCCTATGCCGATGCGCTGGCCACCCAGGCCTTGCAAGCCCTGGCCGACACCGAATTGCCCGAGGCCCGTTTGGCCGCTTTGCGCGCCTTGACCGCCATGGTGGTAGAAAGAAACAACTGACATGACCGATTTGCTCAAGACCATCGACCAGCCCGCCGACCTGCGCCGCTTGACGCGGACCGAACTGCCGCGCCTGGCCGATGAATTGCGCCAGTGTGTGCTGGACAACGTGTCCAAAACTGGCGGTCACCTGAGCTCAAACCTGGGCACGGTCGAACTGACGGTGGCATTGCACTATGTGTTCAACACCCCCGAAGACCGCATCGTTTGGGATGTGGGTCACCAGACCTATCCGCACAAAATCCTGACCGGTCGTCGTGACCGCATGCCCACGCTGCGCCAATTTGGCGGCTTGTCGGGTTTTCCGCGCCGCGACGAGAGCGAATACGACACCTTTGGCACGGCGCACTCGTCCACCAGCATTTCGGCTGCTTTGGGCATGGCTGTAGCCGCGCGCCAAAAAGGCGAGTCACGCCATTCAATTGCGGTGATCGGCGATGGCGCCATGACCGCCGGCATGGCCTTTGAAGCCCTGAACAATGCGGGCGTAGAAGAATGCAAGCTGCTGGTGATCCTGAACGACAACGACATGTCGATCAGCCCGCCTGTGGGCGCGCTCAACCGCTACCTGGCGCAATTGATGAGCGGGCGTTTTTACTCGGCCGCCAAAGCCGGTGCCAAGAATGTGCTGAAAAACGCGCCCCCCTTGTTCGAGTTGGCCAAGCGCCTGGAAGAGCATGCCAAGGGCATGGTGGTGCCCGCCACGCTGTTTGAGAAATTCGGCTTCAACTACATCGGCCCGATCGATGGGCACGACCTGGAGTCGCTGATCCCGACGCTGGAAAACATCAAGCACCTCGATGGTCCGCAGTTCTTGCATGTGGTGACCAAAAAAGGCCAGGGCTATGAAAAAGCCGAAGCCGATCCGGTGGCCTACCACGGCCCCGGCAAGTTTGACCCCAGTGTCGGCCTGGTGCCTGCGGCCACGCCCGCCAAAACCACCTTCACCCAGGTGTTTGGCCAGTGGTTGTGCGACATGGCCGAGAAAGACCTGCGCCTGGTCGGCATTACGCCTGCCATGCGCGAAGGCTCGGGCATGGTCGAATTCCACCAGCGCTTTCCCAAACGCTATTACGACGTGGGCATTGCCGAGCAGCATGCCGTGACCTTTGCGGCCGGCATGGCCTGCGAAGGGCTCAAGCCCGTGGTGGCGATTTACTCCACCTTCTTGCAGCGTGGCTACGACCAACTGATCCACGATGTGGCGCTGCAAAACCTGCCGGTGGTGTTTGCACTGGACCGCGCAGGCTTGGTGGGGGCCGACGGTGCGACGCACGCTGGCGCTTACGACATCGCTTACATCCGCTGCATTCCCAACATGAGCCTGGCCTGCCCAGCCGATGAGCGCGAGTGCCGTCAACTGCTGAGCACCGCTTTCGCCCAAAACCACCCGGTGGCGGTGCGCTACCCGCGCGGCGCGGGCGTGGGCACGGTGGCGGGGCGTGATCTGGACACCCTGCCTTTTGGCAAAGGCGAAGTGCGCCGCCAAGGCGAAAAAACAGCCATTCTGGCCTTTGGCACCTTGCTGGCCCCGGCCTTGCAAGCGGCTGAAAAGCTCAATGCCACGGTGGTCAACATGCGCTGGGTCAAGCCCTTGGATGTCGATTTGCTGGCGCAAATCGCGCAAACCCACGAACGCATCGTCACGGTGGAAGAGGGTTGCACCATGGGTGGTGCAGGCAGTGCGGTGGCCGAGGCCTTGCAGCAGATGAACGTGCAGCGCTCTGTGCTGCACCTGGGCTTGCCCGATGTGTTCATCGAACATGGTGACCCGGCCAAGTTGTTGTCCCTTCAGGGCCTGGATGCCGCAGGCATCGAGCATTCCGTGCGGCAAAGGTGGGGTGATTGAGTGGAATTCAGATCGGTCTTGAATTCTTTTCAAGGGCTGCACGGCATGGTCAAATCCCTTTCAAGATAAGGCTTAAAAAAAGGGTAAACCCGCACGTTTGAGCGCCATTGGAATTCCTACAATACGCCATCCGATCATTCGAAAAATCCTGTTCGTCGGATGTATTTTTTTTCAACAAGGAGTCCTTCATGGATCGTCGTTCCGTAATTAAAAACGCCGGTATCGCTGGCGTCTTGGCTGCCGGTGCTGCACCCGCTGTACACGCCCAGGCCGCCATCCGCTGGCGCCTTGCTTCCAGCTTCCCGAAAGCCCTGGACACCATCTTTGGTGCAGCCGAAGTGTTCGCCGAAAAGGTCAATGCCATGTCTGGCGGCAAGTTTGTCGTCACCACGCATGCAGCAGGCGAGTTGATGCCCGCTTTTGGTGTGTTGGACGGTGTGCAGCAAGGCACCGTGGAAGCGGCTCACACAGCGCCTTACTACTTCTTCGGCAAGGACGACACTTTTGCCCTGGGCACAGCCATTCCGTTTGGTCTGAACAGCCGCCAGCTCACATCCTGGTTTTATGACGGCAACGGCATGAAGCTGTTCCGTGAGTTCTACGACAAGTACAACATCGTGAACTTCCCGGGCGGCAACACAGGCGCCCAAATGGGTGGCTGGTACCGCAAGGAAATCAAGACCCTGGCCGACATCAAGGGCCTGAAGTTCCGCGTTGGCGGTTTCGCTGGCAAGGTCATGACCCGCATGGGCGCTGTGCCCCAGAACATCCCTGGTGGCGAAATTTACCAAGCCCTGGAAAAAGGCACCATCGACGCCGTTGAGTGGGTCGGTCCTTACGATGACGAGAAGCTGGGCTTCCAAAAAGTGGCCAAGAACTACTACTACCCAGGCTTCTGGGAAGGCGGCGCACAGCTGGACTTCTACATCAACAAGGCTGCTTTCAATGCCTTGTCCAAAGACAACCAAGCCATTGTGGAAGCTGCTGCGTCTTACGCGCACACCGAAATGCAAGCACGTTACGACAACCGCAACCCTGCGGCACTCAAGCGCTTGGTGGCCGGTGGTGTCAAGTTGCGGCCTTTCCCCAAGGTGGTGATGGACGAGGCCTTCAAGCAGTCCATGGCCCTGTACGAAGAGCTGCGCCAGTCCAACCCGAACTGGAAAAAGATCTACGACGACTACTCGGCTTTCCGCAAGGATCAAAACCAGTGGTTCCGCTTCACCGAAGCCACATTCGATCGCTACATGCAATCGGCCAAGCTGTAATCATCTGCTGCGACCGAAGAAAAAAGGCCCCTCGGGGCCTTTTTTCATGGGCTTGTCCTCATTTCGCTTCGTCATGCAAACTTGGCACCATGCAACACATCGAGCTTTCTTACCAATGGACGCCCCCGGGCGCTGAACCGGTACGCAACCGCCAAAGTCCGCTGCGCAACCCACTCATGGACTTGTTGCAAGCTGTGCGCGATACGGGCTCCATCGGCGGAGCGGCCAAGGCCATGGGGCTGTCCTACCGCCATGTTTGGGGTCAGCTCAAGCGCTGGGAGGACAGCCTGGGCCAATCCCTGATCCTTTGGGAGAAGGGGCAGGCGGCCAGGCTCACGGGTTTTGCCGACAAGTTGCTGTGGGCCGAGCGTCAGGCGCAGGCTCGGCTGTTGCCCCAAATCAGTGCGCTGCATGCCGACCTGGAGAAAACATTTGCAGTGGCCTTTGACCCTGCGCACCTGGTCTTGCCGATTTTTGCCAGCCATGATGCGGCCATGGACCTGTTGCGTGAAGAAGCGGCATCCAGGGCTTTGCATCTGGATTTGCGCTTTTGCGGCAGCGTGGACGCGATCCGGGCGCTGAACGAGGGCCGGTGCCATGTGGCGGGCTTTCATGCCCCTTGGCAGCCCGATGCCCCATCGCTGGTCGCACGCACCTACAAGCCCTTGCTCAAAATAGGTCAGCACAAATTGATCGGTTTTGCCAAGCGTGCACAGGGCCTCATGGTCGCCCGGGGCAACCCCTTGGGCTTGCGGGATTGGGCCGATTTGTGCAAGGGTGATGTGCGCTTTGTGAACCGCAGCCCCGGGACCGGAACCCGTCTGCTGTTGGACCAAAACTTACAAGAAAGAGGTCTCGTGCCCGCATCGATCAAGGGCTATGCGCATGAGGAAAACTCGCATTCGGCTGTGGCAGCTCGTATTGCCGCAGGGCAGGCCGATGTGGGTCTGGGCATCGCCCATGCGGCCGAAGGGCATGGCCTCGACTTTGTGCCACTGTCGCAAGAGTTTTATTGGTTGGTGTGTCTGGCATCGGCGCTGGACACCCCGCCGGTGTTGCAACTGCGGCAGTTGTTGGGCAGTGCCGCCTGGCGGGCCAGCTTACAGGCCCTCAAGGGCTACAGCCCCATCGATCAAGCCGGTCAGGTGCAGTCTTTGCGCAGCATGCTGCCCTGGTGGCAATTCCGGTCTTCACGGCACAGCGCGGGCGCTTGACGCGCAACGGCATGGCGGTTTGAAAGGCTTTCACACAGCACATCAAAAATATCAACTTGAGTTTTCAGGGCCTGATCCGGGAATCCATCAACACAGACTTACAATCGCGCAAGTTTTTTGGAGTTCGCATGTCATCTTTATTGAAACTTTCAAGCGGCATTGACCGTTTGAACAAAGGGGTGGGCAAATTCACCACCTGGCTGATTTTGATCGTGACGATCATCAGTGCCGCCAATGCCATTGTCCGCAAAGCTTTCAACATCAGCTCGAACGGCATGTTGGAAATTCAGTGGTATTTGTTCGCGGCCGTTTTCTTGTTGGGGGCGGGTTACGGCTTCCTCAAAAACTCGCATGTGCGCATCGACTTCATCTCGGGCAAGCTCAGCGCACGTGCCCGCAACTGGATCGACGTGGGCGGTATCTTGTTGGCCCTGTTTCCGTTTTGTTTCTTGTGCATTTACTTGTCTTGGCCCTTGTTCGTGCAGGCTTACAACACCGGTGAAATGTCGTCCAACGCGGGCGGCTTGATCCGCTGGCCGGTGTATGCCTTGGTGCCTCTGGGCTTTGGCTTGCTGATGTTGCAAGGTGTCTCCGAACTGATCAAGCGCCTTTCTTTCTTGTCAGGGGTTGGGGAAGACCCCCTGTCTTCTGAAGACACCATGTCAGACGAAGAAAAAGAACTGCTGGAACTTGAAAAAATCGCGCAGCAAGCGCAGGGAGCCCGTTGATGGAAGCGACTTTTTTGGCACAAAACTTTGTGCCCATCATGTTTGCCGGTTTGTTTGTGCTGCTGCTGACCGGTTTTCCGGTGGCCTTCGCTCTGGCTGCGTGCGGTTTGGGCTTTGGCTTCATTGGCATGGAAGCCGGCCTGTTCCCGCCCTCCTTGTTCCAAGCCTTGCCGCTGCGCATTTTCGGCATCATGCAAAACGACACCTTGCTGGCCATTCCATTTTTCACCTTCATGGGCATCATCTTGCAAAAGTCCGGCATGGCCGAGGACTTGTTGGAGACGGTAGGCCAGGTGTTTGGTCCCGTGCGTGGCGGCGTGGCGATTGCGGTGATCTTGGTGGGCGCTTTGTTGGCCGCCACCACCGGTGTGGTGGCCGCAGCCGTGATTTCCATGGGCCTGATTTCTTTGCCCATCATGCTGCGCTACGGCTACAGCCGCGTCATTGCCACCGGAACCATCACGGCCTCGGGTACCTTGGCGCAAGCCATTCCGCCTTCGTTGGTGTTGATTGTGCTGGCCGACCAATTGGGCCGTTCGGTGGGTGACATGTACGCCGGTGCCTTGTTGCCCGGTCTGTTGCTCGTGGGACTGTATGTCTTGTTCATTGTGGTGGTGGCGATTTTCAAGCCCGCCATGGTGCCTGCCTTGCCGCCCGAAGCCCGCATCTACCGCGAGGCCAATGGCAAATCGGGTCATGTGTCCTTGATGTTCCTATTGATCGTGTGCACGGTGGTCGGTTTTGCATGGGCTTCGTCCCACGATGCCATCATGACCGCTTGGCTGGACCGCACCCAAGAGTCACCCGGCGATGAAATGGTCATCATGTCCTTGACCGTCGCGTCCTTGGTGGCTTTGGCCTTGGCCATTGTCAACCGGATCACCGGTATGGGCTTGTTGTCGCGCTTGGCTGAGCAAGTGACCTTTGTGCTGATGCCGCCCCTGATCTTGATCTTTTTGGTTCTGGGTACCATCTTCTTGGGTGTCGCGACCCCCACAGAGGGCGGTGCGATGGGCGCTTTGGGTGCTTTGATTTTGGCGGTCAGCAGAAAGCGCTTGGACAAGAAATTGATGAACCAGGCGCTGGAAAACACGGCCAAGCTGGCATCGTTTGTGCTGTTCATCCTGATCGGCTCCACCGTGTTCAGCTTCACCTTCAATGCGGCCGATGGCCACATTTGGGTGGAACACTTGTTTGTCGACATGCCCGGCGGTGCGATCGGTTTCCTGATCGTGGTGAACATCCTGATTTTCATCTTGGGTTGTTTCATCGATTTCTTTGAAATCGCCTTCATCGTGATCCCGATCCTGGCGCCCGTGGCCGAAAAGATCTTGCCCGGTTTGGTGCCTGGCATGACCCCCGACCAGGCCATGATCTGGTTCGGGGTGATCGTGGCGATGAACCTGCAGACCTCGTTCCTGACGCCGCCGTTTGGCTTTGCCCTGTTCTATTTGCGCAGCGTGGCGCCCAAAAACGATTACAAGGACCGGATCACGGGGGAGAACATTCCTTCGGTCAAGACCTCTGAAATCTACAAAGGTTCGATCGCCTTCATTATTTTGCAGTTGATCATGGTGGCGGCCATCATCATCTTCCCTAACTTGGTGACGGGTGGCATCAAGGAAGGTGTCAAGATCGATGCCGATGCTGCGTTTGAGCAAATGCTCGACCAAGCAGGGGAAGACGATGACAAGGACGACGAAGTGAACATGGATGACATGAAGCCTGCTTCAGATGCATCGGCACAGGACCCTGCCAAGGCCTTGGAAGCCGAGATGAAGGCTGGCAAGAAGTAAATTCTTGTCGCCCCATGAAGAGCCCGGTTCGCCGGGCTTTTTTCATGGCGCTGGCCTATGCAAACTTGTTCATAGTGGACACCCCTCATGCTTTGGCGGGTGCATGTGCCGTAGCATCCACAGCGCTGTATGAACACCTTCTCGGACAGCGTCTTGACGGCGCTGAATCTCGTCATATCTTTCGACCCTGCCCTGTGGGTGGTGGTGGTCAGGTCTTTGGCCGTCAGTGCCACGGCCTGTGCCCTGGCTTATGGCGTGGGCGTCGCCCTGGGGGCCTGGTTGGCGGTGTCCCGTTTTCGCGGCCGTGGTCCGTTGCTGGTGGGCCTGAACACCCTGTTGGCGCTGCCTTCGGTGGTGGTGGGCTTGGTGGTTTACCTCCTGCTGTCGCGCACCGGGCCCTTGGGCTTTTTGGGCTGGTTGTTCAGCTTCAAAGCCATGGTGCTGGCCCAGTTCATTTTGGTCGTGCCAGTGGTCACGGCCCTGACACGTCAAGTGGTCGAGGACGCCGAGCGCCAGCAGGGTGAGCAGTGGGCTTCTTTGGGCGCGGGCCCTTGGGTGCGTGGTTTGCTCTTGGCTTGGGATGAGCGTTTGGCTTTGCTCATGATTGGCGTCACAGCGTTTGGCCGCGCCATTTCGGAAGTGGGCGCGGTCATGATCGTGGGCGGCAACATCGATGGCTTCACCCGTGTGATGACCACCGCCATTGCCCTGGAAACCAGCAAGGGCGATTTGCCGTTGGCGCTGGGGCTGGGCATGGTCTTGCTGGCCGTGGTGTTGCTGCTCAATGCGCTGGTGGCGGGCCTGCGGCGCTGGGGCGAGGCACGCCATGCGCGGCCCGCTGCGGCCGATGGTCTGGTGGGTGCGCAGCCATGAGCGCCGTGCAAATCACGCTGGACGCGGTCAGCGTCCAGTTGGGGGCACAACAGGTCTTGAAGGGCGTGCGCTTGCGCATCGTGGCGGGTGAGCGCGTGGCGCTGGTGGGGGCCAATGGCTCGGGCAAAAGCAGCTTGCTGCGCACACTGCATGGTTTGGTGCTGCCCACACAAGGGCAGGTGACTCAAGCGCCGGGTGTGCGCCAGGCCATGCTGTTCCAAAGGCCGCACATGCTGCGCCTGTCGGCTTTGAACAATGTGGCGCTGGGGGTGTGGCTGGACCGTTCGCTGGCCTTGAATTGGCAGGCCGCTCAAGCTTTGGCCCTGCAGGCATTGCACCGCGTGGGCCTGGAGTCTGTGGCGCAGCAAAACGGTCGTCAGTTGTCGGGCGGGCAGCAGCAGCGCTTGGCGCTGGCACGGGCTTGGGCGCGCCAGCCCCATGTCTTGTTGCTCGATGAGCCCACGGCCAGCTTGGACCCGCATGCCAAGCGCGAGGTCGAAGCCCTGATGGCCGAGTTTGCAGCCGGGTCGCAAGCCGACAAACCCTTGACCTTGGTCTGGGCCAGTCACAACCTGGGCCAGGTCAAGCGCTTGGCCACCCGTGTCATTTACCTGGAGGCAGGTCGTGTTTTGGCCGACCTGCCTGTGGCTGATTTTTTTAACCCTCCACTGTTGGCTGAGATCAGCCCTGCAGCCCATGCTTTTGTTCAAGGAGAACTTTCATGACCTTTCCACTTTCAATGACCCGCCGCGCCTTGGTCAGCGCCGTTTTGGCCAGCACCTCGTTGTGGGCGCAAGCCCAATCGATCGTGATGTCCTCCACCACATCGACCGAGCAATCGGGCTTGTTTTCGCATCTTTTGCCTGCCTTCAAAAAAGCCAGTGGGCTGGACGTGAAAGTGGTGGCCTTGGGCACCGGCCAGGCGCTCGATATGGCGCGACGCGGTGACGCCGATGTGGTGTTTGTGCACGACCAAGCGGCCGAAGAAAAATTCGTAGCCGATGGTTTTGGCATCAAGCGCCTGCCCGTGATGTACAACGACTTTGTGCTGATTGGCCCCAAAGCCGATCCGGCAGCCACCCGTGGCAAAGACATTGTGGCGGCCTTGGCCAAATTGTCTGCAAGCAATGCCGCTTTTGTCTCGCGCGGTGACAAGAGCGGCACGCATGCGGCCGAGTTGCGCTTTTGGAAAGCTGCCAACCTGGAGGCCGCCAAAGGCAAGGGTTACCGCGAGTGCGGCTGCGGCATGGGCCCGGCTTTGAACATTGCGGCGTCTTCGGGCGCCTATGTGTTGTCAGACCGTGCCACCTGGCTGAACTTCAAGAACCGGGCCGATCTGACCATTTTGGTGGAGGGCGATCAGCGCTTGTTCAACCAGTACGGGGTGATGGTGGTCAACCCCGCCAAGCATGCGCACGTCAAACAAGCCGATGCGCAGAAATTTGTGGACTGGATCACTTCGCCCGCAGGGCAGGGCGTGATTGCGGACTACAAGATTGGCGGTGAGCAGTTGTTCTTCCCGAATGCGGGCAGATGAGCAGGGCATCTCACCTGCGTTGTGTTCAGCCTCTGGGCAAGCCGAGTTTGCGGTAAACCGTGGCGCGGCTGATGCCGAGAGCTCGGGCGGCTTCGGCCACATTGCCGCGCGCCTGGTTCACCGCCTCGCGGATCATGTCGGTCTGCACGTCTTTCAGGGGTTTGGGGGCGGTGCTGGCCCGGGGTGTGGCTGTAGTGGGTTGGGGCGGCGTGAGGGGTCGGCCCGCGCGCAAAGCCTGAGTCTGCAAACGCAAGCCTGACCACAGCGGCAGCTCTTGTGCGCTGGCTTGGCGGCTGGCCGTATCGAAGAGGCTTTCCCAGGGAGAGGCAAAGACATCACTGGCGTGCAGCATTTGGCCGTGGACATCTGGGGACAAGGACAGCATTTGCCGTGCGGTGGGGTTGGCCCCCAGGATGTGGCCGTCGGCATCCAGCGTGAGCAGGCCGTCGCTGTCATCACCGGGCTGGTTGCCTGGCCAGTTCAGGCGCAGCACCAGAGCATGCGCGGTGGACAAGAGCCAGCTGTTTTCGATGCTGCGGGCTGAGCGGCGCACCAGGTGTTTCAAGGCCGCGCGTTCGGTGGTCTCGATGCCCGTCAGGTCCAGCATGCCCGCGCACAGGCCATCAGGCCCGAACACGGGCGCACCCGCGCAGCTGTACACCCCGGTGTCCTGGAAGAAATGCTCGCCCCGGTGCAGCCACACGGGTTGCAACTCGGTCAATGCGGCGCTGATGGCGGTGGTGCCCACGGCTTTTTCGGACAAATCCACCCCCACGCGGGCGATCACCTCGGCGCGGCGGTCTTGACGATCCACTGGGCCATGCACGTCCACCACGATGCCTTCGGCATTGGTCAGGATGGCAAAGTAGCGGATGTCGGCAATGGCCCGTGCCAGCTCGACCAGCACCGGTTGGGCCGCTTGCAGCAGCGGACGGCTGGATTCTTGCACCCGGCGCATGTGTTGCACGGAAATCGCGTCAAAACCAACGCCATGGCTGGGCTGCAAACCCATGTCGATGCAGCGCTGCCAAGACCGGGTGATCCAGGGGGCCAGCTCGGCCGCCAGGCCACCTGAATTGCCCTGAAACACCAGGTCACGGGCTTGTTCAATCCGCTGCAAGCGGTCGCTGTGGTCTGCAGTCAGGGGCATGTCAGATGTGTATCAAGCTGAGAATTTTTGAGGACAACCCCTTAAAACCTAGGGTTAATCCGCATCGGTTTGCAGGGGTATTCACCAACAATGGCTATGCATTCTGATTCATATGCGCGTGCTTGAACTGCCCGCCACCTCACAGGAGACACACATGCAGAAAGTCCTGCACATCAATCCGGACAAATGCACCGGCTGCTTGCAGTGCGAAATGGCCTGTTCTTTCGAGAACTACGGCACATACGCCACCTCCAAATCGCGCATCAAGGTGTTTGACTTCCACCACACCGGTAAAAAAGTCCCCTACACCTGCACCCAGTGCGACGAAGCCTGGTGCTTGCACGCATGCCCTGTGGAAGCGATCACCGTGGACAAGGCCACGGGCGCCAAAGTGGTCAACGAGTCCACCTGTGTGGGTTGCAAGGTCTGCACCATTGCCTGCCCCTTCGGCACCATCAACTACGTGCAAGAGACTGGCAAGGTACAAAAGTGCGACCTGTGTGGCGGTGACCCGGCTTGCGCCGATGCTTGCCCGACCGGTGCGATCACGTTTGTGGACGCCAACTGGACTGGCATCGACAAGATGAAGCAGTGGGCCGACAAGTTGGGCAATCAGCCCTCGGCCTCTTAAATCCCCCCATAAGGAGCATCAACATGTCTTGGGCTGGAAAAATTCTCCGCGTCAACCTCACGGCGGGCACCGTCAAATTCGAACCGCTGAACATGGAGTGGGCCAAAGCCTACCTTGGCTCACGCGGTCTGGGCAGCAAATACCTGATCAGCGAGATCAACCCAAAAGTCGATCCCCTGTCGGCCGACAACAAAATCATTTGGGCCACGGGCCCATTGACTGGCACCATGGCCTCCACCGGTGGCCGCTACACCGTCATCACCAAGAGCCCACTCACCGGCGCGATTGCCTGCTCCAACTCGGGCGGCTATTGGGGCGCCGAGCTGAAAATGGCCGGTTGGGACATGGTCATTTTTGAGGGCGCATCGCCCAAGCCGGTGTACCTCTACATTAACGACGACGAAGCCGAGTTGCGCGATGCCAGCCACCTGTGGGGCCAAAGCGTCTGGAAGACCGAAGAAATCCTCAAGACCAGCCTGCAAGATCCGCTGCTGCGCATCTCGAGCATTGGCAAGGCCGGTGAAAACGGCGTGCTCTACGCTGCGGTGGTGAACGACTTGCACCGTGCAGCGGGCCGCTCGGGCGTGGGCACCGTGATGGGCAGCAAAAACCTCAAGGCCATTGCGGTGCGTGGCACCAAAGGCGTGGGAAATATTCAAAACCCCAAGGCCTTCATGGCTGCGACCAAGGCGGCCAAAAAGGTGTTGGCCGACAACGCGGTCACGGGCCAGGGCCTGCCAGCGTATGGCACTCAGGTGCTGATGAACGTGATCAACGAAGTCGGTGGTTTGCCGACTCGCAATCACCGTGATGTGCAGTTTGAAAGCGCCAAAGACATCTCGGCCGAAGCCATGGTCACGCCCCGCGAGACCGATGGCAAAAAGCACCTGGTGACCAACCAGGCTTGCTTTGGTTGTACCATCGCCTGCGGTCGCATCAGCAAGATGGACGAAGGCCACTTCTCCGTCAAGAACAAGCCTGAGTATTGGGGCGCTAGTGGCGGCCTGGAGTACGAAGCGGCTTGGGCGCTGGGCGCAGCCAACGGCGTGAAAGACTTGGAAGCCTTGCAATACGCCAACATGATTTGCAACGAAGAAGGCTTTGACCCGATCAGCTTTGGCACCACCGTAGGCGCCGTCATGGAGCTGTATGAGATGGGCGTGTTGACCAAAGAGCAGCTGGGCATCGAGGCGCCCTTTGGCTCGGCGCAAGCGCTGTGCGAGTTTGCCGACATGACCGCCAAGGGCACCGGTTTTGGCAAGGAAATTGGCATGGGCTCCAAGCGCCTGACCGCCAAATATGGCCACCCTGACCTGTCCATGAGCGTCAAGGGCCAAGAGTTCCCGGCCTACGACGGTCGCGTGATCCAAGGCATTGGCCTGGCTTACGCCACCTCCAACCGCGGTGCTTGCCACTTGCGCGGCTACACCATCGCCTCTGAAGTGCTGGGCATTCCGGTCAAAACCGAGCCGACCGAGCACGAAGGCAAGCCAGAATTGGTCAAGGCCTTCCAGGACGCGACAGCCGCGTTTGACTCCGCAGGCATCTGCGTTTTCACCAGCTTTGCCTGGACCCTGGCCGACGTGGCCCCTCAGGTGCAAGCGGCCTGTGGCGAGGAGTTCACCATGGAGCACTTGAACCACATCGGCGAGCGCATCTGGAACATGGAGCGGGAGTTCAACAACGCCGCAGGCTTCACCAAGGCCGACGACAACCTGCCCAAGCGCCTGATGACCGAAGCCGCCAAAACCGGCCCCGGCAAAGGCATGGTCAGCAAGTTGGACGAAATGCTGCCCAAGTACTATGACGCGCGTGGCTGGGACGATGAAGGTCGCCCCACATCGGCCACCCTGGAACGTCTGGGTTTGTGAGCTAGCCCCTGTAGGAGCGAGCGCCTGCTCGTGAAGCCTTCGCCGTAGGGGTGCGCTTCTACAGGAATCCAAGCGGCCTGCGGGCCGCTACCTGTTTCTGGAGTCTGATTCATGACCCACCACGTCATCTTGGGCGCAGGCCCTGCAGGCGTCATCGCCGCCGAAACCCTGCGCAAACATGCCCCCACCGACACCATCACTTTGGTGGGTGACGAGCCCGATGCGCCTTACTCGCGCATGGCCATCCCTTATTTGCTGATCGGCAACATCGAAGAGCAGGGCACTTACCTGCGCAAGAGCGCCACCCACTTTGACGATTTGCGCATCACGCAAGTCAAGGCCAAAGTCACCCGCGTCGATGCAGCGGGCAAAACGGTGCACTTGGACAACGGCCAGTCGATGGCCTTTGACAAGCTCTTGATCGCCACCGGCTCGCACCCGGTACGCCCACCCATTGCGGGCATGGACCTGCCGGGCGTGCACCCCTGCTGGACGCTGGAAGACGCGCGCGCCATCCAGGCGCTGGCCAAGCCGGGTGCCCGTGTGTTGCAAATGGGCGCAGGCTTCATTGGCTGCATCATCATGGAAGCGCTGGCGGCGCGCGGCGTCAAGCTGAGCGTGGTGGAGATGGGCGACCGCATGGTGCCCCGCATGATGGGCCCGGTGGCGGGCGGCATGATCCGCGACTGGTGCGAAGCCAAAGGCGTGCAGGTGTTCACCGGCACCAAGGTCGAAGCCATCAGCCAAGGTGCCGAAAAAGGCTTGCTCGGCAAGTTGGCTTCTGCGGTGGGCTTGGCCTCAGACGATGCCAGTGGCGCGCTGCAGGTGCGCTTATCCAATGGCCAAACCGTTGAGGCCGATCTGGTCATCAGCGCCACCGGCGTGCGCCCAGCGATTGGCTTTTTGAAGGACAGCGGCATCACCTGCCTGCAAGGCGTGTTGACCGACCAGCACCTGCAAACCAATGTGCCCGGCATCTACGCTGCAGGCGACTGCGCCGAAGCTTTTGACATGGTCAGCGGCAAAACGATTGTGAGCGCCATCCAGCCCAACGCCGCCGAGCAGGCGCGTGTGGCCGCGCTCAACATGCTGGGCCAAAAAACCGAGCTCAAAGGCGTCACGCAAATCAACGTGCTCGACACCCTGGGTTTGATCTCCACCAGTTTTGGCAACTGGGAAGGCGTGGCCGATGGCCAGTCGGCGGTGTTGACCGACAAGGCCGCAGGCCGTCACCTGAGCTTGCAGTTCAAGGACGATGTGATGATCGGCTGCAACAGCGTGGGCTGGACCGAGCATGTGGGCGTGATGCGCGGCCTGGTCGAAGGCCAGGTGCGCCTGGGCGACTGGAAAGACCGCCTGATGCACGACCCGACCAAGTTGGTGGATGCCTATTTGGACTGTGCTCAGGGCCAGGGGCGCTGGAGTGGTGCCGCCGATGCGCGTCGCCGCTGAAGCGACAATCTGCGCATGAACATCACTTTCAAACTGTTTGCCACGCTGACCGACTATTTGCCTGCCGAGGCCCGTCGCAGCAACCAGGTCACGCTGGATGTGGCGCAGGACGCCAGCATCAGCCAGATCATCGAGCCCTTCGGCATGCCCCCCAAGCTCGTGCATCTGGTGCTGGTCAACGGCAAATACATCAAACCCGAAGACCGGGACACCACCAGCCTGGTTGAAGGCGACGTGCTGGCGATCTGGCCACCCGTGGCGGGCGGCTGAAGTCTGCGCAGGCAGGTCTTGTTTTCGTGCAGTCCTACTATCCCGAGCGCTTCGAGCGCGACATGGGCACCAGCGAAACCGAATGGTTGACGGCCTTGCCCCGCGCACTGGGCCAGCATGCCTTTGTGCTGGGCACCGGCCAGGTGCGTGTGCAGATCGGTGAAGGCCATCTGCAACTGCAATGGCACACCCTGCCGCCACGCGTGATCGCGCTGCTGCGCTTGCAGCGCTTGGCGGTCTCTTTTGTGTTTGAAGGCGTGCAAGAAGATGCGCGCCAGCGCTTCATGCAGCACTTTGATTTGTCGATGCAGCGGGGTGGGGGGTGAGTTGGCTTCCACGGGTAAAGGTCAACGATCGAATTTGCTAACCTTAAGAACGCAAGTCTTGGCGGTTTTGCGGCTTGGCTTTTGGTCTTTCAGAGTTGCCCGGCCAATCTCAAGGAAGCGCGCAATGCCTCGTTGATGCGCGTTTGCCAGCCCTCACCACTGGCCCGCAAGGCGGCCAGGACATCTGCATCCAAACGAAGCTTGACGGGCTCTTTGGTCATGGCGGCCTTGGGGCGTCCTCGGGGTTTGAGTTGCTTGCCTTCGTAAAGTTCAGCCGATTTGAAAAATTCGGCCGTCAAAGGCGGCGCGTCATCCGGATCAATCCAGGGCGCGGGCGTAGAGCGCTTTTTCTCGGTCATTGGCTTTCCTCATGCTGATGATGCGGCGCACTTTGCCGCGTGGGGTCCAGACCAAAACAATCAAGCGGGCATCCAAGAAACCCACAGTGATGAACCGGTCTTCGGTGTAGTTGATCCTTGAGTCCTGGCCGGTGAAGTGCATGCCTTCAAAGACTTCTTGAGCGCGGGCAAAATCCAAACCACGCTCCAACAGCGTCTGGTCTCGTTTTGCAGGGTCGAACTCAAGATCCATACGATTTATTGTACACCCATTAAATGGGTTTCGAGAATTGGCAAGAAGGCCGTCTGTCCTTCAGTCAACTGCTCATCGCGCCCAGAGCAGACCCACGGTTTTAAGTCCCAGCACCGTGAGAGCCAGTGAGCCGAACAAGTGCAAACTGGCCGTGCCTGCCGCCAGCGCAAAGCGGCCTTGCTGCAGCATGGCCACCACCTCGGCTGAAAAGCTGGAAAACGTGGTGAGTGCCCCCAAAAAACCGGTGACCAGGGCCAAGCGCCAAACCGGGTCCAGCTCGGGCAGTTGCTGGAACACGCCCACACACACGCCCACCAAGTAGCCACCGATCAGGTTCGCCGCCAAGGTGCCCCAAGGCAGCAGGCCAGCGCTGGCGGTGCTGGGGTTGAGCCACAGGCCCAGCTGCCAGCGCGACAGCGCACCCACACAAGCCCCCAGACAAATCGCGATCACCGTGAGCATGGCGTGGGTCCTTTCGCTTGGGGTTTACCGACGATTAAAACGGCGGGTCATCGTCGGTCGCCGCTGTGCCCCTGGCCCCTATCTGAAGGGTCGAATTCACCAAAGTGCGCGTTGGGTTCGGCTGAGCTGGGTCGACCGCTGCTGCGCCCAGTTCCATCTCGCCGCCCAAGGCTTCGATCAGGCTGTCGATCAGCGGCCCCAGCAAGCCGGTGGACAAGGCCACGTCGGCGTCAAAGCGGTCTTCGTTCTTGTCGGTGCCCGACTCGTCCATCACACCGTCGAGGTACTGCACTTTTTTCAGCTGCAGGGTCTCGGTCAGCACAAAGGCTACGCGGCCGTCCCAGCTGAGCGCCAGTTGGGTGGGCAGCTTGCCTTCCATGACATGCTTGCGCACATCGTCGTTGGCCAGGTGGTGGCGGGTGTAGCGCACGCTGGCTGCTTCTTCGCCGGTGGACTTGAGCACGGTTTCGCGCTCCACGGTCAGGTCGGCGGGCCAATCTTCGGGGGTGGGGGCCAACAGCCATTGCGCCATGGCCGCTTGCGGTGAAGTCACAGTTTGGATCAGCGAGACCGTCAAGCCGCCCATCACCTGCATCAGCGCCGACATGACTTCGTCGGCCTTGCCTTGGCTGCCTGCGTTGAGCACCAGCCGGCGGTTTTCCAGATCCATCCACACCAGCACGGTGGATTGGCGTGGAAAAGCCTGCGGCAGCAGCGACAACAGAGCCTCGTCCATCAGCTCGCGTTTTTCTTTTTTGCCGGGTTTGCGGCCCGTGGCCGCTTCGATCTCGGCGATGCGTTCGTCCACCTTGCGGCGCACCACGTTGCCGGGAACGGCCTTGGATTCGATCATGAGCTTCATGATCCATTGGCCCGAGACCGATTCCACCAGCGGCCCGTGGGCTTCGCCCCGGGGTGGCACCCAGCCAATCGACTTGTCTTGGCTCGCGCCACACACCACAAACTGCATCGGCTCCAGCGCCGCCTGCACATCGGCCAAAGCGGGCGCAAAGCCCTCGCCGATGCGGTAAACCATCACATTTTTGAACATCCGTCACTCTTTCATGCCTTGTCAGGCCAGCGCGGCATCTTACCGGAGTGGGTGGACGGTTCTACTTGGCGACGCCCATCAGAAGATTGGGCACGACGGTGACGATGGAGGGGAAAACGGTGATCAGCATAATGCCCAGGATCAAGCAGCCGAAAAAGGGCAAGGTCACGGTGGCGATGCGGTTGCTGTCGATGCCGGTCATGTTCTGCAACACAAACAGGTTGAAGCCCACGGGGGGTGTGATTTCGGCGATTTCAATCAACATGATGATGAAGATGCCAAACCAGATCAGATCGAAGCCGGCCTTCTGAATCATGGGCAGCACCACCGCGCTGGTCAGCACGATCATCGAGATGCCGTCGAGCGCCGTCCCCAGAATCAAATACACCACCACCAAAATTGCAATGAGGCCAAAAGGCGAAAGGTTGAGGGCGTGGACATACTCGGCCAGCTCGCGCGGAATACCGGTGAAGGCCATGGTTTTGGTCAGGAAGGCGGCGCCCGCCAAGATGAACATGATCATGCAGCTCACCCGGGTGGCGCTCACCAGGCCTTGCCAGAAGTTCTGCCAAGTCAAGCTGCGGCCCGCGGCGGCAATGGCGAGGGACCCCAGCACGCCATAGGCCGCGCATTCGGTGGCGGTGGCGATGCCTGCCACCAGCACCCACACGATGAAGACAATCAGCAAGCCACAAGGAATCAAGCTGCCCGAGCGCCGCATTTTCTCCATGAAGGTGGTGGGCGCTTCGGCTGGCGGTACCTTGTCGGGATTGCGCAGGCTCCACCAGATGATGTAGCCCGAGAAAAGCCCCATCAGCAAAAAGCCAGGCAAGAAGCCCGCGAGGAACAGGCGGATCACACTGGCATCGGCTGCAACGGCGTACACCACCATGGTGATGGATGGCGGAATCAAAATCCCCAAACCGCCAGCAGCGGCCAATGAGCCCAGTGCGATGTTGCGGTCGTAACCGCGCTTTTCCAACTCGGGCAGGGCCACCTTGGCGATCGTGGCGCAGGTGGCGGCCGATGAGCCCGAGACCGAGCCAAAAATGCCACAACCCAAAATCGTGGTGTGCATCAGGCGCCCTGGCACCTTGGACAACCAGGGTGAGAGACCATCGAACATTTGCTCGGACAAGCGGGTGCGGTAGAGGATTTCGCCCATCCAGATGAACATGGGCAGGGCCGCCAGCTCCCAGCTGGCCGAGGTTTCCCAAAACGATGAAAACAGGTTCTTGCCGGGCAAGGTGTTGGTAAAAAAGGCTTGACCGACCCAGCCGACAATGGCCAGTGTCATGGCGATCCACACGCCACCGCTGAGCATCAGCAACATCAAAAAGAGGAGCAGGCCCCCGATCTCCAGCAGGCCCATCACAACTCCTCTGAAAAGTCACCACGGGCATGGCGCTCTTCGACCCGCGCCACATAGCTGGGTTTGCCGCCTTGGAACACGCAGACGCATTCATCGATGACGGCAATCACCAAAATCGCCGAACCGATGACAAAGCTCATCTGCGGAATCCAGATGGGGATGGCCACCATATTGCCGGCGATGTCGTTGAATTCGTAGCTTTCCCAAGTGAAACGCGCGGCCCAATAGCCCAGGTAGCCGATGGCGACGGCAGCGACCGTCAGCGAGATCAGCTCCAGCCAACGGCGCACGGGCGCGGACACCGATTCCAACACCAGTGTCACGCGCACAAAGTCGCCGTTGCGAAAACTGTAGGCCATGCCCAAGAAAGCAGCGGCTGCACACAGCCAAGCCACGATGTCGTTCACCCAGGAAACACGCCAGTTCATCACACGCCCGACCGAGGCGCCGATCATCAAAATCAGAATCGTCAGCACGCACAGGGCGGCCAGTTGCCCCCCGAGCAAGTACAGACCCTCCAGGATGCGACGCGCCGGTGAGGCGCGCGTGGGAAGACTGGCGCTCATTCGGTCTTATCGCTTGTTGTACGCGTCGACCAGGGCTTTGCCTTCGGCACCGGATCGGTCCAGCCATTCCTTGAGCATGGTGTCGCCGACCTTTTTCATGTCAGCCTTGAGCTGGGCCGATGGGGGGGTGACCGTCATGCCGTTGGTTCTGAGGATTTCCAATGTGCTGGTGTTGACCCTGCGCGATTCGGCCCATCCGCGGACTTCGGCATCGGCTGCGGCTTTCATCACAGCGTCCTGGCTCGCTTTGTCCAGCGCGTCGAAAGCTTTCTTGTTGGCGATCACCGCGTTTTTGGGCAACCAGGCCTGCACGTCGTAGTAAAACTTGAGGTGTTCGAACAACTTGCTGTCCACGCCGGTGGCGCCCGAGGTCATGGTCGATTCGACCACGCCGGTGGCCAGTGCCTGTGTGAATTCAGCCGCTTGCACCGTGACGGGCTGGGCACCCACCAGTTCGGCGATGCGGGCTGTGGCTGGGCTGTAAGAGCGCCACTTGATGCCCTTCAAATCGGCAACGCTGTTCAGAGGCTTCTTGCTGTAGATGCCCTGCGGTGGCCAAGCCACCGAGTACAGCAGCACCATGCCTTGCTCGGCCAACTTTTTTTCCATCATGGGTTTTTGCGCCCGGTACAGCCTCATGCTCTCGTCGTAGCTGTCGGCCAGGAAGGGCAGGCCATCGGCTGCGTAAATGGGCCACTCGTTGCTGAAGTTGGCCAGCAAAATCTCACCCAACTGGGCTTGACCGCCTTGCACGGCACGCTTGATTTCCGGGGCTTTGAACAACGAGGCGTTGGCATGCACCGTGATTTTGAGTTTGCCCGCTGTGGCCTTGTCCACGTCGGCCGCAAACTGGGTCATGTTGACGGTGTGGAAATTGGTGGCCGGGTAAGCGGCGGGCAGGTCCCACCGGGTTTGGGCCGACACGAAGCCGGAGACAGCGAGCAGACCAGCCAGCAGGCTGAGGTGAAGGGCGCGACGTTGCATGAGAACTCCTGTGAAAGATGGAATGAACGGTTCACTGGGCAGTGCAAGAAAGGTGCCCGCTTCACGCGCGCATCGGGTGCATCTGTCAGATGATCACTGTAGGCACCCTGATGACAAATCGTGCTCGGTGTTTTCCCTTAATGTCAACAAATTGTTGGCAAATTGTCGATATCGGACATAGACTTTCCCATCTTTATCAACGTGATGGAATCCATGCCACGCAAAAATTCCCTCAGCTTGTCGGCGCCCTCCGCACCCCTGGTCACCAGCCCCATCGTGTCTTCGGCCCACCTGGTCTCGCCCGACAGCGCCGAGATGAGCGAGTTCGAGTTCGGTCTCATCGTGGCGGGCAACGCCTTTCACCGCTGGATCATCCACTGCATGGCGGCAGCGGGCCTGAAAGATTTGACGCCGCTGGATGTGCTGGTGCTGCACCATGTCACGCACCGCGCCCGCGACAAGCGCCTGGCCGACATTTGTTTCATCATGAACATCGAAGACACGCATTTGGTGAATTACGCCCTGAAAAAATTGCAAGGGCTGGGCGTGGTGGTGTCGCAAAAAAATGGCAAGGATGTGACCTATGCCGCGACCGATGAAGGGCGTGCCTCTGTGCAGCGCTACCGCGAGATCCGTGAGAGCTGCCTGATCGATGCCCTCAAAGCCGACGATGGCCTGAACCGCGACATTGGCGAGTTGGCCCGCTTGCTGCGCGTGCTCTCGGGCATGTACGACCAAGCCGCGCGCGCTGCGGCCTCTTTGTGAAGTTTTTTGAATTCTGATTGTTGAGCGACGCATGACCGAACCCACCATCGCCCCCGCTGGCCCCAACCGTTGGCAGTTCTGGATCGACCGGGGCGGCACCTTCACCGACGTGGTGGGCAAGCGCCCCGATGGCAGCTTGGTCACGCACAAGCTTTTGAGCGAAAACCCCGAGCATTACCGCGATGCGGCGGTGGCGGGCATCCGCCATTTGCTGGGCCTGAAAGCCGGTGAGCCGGTCACGCCCGAGTTGGTCGAGTGCGTGAAGATGGGCACCACCGTGGCCACCAACGCGCTGCTGGAGCGCAAGGGCGAGGCGACGCTGCTGGTGACCACACAAGGCTTTGGTGACGCGCTGCGCATTGCCTACCAAAACCGCCCCCGTTTGTTTGACCGCCAGATTGTTTTGCCCGAATTGCTCTATAGCGCCGTGGTGGAAGCGCAGGAGCGTGTGGCGGTGGATGGCGAAGTTTTGCAGCCACTCGATGAGGTGCATTTGCGCACCCAATTGAAGCATTCGCACCAGCAAGGGGTACGTTCGGTGGCCATCGTGTTCATGCACGGCTGGCGGCACACGGCGCACGAGTTGGCCGCAGCGCGTCTGGCGCGTGAAGTGGGTTTCACGCAGGTCAGCACTTCGCACCAGACCAGCCCGATGATGAAGCTGGTCAGCCGGGGCGACACCACGGTGGTGGACGCGTATTTGTCACCCATTCTGGGGCGCTATGTGAACCAGGTGGCCAGCGAGATGCCGGGCGTGAAGCTGATGTTCATGCAGTCTTCGGGTGGCCTCACCGATGCGCAGGTGTTCGCGGGCAAGGACGCGATTTTGAGTGGCCCAGCGGGCGGCATTGTGGGCATGGCCCGCACGGCGCAGCTGGCGGGGCACGACAAGGTGATTGGTTTTGACATGGGCGGCACGTCCACCGATGTCTCGCACTTTGCCGGGCAGTTCGAGCGCGAGTTTGAAACCCAGGTGGCGGGGGTGCGCATGCGCGCGCCGATGATGAGCATCCACACCGTGGCCGCTGGCGGTGGCTCGCTGCTGGCCTATGACGGTGCGCGCTTTCGGGTGGGGCCGCAAAGTGCCGGGGCCAACCCGGGGCCGGCCAGTTACCGCCGCGGTGGGCCGCTGGCCGTGACCGATGCGAACGTGATGGTGGGCAAGGTGCAACCGAAGTTTTTCCCCTCGGTGTTTGGGCCGGAGGCGAACCAACCGCTGGACGCCGAAGTGGTGCGTGGGCATTTTGCAAAACTGGCCACCCAAACCGGGCGTGCGGCCGAAGATGTGGCGCATGGCTTCATCCAGATCGCGGTGCAGCAGATGGCCAACGCGATCAAGAAAATCTCGGTAGCGCGGGGTTATGACGTGACGCGCTACACCCTGCAATGCTTTGGTGGTGCGGGTGGTCAGCATGCGTGTTTGGTGGCCGATGCCTTGGGCATGTCGCAGGTGATGGTGCACCCGCTGGCGGGTGTGCTCTCGGCATACGGCATGGGCCTGGCCGACCAAAACGTGATGCGCGAAGAATCCATCGAGCGACGATTGGACGCGGCGGCCATGCCCTTCATGGCCGAGCGCTTGCAGGCCTTGGGCGAGACGGCGCGCCAGGCCTTGCTGGTCCAGATGGGGCAAGGCAGCGATGCTGCGAGTGCTCAGCGCATTGAATTGCGTCAGCGTGCGCATTTGCGCTACGAAGGCACCGACTCTGCGCTGGTCGTGCCCTGGGGCGATCAAGTCCAACTGGTGGCCGGGTTTGAGGCCGCGTACCGCCAGCGCTTTGCATTTTTGATGCAGGGCAAGGCCCTGGTGGTTGAAGCGGTGTCGGTGGAGGCGATGCTGCCCGGCGATGCGCCCGAAGAAGCTTTGCTGGCCGTACACCCGCAGCGCGATGTGCCGCGACGCGACACGGTGCAGGTCTATGCCGCCAACGTGCAAGGCGAGGGCCAATGGCAGGACGCCGCGCTGGTGGTGCGAGAGGACATGCGTCCCGGCGATGTGGTCGATGGCCCCGCCATCATTGCCGAGAAGAACGCCACCACGGTGGTGGAGGCCGGTTGGCAAGCGCGATTGACGGCTCTCGACCATTTGCTGCTGGTGCGCGTGCAAGCGCGCTCGGTGCAGCACGCAGCTGGCACGCAGGCCGATCCGGTGTTGCTGGAGGTGTTCAACAACCTGTTCATGAACATCGCCGAGCAAATGGGGCTGCAGCTGCAAAACACGGCCTACTCGGTCAACATCAAGGAGCGCTTGGATTTTTCGTGTGCGCTGTTCAGCGCCGAAGGCCATTTGATCGCCAACGCGCCGCACATGCCGGTGCATTTGGGTTCGATGGGCGAGAGCATCCAGACCGTCATTCAGGAAAACAAGGGCCGCATGCAGCCGGGCGATGTGTTCGTGCTGAACGACCCGTACCACGGCGGCACGCATTTGCCCGACATCACGGTGATCACACCGGTGTATTTGGAGGGCCACGCTGCACCGGTGTTTTATGTGGGCTCACGCGGGCACCACGCCGATGTGGGCGGCTTGACGCCGGGCTCCATGCCGCCGTTTTCCACGCGCATCGAAGAAGAGGGCGTGCAGATCGACAACGTCAAGCTGGTCGATGCGGGCCACTTGCGCGAAGCCGAGATGGTGGCACTGTTGCAAAGCGGTGAATACCCCTCGCGCAATCCGCAGCAAAACATGGCCGACCTGAAAGCGCAAATTGCCGCTAATGAAAAAGGTGTGCAAGAGTTGCGTCGCATGGTCGAGCAGTTTGGCTTGGACGTGGTACAGGCCTACATGCGCCATGTGCAGGACAACGCCGAAGAATCGGTGCGCCGCGTCATCACGCGCCTGAAAGACGGGCAATTCACTTTGCCGCTGGACAACGGGGCGCAGATCCAGGTGGCGATGCGCGTGAATGCCGCCGAGCGCACGGCCGAGATCGATTTCACCGGCACCAGCGCCCAGCTGACCAACAACTTCAACGCACCGCGTGCGGTGTGCATGGCCGCGGTGCTGTACGTGTTCCGCAGCCTGGTGGACGACGACATCCCGCTGAACGCGGGATGCCTCAAGCCACTCAAGGTCACCATTCCCCAGGGCTCCATGCTCAACCCCAACCCCCCGGCTTCGGTGGTGGCGGGCAATGTGGAGACCTCGACATGCATCACCAACGCCTTGTTTGGCGCTTTGGGTGTGATGGCGGGCAGCCAGCCGACCATGAACAATTTCACTTTTGGCAATGCGCGGGTGCAGTACTACGAAACCATCTCCGGTGGCAGCGGGGCGGGTGGCCGCTTTGACGCACAAGGTCAGTTGGTCGGTGGTTTTGATGGCACTTCGGTGGTGCAAACCCACATGACCAATTCACGCCTGACCGACCCGGAGGTGCTGGAGTTTCGCTTTCCGGTGCGCTTGGAGAGTTATGCGATTCGCCAGGGCTCAGGCGGCGCGGGGCGCTGGCGCGGTGGCGACGGCGGGGTGCGGCGTGTGCGTTTTCTGGAGCCGATGACGGCGGGCATTTTGTCCAACGGACGAATTCACCCGGCCTTCGGCATGGCAGGTGGGCACAGCGGATTGCCGGGCATCAACCGGGTGGTGCGCGCCGATGGCCGCGTGCAAGAGCTCGCGCACATTGGTCAGGTCGAGATGCAGGCGGGGGATGTGTTTGAGATCCACACGCCCGGCGGCGGGGGGTTTGGCAAGGCTTGATCACCGACGGCTTGGCCGGCGGCGGGTGACGCCGGTTCAGTTTTTGGCGGGCGCAGCATTGTCGGCGGGCTTTTTCTCAACCCCTTTGGCGTTGTAAGCACTGCCTTGCACCCGCACACCTTGCTCGGACAAGCTGCTGGCCTTTTGGGGGCCCAGACCTTTGACCCGGCTGGTGGCATCTTCCCAATTCTTGAAGGGGGCTTTTTTGCGCTCGTCCATCACCGCTTTGGTGAGCACCGGCCCCACGCCTTTGAGGGCATCGAGCTCCACTTCGGTGGCTTTGTTCAGGTCAATCTGTTGGGCCCAGCTCAGGCCCACGAATCCGAAAGCCAGCATTGCACCTGCGATTTTTTTCAACATGTCTGCGCTCCTTGGGTGGACTGCAAAAACGTGCAGCAAGGTGCATTGTCAAAAGCCTGCGGCGCAGGATGAACGGTGAAAACCCTCAGATTTTTAAATCAAAGTGTTATTTTTTCAGAGCTCTTCCACGCGCTTGGGTGGGTAGCTGTCCCACGCTTGGCAGCCGGGGCAATGCCAAAAATGCTCTTTGGCTTCAAATCCACAAGCGGCGCAGCGGTATCTGGCCAGGGGCTTGTTGGCGTGTTCCAGGGCTTTTTGCACAGACTCGGGCAGGCAGGCCTGGCCAGGCCGCTCACCCGTGAGCCATCGGCTGGCCGCCATGAGCGAGGTGTTTTTTTGCAAATGACCGAGGTAACGGTCCAGAGCCTCCGACTGGGCGTTGCTGTGGGTGGACGCACGGCTGAGCAGGACATCGGTGATGGCGTTCAGCACATCGATACAAGGGGCCGCTTGGTAATGGGCCTCGAGCAGTCGGCTGGCGGCTGTTTGCATGTCGCAAGCTTGGGCCGCTTTGACCAAGCTGGCTGCGGCCAAAGGCGCAGCCTTGTCGTGGCGTTCAAACAGAACCGCCAGGGTGTCAAACGCTGCGCGGGATTGTCCTTGGCTCAGCAGCAATTGACCCAACAACAGGCGGGGTCTCGCCGTTTGCGGCTGGGTCTGGAGGGTGGTGTTCAGCAAGGCGATGGCCGCAGCATGGTCTCCTTTTTGGACCCATTCCCTGGCTTGTTCGCACTGGTAATGTGCCATTCGAACACTGAAATCGACTTCGCCTGTTTTTTCAAGCAAACGCGCGACGGCAGCTGCTTCGGGCCACTCTCTGGACCGTTCATAAATGGCCATTCGGGCCAGGCGCGCCTGGCCTTCATAAGGGCTGCCTTCAAGTTTGCGCAGTGCTTCCTCTGCGCGATCGAGCAAGCCCGCTTTCAGGTAATCCATGGCCAGACCATGTTGGGCCCTTTGCCTGTCAGCACTGCTGAGATCAGCGCGCGAAAGCAGGTGCTCGTGCACCCTCACAGCGCGGTCATATTCGCCTCGGCGGCGGAATAAATTGCCCAGCGCAAAATGCAGTTCTGAAGTGTCGGGGTCGTTTTGGACGGCTTCAATGAAAGCGTCGATGGCCTGGTCCTGCTGTTCGTTCAGCAGATAGTTCAGGCCCTTGAAGTAAGCCCGTGGCGCTTGCCGGTTGGCCAGTCGCATCTGACGCAAATCGAGCCGCGATGCCATCCAGCCCAAACCAAAAGCAATGGGCAAACCGAGCAAAATCCAGGTGAAGTCAAATTCCACGCGGCACCTCCGAAGCTGCTGAAGGGGAGGGTGCGTTGTCTGAGGTTGGGGGGGCAGCGTTCAAATTGAGCTTGACGGCCTGACGCTCACGCCACCATCTTGGCACCATGCCCAAAACGCCCACCACCACACCCAAAGTGAAAGCCGACAACACCACCAACACGGTGGGGGCAGACCAATGGGTGCTGAAAAAGAAGTTCACACGGGTTTCTTGCTGGTTGTTCAGCGCGAAAGCAAACAGGGTGAAAAAAACAGCTGCTTTCAGCAGCCATCGAAGCAGCCGGAGCAGACGTTTCATGGTGCAACCTCGCAGGATGATTTCATTCTAACGGTGTGCAGTCGCTCAAGAAAAGGGTCTGAACAATCCAAGCCAAAGCGCCTCATGCTTTGGCTTTTGGTGTTTTTTTGGCTTGTGCCAGCGTGCCGGCATCCACAGCCTCGCGCAAGGCTTTGCCAGGTTTGAAATGGGGGACCCGTTTTTCGGGAATGTGTACGCTCTCACCCGAGCGGGGGTTGCGTCCAACGCGTGGCGGACGGCGGTTGATCGAAAAGCTGCCAAAGCCTCGGATCTCGATGCGGTGGCCTTTGACCAGAGCGTCGCTCATGGCGTCCAGCACCGTTTTGACGGCCAGCTCGGCATCGCGATGGGTCAGCTGCGCGAAGCGTGCGGCGAGTTCCTCTACCAGATCGGATCGGGTCATGGTGTCATCTCGTGAGTCATTGGGCTTGCAAGTGCGCAGCACCTGTCTGAAAAAAGCCTGCCCCCGTGACAGGGGCAGGCTTTTCAGAGGCCAATGGGCTTCAGATCAAAGCGATCAGTTGTTGTCCAGCTTGGCGCGCAGCAAAGCGCCCAAGCTGGTGGTGCCAGCGTTGTCGCTCTTGGATTGCTGCGACAGCGAAGCCATGGCTTCTTGCTGGTCCGCTTGGTCTTTGGCTTTGATGGACAGCTGAATGTTGCGGGTCTTGCGGTCCACGTTCACCACCACAGCGGTCACTTCGTCGCCGACTTTGAGCACATGGCTGGCGTCTTCCACGCGGTCACGCGAGATTTCGCTGACGCGCAGGTAACCCACGACGTCTTCGCCCAGATCGATTTCAGCGCCCTTGGCATCCACGGTCTTGACTTTGCCGGTAACGATCTGGCCTTTGTCGTTGATCGAGGTGAAGGTGGTGAAAGGATCGGAGTCGAGCTGTTTGATGCCCAAGCTGATGCGCTCGCGGTCCACGTCCACAGCCAAAACCAAAGCCTCAACTTCTTGACCTTTCTTGAATTCACGCACGGCGTTTTCGCCGGTTTCGTTCCAGGACAGGTCAGACAAGTGCACCAGGCCGTCGATGCCGGCAGCCAAGCCCACGAACACGCCGAAGTCGGTGATCGACTTGATCGGGCCCTTCACGCGGTCGCCGCGCTTGGTGTTTTGGGCAAACTCTTGCCATGGGTTGGCACGGCACTGCTTCATGCCCAAGCTGATGCGGCGCTTGTCTTCGTCGATCTCGAGGACCATGACTTCGACTTCGTCGCCCAAAGCCACGATCTTGGAAGGGGCCACGTTCTTGTTGGTCCAGTCCATTTCAGACACGTGCACCAGGCCTTCGATGCCGGGCTCGAGTTCCACAAACGCGCCGTAGTCGGCGATGTTGGTGATCTTGCCGAACATGCGGGTGCCTTGTGGGTAGCGGCGGTTCACGCCCATCCAGGGGTCGTCGCCCATTTGCTTGAGACCCAAAGACACGCGGTTTTTCTCGGTGTCGAACTTGAGGATCTTGGCGGTGATTTCCTGACCGGCCGTGACCACTTCGGAAGGGTGACGGACACGGCGCCAGGCCATGTCGGTGATGTGCAAGAGGCCGTCGATGCCGCCCAGGTCCACGAACGCACCGTATTCGGTGATGTTCTTGACCACGCCGTGCACGATGGAGCCTTCGCGCAGGTTTTCCATCAACTTGGCGCGCTCTTCGCCCATGGAGGCTTCCACCACAGCGCGGCGTGACAACACGACGTTGTTGCGCTTGCGGTCGAGCTTGATGACCTTGAATTCCAGGGTCTTGTTCTCATAGGGAGACAAGTCTTTGGTAGGACGTGTGTCGACCAAAGAGCCGGGCAAGAAAGCGCGGATGCCGTTGACCAAAACAGTCAGGCCACCCTTGACTTTGCCGCTGGTCACACCAGTGACGAACTCGCCGGATTCGAGGGCTTTTTCCAGAGACATCCAGGAAGCCAGACGCTTGGCGGTGTCACGGGACAAGATGGTGTCGCCGTAGCCGTTTTCGATGGAGCCAATGGCCACGGAGACAAAGTCGCCGACCTGGACTTCGACTTCACCCTGGTCGTTCTTGAACTCTTCGAGCGGCACATAGGACTCGGACTTGAGACCGGCGTTGACCACGACGAAGTTGTGTTCGATGCGCACCACTTCGGCGGTGATGACTTCACCAGGGCGCATTTCGGTACGTTGCAGGGATTCCTCAAAGAGGGCGGCAAAAGATTCAGACATGTGATTTCCTCATCCACAAGGCAGGACTGACGAGCGCGACATGCGTCGTTTCCAGGAGCTGACTGTGGCGGTTGCTTGTGCGGAGTGAACCGCGGTTGGTTAAAAAAATCCACGCTGCCGGTGTGCATGCTGCACGAGGGGAGCGGCGTGGAACCCTTCAATTCAGCCCGCGTTCAGCGGGCTGTTGGCCAGTCTTGGGCGCAACAATCATGCGCCAAAAACTTGCCGGCTTTGCCACCAGACCATCACCTGTTCCACCGAGGCTTCGATGGTCAAGGACGAGTTGTCCAGTTGCAAGGCATCTTGCGCGGGCAATAAGGGCGCAACGCTGCGGGACATGTCCCGTGCATCGCGCGCCTCCAAGTCGGCGCGAAGATTGTCGATGTTAGCCGAAAAACCCTTCAAAATCAACTGCTTATGCCGTCTTTCGGCGCGTTGGGCTGCGCTGGCGGTCAAAAACACCTTCAAAGGGGCGTTCGGGAAGATCACGGTGCCCATGTCGCGGCCGTCGGCCAAGAGGCCCGGCAGGCGCTGAAAGCTGTGCTGCAAATCGATCAACGCCTCGCGCACAGTGGGTAAAACAGACACTTTGGAGGCGTTCATGCCGCCTTGCTCGCTGCGGATGGCATCGGTCACATCCACGTTGTCCAGCAACACCTGCTCGCCTTCAAAGCGCACCGGCAGGCGGCGGGCCAGTTTGGCAATTGCTGCTTCATCTACGGCTTCCAGCGTCAGGCCCGCTTGCAAGGCGGCGTGGGCCGTGACGCGGTAGAGCGCGCCCGAATCCAGGTAGTGGTAACCCAGTTGTGCGGCCACGCGGCTGGCCAGCGTGCCTTTGCCCGAGGCCGTGGGGCCGTCGATGCAGATCACAGGAATGTGGGGAGACGCAGTGTGCGCCACCGAGAACAGGGCCTCGAAATAATCGGGGAAGGTCTTGGCCACGCACTTGGGGTCTTCGATGCGCACGGGCACTTGATCGGCATTGAATGCTGCCAATGAAAAGCACATGGCCACCCGGTGGTCATCGTAGGTGTGGATGCTGGCGCGCCGCCAGTGCCCAGCAGGCAGTGGGTGGATGGTGATCCAATCCGGGCCTTCTTCGACAGTGGCACCCAACTTGCGGCTTTCGGCAGCCATGGCCGCGATGCGGTCGGTTTCCTTCACGCGCCAGCTGGCAATGTTGCGCAGCGTGGTGGGGCCGTCGGCATACAGCGCCATCACGGCCAGCGTCATGGCGGCGTCGGGGATGTGGTTGCAGTCGAGCGTGATGCCTTTGAGTGGCCATGCACCGCGCCGGATTTCGAGCCAGTTGGGGCCGCTGGTGATGTGCGCGCCCATTTGCGCGGCGGCGTCCATGAAGCGGATGTCCCCCTGGATGGAATCTGCGCCCACGCCCTGGATGCGGATGCCTTGGCCTTCAGCCATCGCACCCAGCGCGATGAAGTAGCTGGCCGAAGACGCGTCCGCCTCGACGTGGATGCTGCCGGGCGACTGGTAGCGGCTGCCTGCCGGGATCACAAAGCGCTCCCAGCCTTGGCGTTCGACAGCGATGCCGTAGCGTGCCAGCAGGTTGAGCGTGATCTCGATGTAGGGCTTGCTGATGAGTTCGCCCACCACCTCGATGGTGATGGCGCGCTCTTGGGCAGCCAATGGCAAGGCCATCAGCAAGGCAGTCAGGAACTGGCTGGAGACATCGCCGCGCACCGGGATGGGTTTGTCCAGTTGCAATTGCGGCTGGCCCACGCGCAGAGGCGGGTAGCCCTCATTGCCCAGGTAGTCGATGGTGCAGCCCAGCTCGCGCAGCGCATCGACCAGGTCGCCAATCGGGCGCTCGTGCATGCGCGGCACGCCCTTGAGCGTGAAGTCGCCACCTTGCACAGCCAACGCTGCGGTGAGCGGGCGCATGGCCGTGCCCGCATTGCCCATGAAAAACTCAATGGCCTCGGCAGGCCAGGCCCGGCCGCCCAGGCCGGTGATGGTGACGGTGGTGCCTTCGGCATCGACGCCGCAGCCCAGCTGTCGCAGGGCAGCCAGCATCACGCGGGTGTCGTCCGAATCCAGCAGGTCGTGAACCACCGTGGTGCCTTGGCACAGTGCGGAGAGCAGCAGCACACGGTTGGAGATGCTTTTGGAGCCGGGCAGGGTGACGGTGCCGGATGCGCCTTGCAGCGCTGGGATGTCGAGGAAGGCGGTGGAGAACATGGGTCAGTCTTCGGCAGCAGTGTGGCAAGCGTTGCCCGCCTGCAGTGTCCAGCCCGAGCGCACGGCGCTGGCTTGTTGAATCAGTTGCTGCAGCGCAGCGTTGTCACCTTGTTTCAGGGCATTTTCAAATGCGTCAAGTGCGCGGCGAAAGTGTGCCAATTGCGTCAGCACTTCGGTATGGTTGGCACTCAGGATGTCACGCCAGACGGCGGAGTCGCTGGCGGCGATGCGTGAAAAATCCCGAAAGCCTGGGCCTGCCATCTCCAAAAAAGCCGCACCTTGCGGCTGCGCAGTGAGTGCATTCACGGCCGCAAAAGCCAGCAAGTGCGGCAGGTGGCTGACAGCGGCAAAGGTGGCGTCGTGCGCCTCGGGCGTCATGTGGCTCACATGGCTGCCAATGGCAGTCCAGACTTCGCTCGCCATTTTGATTTGGCGGATGCTGTTTTGCGGCAAGGGCGTGAGGATGGTGCGGCGCGCTTGGTAAAGCGTGGCTTCGGCATGCTCGATGCCCGCCACCTCTTTGCCCGCAATCGGGTGGGAAGGCACCAAACAGCTCAGGCGTTCGCCCAGGTGGGCTTGGGCAGCGGCGATCACATCGCATTTGGTGGAGCCCACATCCATCAGCAGGGCCTGCGGTGCCAGCGCACTGCGCATGGCGGCAAAGCTGCTTTGCATGGCGCCCACGGGCACCGCCAGCAAGACCAAGTCGGCACCCTGCACCGCTTCGGCCACGCTGTTGCAAGCTTGGTCGATGACCTTCAGTTCAAGTGCCCGCTGCCGGGTTTTTTCAGAAGCGCTGAAACCGGTGATGTGCTGCACCAGGCCCGCTTGGCGCAGCGCGAGCGCAAACGAGCCGCCCATCAGGCCGCAGCCAATCAGGGCCAGGCGTTGGAATATCACTGCACGCTCACTCGGGGGTCATTCAGGAACGGGGTAAGAACCCAGCACCTTGTAAAACGCACACAGGCCTTGCAGCTCTTGCAGGGCTGCAGCCACATGCGGCTCGCTGATGTGGCCTTGCAGATCGATGTAGAAGTAATACTCCCACTGGCCTGATTTGGCAGGGCGCGACTCAAAGCGGGTCATGGACACACCGTTGTTCTTGAGCGGCACCAGCAAATCGTGCACGGCACCAGGCCGGTTGGGCACCGACACCACCAGGCTGGTGCAGTCCTTGCCCGAAGCGGGCGGTGTGGCCAGGGTTTGCGGCAATGAAATCACGGCAAAACGGGTGCGGTTGAAGGCTTCGTCCTGGATGGCGTGGTGCACGATGTGCAGGCCAAATTGGCTGGCTGCGCGTTCGCTGGCCAAGGCCGCCCAAGCGGGGTTGGTGGCAGCCAGGCGAGCACCTTCGGCGTTGCTGGACACCGCGCGGCGCTCCACATGCGGCAAGTGTTTGGACAGCCAGCCTTGGCATTGGGCCAAGGCCTGGGGATGGGCCATCACCACTTCAATGCCTTCGTCGCCCGGCGTCTGTCGCAACAGGTTATGGCGCACCAGCAGGCTGACTTCGCCCACCACATGCACCGGCGAGCGCAAAAACAGATCGAGCGAACGGGCGACCACGCCTTCGGTGGAGTTTTCCATGCCGACCACGCCGAACTGGGCTGTGCCCGCAGCGGTGGCGTGGAACACTTCGTCGAAGTTGGCGCAGTAAATCAGGTTGGCCGCACCGCCGAAGAACTCGATCGCCGCTTGCTCGCAAAACGTGCCCTGCGGCCCAAGCACCGCCACGCGCTGTGGTGCTTCGAGGGCCAGGCAGGCGGACATGATCTCTCGCCAAATGGAGGCCACATGTTCGTTCTTGAGCGGGCCGGGGTTGGCCTGGGTGATCTTGTCAATGACTTGGGCCACCCGGTCGGGTCGAAAAAACGGCGAACCTTCGGCGCGTTTGATTTCACCCACCTGCTCGGCCACATGGGCGCGCTGGTTAAGCAGACTCAGCAGTTGTTTGTCCAGCGCGTCAATTTGCACACGCAAAGCGCCCAGGGCTTCCGACTGAATGGGTTGTTGGCTCATGTCTCGTGATCTTTCTGGCGGCCTGTTGGGCAGGCTTCAGGCCTGTGTTTTTTCAAATTCGCGCATGTAGGCCACCAGCGCCTGAACGCCTTCGAGGGGCATGGCGTTGTAGATGCTGGCGCGCATGCCACCCACCGATTTGTGGCCCTTGAGTTGCAACAAGTTGGCGGCTTTGGCGCCCGCCAAAAAGGCGTCGTTGCGCGATTCGTCGCGCAAGAAAAAGGGCACGTTCATGCGCGAGCGGCAGTCTTTGGCCACCTTGTTCACGTACAGGCTGGAGCTGTCGAGAAAATCGTACAACAGCTGCGCTTTGGCGATGTTGCGTTGTTCCATGGCGGCAATGCCGCCATGCTTTTTGAGCCACTGGAACACCAGCCCGGCGATGTAAATGCTGTAGGTGGGGGGTGTGTTGTACATCGACTGGTTGTCGGCCACCAGCTTGTAATCAAAAGCGCTGGGGCAGTGCGGCAGGGCGTGACCGATCAGGTCTTCGCGCACGATGACCAAGGTCAGGCCCGCAGGCCCGAGGTTTTTCTGTGCGCCGCCAAAGGCCAAGCCCACGCGCGTCCAATCCACCGGGCGCGAAGCCACATGCGATGAAAAATCGACCACCAGGGGGGCGTCGCACCCCAGGGCCTTGAGGTCCGGGAGTTCGTGAAACTCCACGCCGTGGATGGTTTCGTTGCCACAGATGTGCAGGTAGCGGCTGTCGGCGCCGATTTGCCATGTGGCTGGCGCGGGCAAGGTGGTGAAAGCCTCGGACTGCGCTGTCGCGGCCACACGGGCTGTACCGAATTTGCCCGCTTCTTTTTGCGACTTTTGGCTCCAGCTGCCGGTGAGCACAAAGTCCATGGCCCCGCCTTGCGACAGGTTCAGCGGCACGATGGCGTTTTCAGCCAGTCCGCCGCCTTGCATGAACAAGATCTTGAAATGCGCAGGCACCGCTAGCAATTCGCGCAAGTCGGCTTCGGCCTGCTCATAGATGCTGATGAACTCCTTGCCGCGGTGGCTCATCTCCATCACGCTCATGCCAGAGCCCTGCCAATTGAGCATCTCCGACGCGGCTTGTTGCAACACAGCCTCGGGCATGACGGCTGGGCCTGCCGAGAAGTTGAAAGCGCGCCCCATCACTCAATCCGCTGCGGGCGCGCTGTCGTCCGTCGATGAATCGGCATCGCCCTCGGTGGCATTGGCGTCGTTCTCGACAATCCTTTGCAAGCCAGACAGCTTGGCCCCTTCGTCCAGACCGATCAGGGTCACACCTTGGGTGGCGCGGCCCATCTCGCGGATTTCAGCCACGCGGGTGCGCACCAAAACACCGGTGTCGGTGATCAGCATGATCTCGTCGTCCGCATGGACCAGGGTGGCCGCCACGACTTTGCCGTTGCGCTCGGATTGCTGGATGGCGATCATGCCCTTGGTGCCACGGCCGTGGCGGGTGTATTCGCTGATGTTGGTGCGCTTGCCGTATCCGTTTTCGGTGGCGGTCAAGACGCTGGCACGGGCTGCGGTTACATCTGCAGCAGCGGTTGGGTCCTCTTGTTCGGACACCAGCATGGCGATGACACTTTGGTGTTCTTCGATCATCATGCCGCGCACACCACGGGCGCTGCGGCCCAGAGGACGCACATCGTTTTCGTCAAAGCGAACGGCCTTGCCGCCATCGCTGAACAGCATCACATCGTGCTGACCGTCTGTAAGTGCCGCGCCGATCAAATAGTCGCCTTCGTCCAGGTTGACGGCAATGATGCCGCCCTTGCGCGGGTTTGAAAACTCGTCTAGCGAGGTTTTCTTGACGGTGCCCATGGACGTGGCCATGAACACATACTGGTTGTCCGGGAAGGTACGGGCTGCGCCAGTCAGTGCCAGCACCACGTTGATCTTCTCGCCTTCTTGCAGCGGGAACATGTTGACGATCGGTCGGCCGCGCGAGCCGCGCGAGCCGGCGGGCACTTCCCAGACCTTGAGCCAATACAAACGGCCACGGTTGGAGAAACACAGCAAATAGTCGTGCGTGTTGGCGATGAAGAGCTGGTCGATCCAGTCGTCTTCTTTGGTGGCGGCGGCCTGTTTGCCCCGACCACCGCGCTTTTGTGCCCGGTATTCGCTCAGGGGCTGGCTCTTGATGTAGCCGCTGTGGCTGAGCGTGACCACCATGTCGGTGGGCGTGATCAGGTCTTCGGTGGAGAGGTCCTGCGCACTGTGCTCGATTTCACTGCGGCGTGCACCGATCTTGGTTTGACCGAATTCCTGACGCACGGTGCCCAATTCGTCGCCAATGATGGTGGAGACGCGCTCGGGCTTGGCCAGGATGTCCAGCAGGTCTTCGATTTCGGCCATGACTTCTTTGTATTCGGCCACGATCTTGTCTTGTTCCAAACCGGTCAGGCGTTGCAGACGCATCTGCAAAATCTCTTGCGCCTGTGTGTCTGACAGGCGGTACAAGCCGTCCTGGCCCAAACCGTATTCGCGCTCCAGGCCTTCCGGACGGTAATCGTCGGCGTTGACCACCGAGCCGTCGTCCCGGGCACGGGTCAGCATGGTGCGCACCATCTGGCTGTCCCAGGCGCGGGACATCAACTCGGTTTTGGCCACGGGCGGCGTGGGCGCACCACGGATGATGGCGATGAAGTCGTCGATGTTGGCCAAAGCCACCGCCAAGCCTTCCAGCACATGGCCACGGTCGCGGGCTTTGCGCAACTCGAACACGGTGCGGCGGGTCACCACTTCGCGGCGGTGTTGCAAGAAGACCTGGATCAGGTCTTTCAGGTTGCACAGCTTGGGCTGGCCGTCGATCAAGGCCACCATGTTCATGCCAAAGGTGTCTTGCAACTGCGTCTGTTTGTACAGGTTGTTCAGCACCACCTCAGGCACCGCACCGCGCTTGAGCTCGATCACCAAACGCATGCCCGACTTGTCGGACTCGTCCTGGATGTGGCTGATGTCTTCGATCTTCTTTTCGTGAACCAGCTCGGCCATGCGCTCTTGCAAGGTCTTTTTGTTGACCTGGTAAGGCAGCTCGTCGACCACGATGCACTGGCGCTGGCCTTTGTCGATGTCCTCAAAGTGGCACTTGGCGCGCATGACGACGCGGCCCCGGCCCGTGCGGTAGCCTTCCTTGACGCCGGTCATGCCATAAATGATGGCCCCTGTCGGGAAGTCGGGCGCGGGCACGATTTCCATCAGTTCGTCGATGGACGCTTCAGGGTTGCGCAGCAAATGCAAGCAGGCGTCCACCACCTCATTGAGGTTGTGCGGCGGGATGTTGGTGGCCATGCCCACCGCAATACCGCCCGAGCCGTTGATCAGCAGGTTGGGCAGGCGAGAAGGCAGCACCAGAGGCTCTTTCTCGGAGCCATCGTAGTTGGGGCCGAAGTCGACGGTTTCCTTGTCGATGTCACCCAGCATCTCGTGGGCGATCTTGGCGAGACGGATTTCGGTGTAACGCATCGCGGCGGCGTTGTCGCCGTCCACGGAGCCGAAGTTGCCTTGGCCGTCCACCAGCATGTGACGCATCGAGAAGTCTTGCGCCATGCGCACGATGGTGTCGTAGACCGATTGGTCACCGTGCGGGTGGTATTTACCGATCACATCACCCACGATACGGGCCGACTTCTTGTAAGGCCGGTTCCAGTCATTGTTCAACTCGTGCATCGCGAACAGAACACGGCGGTGCACGGGTTTAAGGCCGTCGCGGGCATCGGGCAGGGCTCGGCCCACGATCACGCTCATGGCGTAATCGAGGTAGCTGCGCCGCATTTCCTCTTCCAGACTGATGGGCAGTGTTTCTTTGGCGAACTGGGTCATAAGGGAGAGGGGAAAGTGACGCGGTGAAAACCAAACATTTTAGTTGCAAGCCATTGTGGCGTCTATGCAACATTTGTGATGCATTTGCAAGACAGCCTTGTCGTCAGTCCGGCATTTGACAGACGAGCGCATCGTCTATGGCACAATAATTCTCAACGCACCGGATGACGGTCATGTGGTGCGTCATTTTTACGCAGCGAGTCTGCGGCTTTATCCCTCAAGAGGAAGACCATGAAGAAACTGAACAAAGTGGCGATGTTGTTGGCCTCCGCAGCTCTCGCAACCGCCGCTGGCGCACAAACTGTTGACAACTGGCGCAATGGCACCGGTGAGCTGGTTTGGAAAAACGGCACCAATGAACTGTGCTGGCGCAACGCCAACTGGACCCCCGCCACCGCCGGCGCAGGTTGCGATGGCGCCATTGTTGCTCCTCGGGCAACTCCTGCTCCTGCTGCTGCACCAGCACCTGCTGCACGTCCAGCACCTGCTCCAGCCCCAGCGGCGGCTGCTCCAGCACCACGTCCAGCTGCTCCAGCGGCACCTGCATTGCCTCCAGCGGCTGCAACCAAAGTCACATTCGCTGCTGACGCTTTCTTTGACTTCGACAAGTCTGTCCTCAAAGCAGAAGGCAAAGCCAAGCTGGACGATCTGGTGGGCAAAGTCAAGGGCATCAGCCTGGAAGTTGTCATTGCCGTGGGTCACACCGACTCCGTGGGCAGCGATGCTTACAACCAAAAGCTGTCGGTCAAGCGTGCTGACGCTGTGAAGGCCTACTTGGTGTCCAAAGGCATCGAGAAGAACCGTGTCTACACAGAAGGCAAGGGCGAGAAGCAAGCTGTTGCTGACAACAATACTTCTGCAGGCCGTGCCAAGAACCGCCGCGTTGAAATCGAAGTGGTGGGTACACGTCCAAACCGCTGATCCTTCACCGGATTGCCAAAAAGCCCCAGCGATGGGGCTTTTTTTCGTCTGTCGTTCATGGTTTGCGCCTGTTCGCCGACAATCAGAGCCCATGAATACCAGCAATTCCAACGTCGACCCGGCCGAATTGGCCAAATTTTCAGATCTGGCTCACCGCTGGTGGGACCCTGAGAGTGAATTTCGCCCCCTGCACCAGATCAACCCCTTGCGCCTGGAGTGGATCCACGCTTTGGTCCCCTTGACTGGCCTCAAGGTGGTGGACATTGGTTGCGGCGGTGGCATTCTGGCCGACGCCATGGCCCGCAAAGGCGCCCAGGTGTTGGGCATTGACCTGGCCACCAAATCCCTCAAAGTCGCGCAATTGCACGCACTCGAAGCGGGCACTCAAGGCGTGCAATACCGTGAAGTCAGTGCCGAAACCCTGGCCGCTGAGCAGCCTGCGCAGTTTGACGTGGTCACCTGCATGGAAATGTTGGAGCATGTGCCTGACCCCGCCTCGGTGGTCAAAGCCTGCGCCCAATTGGTCAAGCCTGGTGGCTGGGTGTTCTTTTCCACGCTCAACCGCAACCCCAAGTCTTTCCTGTTTGCGATCGTCGGCGCCGAATACATCCTCAACTTGCTGCCCAAAGGCACACACGAATTTGCCCGCCTGATCAAACCCAGCGAACTCACGTCCTGGGCGCGCGAAGCCGGGCTGGACGCCCAAGGCTTCAAGGGCATGGAATACAACCCCTTCACCAAGCGCTACTGGCTGAGCCAGGACACCAGCGTGAACTACTTGCTGGCCTGCCGGAAAGCCTGACCATGTTTCAAAGCGCACAAGCCGTCTTGTTTGACCTCGACGGCACCCTCATCGACAGTGCGCCTGATTTGGGTGCGGCCGTGGACCAAATGCGTGTGGCACGCGGTTTGTCGTCCCTGCCACTCGAGCACTACCGGCCCATGGCCGGTGCCGGTGCCCGGGGCATGCTGGGCCTTGCCTTTGGCATGACACCCGAGCATCCCGATTTCGAGGCCATGAAGGAAGAGTTTTTCGTCACCTACGAAAACTGCATGACCGAACGCACCCGCATCTTCGACGGCGTAGTGGACATGATCGAGCGCCTGGTGGCCCTGGGCCTGCCTTGGGGCGTGGTCACCAACAAATCCAGCCGATTCACCGACCCGCTGACCGCATCCATGCCTCTTTTCGCCACGGCCGGGGCCATTGTCAGCGGCAACACCACGCCGCATGCCAAGCCACACCCGGAGCCTTTGTTCGAGGCCGCAAGGCGTTTGGCCATCGACCCCGCCCGCTGCGTCTATGTGGGCGATGACGAGCGCGACATCGTCGCGGGCTTGGCGGCGGGCATGGGCACCGTCGCTGCCACCTATGGCTATCTGGGGCAGCAGAGCGATATTTCACGCTGGAATGCGCATTTGCACATTGATTCTCCAATGGACCTCTTGCAATTTCTCAGGAGCGCCTAAAATAGGACGCTCAGGGGCTGCACTGGTTTCGACATGGGTTCGGACGCGTGGCAGGGCATGTCGAGGTTCTGATCCTCGTTAATCTTCGGAAAAAAAACTAACTGCAAACGACGAACGTTTCGCACTCGCTGCTTAATCCAGCGAGCCTTGCAACAGTTGGCCGATAGGCTGGGCAAGGGTGGTCGCAAGACCGTCCAGGCTGCAAGGTAAAACATATGGGCTGGCATCTCACCGGGTACCTTGGTGTGGTGTGAGAAAAAAGGGTGCTGGCTGGATGTTCAGCGTGTCGCTGCGCGGTTCATTTGGCGAGACTCAAATCAGACGACTACACATGTAGAACTGTACGAAAAAGGCTTATGGACGGGGGTTCAAATCCCCCCAGCTCCACCAAACCGCTAAAAAAGCCAACCTTCACGGGTTGGCTTTTTTTTGGCCAAATAGGCCAACAAACATGGAGCACAGCGAATGACTTTGGCAATGACTTGGCAAGAGTGGGTGCAGCACGATGCGTTGGCTTTGGCCGCGCGGGTGCGCCGTGGCGATGTGACGCCGGCTGAATTGGCCGCCCAGGCCGCGGCGGGGGTGGCCAAAATCAACCCGGCGGTGCACGCGGTGGTCGAGGTGTTTGACGATGTCGTGGCCGACCCGCTCAAAGACGGCTTGAAACTGGACGGCCCTTTTGCAGGCGTGCCGTTTTTCATGAAGGACCTCGGGCCCACGATGAAGGGGCGCTTGCAGGAGATGGGGTCCTTGATGATGCGCGGCAACCGGGCCAGCGCAGACACCTTCCTCACCCGCAAGATGCGCCAAACGGGCCTGAACCTCATGGGCCGCACCACCACGCCCGAGTTTGGCGTGTGCAGCTCGGCCGAAAACCCGGCGGTGTACGTGACGCGCAACCCCTGGAACCCGGCCTACACCAGCTACGGCTCTTCTGCGGGCACGGCGGTGGCTTTGGCGGCGGGCGTGCTGCCTTTGTCGCACGCCACCGATGGCGGGGGCTCGATCCGCATTCCGGCGGGCACCAACGGCAACATCGGCCTCAAGCCTTCGCGGGGTGTTTTTTCGATCGCGCCTGCAGCGTCGGACTTGACCGGTCTGGTTTCGACCCAGGGCTGCCAAAGCCGCACGGTGCGCGACACGGCTGCGTTTGTTGACCATTGCCGGGGCGGTGCGCCGGGCGAGTTCATGCCCTACTGGATGCCCCCAGAGCCCTACACCCAGTTGATCGGGCGCGATCCGGGACGCCTTCGCATTGCCTTGTCTCACGAGTGGGGCGACTTTCGGGCGGTGCCGCATTTTGTGGCCGAGTTGGAGCGGGTGGGGCGCTTTTTGGAAAGCTTGGGCCATCAGGTGGACTGGGCTTTGCCCGAGGTGGATTTTCGGGCAGCGTTCGATGCGCAAACCACGTGCTACATCAGCAATTTTGCGCAGACCATCTCCAACTTGCTGGCCCCTCGGGGCTTGGCGCGTCCGCCTGCGGATCTGGTCGAGCCGATCAACATCAAGATCTGGGAGATGGGCCTGAACACCAGCTTCACCGAGCGGGCCCGCATGCAGGCGGTGTTCAACACCACCTCGCGGGCGTTTGGCCAGTTCTTTGAAGACTGGGACGTCATCCTCACGCCCATCACCGCTTTGCCCACGCCCCAAATCGGCACGGTGGAATATCTGACGACCAGCGACAACCCTTCGGTGCTCGATTGGTTCCATCACCTGTGGTGCAACTTTGCCTACACCCCGCTGACCAATCTGTGCGGCATGCCGGGCATCTCACTGCCCATGGCGTGGCAAGACAACGGTTTGCCCTTGGGCATCCATGCGCAGGCACGCCAAGCCAACGACGGCCTGTTGCTGCAACTGGCCGCGCAGATCGAACGCGCTTTGGACGGGCAGTGGCACGCGGGGCGTGTGCCCCAGGTGCATGTGAGCCGCTAGATCGGGCCTGGACGCTGCGCCTGCAAGGGTGTGTTGGTGGCTCATGGAGAGCGCCTTTGGATGCGCTGGCCTTCGCGCAGCGGGGCAGGGTAGAGCACCACCAGGTCGCCTGCCTGGAGCGGGCCGGTTTCGATCCAGGCGTGCTCGGCATTGCGGTCTTTGAGGACTACTTGGCGGGCACGGGCGCGCCCCTGGTCAAACAGCCAAACACGCCACTGGGTGCCGTCGCGCACCAAGGCGGCGGTGGGCACGCGCAGGGCTTGCTCGCTGCGTGAGGTGACGATGCGGGCATCGACCCGAAAGCCATCGCCGGGGCCTGGCGCCATGGCCGCTGCGGTGGGCAGCAGGTCCACCAGCACATTCACGCGTTGCTCCTCAATGCCCAGAGCCGACATTTTGGTGAAGGCGATCGGTTCGATGAGCCTCACACGGCCTTGGCGTGGTGCGTCTTGCGCGTTCAGTGACAGACGCACAGGTGCGCCTGCGGGGATGTGCCGGGCATCTGCAGACAGCACATCGATCACGGCCTCCAGATCGCGCAGATCGCCCACGGTCAACAAGGCTTGCCCAGCGGTCACCGGTCCGGCGCTGCTTGAGTGCAGCTGCAGCACCCAACCGTTCACCGGGCTGGTGATGGCCAACAGGCCGGGTGTGGCGGGTGCGGGTGTGGTTTGCCGCAATGCGGCTTCGGATTCAGCCAAACTGAACCGGGCCGCCAGCCGCTCGGCCAGCCCGGCTTGCAGCGCATGCTCGGCGGCGCGTTCGCTCAGTTGCGCTTGGTCCAGCGCCGCTTGGGCCATGAAGTTTTGCTGCGCCAGTTGCGCGGTCCTTTGAGTTTGCAGACGGGCTTGGTCCAGCGCGGTTTGCAGCTGTTGCACGCGGGCGCTGGCGGCTTCTTGCGAGGCTTGGTCTCGGCCCACACGATGGCGCAACACCGCCTGCTGCCGGGGGTCGATCATGGGCGAGGCCAGGGGGGCCAGCCAGGCCACCGTTTGCTGCGCTTGCACCGGGTCCCCCACTTTCAGGACGGGTCTTTGCAGATGGCCAGTCACAGGTGCGCTCACAACGAAGCGCTGTTTCACGCGCAGCTGACCGTCTTCTTCAATGCTTTGCTCAAAGGGTCCCAGGGTGACCGCGGCCAGCTCCACGTTCACCGCACGCGGCGCAAAGGCCCACCACAGCCCGGCAGCCGCAGCCAAGCACCCAAGCGCCCAGATCAGCCAGGGCCAACGGGGCCGGTGTGCACGTTCGGTGGGGACATCCAGCATGGCAAGAGTATCGGGGTGCTTGTCGTTCATTCTCGGACTTTCAAAACGGCCACCAGGTCCAGCTGGTCCACTTGCCGTCGCACCAAAAGCGCGCTGAGCAAGCCGGCGGCCAGCACGATGAGGGCTGCCCAGCCATAGGTGGGCGGGGCGATGACCACGGGAAAATCGATGTTGTCGGACGACATCAGCTGCATCAGCCACGAGGCCAGCGCCCAGCCGCCTGCAGCCCCCAGTGGCAGGGCCAGCAGCAGCTCGGCAGCCAGCGGTCCCAACAGCAACACCGAGACCTCGGCCCGCGTCATGCCCAGCACGCGCAGGCTGGCCAGTTCCCAGGCGCGCTCGGACAGGCTGATGCGCGCCGCGTTGTACACGATGCCCACCGCCATGGCCACGGCAAACAGTGTCAGGATGGTGCTGAACACGCCCATGTTGCGCGACGTGGTTTCCTGAAAACCGGCCAGCGAAGAGGCCTTGTCGAGCACCGCGACGATGACCGGCGCGCCCTTGACCGCTTGCCAAAACGCGGGCATGGCCATGGGGTCCACCTGCAAGCTCGCTTCGCTCACGCCTGCGCCTTCGCGTGTCAGGCGATGCAAGGCGTCCAGGTCCATGAAAGCCTGTTTGCCGATCAGGGTGCGCACAATGCCCACCACTTCGACGGTGGCGCGCTCTTGTCGGCCCGTCAAGAATTCCACCTCGATCCGCTCGCCCGCATGCACGCCCAGTGTCCGCGCCAGCAGGGCTGACAGCACCAGACCCTGTGGTGGCATGCTCACGGGGCCTTGTTCGGTGTCGATGACGCGCGTCAAACGTGCGCCAGGTGCCAGTCCCAGCAGCATGCCCTCGTCGTTTTGGCTCCCCTTGTGCAGGCGAACCGAGGCCGTGCGTTGGGTCTCGGCATGCAGCACACCGGGCAAGCGCTGCAGGTCTTGTTGCACCGAAGGATTGAGCTCGTGCTGAAAATAAACCACCACGTCGCCACGCTGCACCTGCCGGTACTGCACATCCATGATGTGCGCCACCGCGTCGAGCCAAAAGGCCCCCGAGATTTGCAAAGCCACCGCCAGCGCGATGCCGGTGACCGTGAACAGCGCGCGCCAGGGGTTGTGGCTGATTTGTCGCACAGCCATCAGGGACGCGGTGCGCAGATGGCGACCCAGCCCCATGCTTTCGATCAGGTTGTGGTGTGGCTGTGCAGGCAGTGGCGCTTGCATGGCCACGGCGGGGCGCAAGCGCATCACCGCGTCGATGGCGCGCCAAGTCCCAGCTGCGGCAGCGGTCATCACCAGCAGCACCGAAGCCATCACCAGCCAAGGTGTGGTGGCGTAGTCCAGATGCGCAAAGCGAAAGCTCTCGCCATACAGGCCCAGCATGGCGCGTCCAATCCATTGGCTCAGGGCCAGCCCCACCAGCAGACCCAGACCCGCGATGCTCAGGGCCAAGCCCATGTAGTGCCAGGCGATGCGGCGGTCCGGGTAGCCCAGCGCTTTGAGTGCGGCAATCGGGTGGCGCTGCGTGGCCACTTGACGCCCCATGACACCGTTCAGGATGAACACCGACACGGCGAGAAAAATTGCGGGCAGCACCGTGCCCATGACCTGCATTTGCGAGAGTTCATTGTTGACGATGCGGGCCGAGATTTGCTGGTCTTGGCGCACAGTGCCGCGTGTGCCATACGGCGCGAGCAGGGCATCGATGTGTGCCATGGTCTGGGCCACGGTGGCTGGGCTGGGTGCGCGCTCGTGCAAGCGGAAAAACGCCTGGTTGAACGCGCCTTGCATGTCAAACAACTGCGCCATGCGCTGGTGGTCGATCCACCACACGCCAAAGCTCTTGTCGTCCGGCGCGCCCCCGCGCGAGGCAAACACATATTCGGGGGAGATCACGGTGCCCACCAAGTGAATGGTTTGCAATTGGCCATTCAGGAGGGTCTGCAGCCGGTCGCCAGGCTGGAGTTGGCGCGCCTGCGCAAAGCGTTCATTGACCACGGCCTCCAGCATGCGACCGGGTTCGGGCCAGCGGCCGCTGCGCAAGCTCAGGGCATTCAGGCCTTGGCTTTGGGCCTGTACACGTGCCAAATCCAGGCCCACAAAGCGGGCCGTGACCGGGGCTTGTGCATCGGGCAGGGCCAGTTGGGCGTCATGCACCACGTTCAGCTGGATGTCGGCCACCCCCGGCACGGCCCGCAAGCGCGCTTGCAGTTGCAGCGGGGCGCGCTGCACGCGGATGAACAGATCGGCCATGCGGTTGTCTCGGTAAAAGTTGTCCCGCGCGTTTTGCAGCGAGGCGTGCACCGAAAACATGCCCACGAAACCGGCCACCCCAATGGCCACCACCAGGGCAATGGTCAGCACCTGCGGCCACAGTCTGCGCAAGTCGCGCCAGAGTTTGGTGTTCAGGGCACGCATGGGGCGCCCTACCAATGCAGCGTGGCCGCCGCCACTTTGTGGGGGTTGCGCTCGATGCCTGCGATGCGGCCATCGGCCATGCGCATCACGCGGTCGGCCATGTTGGCAATCGGGGCGTTGTGGGTGATGACCACGGTGGTGGTGCCCAGTTCGCGGTTGACTTTTTCAATGGCCTGCAACACCACGATGCCGGTGGCACAGTCAAGTGCGCCGGTGGGTTCGTCGCACAGCAACACCCGGGGCCTTTTGGCAATGGCCCGCGCGATCGCCACGCGTTGCTGTTCGCCGCCCGACAGTTGCGCCACAAAATGGTCCAAACGGTGCGACAGCCCCACCAGGGCCAGAGCCTCTTGCGGTGGCATCGGGTGGCGGGCCAGGTCGGTCACCAGGGCCACGTTTTCACGCGCTGTCAGGCTGGGAATCAGGTTGTAGAACTGGAATACAAAGCCCACATGCTCTCGCCGGTAGCGTGTCAGCTCGGCGTCGCTGGCCCCGGTCAACTCGTGCCCCTGGCCGTGCTCGAACCATTGCGCCGTGCCCGAACTGGCGCTGTCCAGCCCGCCCAAGATGTTGAGCAAGGTGGATTTGCCACTGCCCGAGGCCCCGAGCAACACCACCAGCTCGCCCTGCACGATGCACAGGTCGACCCCGCGCAGCGCGTGGACCGCGGTGGGCCCCGTGCCATACACCTTACTCAGTTGGCGGGCCAAGAAAACGCAGTCGGCAGGAACGGGTGTCTCGGGCATCACAGCGATTGGCGCATGCCTTGACCACTGGCCCTTTGATGTCCGTCAACCCCGCTGGGTGCAGCTTGTGGGCTGGCACACCATGGGCCAAACGGTACAGACCTTCAGGTCAATGGCCGCATGCGCTGGGTGTTCACACAATCAATGCCTTCCAAGCAAAAACAAGGATGGGCCATGCTGCAAGAACACTGGATTTTGGTGGCCAACGCCGGGCAGGCTCGGTTGTGGGCGCGCCGCTCGATGGCAGAGCCTTTGCTTGCATTGGCCGAATGGGTCTACCCCGAAGCCCGCATGAAGGCCCGCGACACCGAGCGTGCGCCGCTGGGGCATTCGGAGTATGGGCGCGCTGGTTTGGCCCCCCACACCGAATTGAAACAAGGCCACCGCAACGACTTTGCCCAAACCCTGGCCCGGCATTTGCGCGAAGCCGCCTTAGACAAGCGCATGAAAGCGCTGGCGCTGGTGGTGTCCAACCCCTTTTTGGGCGAATTGAGTCGGCACCTGGATGCCTCTGTGCAAAAAACCGTGTGCGCCACACACGCGCTGGATTGGACCGCTTTGAAGCCCCAGGAGCTGGCGCAGCGCTTGCGCCAGGATTTGCTTTTATGACCTCGTCTGGCCAGCGAGCAAGGCCAGGACCTCGGCATCGTCCACTTGCGCAAAATCACGGTAATACTGGCCGACGGCCATGAAGTCTTGCGGAGCCAGCAGGCACACGGTGTCGTCGGCCAGGGCCTGCACCTGGCGCAAGGCCCGGGGGCTGGCCACCGGCACCGCACAGACCAAATGGCGCGGCCCCTGTTGGCGCGTGGCGCGCAGCGCCGACTGCATGGTGGCGCCTGTGGCCAGGCCGTCGTCCACCACGATCACCAGCCGGTCTTTGACCTGGGCACGCGACAGCACTTGCCGGTATTGTTTTTGTCGGGCTTTCAGAGTCTGCATTTGGCGTTCTATTTCGGCCTGGATATAGGGTGTCTGCAGGCCCATCGCGGCGACCTCGGGCGACAAATAGGCCCAACCGTTTTCGTCCACCGAACCGATGGCCAGTTCGGGCTGCAGGGGGGCAGACAGCTTGCGCACCAGCACCACGTCGAAGCTGGCATCCAGCGCTTGGGCCAGCACCAGCCCCATGGGCACGGCACCGCGTGGAATGGCCAACACCAAGGGGTGCTGGCCCTGGTATTTTTTCAGGGCTTTGGCCAGCTGATGGGCGGCGTCCAGGCGGTTGAGGAACATGCTGCGGACAGTCTGAATGGCGGAAGAACCATTGTCAGAAAAACAGCCGCACAGGTTGGTGCTGGGCCGCACCCAAAAAAAAGCCGCTCAAACGGTGTTGAGCGGCTGTTGGGATGCCCCGCAGCCTGCGGGGCAGTGGGGCTGGATTACAAACCGGCCGCGGCTTTCAGGGCGGCCGCACGGTCGGTGCGCTCCCAGGTGAAGTCGGGCTCGTCGCGGCCAAAGTGGCCATAAGCGGCGGTCTTGCTGTAGATGGGGCGCAGCAAATCGAGCATTTGGATGATGCCTTTGGGGCGCAGGTCAAAGTGCTCGGCCACCAAAGCGGCCAGTTTGTCGTCGGAGATCACGCCTGTGCCTTCGGTGTTCACCGTGATGTTCATGGGGCGGGCCACGCCGATGGCGTAAGCCACTTGAATTTGGCACTTGCTTGCCAAACCTGCGGCCACGATGTTTTTGGCCACATAACGCGCAGCGTAAGCGGCCGAGCGGTCGACCTTGGAAGGGTCTTTGCCCGAGAACGCGCCACCGCCGTGGGGGCAGGCGCCGCCGTAAGTGTCCACAATGATCTTGCGACCGGTCAAACCGCAATCGCCCTGGGGGCCGCCAATGACGAAGCGGCCTGTGGGGTTGATCAAATACTTGGTGTCTTGCAGCCACTCTTTGGGCAGCACGGGTTTGATGATCTCTTCGATGATGGCTTCGGTGAAGCTGGCCTTCATCTTGGTCGATGTTTCGGACTGGTCGGGGCTGTGCTGGGTGGACAGCACCACGGTGTCGATGCTGTGCGGCTTGCCGTCCACATAGCGCATGGTCACCTGGCTCTTGGCGTCGGGGCGCAAGAAGGGCAGGCGGCCGTCTTTGCGCAGCTGGGCCTGGCGCTCGACCAAACGGTGGGCGTAGTAAATGGGGGCAGGCATCAGCTCAGGGGTTTCGCTGCAGGCATAGCCGAACATCAGGCCTTGGTCGCCCGCGCCGATGTTGAGGTGGTCGTCAGACGCGTGGTCCACGCCCTGGGCGATGTCGTTGGACTGCTTGTCGTAGCAGACCATGACCGCGCAGCCCTTGTAGTCGATGCCGTAGTCGGTGTTGTCGTAGCCGATGCGCTTGATGGTGTCGCGCGCGACCTGGATGTAGTCGACGTGTGCGTTGGTGGTGATCTCACCGGCCAGCACGACCAAGCCGGTGTTGGTCAGGGTTTCGGCAGCCACGCGGCTGCGGGGGTCTTGCGCAAAAATGGCGTCAAGGATCGCATCGGAGATCTGGTCGGCGACCTTGTCGGGGTGGCCTTCAGAAACGGATTCCGAGGTGAAGAGGAAGTTCTGGGACATGAAAAAAGCTCCTTGGTTTCTGTGGTTTTTCGGCGTTGCCGACCCTGAAACTTCTGGAGCCTGGCGAACGCTTTAGCAGAATTTATGAATCGCCCTGCAAGTAGTTCGGATAACTCAGCGATGGTCGCATTATATGGAAAATGACCCAATCCCTTTCTAAATCAGGTCCAATAGAGCCCATGGACATTCCAACCTTGATTGAAAACCGACTGATTGACTTGGAAGTGAAGGCGGGCTTTAGCGAAGACCTGCTCGATCAGCTCAATGCCCAGGTGTACCGCCAGCAGCAGCAAATCGATGCACTCATCCAGGAGCTGCGTCAGCTGCGTGAGCGCTTGCCTGAATCGGGCGGTGGCGCCGAGGTGCGCAACTTGCGCGATGAAATCCCGCCCCATTACTGAAAGCGGGTGTTGACGGCCATGCACAGCGTTCAGGACATCCGCGAGCATTTGCGCGCCTTGGGTGCCCATGCGCTGCATGAGCAGCGCGTGCTGCGTTTGTGGGCCCAAGCCAAAGCGCAAGACAGCGGACGCAGGCCACTGCACAGTTTCATGCCCACCGCGTTGCGCGAGGCGCTGCCTGCGCTCAGCCAAACGCTGGCCCGCTTGGCCACTTTGCGCGAGCAGCATGCGGGGCAAGACGGCTCGGCCCGTTTGCTGGTGGGCCTGCAAGACGGCCAAACCGTGGAAAGCGTGCTGCTGCCGCGAGACGGCTTGTGTGTTTCAAGCCAAGTGGGCTGCGCGGTCGGCTGCGTGTTTTGCATGACCGGTCGCGAAGGCTTGATCCGGCAGGTGGGCAGCGCCGAGATCGTGGCCCAGGTGGCGCTGGCGCGCACGCTCAGGCCGGTGAAAAAAGTGGTGTTCATGGGCATGGGCGAGCCTTCGCACAACCTGGAGGCGGTGATGGAAGCCATCGACCTGCTGGGCACGGTGGGCAATATCGGGCACAAGAATTTGGTGTTTTCCACGGTGGGCGATGTGCGGGTGTTTGAGCGTTTGCCGCAAGGCCGCGTCAAGCCTGCGCTGGCACTGTCATTGCACAGCACCCTGGCCGATGTGCGTGCCCGCTTGCTGCCCCGTGCCCCGCGCTGGGACCCGCAAGATTTGGTGGAGGCGGGTGAGGCTTATGCCCGTGCCACGGGTTATCCGATCCAGTACCAGTGGACCTTGATCGAGGGCGTGAACGACAGCGACGAAGAAATCGAAGGCATCGTGCGCCTGCTCAAGGGCAAATATGCGCTGATGAACATGATCCCTTACAACGCGGTGCCCGACTTGCCTTTTGCACGCCCCACTTGGGAGAAGGCCGCGGCCATCGCCCGCAGTCTGCACCAGCGTGGGGTGCTGACCAAATTACGCCAGTCAGCCGGTCAGGATGTGGACGGAGGCTGCGGGCAACTGCGGGCCCGGGATGTGCTGCAGCGGGAGCAGCGCGTGCACATCCACCGCCGCATCAACGTCCCGGCAGCTTGAGCAAGCCACTAGACAGGGCGGTGCCCAATAAAACCACCGCGCCGCAGCCCAGCATCCAGGGGGTGATCTGTTCGCTCAACAAGATCACGCCGTAAACAATGGCGAACACCGGGATCATGAAGGTCACCGTCAGGGCGCGAGCGGGCCCCGCACGTTCGATGAGGCGGAAATAAATCACATAGGCAATGCCGGTGCACACGACACCCAAAACGAGCAAGGCGCCCCAGGCTGGGGCCGAAGGCATGTGGTCAGGCAGAAACCACAAAGCCGGCCCCGCCAGCCCCAGCGTGGCCCCGATCTGGCTGCCGGTGGCCGCCACCAGGGGCGGCATGCTGGGCAGGTGTTTTTTGGTGAAACTGGCCGACAAGGCATAGCAGGTGGTGGCCGCCAAGCACGCCAGCACCGCCCACACCGGGGCCACGCCCGAAGCATTGGGTTTGAAACTGGCCTGCTCACCCACCAGCAAAACCACCCCGCCAAAACCCATGGCCAATCCCACCGTGCGCGACCAACCTGGCCTGTCATGCAACCAGAGCCAAGCCACCAGCGCGCCAAACAAGGGCACGGTGGCGTTCAAGATGGCCGACAATCCGGTGCTGATGTGCATGACCGCAAAGGCATACAGGGAGAACGGGATGGCGCTGTTGAGCAGCCCCACCAAAAACACAGGCCGCCAATGCTGACGCAACACAGGCCAATGGCCTTTGGCCATCAACAGGGGCAATAAAAACAAAGCGGCGATGGCCACGCGCAACGCGGCCGTGGGCAGGGCGCCCAGTTCCAGCGCGGCCAGACGCATGAACATGAAGGAAGCCCCCCAGATGGCGGCCAACATCAAGAAGTCGGCCAGCCAGCCGCGTTGTGGCGTGGCGTTCATTCAGAAAACAGGGACGGGGCCAATTGGCCAAGGGGATGGCCTTCGAGCTTCAACAGCGCTTGCTTGCGCCACAGCCCGCCTGCATAGCCGGTGAGTTGTCCGCCTGCCCCCAAGACACGGTGGCAGGGCACCAAAATGCTCACCGGGTTGCGCCCCACAGCCGCCCCAACGGCCCTCACCGCCTGGGGCTTGTCCAGCAGACGGGCCAACTCGCCATAGCTTTGACTTTGCCCGGCAGGGATGTTCAACAATGCCCGCCAGACCGCTTGTTGGAAGGCCGTTCCGGCCGATAAATCGAGTGGACCTGTCCAAGCCTGGGCCTGTCCTGCCCAAAAAGCTTGCACATGGGCGGCGGCGCTCAGCAGCACCGGGTGCTCTTGATCCGGGCGCCACAGCTGGCGCTGGGCTTCGGTGGGCCCGTGTTTTTGGTCGTCAAACCAGAGGCCGCACAAGCCTGTGGTGCTTGCCGCCAAAGTGATGGGCCCCAAGGGGCTGTCAGTGCGCAGTGTGCAAAGGGGCTTCATGTCAGACCTGGGGTGAACATGGGCAGATGTTAGCGCGGCCCGCCTACAATCTGTTTTTTAAGAATCAACGGGGCCGGTGCGGCCCCTGTCAGGCGCAGCGCATGCAAATCACCCCCTCCATCTTCAAGGCCTATGACATCCGTGGCGTGGTGCCGTCCACCCTGAATGAAGCCGTGGCCGAGGGCTTGGGCAAGGCGTTTGGCACGCATGCCCTGGCGCAAGGCCAAAGCACCGTGGCGGTGGGGCGCGATGGCCGCCTGAGCGGGCCTGCCTTGTCGGCCGCATTGATCCGCGGCCTGGTGGCCGCCGGCGTGCAGGTCATTGACATCGGCAGGGTCACCACACCCATGCTCTACTTTGCGGCCAGCACTTTGTGCCACAGCGGCATTCAGGTAACGGGCAGCCACAACCCCAAGGACTACAACGGCTTCAAGATGGTGCTGGGCGGGCGTGCCATTTATGGCGACGAAATTCAGGCCCTGCGTCAGATCATGGAGACCGCATCCTGGCAATTGAAGGCGGGTGGTGGGGTTGCTCACGCCGACGTGTTGGCTGACTACAGCCAGCGCATTGTGGGCGACGTGAAGTTGTCGCGCCCGATGAAGATCGTGATCGATTCGGGCAATGGCATCGCAGGCGCTTCGGCCCCGGGCATCTTCCGAGCCTTGGGTTGCGAGGTGATCGAACTGTTCAGCGAGGTGGATGGCAACTTCCCGAACCACCACCCCGACCCGAGCAAGCCGGAAAACCTGCAAGACCTCATCCACACCCTGAAAACCTCGGGCGCCGAGTTGGGCCTGGCCTTTGACGGCGATGGCGATCGCTTAGGGATCGTCACTGCCGATGGCCACAACATTTACCCCGACCGCCAGATGCAGCTGTTTGCCAAAGACGTGCTCAGCCGCGTGCCCGGTGGCACGATTTTGTTTGACGTGAAATGCTCGCAGCGCCTGGCCCCGGCCATCGAAGCCGCTGGCGGCAAAGCCCTGATGTACAAAACTGGCCACTCGCTCATCAAGGCCCAGATGCGGGCCATCGAAGCTGCTGGCGGCCAGGCCCCCTTGGGTGGCGAGATGAGTGGCCACATCTTTTTCAAGGAGCGCTGGTACGGTTTTGACGACGGCACCTATGCGGGTTGCCGTTTGCTGGAGATCGTGAGCCGCGCGCCCGATGCCAATGGGGTGCTCAAGGCCTTGCCAACCAGTTTCAGCACACCCGAGTTGAACGTGGCCTGCGCCGAAGGCGAGCCGCACAGCGTGACCCGCGCCCTTCAGGCCCAGGCTGCCAGTGCCTTCAGTGCCCCGGCCCAGGTGTGCGACATCGATGGTCTGCGTGTGGATTGGCCCGATGGTTTTGGTCTGATCCGGGCCTCCAACACCACGCCGGTGTTGGTCCTGCGCTTTGAGGGGCAAACCCCCGAGGCACTGCAGCGCATTGAGTCCGACATGCTGGCCCTGCTGCGTTCGGTCAAGCCGGACGCGCAGATTCAGGCAGCGGCGCATTGAAACAGCTTGGTTCCATGAACACCATGCAGCCCCTTCACCCTTTGCTCAGCCCCGACCCCGAGGTCATTGTTTTCAATCTGAAGCAGCGCTACACCGGTGTGTCCGCCACCATCAATGCTTTGGTGCCCTTGCAGGCGCAGCAGTGGCGATTGGGTTTTTGTGGCACCCGCATGTCCAACGGCATCGAGGGCATGGGTTTGCGTGAGGCGATTCGCCTGTCGCGAAAGCCGCCCGAGGGCCGTGCGTTTCGCATCTGGCATGTGCGCCGCGACCCGGAAATGATGGCCGCGATTTTTGCGCGCGATGTGCTGCGCTTGCCCATCAAGCTGGTGTTCACCTCGGCTGCGCAGCATTTGCATGGGGCGTTTCCTCGGTGGTTGATTTCCAAAATGGACGCGGTCATCTCGACCACGCCCCTGGCCGCTTCTTTTGTCCCCAACACCACGGCGGTGGTGCCACACGGCATTGATTTGTCGCGGTTTTCGCCCCCGCCAGACAAACGCAGCGCCTGGAAAGAATCCGGCTTGCCGGGCGACTACGGCATTGGGGTGTTCGGTCGGGTCAGGCCCGACAAAGGCAGCGATGTGTTTGTGGACGCGATGATCGAGGCCTTGCCTCAGTTGCCCGGGGCCACCGCGGTGATTGCGGGTTTGGCTCAGCCCAAACACCAGGCTTACCAGGACGCGCTCAAGGCGAAGATTGCGGCCGCTGGTCTGTCAGAGCGCATTGTTTTTTTGGGTGAAGTGCCTGCGGGGCAGGTGCACCTGTGGTACCAGCGCTGTTTGCTCTGCGTGGCTTGCCCACGCTACGAGCCTTTTGGCCTCACCCCCTTTGAGGCTGCGGGCACAGAATGCGCCCTGGTGTGCTCGCGCACGGGGGCGTTTGACCAACTCAGCATCCCGGGCTTGACGGGCGAGATGGTCGACACGGGCGATGCCCCGGGTTTGGCGCAAGCGGTCTTGCGGGTCTTGTCTGACCGCGAGCAAGCCCTGCGCATGGGACAGGCGGCGCGTCAGCGCGTACTGGACCAGTTTTCTTTGGCCAAAGAGGCTGAAGGCATTGGCCGCGTTTATGCGCAGCTGTTCGCCAAACGCTGAGCTGAGATGCCTGGTTTTTCAATGCGCCTTTCCCTTGTAGAGCGCTGCACGCTCTGGCTGTATGGCGCTTTGATGCGCTTGTTGCAGCCTTTGCTGTTGCGCAAACTTCGGCGGCGAGGCCAGCAAGAGCCCGGCTACTTGCACCAAGTGCCGCAGCGCTTGGGCCGCTATGACACCCCTGCTGTGTTGCCCGGTGCTGTGTGGGTGCATGCAGTGTCTTTGGGCGAGACCCGCGCAGCGGGCCTGCTGATCGACGCTTTGCGCCAGCGCTGGCCCGACATGCGTTTGGTCTTGACCCACAGCACGGCCACAGGCTGGGCGCAAGGGCAAAGCCTGTTGCGACCGGGTGATGTGCAAGTGTGGTTCCCGTGGGATACACCGCAGGCCACGCGGCGGTTTTTGCAACAGCACCAACCCGTTTTCGGGGTGCTGCTGGAGACCGAGGTTTGGCCGATCATGGTGCAAGCTTGCCAGCAAGCGCGGGTGCCTTTGTTTTTGGTCAATGCGCGCCTGAACGCTTCCTCGCAAGCTTCGGCGCAGCGTTGGTCTTGGTTGTCTGGGCCCGCCTATCGCAGCTTGTCTGCGGTATGGGCCCAGTCAGAGGCCGATGCCCAGCGCCTGAGGTCTTTGGGTGCGCGGGTCGAGGGTGTGTTGGGCAACCTCAAGTTCGATGTGCAAGACCAGCCCCAGGCGCGCGCGCTGGCGCAGTCTTGGCGCGCGCGCTGGCGCTTGGGCGGTCGGGTACGACCGGTGGTCATGTTGGCCAGCACCCGCGAAGGTGAAGAAGCCGAGTGGCTGGACGCGCTGGCGGCCCAACCCGAGCGCGAACAAGCCTTTCGCGATGCCGGTGTGCTGTGGCTCTTGGTGCCACGGCACCCGCAGCGCTTTGACGAGGTGCACGCGGCCCTGCAGTCGCGCGGCATGGCCGTGTTCCGGCGCAGCGCCTTGCCGCCAGGCGACGACGACGGCGTTTGGCCTGTGGCCGCTGTTCAAGCGTCCGTTTTTTTGGGCGACAGCGTGGGCGAGATGCCGGTGTACTTTCAAGCGGCCGACATGGCTTTGCTGGGGGGCAGTTTCAAACCCTTGGGCGGGCAAAACCTGATCGAGGCGGCGGCATTCGGGTGTCCCATCATCATGGGCCCGCACACCTACAACTTTGCCGATGCAGCGCAGGGGGCCGAAGCCTCGGGCGCAGCGCGCCGTGTGGCGAACATGGACGCCGCTTTGGACCAGGTGTTGGTTTGGTTGAAGCATCCCGCTGATTTGGCCCAAGCCCAAGAACAAGGTTGGCTGATGGTGGCACAAAGCCGGGGGGCGGCCCAGCGCTGTGCGCAGGCGATCATGGCCGAGGGGGCTGTGTCGCGTCCGGCGCTTGGCGGTTCACCAACAGACTGAGCGTGCCCCACAGCGTGAGGCAAAGGGCGATGGTGGGGCCGCTGGGCGTGTCCAGCCACCACGACACCAGCAAACCCGCCACAGCGGCGGCCCAAGCCGCCAACACGGCAATCCCATGTCGCATGCCTCTTTCCACCCACAAAGCCGGTGCGATCAAGCAGCTGAACACCAAAAACAAACCCAGGGCAGGCACGGCCAAACTCGTCACCAAGGCAAACAGGCCATAAAACGCGGTGTCCTTGGCCAGCCATCGGGTCTGGCGCACCACGGTCATCAGGGCCGCGCAGACCAACAGCGCCAACACGCTGAAGCTGTTGACCCACAGCACATCGGCGGCCAAGAGTTGCATCAGTTTTTCTTTGCCGTGGGGGTGAGCGCTTGCGCCCAGCATGGCCAGGCAGGCACCGCCCACATACAACAAGCCAATCAGCGCTTCGCGCTGGGCGGGCCAACGCCGCGTGATGCCTGCAATGGCCAGACTCACCATCAGTGCGCCAGCGCTCGCGGCCAGTTGGTCCAAAACACCCGACTCCATGTCGAGCACAAAATGCACGCCAATGACGGCTGCGGCGGCGGCTTGTGCCACGGCCAGGTCAATGAAGACCACGCCGCGCCGCAGCACTTGGCTGCCCAAAGGCGACAGCGCCAACAGACCCCCCAGCAGGGCCAGCAAGGGCAGGGCGAGCCAGGCTTGCATCGTCATCAAGGCGCCACCTGCACCAAACGGTTGACCATCAGGTCAAACCAGCGAAACAAGGCGTCGGGGCCATCGCCTGAGACGGTGGCGGGCAAGACGATCAGTTTTTGGGGTGAACCCAACTGGCCGCTCAGCCATTGGGCCGGGCGGGGATCGTGGTGTTGGGCGATCACGATGGCCATCGGTGGCGCCGCTCGGCTTTGCTCCAGCGTTCGTGCCAGATGGGTGGGCGTGGGCGGCAAGCCGGGTTTGGGTTCCAGGTCGGCCACAGGGTTGATGCCCAGCCACAACCACAAGTAGCCAAAGTTGGCGTGTTGCGTCACCACAGACCGACCCCGCAAGGGTTTGGCCAATTGTTCCCAAGCTTGGATCTTGCCGGTCAAGGCCGTTTCAAATTGCTGGAGTTGCCGCTCAATGCCTGCTTTGTCTTGGGGTGCGATGGCCGAGAGCCGAGGGGCCAGGGCACGCGCCACCGTCAGCAAACGCCGAGGGTCGGCATGCACATGCGGGTTGCCCTGCACGTGGACATCGCCAGAAAACGGCGTGACGGTGCCCTTGAACGGGTGAACCAGGGTGACGTGATCGGCCGCGTAAAACATGCCGGGTTGGCCATTCTGAACTTTTGGGTTGCTGGCTTTGGCCTGCAACATGGGCAGCCAGCCCGCTTCGAGTTCGGCCCCGGTGCAAACCGCCATGTCGGCGTTGCGCAATTGCGCGATCAGCGAGGGCCGGGCCTCGATGTGGTGGGGGTCTTGCAGGTGGTGGGTGGCGCTGTAGACCTTGGCGCTGGGCAGCAGCGTTTGCGTCAAAGCCGCCCACTCGGGCTCGCAAGCGAAGACCGTGAGCGCCAGCGCGTGTCCCTGGGCCATCGTGATGGCCAAGGACAAGCCCAGCTTAATAAGCGTGCGCACCATGGGCACCGAAGGCCACCACGTATTGCAATTGGATGCTGCGCTTGGCGGGGTTGCCAAAAACGGCATGGTCAGCATCGCCATTGCGGGCGCTTTGCTGCGTCAGTTGCAGGCGCAGGGTTTGTTTGTGAGAAGGCTTGTAGGCCAGCATGATGGCATTTTCTTTCAAGCGGCCTTGTTTCACCTCGACTTCATCGTGACCGTGATCGTGGTGAACCTCGGCTTGGTTGACCCGTGCCCAATCGGTGCGCACACCCACTTCCCAAGCGGGGTGAAAGCGCCACACCGCGCCCACAGACGATGCCGTGTGCTTGAGCGAAGGGTCCAGCAGCGGGTGGATGCGGCTGACTTGGGCGTATTCCCAGTTCACGCGCACTTGCTGGTTGCGGTTGTTGCCCTGGGGGGCCCACTTCCAGACCAAGTCGCTGACCTGCATTTTTTGGCCGGTGAACCGGGCCGCGTGGCTGTGGGCGTGGCCATGGCTGTGACCCGCTTCTTCATGCTCAGGCAAGGGGCTGACGCGTTGGTTGTTCAGTTGTGACAAGCCCCATTGCCAGCTGCTGCTCTGGCCCAGGTCGTTGCCCACTTTCAGGTTCAGCGTGGTGACGCGGTTGCCCGACTCGGCGGTGGCTTGCGGCACCAGTTTTTTGCCCCCAAACACTTCGGCACCCAAGCGCAAGTAAAAGGGGGTGGGCGCGGTCCAGTTCATGCGCAGGCCGTCGTCGTACCAGTGACCGCCCAAAAAGCCACGGTACAGCAAAGGCCGCTCGGTGAAGTCGTCGGTGTGGGGGTGCAATTCGTTGAGGTAGCCGATTTGTGAGGCAAACCGACCGGCCCTCACCTGAAGCCCTTGGGGCAGGCTGCGGGTTTGCACCCAAGCGTTTTCGAGGTGGTGTTCCAGTTGGCGGTCTGCCGTGTGAAAGCCCAGGATCGCCTCGCCACTCAGGTGTTCATTGAATGCGCCGCGCAAGAGCACGTCGCTGTGGCCCAGGCCAACGCCCTGATCTCGAGCACCCATCTCCAGACCGCGTGATGTGCTGGCGGCATCCAAGACGACGCCGGCTTGCCAGCGCTCGGTGGGCGGGGTGGTTTGGGCCCAGGTGCCGAGGGGCGCAGCGCACAGCGCCCCAACGAGGGCAGAAAGGGCGGAAACGCCGAAGTGTGGGTTTTTAGCGGTCATGGGGTGGGCTTATCAAAAGTTGCAATGCTCTAATGATAATGGTTTATCAGTAGCAAAGACGAATTTTTTTGCAGTAAGCTCCCGGCGTGGAAAGATCAACCCGTCAACGAACCGCGATTGCGCAAGCCCTGGCCGCTGTGGGGCAGCCGCTGCTGCCGCAAGAACTGTTGCTGGAAGCCCAGAAAACTGTGCCCAGCCTGAGCTTGGCCACGGTGTACCGCAACCTCAAGGGCTTGGTCGAAGACGGTGTGGTGGACGTGGTGGCCTTGCCGGGCGAGGCGACCCGTTATGAATCACACCGGCACCACCACCACCACCATTTCCATTGCAGCAGTTGTCAAAAGGTGTTTGACATTGACGCCTGCCCTGGCGATTTGGGTCATTTGTTGCCCAAAGGCTATGTCTTGGCCTCCCACGAGCTGACCTTTTACGGCCGCTGCGCGGGTTGCGCGGCTTGACCGCTGATGCTGATCAAGGGCGCAGCAAAGCGTCCAGATTTTTCAGATCGTCCACTTTGAGCACGCCGGCCGCTTGGCGCAGACGCAGCTGACCCACCAGCACATCGTGCCGGGCTTTGGCCAGATCACGCTTGGTCTGGAACAGCTGACTTTGGCTGTTGAGCACATCGATGTTGATGCGCACCCCCACCTGATAACCCAGTTTGTTGGCATCCAAAGCGCTTTGGCTGGAGGCTTCGGCCGCTTGCAAAGCCTTGATTTGGCTCAGGCCGGATTCCACCCCAAAAAATGCCGTACGCGTGGACTGGGCCACATTGCGCTGGGCGGCTTCAAGGTCGTTGCGTGCTTTTTCTTCCAGGGCCACGGTTTCGCGGATGCGGTTTTGGCTGGCTTGTCCGCTGTACAGCGGCATGTTGAAGGCCAAGCCGATCGTGGCCGTGTTGTTGTTGACTTGCACCTGCGAGCCATTTTGGAACCGGGCCATGCCATAACTGGCGTTGAGGTCCAAGGTGGGTTTGACGGCCGCTTGGGCTTTTTCGATTTCCAAGCGGGCCACCTCCAGGGCGATTTGGGCCGCAGTGAGGTTGCTGCTGTGTTGGCTCGATTGGGCGATCCAGGACTGTACCGTGCCAGTTTGCAGTCGATCGATGTTGGCGGCCATCATCAGGGCTTGTGGTTTGACTTGGGGTTGACCTACGGTGTCGGCCAGGATGCCTTGTTTGACGCGCAAATCATTTTCAGCGGCGATTTCTTGCGCGGTCACCAGGTCAAATCGGGCCTGAGCTTCGCGGGTGTCGGTGATGGTCGAGGTGCCCACCTCGAAATTGCGTTTGGCTGCGGCCAGCTGTTCTGACACCGCCGATTTTTGGGCCTTCACAAAGTTCAGGCTTTCTTGGGCTGTCAAGACGTCAAAGTAAGCCTGGCTCAAGCGCACGATCAGGTCTTGCTCGGCGATCTTGAGTTGGGCTTCTCCCAGAGCCACTTGTTTCATGCCTTGCTCGTAGCTGGCTTTGTTGCCGGGGCGGTACAAGGGCTGGCTGCCGCTGAAAGTCATGTTGCGAGATCCCGTTTGTCGGGTGAGGGTCGGGAGCTCGACGTTGCTTTCAGACACATTGGCGCCCCAATTGGCCGTGGGCCGCAGGAAGGCTTTGGCCTGTTCGGCGCGGGCCAGGCTGGCATCGAACTGCGAACGGGCCGATTTGTAGGTGGCGTCGTGGGCTTTGGCCGCCTCGAACAGTTGGGACAAGCTTTGAGCCGAGGCAGGGCCCGAGAAGGCGGCCATCAAGGCCAAGGTCAGGGGCAGGGTGCGCAGTGTCATGGCGTTCTTCTTCATCAAAGACGGCCCATCAAGGGTCGGGAGTGAGCCGTTGGGCGGCCCACAGTGGGCTCAGTAAACCGGGATGCGGGGATCGACTTGTGCCGACCATGCATGGATGCCGCCGGCCACATTCACGACCTGAAAGCCGTGTTGTTGCAAGAAGCTGGCCACCTGCATGCTGCGTCCACCATGGTGGCACAGACAAGCGATGGGGCGTGATTTGTCAAGTTCTTCCAGGCGTGCCGGGATGGACTGCATGGGCATGTGCACCAGGTCCAGACCCTCTGGACTGGCACTGGCAGTCTGGACTTCCCAAGCCTCACGCACATCGAGCAAGACGGGGCGTTGGGCTTGTTGGCTGGCCCATTCGGCAATTTGGGCGGGGTAGAGCTGTTCCATGACCATCTCAAAATTGAAAGCGTGAGGGCTCGGGAAAGCCAGACAGGCGGGGCGCGGTGCAGTCCCAAGGCTCGGTGGTGGTCCAGCTGTTGTCACCGCTGCGGGTGATCAAGGTGGCACGCATCATGGGGTCATCGCCCACAATGGCCACCAGGCGGCCGCCCACACTCAATTGCTGCAGCAAGACGGCTGGCACTTCGGCCACCGAGCCGCTGAGCAAAATCACATCGAAAGGGCCGTCTGCGGCGGCGCCTTGGCTGCCATCGGCCTGGCGCACCGTGACGTTGTGCACACCGGCTTTTTGCAAGTTGGCCCGGGCTTGTGCGGCCAATGCCGCATCGGTCTCGAGGCTCAGCACGCTGGCGCCCTGGTGGCCCAACAGCGCGGCCATGAAGCCCGAGCCGGTTCCGATGTCCAGCACCTTGTCCGTTTTTTGGACGGCCAGGTCTTGCAACATGCGCGCTTGAACGCGTGGGGCCAGCATGACCTGGTTGGGCGCGGCGCCCAGGGGGATCTCCATGTCCACAAAGGCCAGTGCTTTGTGGGCCAGTGGGACGAAGTCTTCGCGGCGCACCACCGACAGCAATTCCAAAACTTTGGGGTCCAGCACTTCCCAGGGACGGATTTGCTGTTCGATCATGTTGAAGCGGGCCTGATTGAGATCCATGGGGGGTACTCCGGTCATTCGGGTTCAAATAAACAAAGATTTTAAGGGGCCGGGCTGGCGGTGGCCTGACGGGGGTCAAAGCCGGCCTTGCGGCGCAGCCATTGGGCCAGGTCGTCCATGTAGCAGTACATCACGGGCACCACCACCAGTGTCAGCAGCGAAGAGGTGATCACACCCCCAATGACCGCCTGACCCATGGGGGCGCGTTGCTCGGAGCCTTCGGTCAATGCAAAAGCCAGTGGCACCATGCCAAAAATCATGGCCAGTGTGGTCATCAAAATAGGGCGCAAGCGCACTTTGGCCGCCAGCAGCAGGGCTTCGTGGCGCGCCAGGCCCGGGATGCGCTGGCCGTGCGGATCGGTTTGGTCTTCGCGGGAGCGGATGGCAAAGTCCACCAACAAGATGGCGTTCTTGGTCACCAGGCCCATCAGTATGATCACGCCAATGATGGAGAACATCGACAGGGTCGAGCCAAACAACATCAGCGCCAACACCACGCCGATCAGGGTCAGGGGCAGCGAGGTCATCAGCGCCAAGGGCTGGAAAAAGCTCTTGAACTGGCTGGCCAAAATCATGTAGATGAAAATCACCGCCATGGCCAGCGCCGACAAGGCGTAGCCAAAGGACTCGGCCATGTTCTTGGTGGAACCGCCAAATGCATAGCGGTATCCGGGCGGCAGGGCGATGCTGTCCATGGCCCGCCGGATGTCGGCCGAGACTTCGCCCGCTGCGCGCCCGAACACGTTGGCATTGAAGGCCACCTCACGCATCAAGTCGCGCCGGTTGATCTGGTTGGAGCCGGTGGTTTCGCTGACTTGGGCCACCTGCCCCAGGCGCACCACACGCGGGCTGCCGTCGGCCGCAGTGCCCACCACCAGGGGCAGGCGTTCCAGGTCTTGTGGGCTGTTGCGTGCCAGGGGGTTCAGGCGCACGTTCACGTCATAGGTCTGGTCGTCCGGGGCGCGCCAATTGCCCACGGTCTGGCCAGCCACCAGGGTGCGCAGGGGCCCCGCCAGTTGCGCCGTGCCCAAGCCCAGGTCAGAGGCGGCGTCGCGCTTGACTTGAACGCCGATGACGGGCTTGTTGGGCTTGACGCTCGAATCCAGGTCCACCAGTCCGGGGATGTCCCGGATCTTGTCCAGTGCCAGCACGGCCAGGCGTTCGAGCTCTTTTTGGTCAGGGCCTTGCAATGAAAACTCGATTTGCTTGTTGCCCCCCACCGCATCGAGCAAGCCTGCGTGCGTGACGGCGATGCCCGGCACCTGTTTGAGGCGTTCACGCAGCACGGCCGACATTTGGTCGGCGTTGCGGCTGCGGTCTTTGCGGGGCACCAGCCGGATGTACAGGTTGACGTTGTTCTTGCCCTGAGCGCTGGCGGTGTTGAGGGTGCTGACGGTGTAGAGCACTTCCGGGAAGTCGCGCAAGATGGCTTCGACTTGCCGCGCTTTGGCTTCGGTGGCTTCCAGCGAAGTGCCCACCGGGGTCTCAAACTTGACCGAGGTTTCGGAAAAATCGGCTTTGGGCACGAACTCGGTGCCCAACAGCCGGATCATGAACAGACTGGCCATGAAAATGCCCAGAGCCAGCAAGAGGGTGGATTTTTTGTGAAACAGTGCCCAGCGCAAGATGCCCTGGTAAGCGTCGGCCAGGCGGTCGGTGCCTCGGTCAAACCAGCCGGTCACGCGGCCAATGGTTTTGTCGTACCCGCTCACGGGTGCGCGGTGTTGGCCGTGCGCTGCGATGGCCGGGTCGTGCCAGATGCTCGACAACATCGGGTCCAGCGTGAAGCTGACGAACATCGAAATCAGCACCGCCGCCACGATGGTGATGCCGAACTCGTGGAAGAACTTGCCGATGATGCCTTCCATGAAACCAACCGGCAAAAACACCGCGACGATCGACAAGGTGGTGGCCAGCACGGCCAGGCCGATCTCGCGTGTGCCGTCCATCGACGCGTCAAAGGCGTTCTTGCCCATTTGCACGTGGCGCACGATGTTCTCCCGCACCACAATCGCGTCGTCGATCAGCAAGCCCACGCACAGGCTCAGCGCCATCAGCGTGATCATGTTGATGGTGAAGCCGAACATCTGCATGAACATGAAGGTGCCGATGATGGAGATCGGCAATGTCAGCCCGGTGATGACGGTCGAGCGCCAGGAGTTGAGGAACAGGAAAACGATCAGCACCGTGAGGATGGCGCCTTCGATCAGGGTCTGACGCACGTTGTTGACCGATACGCGGATGGGGCGCGAGTTGTCGGTGACAGGTTCCAGCCGCACACCTGCGGGCAGTTGGCTTTTGAGTTCGGCCACCGCTTTGATGAGGCCGTCGACCACCTGGATGGTGTTTTCGTCCTGCGACTTTTGCACCGACATCAACAAAGTGCGTTGACCGTTGTACAGCGCCAGGTTGTCCAGCTCTTGTGCGCCGTCTTGCACCTTGGCCACTTGCGACAAGCGGATGGGGGTGCCGTTTTTGCGCGCAACGATGATTTGCCCAAAGTCCTCGGGGCGCTGCATGCGTGAGCTGATTTGCACCATGCGCTCTTGTGAAAGGGAGCGGATGGCCCCGACGGGCAAGTCCTGGTTTTCGCCACGCACCGCGGCCACCACCTGTTCGGCGGTGATGCCCAGCGCCTCCATGGCTTCGGGCTGCAGGTACAGGTTGATCTCGCGCTTGCTGCCGCCCACCAGCGTGACCGCGCCCACGCCCCGCACGTTTTCAAGGCGTTTTTTGAGCACCTGCTCTGACCAGTTGGTCAGCTCCACCGCGTTGAGCTTGTTCCCCTCGGGGATCACCGCCAGCGACCACACCGCCCGGCTGGCCGGGTCAAAACGCAAGACGCGCGGCTCTTTGACCTCGGTGCGCAGCAAGGGGCGCAGCGCAGCGACTTTTTCGCGCACATCTTCGGCGGCTTTGCGACCATCGATGTGCAACTGGAACTCGACAATCACCAATGACTGGTTTTCGTAGCTGCGCGAGGTCAGGGCGCTGATGCCGGCGATCGAGTTGACGCCTTCCTCGATTTTTTTGGAGACTTCGCTTTCCACGATTTCGGGCGATGCACCGGGGTATTCGGTGCTGATCACCACCACCGGGAAATCGATGTTGGGGAATTGGTCCACTTTGAGGCGCTGGAACGAAAACAAGCCCAGCACCACCAGGGCCAGCATGACCATGGTGGCAAAAACCGGGTTGTGCAAACTGACGCGGGTGAACCACATGCTGTTGGCCTCTTTATTGGGCTGCGTTGGCCGGGGTCGTGAATTTCACCCGCACACCTTCGCGCACGGCCCCCACGCTGGCGGCCAGCACTTGGGCGCCTTCGGTCAGACCGGTCACAGCCAGCCAAGTCTGTTGCTCGCTTTCGCTGCGCGCACCGGGCTGCACCGTCACATGCCGTACCACACCGTCTTGCACCACCTGCACATAGGGTTGCGGTTTGTCGGTGCGCACACTGGTGATCGGCAAGGCCAGCAGCTGCAGGCTTTGGGTGCCCAGGCTGCCTTGGGCAAACAGGCCTTGGCGCAGGCCTTCGCCACCCGCCACACCCAAATAGACCACCACACTGCGACTGCCCGCCTGGGCGCTGGGGTTGATGCGAAGCACCTTGGCGGGCACGGGCTGCGCCTGGCCTTCGATGTTCAGTTGCGCCGTCATGCCCACGCGGACCTGGGCCGCATCGCTGGCGGGCAGAGCAGCTTCGAGTTCCAGTTGCGACAGATCGATCACCTCGACAACGCGCGCCTCAACGGCCACGCGCTCGCCTGCTTGGGCCAGGCGCTGAGAGACCACGCCGGACAAGGGCGAACGCAAGGTGGCGTCGTCCAGAGATTTGCGTGCCATATCCAGTGCCGCCAGGGCCGCCATGTGGGTGGCTTTGGCCCCGTTCAAGCTGGCTTGCGAGCTGATCAGGGCGGTCTGCGAGATGAAGCCCTGGTTCACCAAGGCCTGGTTGTTGTCAAACTGGCGCTGGGCAATGTCCACCTGGGCGCGAGCTGCATCGGCTTGCTGCTGCGCTTGGCGCACGCGGGCCTGAAACTCGGTCGGCTCCACCCGAGCCACGACCTGCCCCGCTTGCACACGGTCGCCTTCGCGTACCGTCAAATCCATCAATTCGCCCGCCACACGGGCTTTGATGAAGGCACTCTGACTGGCCTTGAGCGCACCCGAGACAGGCATGCCCAGCGTCAAGGTGCGTGTCTGGGCGGTGAAGACATCGCCCGCGGCCAGCTCGATCGTGGGCACGCTCGGTGCGGCCGGTGGGCTGGGTGGCGCTTTGGCGCGTTGGCTGGACCAACGGGCGCCTGCAGCCAGCAACACGGTCACGGCCACAGCGGACAAAATCCAGAGGGTGCTTTTTTTCATGGGGACTCGGCAATGGACAAACCACGCACCAGCAATTGGGCGTGTTGTGAAATGAAGGCTTCGGGATCGATGCGTTCCTGGCTGGGGCAGCAGGGGCCCATGGAGTGCTTCCACATCACCAGAAACAGCAGCGGGGCCATGATCGAATGCACCGCCAGCTCCAGCGCCACCGGGCGAAACTCGCCTTGGTCGATGCCGCGCTGCAAAGCGTTGCGCACCAGATCGTGGCCAGGCTCGATGACTTCGGTGCGGTAAAACTGCGCGAGTTCGGGAAAATTGCTGGCCTCGCTCATCACCAGCTTTGAAATGCCGGAGGCCTTGGTCGCACCATAGCGCAGCCACCACTGCAACATCATCCACTCGATCAAGGCCGCGCTGCTGCCCTGAAACTGCGCCACTTCAGCCGCGCCTTGCGCCACCGTCTCCACGATGTTGTCGCGCACCACCGCCTTGAACAGGTCTTCCTTGCTGGGGAAGTACAAAAACAGCGTGCCTTTGGAGACGCCAGCCCGCAAGGCGACCTCTTCGACGCGGGTGGCGGCATAGCCTTTTTCGACAAACAAGTCCAAAGCCGCTTCGAGCAACTCACCCGGGCGGTCTTGCTTGCGGCGCTCGCGTTTGTGGGGGGCAGCGGTGTCGAGGGGGTTCACAAGGCTTTATTAATGACTGACTGGTTAGTAATGTAAGCCCTGACCACAAGCTCGTCAAGGCGGCGGCGCCAAGGTGGGGCGGATCCACAAGCCATGAAAAAAGGGGCCGAAGCCCCTCTTTGGCGACAACCGACCGATTTCAATAGAAAGCCTGCAAACCGGTTTGGGCCCGGCCCAAAATCAAGGCGTGCACGTCGTGGGTGCCTTCGTAGGTGTTCACGGTTTCCAGGTTGATCATGTGGCGGATCACGTGGTACTCGTCGTGGATGCCGTTGCCGCCGTGCATGTCGCGGCTCATGCGGGCGATGTCCAGCGCCTTGCCGCAGCTGTTGCGCTTGATCATGCTGATCATCTCGGGCACGGCTTTGTCGTCATCCATCAGGCGGCCCACGCGCAGGCAGGCTTGGAGGCCCAAGGTGATTTCGGTTTGCATGTCAGCCAGCTTCTTCTGGATCAGCTGGTTTTGCGCCAGGGGGCGGCCAAACTGCACGCGGTCCAGGGTGTAATGACGGGCGCGGTGCCAGCAGTCTTCGGCGGCGCCCAAAGCGCCCCAGGCGATGCCATAGCGGGCCTTGTTCAGGCAGCCAAACGGGCCCTTGAGGCCATTCACGTGGGGCAGCAGGTTTTCGGATGGCACGAACACATCGTCCATCACGATCTCGCCGGTGATGCTGGCGCGCAGGCTCATCTTGCCTTCGATCTTGGGGGCCGTCAGGCCCTTCATGCCTTTTTCGAGGATGAAACCGTGGATGGACTCTTGGCCACCGACGGTGCCGTCTTCGTTTTCCAGTTTGGCCCAGACCACAAACACGTCGGCAATCGGCGAGTTGGTGATCCACATCTTGGCGCCCTTCAAGATGAAGCCGCCGTCCACCGGTTTGGCGCGGGTGATCATGCTGGCCGGGTCAGAGCCGTGGTTGGGTTCGGTCAGGCCAAAGCAGCCCACCCATTCGCCGGTGGCCAGCTTGGGCAGGTATTTCTGGCGCTGGGCCTCAGAGCCGTACTCGTTGATAGGGTGCATGACCAGCGAGCTTTGCACGCTGATGGCGCTGCGGTAGCCGCTGTCCACGCGCTCGACTTCGCGGGCGATCAGACCATAGGCCACATAGCTCAGGCCCGAGCAGCCGTAGCCTTCGATGGTGGAGCCCAAAAAGCCCATGGCCCCAGCCTCGTTCATGATCTCGCGGTCAAACTTTTCGTGGCGCGCGGCTTGCAGCACGCGGGTTTGCAGGCGTTCCTGGCAAAAGGTGTGGGCCGCCTCGACGATGGCGCGTTCGTCGTCCGAGAGTTGCTCGCTGAGCAAAAAGGGGTCATTCCATTGGAAGGTGGGTTTCATTCGGGGTCTCCAGTGTGGGGCGTCTCAATCGGGCGAGTGTGTCATACCCGCACCTGTGTTCGTCGCAGGGGCTGTCGTGTGGGCGATTGTTGTGGCTTCATGAATAGTTGTCTAATATTGATTACCGATAGATCAATACATTTTTTAAATTTATGGAATTCCGTCATTTGCGCTATTTCCTGATGCTGGCCGAGGAGCTGCACTTTGGACGCGCCGCCCAGCGTCTGGCCATCTCCCAGCCACCGCTCAGCCTGAACATCCAGCAGCTCGAAGCCTCGGTGGGGGCCCAGCTGTTCACCCGCAACAGCCGGGGCGTGCAGCTGACGGCTGCCGGTCAGGCCTTTGTGCCGGCTGCGCGGGCGTTGTTGGCGCAAGCCGGCGCGGCAGCGCGCGAGGCCCGAGACGTGGCCGAGGGCCAATCGGGTCAGCTGCAAATTGGCTTTGCCGGAACCATGCTGTATTGCGGCTTGCCCCAGATCCTGAGCCGCTTTCAGGCCAGCCACCCGCGTTTGCGCCTGGTGCTGCGCGAGCTCAGTTCGTCCGAGCAGTTGTCGGAGTTGCTGCGCGACCGACTGGATGTGGGCTTTGTGCACACGCCTCGGGTGCCGCCGGGTTTTGAGCAAATTTTGGTGGCCAGTCAGCCGCTGGTGGCCTGTTTGCCTGCCCGCCACCCCTTGGCTGCAGAGGCCCTTGTCGGTTTGGATGCGTTGGTCGGGCAAGATTTGGTGGTGGTGTCCCGTACCGTCTCGCCCGATTACAACGAACGCATTTTGCAGTTGTGCGAACAGTCGGGCTGGATGCCGCCTGTGGTGCATGAGCTGCGCCATTGGCTGAGTGTGGTGTCCTTGGTTTCGCAGGGCTTGGGCGTGGCCTTGGTGCCGCAGGCACTGGCGCAATCTGCCATGGCGGGGGCGGTGTTTGTGCCGCTGCGCGAGGTGGATGTGCGTTACGACACCCGTTGCCTGTGGCGCAGCGACCGGGACCAAACAGCCCTCAGGGATTTTGTTCAAGCGGTCCAGGTCGATGCAGGGCGAGGCCGATAATCTGGCTTTGCCGCAAACCAGTGTGCGGCCATTTTTTGCAGAGGATGCGACATGACAGAAACTTTGGTCTTGGGCGGGGGTTGCTTTTGGTGCACCGAAGCGGTTTTCGTCAAAGTGCGCGGCGTGACCGACGTCGAGTCCGGGTATTGCAATGGCCAGACCCTCTCACCCACCTACGAACAGGTGTGCACCGGGCGCACCGGGCACAACGAAGTCGTCAAACTCGAGTACGACCCTCAGCAGATCACGGCCCGCGACTTGCTTGAAATTTTCTTTGTCATCCACGACCCGACCACGCTCAACCGCCAGGGCAACGATGTGGGCACGCAGTACCGCAGCGGCATTTACTTCACCACCCCCGAGCAGGCCGAGGAGGCGCGTGCGTTGATCGCCGAGTTACAAGCCGCCAAGGCCATGGGTCAGCCCATCGTGACCGAGGTCTTGCCTTTGGCCAACTACAGTGCCGCCGAGGACTACCACCAGGATTTTTTTGAGCGCAACCCCTACCAAGGCTATTGCATGGCCGTGGCCGCGCCCAAGGTCGCCAAGTTCAAGCAAACATTCGCGCGTTGGGTGAAGCCTTGACGCTTGCCGCTTTGACCTCTTCCATGCACAGCGCATTCATCCAGAAACAGTGAGGAAACAGATGCGTCAGATCGCTTTATTCATCATGGCCTTGACTTTGAGCGGCGCTGCATGGGCGCAGCACGATGCCAAACAAATCCAGGAAGACATTGCGCGTCACCGCGCCATGGCAGAGGCCCATGAAGCCGCAGCGCGATGCCTGGAGTCCGGCAAAAAACCAGCGCAGTGCACCAAGGAATTGCAAACCGCCTGCAGAGGCTTGGCGCTGGGCAAATACTGCGGCATGAAGCACGTGCATTGAAGGGCAAGAGCCCTGCGCGACGACCGGTCGCTCAAGGCGCCAAGCGTTCGCGCAGCCAGCCCGAGGCGGCAGGGGTGTAACGCAAACGGTCGTGCAGACGGCTTTTGCGGCCTTGCCAGAACTGCCACTGGTCCGGCACCAGGCGGTAGCCGCCCCAATGCGGCGGGCGTGGGGGGCTGAGCATGAATTGCGCCGCGTATTTGGCGGCATTGGTCACCAGCACGGTGCGGCCTTCGATCACCTGGCTCTGCGGCGAAGCCCAGGCGCCAATGCGTGAGTCCAGTGGGCGGCTGTGGAAGTAGGCGTCGCTTTCTTCGGCGCTGACCTTTTCGACCCGACCTTCAATGCGCACCACGCGTTCCAGCTCAACCCAATGAAACTGCAGGGCGGCAAAGGGGTTGCCCGCCAATTCCTGGCCTTTTTGGCTGTCGTAGTTGGTGTACCAGACGATGCCGCGCTCATCCAGGCCTTTGATCAGCACCACCCTTGTGCTGGGGCGCAGGTTGCTGGCCACGGTGGCCAGTGTCATGGCATTGGGTTCGGGCACTTCGGCGGCGATGGCTTCTTGGAGCCATTGCTCAAATTGCCGGAGTGGGTCAGGGTGAGAAGCGGTTTCGTTGAGCTCGGCTTTTTCGTAGCTCTTGCGCAGGTCGGCGATGTTCATGGCCGCAAGTATAGGCAGGTGCCCTGTGTGCTGGCCCTTCAGGAAGGTTTGTACTTGGGGCAGGTGAGGACTTGATGACCCGGCAAGCGGGGTGGCTTCTCAGTCCGCATGGCGCAACACCTCGGCCAAAGCCCGGTCTTCGATGCCGTGTGCCCTCAGGCTGTTGTAGGTTTGCCGAGCGTAGTCGAGTGTGGTGCCAAAGCGCCCCCGCGCATGCTTGAAGATTTGCCGGTAAGTTTCGGGTGAGAGCTGACCGGTGAAGCTGGGGCTGCTGCTGGGCAAGGTGAAGGCCAGGGCCTTGACGGGGCCTTTGGACGTGGCGCAGGTCAGCCAGCTGGGGGTGTACACGTGCATCGGCATTTCGCGCGCCCACAAACGGGTCAGCACTTCGTCCGTGTGTTCGGCCGCGATGCGGTAAACCACCCCACGGCAGCTGCCACCGCGCACCAGGGCGAAAACCAGACCGGGGCATTCCGGGCTGCCCCGGTTCAGGCGGCTCCACATCTTCAGGGCCCGGTGCCACCCCCAGACCTGGCTGAGGTGCTGCTCTTGCGCTTCAAATTCTGGGCGCCACAACAAAGAGGCATAGCCAAACACCCACAAATCTTGACCTGCTGCGCATTGCGCTCTGAAACGGTCAAGCAATCCGGGCTGGAAGACGGGTGGTTGTTCAGCTGCTGGCGCATCCGTGGCATCAGCAGGGCTCTGGTCGGTCATCTGCAAGCATGTCCCTTTACAATCAGGCCACCATTTTCGGAGAAAACAAACATGTCAAACACTCAAGATGAGAATCAACCCGTGGTCTTGGCCATTTTGGTCGGCGTGATCGTGCTGGTCATTGGACTGGCCGTGGGGATTGGCATCGCCAAAAGCAAAAAAGCAGCGCCCGCTGCCCCCGCCGCCGTGACAGCACCTGCAGCACCCGCTCCAGCAGCGGCGGCAGATGCGGCAGCGGCTGCACCTGCTGCGGCGGATGCACCTGCCGCCAACACGGCAGCCCCAGCGGCCAAGTGAAGCACTTTGCGCCTTGGGATGAACCCGCCTCGGCGGGTTTTTTTACGCCCTCAACGCCCCAAAGTGCTTGTACCCCTTTGGTAAATGGCCATTGCCCCTCAAAGCTGGAACACGGTTACCATCGCACATGTAATTTAGTTACGATGCACCGCCTGGAGGCCAGACATGACACTTCACCCCACCGTGGCCGCGGTCACGGCCCGCATCACCGAGCGCAGTCGCCCGACACGTCAGGTCTATTTGCAACAGCTCGACGCTGCGGCCAACCAAGACCCCGGCGCACAACGCATGGGTTGCGCCAATGTGGCCCACGCCTTTGCGGCCATGCCCAAGGGCGACAAAGACCGGGCCACCGCTCTCGACAAAATCCAAGTGGTGGCACCGCGCGCACCCAACATCGGCATCGTCAATGCGTACAACGACCTGCTCTCGGCCCACGCCCCGCTGCAGCATTACCCGGACCTGATCAAGGAGGAGGCCCGCAAGCTGGGTGCCACGGCCCAGGTGGCCGGGGGCGTGCCCGCCATGTGCGATGGCGTCACGCAAGGCATGCCCGGCATGGAGCTGAGCTTGTTCAGCCGCGACGTGATCGCCATGGCCACGGCCGTCTCGCTGAGCCACGATGTGTTTGACGCTGCGCTGATGTTGGGCGTGTGCGACAAGATCGTGCCGGGCTTGTTGATCGGCGCCTTGCACTTTGGCCATTTGCCCACGGTGTTTGTGCCCGCAGGCCCGATGACCAGCGGCTTGTCCAACAGCGAAAAATCCAAGGTGCGCGAGAAAGCGGCCCAAGGCTTGGTGGGGCGCGCTGAATTGCTCGAAGCCGAATCGGCCGCGTACCACGGTCAAGGCACTTGCACTTTTTACGGCACCGCCAACAGCAACCAGATGCTGCTCGAAGCCATGGGCCTGCACGTGCCAGGCACGGCCTTCATCAACCCGGGCGAGGGCGTACGCACCGAGCTGACCCGCGAAGCGGTCCGTACGGTGCTGGCACTGGTCAAGGGGCAACACTTCACCCCGATAGGCCGGCTCGTGGACGAGCGCAGCATCGTCAATGCCCTGGTGGCCTTGCTGGCGACCGGTGGTTCGACCAACCACCTGATCCATTGGGTCGCCGTGGCCCGTGCCGCAGGCATCGTGATCGATTGGGATGACTTCTCGGCCCTGTCGGACGTGGTGCCGCTGCTCAGCCGCGTGTACCCCAATGGCAGCGCCGACGTGAACCAGTTTCAGGCCGCAGGAGGTCCGGGTTATGTCATCCGCGAGTTGCTGGATGCCGGGCTGATGCACGCCGATGTGCTCACGGTGCGCCCCGGTGGTCTGCGTGAATTCACCCGCGTGCCTTCGCTGCAAAACAGTCAACTGGTTTGGACCGACACCGGGGCCAGCCAGGACGACACCGTGGTGCGGCCTGCGTCCAGCCCCTTCAGTGCAACGGGTGGCCTGAAACTGCTGCAAGGGCCATTGGGCCGCAGCGTGATCAAGATCTCTGCGGTGCCCGAGGCCTTGCATGTGATTGAAGCGCCAGCGCGTGTGTTCAATTCGCAAGACGAGTTGCAAGCCGCATTCAAGGCGGGAGAACTGCACCGCGATGTCGTTTGCGTGGTGCGCTGGCAAGGCCCGCAAGCCAACGGCATGCCCGAGTTGCACAAACTCACCCCGCCGCTGGCGGTGCTGCAGGGCCAGGGCTTCAAGGTGGCGCTGGTCACCGACGGCCGCATGAGCGGGGCCTCGGGCAAAGTGCCTGCCGCCATCCATGTTTCGCCCGAAGCCGCAGCCGGTGGCCCGCTGGCCAAGGTGCAAGACGGCGATGTGATCCGCCTCGACGGTGTGGCGGGCACCTTGCAGGTGCTGGTGAGCGAGGCCGAATGGGCCGCCCGCCCGCTGGCCGAAATGCCCACCGATCTGCGCGCTGCCAACAGCGTGGGCATGGGCCGAGAACTGTTTGCCAACATGCGCCGCCACGCCCTGAAAGCCGAAGAAGGAGCCTGCACATGGCTGTGAATCTGAGTGTCAATTTGACCGCCCTGCAAGTCATGCAAGACGCCCCGGTGATCCCGGTGATCGTGCTCCATGATGTGGCCCATGCCGTGCCGATGGCGCGTGCGCTGGTGGCGGGCGGCATCCGCATGCTCGAAGTCACGCTGCGCACCCCACAGGCACTGGCCTGCATGGAAGCCATTGCCAACGAAGTCCAAGGTGCGGTGGTGGGGGCAGGCACGGTGCGCAGCGCCGCCGATGCGGCCGCAGCGGCCAAAGCCGGTGTCCGTTTTGCCGTCAGCCCCGGTTACACCCGGGCGGTGGGGCAGGCCTGCCGTGACCACGGTTTGTCGCTCTTGCCCGGCGTGGCCACCGGCAGCGAAATCATGATGGCCCAAGAAGACGGTTACACCGAACTCAAGTTTTTCCCCGCCATGCAGGCCGGCGGCCCCGCCATGCTCAAGGCCTGGAGCGGTCCGTTCTTTGATGTGAAGTTTTGCCCCACGGGCGGCGTCACACCCGGCAATGCCGCAGAGTTTTTGAGCCTGCCCAATGTGGCCTGTGTAGGTGGCTCATGGCTCGTGCCCGCCGACGCGTTGGCGCAGGGCGATTGGGCGCGCATCGAAGCGCTGGCGCGCGAGGCTAGTCGTCTGAGGGCTTGAGGCCAAAAATGTCTTGTGGCTCTTCGATCGATTCAACTATCTTTATTCCGTTTTTACAAAATGTAGTGAACAGAATATCCCAGGAAACTGAATCGTTAAGAGACCAATTCACATCTACGTAAACACGATTTCGTCTTTGAACTATAGAACCGTATGCTCTGCTTGCATGCATAGCAGACCATTCAGCCAATGAAATAGCTACATCCGTAGAAATACAATTCTGACTGAATGCACCACCAGGCAAGGTCAGATCTCGTTCAAGGTAAATTTTCATTCAATACTCAGCATTAACCGCTCCAAGTCAGTGCTTAGGCTTCTTGTAAAAAGAGATTGCCCCGTTGTAGGCAAAAAATCCATAAAGAAAAAGTGCAGGAGGATCGAGCGGTCCAAACCAATCTACACGGATGCCTAGAGCACGATCATCAAGCATCCATGAAGCACCGTAGTACCTCACTATGGCGAACACAGAAAACAAAGAAATTGCGAGAAGCAGGCTGAAACCTAATGCGTAAATTTTTCGAGGTTTTTTTGCCTCAAAATAATTCGCAAAAACCTTTCCCAAATGCCATGCTACTGGCACTAGCAATAACTCAATTAAGGCGAACATTTGTAACCTAATAAATTTAAATTTCAATAAAATTTTAACTTAAAAAATTAGAAATTTTCCGGAGTGTTACTTGCGAAATTGTCTTCTGTCGAGGGCTGGTTACATAGTTCCAGTCCTGAAAGCTAGGCTACTGTCTTGTTGAGTATCTAGAAGTAATGCCGACCCCCTTGTCGCGAATTTAAGTCCTGCCGTTGCAAGCACTCGGCCTAAGGGGCAGTCTCCTACAACAGTCAATCTGCAGGATTCAGCGCAAACCCTGACCCGCAGCGTATTCGGCCCGCTGGATCAGCTCGACCTTGTAGCCATCGGGGTCGGTCACGAATGCGATCACGGTGGTGCCGCCTTTGACCGGGCCGGCTTCTCGCGTGACGTTGCCGCCATGGGCGCGGATTTTTTCGCAGGCCGCATAGGCATCGGGCACGCCCAGGGCGATGTGGCCGTAGGCCGTGCCCATCTCGTAGTTTTCAACGCCCCAGTTGTAGGTCAACTCCAATTCAGCGTGGTCGGGGTTGTTGCCGTAGCCCACAAAAGCGAGCGAGTATTTGTACTCGGGGTTTTCCGAGGTGCGCAGCAGTTTCATGCCCAGCACCTGGGTATAGAAGTCAATCGAGCGCTGCAGGTTGCCCACGCGCAGCATGGTGTGAAGAAGTCTCATGGTTTGTTTCCTGTGGGTGAAGGCATTTCAAAAACAAGGCAGGCCGTGCTGGCATGGGCGTAAAGCGTGCCGTCGGGCCCGACCAACTGAGCCTCTGCGGTGGCCAGCTGTCGGCCGCAGTGCAGCACCTTGGCCACGGCCCGTACACGCTGCACTTTGGGGGTGATGGCCTTGACCAGTTTCACGCTCAAATCGGCCGTGGTGTAGCCGCGCCCTGGCGGCATCAGGGTGTGCACGGCGCATCCCAGGGCCGAGTCGAGCACGCTGGCAAACCAGCCACCGTGCACCGTGCCCAGCGGGTTCAGATGCTGCTCACCGGGTGTGCCCTGAAAAATGGCCAGCCCAGGCCCGACCTCGATCATCATGAAGTCCAGCGTCTTGGCCATGTGCGCGTGAGGCAGCTCGCCTGCCAGCAGGCCTTGCATGACCTCCAAGCCGGTTTTGCCCGCGACCTGCTCGGGGCGGGCCACACCGGGGCCGACCCCGGCATCCATGCGCATGCGCACGGCCTTTTCCTGGGCCAGCCAGGCTTCCAGGGTGCGGTGGTGGGTGTCGCTTGTGCTGCTCATCGCATCGGTTTCTTTCAGACGGGCACGGTGTAGTTGAGCGCCATGCGCCCACCGTCGACGGTGACGATTTCACCGGTGATGTAGCTGGCCGCATCGCTGGCCAAAAAGGCCACCACCTTGGCCACTTCGTCGGGCTCGCCCAAGCGTTTCATGGGCGTGCGCATCATGATTTTTTTCTCGGCCGCTTCGCTGGTCAGCACGGCTTGGCGGGCCAGCTCGGTGGCAATGGTGCCGGGGGCCACCGCATTGACGCGGATGCCAAAGTCGGCCAGCGCCAGCGACATGGCGCGGGTGAGCTGGTTGATGCCGCCTTTGCTCACGTTGTAGCTGGCGATGTTGGGGATGGCCAGCACCGCGTTCACCGAGCTCATGTTGACAATCGACCCGCCCCCGGTGCTTTTCATGGCGCGGGCTGCGGCCTGGCCCATCAAGAAAGAGCCCTTGATGTTGACGTTGATCACGGCATCAAAGTCTTCTTCGGTCACGTCCAGAAAGTCAGCCGCCCGGAAGATGCCCGCGTTGTTGACCAGCACGTCGATGCGGCCAAAGGCCTGCAGCACATGGTCGATCAGGGCGTCCACATCGGCCTTGCGCGACACGTCGCAGGCCATGAAGCCGGCGCTGTGGCCGGCGTTGCGCAATTCGGCCGCCACGGCGGCGCCGCGCTCGCTGTTCACGTCAGACAAGATGACATGGGCGCCTTCAGCCGCAAAGCGGCGCGCGCAGGCTTCGCCAATGCCGTTGGCTGCACCGGTGACGATGACGACACGGCCTTGCAGACCGAAAGAAAGCACAGGGTTGAGGGTCATGGGGAGGGTCTCCTGCTCAGATGGGGGGCATTCCAGCCAAGATGCTGCCACAAGGCTGCCAGCTTGGCAGCCCAAGGGTGTCCCCTGGGGGGCAAGACGCGAAACCAATGGCTTTGCAGGCCAGCGCCTTCATCGGCCGAACATCTCAAGTAACATCTTCGCAGTCGAATTCGCCCACTTTCGGGTTTACAAGGAGAGAGCAATGTTCAGTCATGTGATGCTGGGTGTGAATGACCTGGAAGTTTCCAAGAAGTTTTATGACGCCTTGTTGGGCACATTGGGTTATGGCCCTGGGGTGGCCAACAAGAACCGTTACTTCTACCGCAGCCCCACGGGCACCTTTGCCATCACCACGCCCATCAACGGTGAACCCGCTTCCCACGGCAATGGCAGCACCATTGGCTTCACCGTGAAGTCGGCCGAGCAGGGGGATGCTTTCCATGCAGCGGGCGTGGCCAACGGCGGTACCACTTGCGAAGACCCACCCGGCTTTCGCGAAGGCCCCGCCGGCAAGTTGTACCTGGCCTACCTGCGCGACCCGGACGGCAACAAACTCTGCGCCTTGTACCGTCCCGCCTGATCGCGGGGTTTGTTGAAAAAGGATCGCTCGTGTCCCCAGCTGCCCACCCGCACGCCGTGCACGTCTCGCGCACCGTCGAACGCCTGGTCATCGGCCAGGCCACCTCGGACGGCGCGGGGGTCAAACTCAGCCGCATCCTCACGCAAGATTTGCAGCACCGGCTCGACCCGTTTTTGATGCTGGACGCCTTTGGCAGCGACCAACCGGACGACTACATCGCCGGTTTCCCGGACCACCCGCACCGGGGCTTTGAAACCGTGACCTACATGATCGCCGGGCGCATGCTGCACCGCGACAGCGCGGGCAACGAAGGCTTGCTGCAAAACGGCGGGGTGCAATGGATGACCGCAGGCCAGGGCGTGATCCACTCCGAAATCCCGCAGCAGGCCGATGGCGTGATGGAAGGATTTCAGCTGTGGCTCAATTTGCACAGCAGCGAAAAAATGCAAGCGCCTTGGTACCGCGACTTCCAGAACGCGCAGCTGCCGCAGTTTCAGACGCCCGAAGGCGTCGCCATCACGGTGATCGCAGGCAGCAGCCATGGCGTGCAGGGCGCGGTGAGCCGCGAGATCACGCAGCCCATTTATCTGGACGTGCACATGCCGCAGGGCGCACGTTTTGAGCAAACATTGCCTGCAGGCCACAACGCCTTCATCTATGTCTACCGTGGGGAAGTCCGCATCGGTGGCCAGGCCGTGCCGGTGCAGCGCATGGCCATTTTGAAAAACACGGCCCAGGCCGATGGCGTGGTGATCGAGGCCAGTGCCAACGCCAAACTCATTTTGGTGGCGGGCCAACCGCTCAAAGAACCCATCGTGCAGTACGGCCCGTTTGTGATGAACAGCAAGGAAGAGATCCACCAGGCGCTGGCGGACTTCAGGGAGGGGCGGCTGGGTGAGCGGGCTTGATGCCTTCAGCCCCTGAAAGCGTTGACAAAGTTTTGCGCGGCCAAACGCACTTGCTCGGCACTGCGCCCCGGCGCGTACAAGGCCGATCCCAAACCAAATCCTGAAGCGCCTGACGAGCGGTATGCCGCCATGTTGTCGGGTGTGATGCCGCCCACCGGCATCAAGGCAGCGTTTTTCGGCAGCACGGCGCGCAGGGCTTTGACGGTGGCAGGCGAGACCATCTCGGCCGGGAACAGCTTGAGGCCGTGTGCGCCCGCATCGAGCGCGGCAAAGGCTTCGGTGGGGGTGGCCACACCGGGCAACACCACCATGTTCAGGGCCAAGGCCTGCGCGACCACGGCCGGGTTGAAGTTGGGGGCCACGACCAGGCGGCCACCTGCCGCGTGAACGTCCTGGACTTGCTGCGCGTTCAGCACCGTGCCTGCGCCGATCAGGGAGTGGGGGAAAAGCCGGGTGAGTGTGGCAATGCTGTGCAAGGGCTCGGGTGAGTTCAGCGGCACTTCGATGATGGCAAAGCCCTTGTCCACCAGTGCCTGACCGATGGCCGGGGCTTCGGCAGGCGTGAGGCCACGCAAGATGGCGATCAAGGGCAGTTGCCCCATGGCTTGCGCCAGGGTTTGAGCGGGGTTCGTGGTCGGTGTCATGGTGGGGTGTGGGTGAATTTTTCAGGGGATGTGCCACGCCCATCGCCCACGAGGTGGGCTTCTGCAGGGGGGTGATTTTCGAAGCTCAGCATGTCGATGCCAGGGCGTGCAGGCCCGCCCAAGTGGCTTCGGCACCATGGCTTTGGCAGGCCAGGCCCAGGTGTTGCAGGGCCAGGCTGTAGCGCTGGGTGAGGGTGTCGCTGCCGATCAGGATCACGGGGGCCGAATTGGCTCCGAGGGCTTGGGTGCGCAGCTCCTCACCGATCAGCAGGCCCGACAAGTAACTGGGCAATTGGGCCGCGCTCAGGCGGTCAAACAAGCCCAGGGTGCGCACGGCAAACAAGCGGTGCAGCACGCTGCCCGCTTGCTGGCTTTGGTCCACGCCTTGCAAAAATGTCGCTGCGTCGAAGTCTCCGCTCAAATCCAGCGTCTTGCCCAGAATCGAGTGTTGGCTCATCAAGGCATACACCTCGCCGGTCATGAAGGTCTGGAACTGCAGCACGCGGCCGCTGTCAACGTGCGCCCATTTGCTGTGCGTGCCCGGCAGCACCAAGGTGGCGCTGTCGCGCCCCGACAGTTGCAGTGCGCCAAAGATTTGCACTTCTTCGCCGCGCATCACGTCGGGGGCTTGCCTGTCGCCCTGGCCTGTGCAGCTCAAGCCCGGCACCAAGGCGATGCGATCGGCTTGCAGCCACAGCAGGTGCTGGCCCAGCTCGGCAAAGCCTGCGGGGCAGGGGCAGTAAGGCGCTTCTTGCCAACCCTGGCGGCTGCCGGCCATGCCAGAGATCAGGCACAGCGCACCTTCTGCTTGCATCCAGTCGCCAAAGAGTTCGTGGAAGACGGCTTCAAATTGGCCAGGTGGCACGGTGAGGATGCCGCGTGGAAATGCGCGTGATGCCAGCACCTGGCCGCTGGCACCGAGCCGCGCACCGCGCAGCGAGGAGGTGCCCCAGTCGATGGCGATCACGGGCCTTGGGGCAGCAGGATTGGAGGCGGTCATGCGCTTGCGCCTTGGTTCAAAAAACTCAGCACCGCTTCTTGGCGAGGCAAGGGTGTGACGGCGCCATAGCCTTGTACCGACAAGGATGCGGCCGCATTGGCATAGGCGGTGGCGTCCCACAGGCTGTCACCCGCCGACAAACGGGCCAGCAGGTTGCCCGCAAAACAGTCGCCCGCACCCGTGGCGTCGATGGCTTGAACGGTGTGGCCGGGCACCGTGCGTTGTGTTGAGCCATCGCTGGCGATGGCGCCCTCAGCGCCCAGCTTCAGCACCACCTGGGCTGCGCCTTGCGCATGGCTCCAGGCGATGATGTCTTGCGCTTGCCTCAGGCCCGTGAGTGCGGTCATGTCCTCCAGACTGGGCAAAAACACATCGCAGCAACTCACCGCATGGCGGATGCAGGCTTGTGCACGCGCCAATGGCCACAAGGACAGGCGCAAATTCGAGTCGAGCGCCACCCGTGTGCCTGATTGGCGGGCATGCGCCATGGCGGCAAACGCCGTGTCGCAAGCCGAAGCCGAAATCGCCAAAGAGATGCCCGACAGGTGCAGCCATTGGCTGCTGGCGATGGCGTCTTGCCAGTGCGCCAGGTCTTGCACTTGCATGCGGCTGGCGGCCGATCCGGCGCGGGCGTAACTGAAGTGGTGGCCTTGTGCGTCGTGGCTCACAAAGTACAGGCCGGTGGGCGCTTGGGCGTCGCGCAACACGGTGTGGGTGTCCACGTTCTCGCGCTGCCACAAGTCCATGAGTCGCTCGCCCCAGCGGTCAGTGCCCAAGCGGCTCAGGTAAGCCACGCGTGCGCCTGCCCGCGCTGCGGCAATGGCGGCGTTGCTGGTGTCGCCCCCAAAGCCTTGCAGGTACATGGGCGCTTCGTTGGCCCCTGGTCCTGGGGTTTGGTTGAACTCGACCATGGCTTCGCCCAAGGCCACGATGTCGAGGGTTTTGGAGGGGTGGCTCATGTGACATCAACCGCTCATGGCGCCGAGCAAGGTGGGAGAATCGGCAAGCACAAGTCCACGCGGTGAAGAAAGCAAAGCGACATGGAACATGATTTTGTACTGAATGCAGCCTGCAAAGGTTTTCCCTTGGTGGCCGAGCCCTGCGCGGTGTCGCAATTGGGCGCACGCGGATGGCATTTGCTGGACGATGCGCTGGCTTACCCGGTGGCGGTGTTGCGCCGCCCGGCGCTCACCCACAACCTGGCCTGGATGCAGGACTTTGTGCAGCGTAAAGGCGTGGCCCTGGCACCGCACGGCAAGACCACCTTGTCGCCCGAGCTGTTTCGCATGCAATTGCAAGCGGGCGCTTGGGGGCTGACTTTTGCCAATGTGCACCAATTGCGCGTGGGTCTGGCGGCGGGGGTGCAGCGCGCCATCATCGCCAACCAGCTGGTGTCCGATGCCGATCTGGATGGCCTCGATTTCCTGTTGCGGCAGCACCCGCAAGTGCGCGTCTGGTTTCTGGTCGATTCGCTGGCGCAGTTGCAGACCTTGGTCGACTGGGGGGCACGGCGCGGCCAGCCGCGTTGTTGGGACGTGTTGCTGGAGCTGGGTATCGCGGGCTACCGCACCGGCTGCCGAAGCCATGAACAAGCCTTGCTGCTGGCGCAGGCCATGGCCGAGTCGGGCGTGGTGCGCCTGGGCGGGGTGGAGTGTTACGAGGGTGGGCTGGGCCGCTGTGACAGCGCGCACGACATGGAAGCCGTGAGCGCCCTGGTGCGCAGTGTTCAGGCGCTGGTGCAGCAAATCGATGCGCAGAACCTGTGGGGCGGTGATGAGGTCTTGTTGTCGGCCGGTGGTTCTGCGGTGTTCGATCTGGTGATTCCGATGCTCAAAACCCAGGTCAAAAGTCGCCCGGTGCAAGGTGTTTTGCGCTCGGGTTGTTATGTCACGCACGACCACTGGAATTACGCCCGTTACCTGAAACTGGTCGAGGCGCGCGAGGGTTTGAGCGAATCGCTGCAGCCTGCGCTGGAGATCTGGACCCAGGTGCAGTCCGTGCCCGAGCCGGGACTGGCCATTTTGACGGCGGGTCGGCGTGACCTGTCCTTTGACCAGTGCATGCCCATGCCGGTGCGCTGGGCAGCGCGTGGGCACAGCGGCGAGGGGGCCATGCAGGCCACGCCCGAGTCCTGGAAAGTCAAGGCGCTGAGCGACCAGCATGCGCACATGGTGTTTGATGCCGAGGGTGTTTGGCCACAGGTGGGCGACCGGGTCGCCTTGGGCATTTCGCACCCTTGCACCACCTTCGACAAGTGGCGCTGGATGGCCATCATCGAAGACGATGGCCGCATCAGTGGGGCGATCAGCACACATTTTTAAGGGGCGAAACCGCGTGAAAAAGAAAAGGCCGCCACGCAGCATGAGCGTGGCGGCCTTTTTCAAAGCTCACTTCAAACCGTTCAAGGCCTCGGCCGGGTAGCCCGGGCGGGACTTGCAGTCCTCGATGTACTGCTCAATGATCGCCTCGTAGCTGGCATCGGCCTTGAGGCCCAGCGCGTGCGCACGCTCGAAGGTGCAGCCCTTGGCCCAGTTGTCCACAATGCCTGCGATGCGTTCGTCCTTCTGGAAGGTCACGCGGGCGCGCACAGCGGGACCCGCCACCTTTTCCAATGCGGACAGCATCTCGCTGACCTTCACATTCAAGCCCGGCAGGTTCAGTGCCATGCGGCCGCCAAAGGCTTCGCGGCTGGCCTCGAACACGGTGATCAAGCCATGCACGGTGTTGCCGGGCGAAGAGATGGGGTGCGACACGCTGGCATCCACCGGGCAGGTGGTGGGCGTGCCCGCCAAAGGCTCGCGGATGATGCCGCTGAAGAAAGAAGACGCTGCGCCATTGGGTTTGCCGGGGCGCACGGCCACCGTCATCAGGCGGGCAGCGCGGCCGTCGATGTAGCCCTTGCGGGTGTAGTCGGCCACCATGTACTCGATCATCAGCTTGTGTGTGCCATACGAGGTTTGCGGCGTGGGCAGCGTGGTGTCGGCCACCAGGGCAGGCATGGGGTTGGCAGCGTCCGGGCCGAACACGGCCACCGAGCTGGCGAACACCAGGCGTGACACTTTGCCCGAGGCGCGGATGCTGTCGAGCAGCAAACGCGAGCTGTCCACGTTGGAGCGCAAGCCCAGGTCAAAGTCGAGTTCGCACTCGCCCGAGACGGCCGATGCCAAATGGAACACACCATCAAAGCCGCTCTTGAACAAGTCGCCTTGTTCCAGCATGGGGCCTGCATGGCCCTGGACTCGGGGGTCGGCCAGCAGGTCGGCAGGTGCTGGAAACAGGTCGGCAATGACCAATTGCTTCACGGTCTGGCCGTTGAGCTGGCCACGTTTCAAAATTTCGCGGGCCAGACGTGCACCCAAAAAGCCGGCACCGCCGGTGATCAAAATACGCATGGCTTTCCTTGTTCAGTGGTTGTCTTTGGGCACGGCGGAGCCCCGTTGGCCGACCAGGAAGTCCATGTCGGCGCCTTCGTCGGCTTGCAGCACATGGTCGATGTAGAGTTTCCAGTAGCCTGAGTGCATGGCCGGTTCAGGTTTGGTCCATGCGGCCAGGCGCTGGGCCAGTTCTTCCTCGCTGATCAGCAGTTGCAAGGTGCGCTCAGGAACGTTGAGCGAGATCATGTCACCGTTTTTCACCACGGCCAGCGGCCCACCGGCGGCGGCTTCGGGGCTGGTGTGCAGCACCACGGTGCCGTAGGCCGTGCCGCTCATGCGGGCGTCCGAGATGCGGACCATGTCGGTGATGCCTTTGCGCAGCACCTTGGGGGGCAGCGGCATATTGCCCACCTCGGCCATGCCGGGGTAGCCCTTGGGACCGCAATTCTTCAAGACCAAAATGCAGGTTTCATCGACATCCAGGCTTTCGTCGTCGATGCGTTTGTGGAAGTCGTCGCTGTCTTCAAACACCACGGCGCGGCCCGTGTGCACCATCAGTGCGGGGGTGGCTGCGCTGGGCTTGATGACCGCACCGCGAGGCGCCAGGTTGCCGCGCAGAATGGCGATGCCGGCTTTTTCCTTGAAAGGCGCGTCCAGTGTCTTGATGACTTTGGGGTTGTAGTTCACGGCCGCTGCATTGTTCTCGCGCACGGTCTTGCCGCTGACGGTGATGATGTTGTTGTGCAGCAGGCTTTCGATTTCTTTCATCACAACCGGCAAACCGCCTGCGTAGCAAAAGTCTTCCATCAGGTGTTCGCCTGAGGGCTGCATGTTCAGGATGCAGGACATCTCACTGCCCAGACGCTCAAAGTCGTCCAGGGTGAGCTTCAGGCCCAAACGACCGGCGATGGCGATCAGGTGAATGACGGCGTTGGTCGAGCCGCCAATGGCCGCCAAAGTGCGGATGGCGTTTTCAAAAGCCTCGCGGGTCAGCACTTTGCTGATGGTCTGGTCGGTGTGCACCATCTCCACGATGCGCCGGCCGGAGTCACGCGCCAGAACATTGCGGCGGCCATCGACGGCAGGGAAAGTGGCATTGCCCGGCAGACCAATGCCCAAGGCCTCGACCATGCAGGCCATGGTGCTGGCGGTGCCCATGGTCATGCAGTGGCCATGGCTGCGGTGCATGCAACTTTCGGCATCGAAGAAATCGGCCAGTTTGAGGGTGCCTGCGCGCACTTGCTCGCTCATGCTCCACACGCCTGTGCCGGAGCCCAACTCTTGACCGCGCCACTTGCCGTTGAGCATGGGGCCACCGCTGATGCCGATGGTGGGCAGACCGACGCTGGACGCGCCCATCAGCAAGGACGGCGTGGTTTTGTCACAACCCATGAGCAGCACCACGCCATCGATCGGGTTGCCTCGGATGCTTTCTTCCACGTCCATCGAAGCCAAATTGCGGTACAGCATGGCGGTGGGGCGCAGCAGGGTTTCGCCCAGCGACATCACGGGGAATTCCAGCGGAAAACCACCGGCCTCGTAAACCCCAATCTTGACCTGCTCGGCCAAGGCGCGGAAGTGCGAATTGCAGGGGGTCAGCTCGCTGAAGGTGTTGCAAATGCCAATGACGGGACGGCCATCGAACTGGTCGTGCGGGATGCCCTTGCCTTTGACCCAGCTGCGGTAGGCGAAGCCGTCGCGGTCTTGTCGGCCAAACCATTGTTGGCTGCGCAGTTCTTCGGGTTTTTTACGGGGGGTATCGCTCATGGGGTGCTTCCGTTGCTAAGGCGGTTGAAGGTGCGAAAAATCCTATCGTATGACGATAGAAAAACAAGGGGTGTTTGTAAAGCCAGAGACATCCGGGCAAACCCTAGACGGCAATATGACGGAGCCTAGGGTTTACCAGAGTCTGTCTCGGGCCTTCAATCATCATATGATAGGTGCTCGAACGCAGCCCCCATGACGAACAATTTCCACAAAAATTCTCTTGATTTATTGGGTCAGGCCATTTTGTCTGGCCGCTATGCGGTGGGCGCGAGCCTGCCACCCGAGCCATCTTTGTGTGAAGAATTGGGCGTGAGTCGCACCGTGGTGCGCGAGGCCATCAAGTCGTTGGTGGCCAAAGGCTTGCTGGTCACCGGGCCCAAGGTGGGCACAAGGGTCATGCCCGATGCGCACTGGAACTGGTTTGACCCCGATGTGGTGGCTTGGCAGTCGGCCTGCGGTTTGACGCCCGATTTTTTGAAAGACTTGCAAGAGCTGCGCCGCGTGGTCGAGCCTGCTGCTGTCCGTTTGGCTGCCGAGCGGGCCACGCCCGAAGACATTGCCTACATCGAAGCCGCTTACGCGGGCATGAAACAAGCGGTGGAGCAAGGCGGTGATTACGTCACGCACGACCTGCGTTTTCACCAAGGTTTGCTGCAGGCCTCGCACAACCGCATGCTGGTGCAAATGAGCAAGGCGCTCAATGCTTTGCTGCGCACCAGTTTCGAAATTTCCACCCGCATTGAGGATGGCACCAAGACATCCTTGCCTTTGCATCGGGCCGTGCTCAACGCTGTGATTGCCCGCAACCCGGCCAAGGCCGAGCGGGCCGTCATGGTCCTGATCGAAGGGGCCCGGCAAGACATCGAACAGGTGTTGTCTTCGCGGAAAAAGTTACCGGTGGTCTTCGGTCAGGCCACACCCATCAAATCGCACACCCGGCCTCCAAGAAAAGCCGCCAAGGCGCTGACCTGAAGCGGGAGACCCACATGCAAAAAACCATAGACGCTTTTTTCAAACTGCTGGAGTTCCTGGTGGTGGTCTGCTTGGTCGCCATGGTCATCATGGTGTTTGGCAATGTGGTGCTGCGCTATGGTTTCAATTCGGGCATCTCGGTGTCGGACGAGATGTCGCGCTACTGTTTCATCTGGTTGACCTACATTGGGGCCATGGTGGCCATGCGCGAGAAAGGCCACCTGGGCGTGGACACACTGGTGCGGCGCTTGCCCTTGGGGGGCAAGAAGATGTGCTTTTTTCTGAGCGAAATCATGATGCTCGGTTGCAATGCCCTGTTTTTCTGGGGCACCTGGAAAATGCACGACTTGCAGGTCACCAACGTCTCGGTGGTGGTGGGCATTTCCATGATCTGGATCTACGGCATTGGCTACATCACAGCCGCCGTCATGGGCGCCATGAATGTGCACAAACTGGCCCTCTTGTTGACAGGCCGTCTGGCCGAGTCGGATCTGGTGATGGTGGTCGAGTCGGAGGATCAAGTGGCGCTGACAGAAACCACACCTGAAGTGCGGGGGCGCACATGACCGTCGCAGTTTTTATTTTCAGCTTGCTGGGCGCCATGGCCCTGGGGATGCCCATTGCCTACGCCTTGTTGGTGTGTGGCTTGAGCTTGATGGCTTACATGGCCAGCAACGGCATGATCAATGCCTTCGACAGCCAGATCCTCGCGCAACGCTTTGTGGACGGGGCCGACAATTTCCCTTTGCTGGCGGTGCCCTTCTTCCTTTTGGCGGGCGAGTTCATGAACGCGGGTGGACTGAGCCGCCGCATTGTGAACTTGGCCATGGCCTGGGTGGGTCATTTCAGGGGCGGTCTGGGGTATGTGGCCGTGATGGCGGCGGTGATCATGGCGTCTTTGTCGGGCTCGGCGGTGGCCGACACGGCGGCGCTGGCGGCCTTGTTGATTCCGATGATGAAACGCGCCGGTTACAACGTCGGCCGCTCTGCCGGATTGATCGCCTCGGGCGGCATCATTGCGCCGGTGATTCCCCCTTCCATTGGGTTCATCATCTTTGGCGTGGCGGCCAACGTGTCCATCACCAAACTTTTTTTGGCCGGCATTGTCCCGGGCCTGCTGATGGGTGTGGCCATAGGTCTGACGTGGTGGTGGGTGGCCAAGCGCGAAAACGTCCAACCCGCACCGCGCATGCCCATGGGCGAAAGAATCAAAGCGACCCGCGAAGGCATTTTGGCCCTTGGTTTGCCGATCTTCATCATCGGTGGCATGAAGTTTGGGGTGTTCACCCCGACCGAGGCAGCGGTGGTGGCGGCGGTCTACAGCTTTGTGGTGGGCGCGTTCATTTACCGTGAACTGCAATGGTCCAAGCTCTACAGCCTGATACTGACGGCGGGCAAGACCACCTCGGTCATCATGTTTTTGGTGGCAGCGGCCATGGTCAGCGCCTGGCTCATCACCGTGGCCAACATCCCCGCAGAGGTGGCCAAGATGATGGAGCCCCTCATGGACAACAAGATGTTGTTGATGGTGGTGTTGATGCTCTTGGTCATTGTGGTCGGCACGGCGCTGGACTTCACCCCCACGGTGCTGATCCTCACGCCTGTGCTGATGCCCTTGGTCAAGCAAGCGGGCATCGACCCAGTTTACTTTGGCGTCTTGTTCATCATGAACAATGCCATTGGCTTGATCACGCCGCCCGTGGGCACCGTGCTCAATGTGGTCTGTGGTGTGGCCAAAATCAACATGGACACGGCGTTCAGGGGCGTGCTGCCTTTCCTGTTGGCGCAATTGGGCGTCTTGGCCTTGTTGATTGCTTTTCCGGCCATCGTCATCGAACCGATGAAGTGGATGTTGCGTTGATTTTTTAACCCTGTGTTTTTTATAAAGGAGACAACCATGTTGAAACGCAGAAATTTGGTCACCCTGATTGCGGGTACCTTCCTGGTGGCATCGAGCGCCATGGCGCAGTTTGCCGAGCGCAACATCAAGTTCACCAACGGTGTGAACGAAGACCACCCGGTGGGCGTGGGCGTGAAGAAGATGCAGGAAGTGCTGGCGGCCAAAACCGGCGGCAAGATGAAGATCACGGCATTTTGGGGGGGCTCAGCAGGCGGTGACTTGCCCGCCACCCAGGCCTTGCGTGCGGGCACCCAAGAGATGGTGTGCACCTCCAGCTCGCCCTTGGTGGGCATTGTCAAAGAGTTGGGCGTGTTTGACCTGCCATTCCTGTTTGCCAACGAAAAAGAAGCCGATGCGGTGCTCGATGGTCCTGCAGGCCGGTATTTCAATGCTCGCCTGGAAGCGGCTGGCCTGGTGAACCTGGCGTATTGGGAAAATGGTTTCCGCAACCTCACCAACAGCAAGCGCCCTGTCACCAAGCTGGAAGATTTTGAGGGTGTCAAAGTTCGCGTGATGCAGAACAACATCTTCCTGGACACCTTCCGGACACTGGGCACCAATGCCGTGCCCATGGCTTTTGGCGAGGTGTTCACCGCACTGGAAACCAAGACCATTGACGGTCAGGAAAACCCCTTCGTGACGATCGAGACCTCCAAGTTCAACGAAGTGCAGCGGTTCTTGAGCGTCACGCGCCATGCCTACACGCCTTTCCTGATCCTCTACAGCAAGAAGCTGTGGGATCAATTGAACCCACAAGAGCAAGCCGTGTTGCGTGAAGCCGCCCTGGAGGGTCAAAAGGTTCAGCGCGCTGCCAACCGTGCTCTGAACGAAAGATCCCTGGCTTCGCTCAAAACCAAGGGCATGCAGGTCAACGAAGTCAGCGCTGCCGAGCAAAACCGCATCCGCGCACGCGTGGCTTCGGTGTATGACAAGCACAAGGACTCGATTGGGCCTGATGCCATCAAGGTGGTGCAAGACGAGCTGCGCAAGGCGCGCGGCGGTTGATCTTCAACCGCTTGTCCAAGGCGCTGTTGCAATGCGCTGACCCCAAGAGCTCCACAGCCAGAAGCTGTGGGGCTTTTTTAACGTCTCGATGGGTGTTCTCATGAAAATCACGCAACTCGAAACCATCCGCTTGGGCGAGTTCCCCAACATCATCTGGGTGCGCCTGCACACCGATGAGGGCTTGGTGGGGCTGGGCGAAACCTTCATGGGCGCGCAAGCCGTCGAAGCGTATTTGCACGAATGGGTGGCCCCCAAACTGGTGGGCCAAGACCCTTTGGCCATCGAGTCGCGCCAGCGGGACATCACCGGTTATTTGGGCTGGCGTGGGTCTGGTGTGGAGACGCGTGGCAATTCGGCGGTGGACATCGCGTTGTGGGACATCTTTGGCAAAGCCGCGGGCATGCCGGTGTGCACGGCCCTTGGCGGCAAGAGCCGTGACGAGATCCGCGTGTACAACACCTGTGCGGGTTACCAGTACATCCGCAGCAACGTGAACCAGACCAGCAGCAATTGGGGCTTGGGGCAGGGCGCAGGGCCTTATGAAGACCTGCAAGGCTTTTTGCACCGTGCCGATGAGGTGGCCGAGTCGCTTTTGAGCGAAGGCATCACCGGCATGAAGATCTGGCCCTTCGATGTGGCCGCCGAAAAATCGCACGGCCAGTACATCAGTCCGCAAGACCTGAACATGGCGCTGGAGCCCTTTCGCAAGATCCGCAAGGCGGTGGGCGACAAGATGGACATCATGGTGGAGTTCCACAGCCTGTGGCGCTTGCCCATGGCGCAAAAGATTTCACGCGCCTTGCAAGAGTTCGACACCTTCTGGCACGAGGACGCGATCCGCATGGACAGCCTGGACCTGCTCAAGCAGTACGCGGTGGACTGCAAGGCGTTGATCTGTGCCAGCGAGACGCTCAGCTACAAATGGGGCTTCAAGGATTATTTGCAAACCGGGGTGGCGGGTGTGGCCATGCTCGACTTGAGCTGGTGCGGCGGCCTCACCGAAGCCCGCAAGATCGCTGCCATGGCCGATGCCTGGCAATTACCGGTGGCACCCCATGACTGCACCGGTCCGGTGGTGTGGGCCGCGTCCACCCACCTGTCACTGCACGCGCCCAATGCGCTCATCCAGGAGAGCGTCCGGGCTTTTTACAGTGGTTGGTACAAGGAGCTGGTGACCGAGTTGCCGCAGGTGAAAAACGGCATGATCAGCCTGAACGACAAGCCGGGTTTGGGGCTGGAGTTGCTGCCTGATCTGCACAAGCGGGCCGATGCGGTGGTCCGCATCAGCCGATAAAAAAGGGGCCGACAAGGCCCCTGTGGGCGGGAAGAGGCTTTCGATCAGCCCCGACCCACATACGGCATGTTGGTGGCCATGACGGTGGTGAACAGGATGTTGGCCGACAAGGGCAGACGCGCCATGGTCAGGAAGGTTTCAACCACAGCCGACATGTCCATGCGCGGCTCGGCCTTGATGGTCAGGTCGGCCTGGTGCACGCCCGAGGCCATTTTGATGGTCATGTCCGAGGCCACGTTGCCGATGTCGATCTGGCCCACCGCGATGCTGTAGGGGCGGCCATCGAGCGAGGCGGCGCGGGTCAGGCCCGAGATGGCGTGCTTGGTGGCGGTGTAGGCAATCGATCCGGGGCGCGGCACATGGGCCGAAATGGAGCCGTTGTTGATGATGCGGCCGCCTTGCGGGCTTTGCTCTTGCATCAGCTTGAAGGCATGCGACAAGGTGTAGAACGCGCCGTTCAGGTTGATGTCCACAGCGCGGCGCCACTCGTCGCCCGACAGGTCGCCGGGCAAGGTGTAGGGCAGGGAGATACCGGCGTTGTTGAACACCAGATCGAGGCGGCCAAAGCGGGCGCGAATCTGGTCGAACAAGACTTTGACTTCGGGCTCTTTGGACAAGTCGGTCGGGATGGCGTGGGCATGGCCAGCGTTGGGGCCGGCTTCGGCCACGGCAGCGGCCAGTGCGTCGGCACGGCGCCCGACCAGGACCACTTGCCAGCCTTCTTTGAGCAGGGCCAGAGCGCAAGCTTTGCCGATGCCGGAACTGGCACCGGTGACGAGGGCGATTTGAGACATGGTGAGAACTTTCTAGAGAGGGCTGGAAAAACCTGTGATTGTCAGGCGTTTTGAAAAGAAATCTGTACCTTGAGCGACTGGCTCTTGTCGGCGGCCAGTTCAAAGGCTTCGATGGCGCGGTCCAGGGGCAAGACGCTGGTGATCACGGGTTTGCCATTGACCAGGCCTTCGTTCAAAAAGCGCACGGCGGTGGCAAATTCGGCATGGAATCGGAAGGTGCCACGCAGGTCGACTTCTTTGGCCACGATCTGCGTCATGGGCAGACTCATGTCCGCCCCCATGCCCACGGCGATCAGCACGCCGCGTGGCACGATGGTGTCCAGGCCCAAGCGCAGCGCGGCTTCGCTGCCTGAGGCTTCAAACACCACCTCAAATTGACCCTTGTCGACCTTGTAGGCATCGAGCGCTTGGGCTTGGGTTTTGAGGTTGATGGTTTCGTCCGCGCCCATCTCTTTGGCGCATTTCAGGGGCAAGTCGGCGATGTCGGCGGCCACGATGCGGGCGGCACCCGCACGGCGCAAAGCACCGATGAGCAGCGAGCCGATAGGGCCGCAACCCGTGACCAAGACTTGCTTGCCCAGCACGCTGCCTGCGCGTTGGATGGCGTGCAGGCCCACCGACAAAGGCTCGGCCAAAGCGGCTTCAGACAGACTCAGGTGGTCGGCGATCGGGTGGGCTTGGTAGCCCTCGATGATGAGTTGCTCACTGAAGCCGCCCTGGATATGGGGGAAGGGCATGGCACTGCCGTAAAAACGCATGTTCAGGCAGTGGTTGTGCTGGCCCGCCTGGCAAAAGCGGCAATGGCCGCAGGGGCGCGAAGGCGAGATGGCGATGCGTTGGCCTTGGGGCACACCGCTCACACCTGCGCCGACACCCTCAACCACGCCGGAGATCTCGTGACCCAGCGCAATGGGTTGCTGGATGCGCACCGTGCCAAAACCGCCGTGCTGGTAGTAGTGCAGGTCCGAACCGCAAATGCCGCCATAGGCCACATTCACGCGCAGCTGGTGCTCGCCCAGGGCAGGGAGTTCGGTGTGTTCGATGCACAGGTCTTGGGCCGAGTGGCAAACAACGGTTTTCATGGCTCAGTTTGGGTGGTTGAAGGGGTCGGTTGTTGGTGGTGTGATTGCGCCGCCGTCCATGCCCAGAGCACCAAGTCGTCAATCGTCTCGGTGATCGGCAGCTCGATCACATCGCATTCATCGGCCTGCGGTCGCTCCAGGGTGCGAAATTGACTCTCGAGCAAGTCCAAGGGCATGTAGTGGCCCTCACGCTGGCGCATGCGTTGGGCAATCAGCTCAAAGTCGCCGTTCAGGAAGATGAAAAACACCTCACCCGCTTGCGCCCGAATGCGGTCACGGTAGACGCGCTTGAGGGCCGAACAAGCGACCACGCGGCCTTGGGGGTGGGCTTGGGCCAAATGGGCCCCGATGCGGTCCAGCCAGGGCCAGCGGTCGCTGTCTTGTAAAGCGATGCCGGCGCGCATTTTTTCGACACTCTGGGGCAGGTGCAGGTCGTCGCCATCGACCATCTCCAGGCCCACACGTTTCGCCAAAGCTTGGGCCAAGGTGGTCTTGCCGCAACCCGCGACGCCCATCACGATCAAGCGCAAAGACGGGGTGTTCATGCCGACTTGTCGATCACATTTTCAGGAGGGGCATGCATTCGGGCACGGGCGTGCGCAAGGGCTGACCGGAAATGCCTGCCTGCATATTGGCAAAGGCCAGATCGGCCATGGCCTGTCGTGTTTCGGTGGTGGCACTGGCCATGTGCGGCGTGAGCACCACATTGCTCAGGCGCCACAGGGCTTCGGGCACCTGGGGCTCATGGGCAAACACGTCCAATCCTGCGCCGGCGATGGTGCCTTGTTGCAAGGCTTCGATCAGTGCAGATTCATCGACCACGCTGCCGCGCGCCACGTTGATCAAAAACCCTCGGGGCCCCAGTGCTTTGAGAACTTGGGCGTTGATCAAATGCCGGGTGCCGGTGCCTCCGGGGGTGATGGCCACCAAAAAATCCACATGGGCGGCCAGCTCCAGGGTGCTGGGGAAAAAGGTGAAACCCGAGTCGGGCTTTTCGCTGCGGGCGGTGTAGGCGATCGACATGCCAAAAGCCTTGGCGCGCTGTGCAATGGCCTTGCCGATGCGACCCAGCCCCACGATGCCCATGCGCGCGCCCGAGACTTTGCGCGCCAGTGGGATGGGCCCGGCGGGCCAGCGACCTGCGCGCACAAACTGGTCGGCCTGCGGAATGGCCCGCCCCACCGACAGCACCAGGCCCATGGCCAGATCGGCGACATCGTCGGTCAGCACGTCGGGGGTGTGGGTCACTGGAATGCCGAACTCGATGGCGGCACCCACGTCGACACCGTCGTAACCCACGCCGAACACCGACACCACTTTGGCTTGAGGTAACTGCGCCAGCAAGCTGCGTGGCACGCTGGCTTCGCCCGTGCCCGCCACGCCCACGATGCGGGGCGCCAAAGCGGCAAAGGCGGCAGGGTCCTCGGTGTGTGTGCGGTCATGCACGGTGTACAGCGTTTGCAGGGCTTGCAGATAAAAAGGGTGCAGTTTGGCGACTGCCAACACATCGGGTTTGGTGCTCATCGATGGGCCTGATGGGTGAGTGACTGAGGCAGGGCCAACGCAGGCCCCGGGTGTGATCATCACACCATTGTGGCCCCATTTTTCCTCTGATTAACCCTTGCGCGGTGTTGGCTCGGCGACAATGCCCAACTCTTTATTCCAATGCCATTGGCCCAAGACCCCATGACCCAGCTGAAAAAAGTCATTTTGTTCACCGACACCGATGGCCGCGCCCGTTTTCGCGAGGAATGGGTGCCCTTGACGGAAGGGACACCCCAAAGCCAGTTGTCGGCCCCGATGGCGGCCAGCGCCTGCCAGTTGCGCCAAAGCCCGGTGGGTTTTCGCAGCAGCTTTCATTGCACGGGCCATCCCCAATGGCTGTTTGTGCTGGGCGGTCAGATGGAGATTTTTTTGCAGGACGGCAGCTCGCGCGTTTTTGGACCTGGTGAGTTTTTCTACTCGGCCGACACCTTGCCCGAAGGGGCCACGTTTGACCCTGCCGTGCATGGTCACTGGAGCCGCCAACTGGGGCCTGACCCCCTGGTGACCTTGTTTGTGCGCGATTGAGAGGGCCTCAGCCCCCAAAAAAGAGCCCGCTTCTGCGGGCTCTTGTCTTTCAGGGGGTCACGGTGCGTCAGCGACCGAAGCCACGGCCACCGCCGCCATTGCCGCCCCGTTTCCCGCCGCCGTAGCCACCGCCACCGCCACCGCCACCGCCTCCACCACCATGGCGGCGGCCTCCGCTGGCCAGGCTGTCGATGCTGGTGCGCGTCGGGTCAGGTTGGCCGCTGGTGCGCACGGGCTTGCGGTTGGGTAAATCCAGACGCGCAAACTGCGTGGTCTTCAAGGGGTCAATGTGGCGTGGCAGTTCGTCGCCATCGTGACGGTGACGGTCTGGACCCCCCTGGCCGCCTTGGGCGCCGCGAGCAGGGCCCCGGCCTTCCGGACGTGGGCCGTTGCGGGGGCCGCGACCCTGACCATCTCCACGGTTGTCAAAACGACGTCCCTGGCCTTCGCCCTGACCCTCAAAGCGGCCTTCACCCTGAGGACCGTTGCGGCGCGAGGGGGGTGGGCTGTTGCGGGGTGGACGGGCTTGGCCCTGACCCTCGGCACGCGGCTGGCGTTGACCCTGGCCGCCGCCCGAGGCCTTGTTGTCACGGATGCGTTGCATCATGTCCTGGCGCGCGGCCTTGGCGGCTGCGGCCATCACATCGCGGCTGGGGGGCTTGCCTGCGCCGCCCCACAGGGTCTGGCGACCCATGGCGATGGGCTCGGCCACTTCGCCGGGCTCGGGGCCAAAGCCTTCGAGCATCTGCACCGGAATCTCTTGCTTGGTGAAGCGCTCGATGTCCATCATGAAGCCTTCTTCGTCCAGACACACCAGGCTCACCGCCTCGCCGCTGGCGCCCGCACGGCCTGTGCGGCCAATGCGGTGCACATAGTCTTCCGACACGTTCGGGATCTCGTAGTTCACGACGTGTGGCAAGTCTTCGATGTCGATGCCGCGTGCGGCAATGTCGGTGGCGACCAAGGCGCGGATTTCACCGCTCTTGAAGCCCGCCAGCGCCTGTGTGCGGGCGGTCTGGCTTTTGTTGCCGTGCAGGGCCATGGCCTTCACGCCATTTTTGGTCAGGAAATCGGCCACATTGTTCGCGCCAAACTTGGTGCGGGTGAACACCAGCACCTGGCTCCAGTCGTGCTTTTGGATGATGTGCAGCAGCACGTCTTTTTTCTTGCTGCGGCCCACGGGGTGGATCACTTGCGTGATGCGTTGCACCGTGGTGTTGCTGGGCGTGACCTGAATGCTCTGGGGGTTCTTGAGCAGGTTGCCCGCCAGTTCGCGGATCTCGTCGCTGAAAGTGGCCGAGAACAACAAGCTCTGTTTTTCAGAGGGCACCAGGGCCAGCACCTTTTTCACGTCGTGGATGAAGCCCATGTCCAGCATGCGGTCAGCTTCGTCCAGCACCAGCATTTCGATGGTGGACAGGTCCAGAAAGCCCTGGCCTTGCAGGTCGAGCAAGCGACCGGGTGTGGCCACCAAAATGTCCACGCCGCGCTTGACCTTGTTGATTTGCGGGTTCATGCCCACACCGCCGAAGATGACTGTGGAGTCGAGCTTCAGGTATTTGCCGTAGTCGCGCACCGACTCTTCCACCTGGGCAGCCAGTTCGCGGGTGGGGGTAAGCACCAAGGCTCGGATCGCTTTGCCACCAAAGCGGTTTTTGCCGGGCTCACTCAAGCTCAGCTTGTGCAGCATGGGCAGGGTGAAGGCGGCGGTTTTGCCGGTGCCGGTTTGTGCGCCAGCCAACAGGTCCTGGCCTGCCAGGACGGCGGGAATGGCTTGCGCCTGGATGGGGGTGGGGGTTTCGTAGCCGAGCTCGCGCACAGCTTGCATGAGGGCCGGGGCCAGATTCAATTCATCAAAGTTCATTTTTCAGAGCGCCATGTCCGGCGCAGGTACCGGCTCAATCAACTGCTGTTGGCAGTGTCCAGTGAGGGCCGATAAGTCTTAAGGTGGGCATGGAAACCGCAGGCGCTTGTTTTGAGCGTTGCCTGGGACAGGCCCCAGCAGAAGTGCTGATGTTGCGGCAACTGGAGGCTGCAACGGGGCTGATTGTCGCACGAAATGCTGGGCAGGACCTTGACCCCGTTGTCATGGGCTGGCGGGGGCGGCTGTCACCTGTGGCTCATGGGTTCAAACCCCAATGCACAGCAACGGGTCTGCAATTTAGACTGGCAGGCCAGCTTTTCACAACAACACCTTCAGGAGATCGCCATGACTCAGCCCCAAGAACCGCAGCGCCGCATGCTCGTCAAAGCCAGTGCCGTGCTGACCGCAGGCGCACTCTTGGGCTCGGTGCTGGCCAGCCCGGCTTTGGCGCAAGCGAGCAAATGGCCCGCCAAGCCCATCAAAATTGTGGTGGCTTTCCCGCCCGGTGGTCTGACCGATGCCTATGCCCGCAACTACGGTGAATTTCTCAGCAGCCGCTTGGGCGTGCCGGTGGTCATTGAGAACAAGCCCGGTGCAGGGGCCATCATCGGCATTGACGCGGTGGCCAAGTCGCCAGCCGACGGGTACACCTTCGTCATGAGCACTTCGGGCACCTTTTGGCAAAACCGCGTTTTGTATTCGAAGTTGCCCTACAACCTCGACAAAGACCTGACCCCCGTGACCGTCTTTCCTTCGGGTCCTTTGGTGGTGGGCATCAACGACAAGATCCCCGCCAAAAACATGGCCGAGTTTGTGGCCTGGGCCAAAAAGAACCCCACCTCCATGGGCACCTATGCGCCCGGCTCTTATCCCCACATGCTGGCCGACCAGACCAACCGGCAGCAAGGCACCAGCATCCAGTCGGTGCACTACCGGGGTGAAGCGCCCATGTGGCTCGATTTGGCCTCGGGCCAATTGCAGGTGGCTGTGGGCAGCTACCAGGCCTTCAATGCGGTGGCCTCCCGGGGTGTGCGTGCGATTGGCGTCACGGGCAGCTACCGCTCGCCCAAGTTGCCCGATGTGCCGACCCTGACCGAGCAGGGCAACACCGAGAAATTGGTGACACTCGAAGGTGGTTTGCCCTTGGTGGCCCCGGCTGGCACGCCCGAAGCCGTGCTCAAGCGCATGGCCGATGAAGCTGTGGCCTGGTCCAACACCGACAAGGCGGCCAAGCTGCGCGAAACCTTCGCCATTCCCAACAAGCCCAAAAACCTGGCCGAGACGCGCAAAGACTGGGAAACCGAAGTGCCCGTCTGGATCAAGTTGGCGGTGGACTTGGGCATCAAGCTCGACTGAAGCATGGCTTCGGGGTAGCCCATTGCTTGTCCGGTGGTCTTGAAGACGCGGTTTAATCACGCTTTATGAACAAGACCCATCAAATGAGTTTTTTCGACGCGCCTGTCGATTCGCCCACCCACCCCGAAGCCATGGCCCAAGCGCTGGCGCAGCACCCCGACTTTCGCGTCTTGCGCCGCTTGGTGCCGCACAGCGATTACGGACCTGTGAGCGGGCAGCCCACCCGGCGCGTGATCGTGCTGGACACCGAGACCACCGGGCTGGACAGCAAGAGCGAAAGCATCATCGAGCTGGCCATGTTGTCGGTGTTGGTGGACACCACGACTGGTTTGCCAGTGGGTCCGGTCACCCTTTACGAATCGTTTGAAGACCCGGGTAAACCGATCCCGCCGCAGATCACCGAGATCACCGGCATTGACGACAGCATGGTGCAGGGTTTGCGCATCGACGATAACGCTGTGACGGCGCTGGTGCAGCAGGCCGATTTGATCGTGGCGCACAACGCCGGGTTTGACCGCCCCTTTGTGGAGGCCCGCTTGCCGGTGTTTGCGGGCAAGGCCTGGGGCTGCTCCTTCATGGGCATTGACTGGAAAAAAGAGGGCAGTGGTTCGGCCAAGTTGGAGTTTCTGGCGTCTGAGCGCGGCTGGTTTTACGACGCGCACCGGGCGCAGGTGGACTGCCATGCCTTGTTGCAGGTGCTGGCTTCTCCTTTGGCCGATGGTCAGACGGGTTTGGCACGCCTGTTGGCGGGGGCCGACCAGACGCGCTACAAGCTGCGTGCCACAGGGGCACCGTTTGAATCGAAAGACAAACTCAAAGCCCGCGGTTACCGCTGGGATGGCGAAGGCCGGGTGTGGTGGTGCAGCTTGGGGTCTGACGCCTTGCTGGATGCCGAATGCGCCTGGTTGCGGGCCGAGGTCTATGGCCAGCGCAGCGCCCGGGTGCAGCTCGAGGCTCTGGACAGCAGGGTGCAGTTTTCCAGCCGCTTGGGGCCAATGAGCGAGCGTTCGGTTTGATTTTTGTCGGGCCAGCACGACAAGCTGGGATAATGCCGGGCTGCACACGCCGCGCCTGACCCCATTGGCAGGCCAGCGGCGCAGAGCAGGCGTCTTTGGGGTGCCCAGTCTCTGCCCTTTTTTATTCAGGTTTACACATGGCTCAATACGTATTTTCGATGAACCGGGTTGGCAAGATCGTGCCGCCCAAGCGTCACATCCTCAAAGACATTTCGCTGTCTTTCTTCCCTGGCGCCAAGATCGGCGTGCTGGGCACCAACGGCTCGGGCAAGTCCACTTTGCTCAAGATCATGGCGGGCATCGACAAAGAGATCGAAGGCGAAGCCATCCCGATGGCGGGCTTGAAGATCGGTTACCTGCCGCAAGAGCCGGTGATGGACCCCGAGCAAACCGTGCGCGAGGCGGTGGAAAGCGGCATGGGCGAAGTCAAGGCCGCGCAAGCCCGCCTGGAAGAGGTGTACGCCGCTTACGCCGAAGAAGACGCCGACTTTGACGCGCTCGCGGCGGAGCAGGCCAAGCTCGAAGCCATCATCGCCACGGCAGGGGATGCGTCAGACCACCAGCTGGAAATCGCTGCCGATGCGCTGCGTTTGCCAGCTTGGGACGCCGTCATCGGCAAACTGTCGGGCGGTGAAAAGCGCCGTGTGGCCCTGTGCCGCCTGCTGCTGTCGCGCCCTGACATGTTGTTGCTGGACGAGCCGACCAACCACTTGGACGCTGAAAGCGTGGACTGGCTGGAGCAGTTCTTGTCGCGTTTTTCGGGCACCGTGGTGGCCATCACCCACGACCGATACTTCCTGGACAACGCGGCCGAGTGGATTTTGGAACTCGACCGCGGCTCCGGCATCCCCTACAAAGGCAACTATTCCAGCTGGCTGGAGCAAAAAGAAGCTCGACTGGAGCAGGAGCAGCGCACCGAAGACGCCCGCACCAAGGCCATGAAAAAAGAACTGGAGTGGGCGCGTGCCAACCCCAAGGGCCGTCAAGCCAAGAGCAAGGCCCGTCTGGCCCGCTTTGAAGAGTTGAGTGACCACGAATACCAAAAGCGCAACGAGACCCAGGAGATCTTCATCCCTGTGGCCGAGCGTCTGGGCAATGAAGTGTTCGAGTTCAAGAACGTGAGCAAGTCCTTTGGCGACCGTGTGTTGATCGACAACCTGAGCTTTCAGGTGCCTGCAGGCGCCATCGTCGGCATCATCGGCCCCAACGGTGCCGGTAAATCAACCCTCTTCAAGCTGATCGCGGGCAAAGAGCAGCCGGACAGCGGTGAAGTCAAGATCGGTCAGACCGTGCGCATGGCCTTTGTCGACCAAAACCGTGATGACCTGAACAACGACAAGACCGTCTGGGAAGATGTGTCGGGTGGTCTGGACATCCTGAACGTGGGCAAGTTCCAGATGGCCAGCCGCGCATACTGCGGCCGCTTCAACTTCAACGGGGGTGACCAGCAAAAGAAGGTCGGCATGTTGTCAGGCGGTGAGCGTGGTCGATTGCATCTGGCCAAGACCTTGATCGCAGGCGGCAACGTGCTGCTGCTGGACGAGCCCTCGAACGACTTGGACGTGGAAACCTTGCGTGCGTTGGAAGACGCGCTGCTGGAGTTTGCAGGTTCGGTGATGGTGATCAGCCACGACCGCTGGTTCCTGGACCGCATCGCCACCCACATCCTGGCTGCCGAAGGGGATAGCCAGTGGGTGTTCTTTGACGGCAACTACCAGGAATACGAAGCCGACAAGAAAAAGCGCCTGGGCGAAGAGGGTGCCAAGCCCAAACGCGTGCGTTTCAAGGCTTTGAAGTGAGGGGCCTCGGGCCTGCTTAAAAAAAACGGGCCTCAAAGGCCCGTTTTTTTTGATGCCTGTTGAACTCAGGCTGCTGCGACCCCGTGCTCCATTTTTCGTCCCGCAATGAGGGCGGTGAAGAAACCGTTGAACCACTGCATGTTCACCGGTTTGGCCATGAAAATGGTGCCTTCGGGCAAGCCCCCTTTGGCCGCAATTTCATCTGGCGACAAGGCAGAAATCACCAAGCATGTCATGCGCTGAAATTGTGCGGATTGTTTGAGCGTTTTGAGCAGTTCAAACCCATCCACACCCGGCATGTTCAAGTCGGCGATCAACACATCGGGCTGAATGCTGGCCATGTCGATCAAGGCTTCCAGGCCGGAGGACATGGCCGTGCAATCGACGGGCATGTCGCAGCGGTTGCAAAAGTCGCGAATCATGTCGCGGGTCACTGGATCGTCCTCGACCAACAAAACTCGCAGCCGGTTTTCCTTGCTTTCCAGCGGACTGAGCAGCATGTTGTGCTTTTTTTGGTAATCGCGGATGGAGGGCATGGAGATGCGTCGGTGCCCACCTTGCGTCTTCCAGGCCTGCAGTTCATTCTTTTCCACCAAAGTCTGAATCGTGCCTACGGACAAACCAAGCAACTTGGCTGCGTAGGTGGTACCACAGTAGTCTTCGGGCGTGTCGGGGGTGTGAGGTGTTTGCATGTGTGTATTTTAGTGACAAAAATGCTAAAAATTCATTTTTGTAGCACTTTATGACGATAAAAACAACATCTTGAAACACTTTGGCGACCTGCGAATGGGTTTCGTGCGGGGGTCTCGCTTGCGACAAACAGACCGGGCTTTGACGTGCATCACACGATTAACATGGTGAAAAAACACAGGAGACCCTTGATGCCCGTTCATGCTGCTGTTTGGCCTGCCCGTTTGCCCGAACGGATCACCGCGCCTGCCACTTCTTTGTGGATGAACTTGGCCATCAGTGCCATGCGATACCCCGACAAGGCCGCACTCGTTTTCATGGGCCGTGTCTGGACCTACCAAGAGTTGATGGCCAGTGCCGAGCGCCTCGCGGGCCAGCTGCGCGGCCTGGGTGTGCAAACTGGGGACCGGGTGGTTTTGGACATGCAAAACTGCCCGCAGCTGGTCATCGCCCACTTTGCCATCTTGCGCATCGACGCGGTGGTGGTGCCCGTCAACCCCATGAACCGGGCCGAAGAGCTCAAGCACTACATCACCGACCCCGACACGAAAGTGGCGGTGACCACAGCCGATTTGGCGCCCGAGCTGGCGCAGGCCAGCGCGGCTTTGCCGTCCGAGCAGCGCCTGAAACACCTGGTGGTCACCCAGTTCACCGATGTGTTCGACCCAGAGGCCCTGGCCCCCGAAGACATGCCCGAGGCCTGGCGTCCCTGGTTGCTGCCGGTGCGGGCTTTGCCCGAGTTGGTCGATGGCAAGGTGCATGCCTGGGCCGATCTGATGGCGGCCACCGCGGTGGACCTGCCGCCGCCGCAGGCCAAGACGGATGACTTGGCCGTCTTGCCTTACACCAGCGGCACCACCGGCTTGCCCAAGGGCTGCATGCACACGCACGGCACCATCATGCATAACGCCATGTCCAGCGGCTTGTGGGGCAATGGCACGCCGGCCAATGTGACCTTGTGCGTGGTGCCCATGTTCCACATCACCGGCATGGTCAGCGTCATGCACACCAGCATCTTGTTGGGGGCCAGCCTGGTGCTGATGCCGCGCTGGGACCGCGATGTGGCGGGGCATTTGATCTCCAAGTGGCGCGTCACGCACTGGACCAACATCCCGACCATGGTGATCGACTTGTTGGGCAGTCCGCACATGGACCGTTATGACCTGAGCAGCCTGGTTTACATCGGCGGTGGCGGCGCGGCCATGCCCGAGGCCGTGGCCCAGCGCTTGCTGGACCAGTTCGGCCTGCGTTATGTGGAGGGCTATGGCCTGACCGAAACGGCAGCGCCTTCGCACACCAACCCGCCCGATGCGCCCAAGAAACAGTGTTTGGGTATCCCGTTCATGAACGTAGAGTCGCGCATCGTCGATCCAGACACCCTGCGCGAGTTGCCGCCAGGCGAGTCGGGCGAGATCGTGATCAGCGGCCCGCAGGTGTTCAAGGGTTACTGGAAGCGGCCTGAGGCCACCGCTGCAGCGTTTTTTGAGCGCGATGGCTTCCTGTTTTTCCGTTCAGGTGACATGGGGCGGGTGGATGAAGAGGGTTACTTCTTCATGACCGACCGCTTGAAGCGCATGATCAACGCCAGTGGCTTCAAGGTGTGGCCTGCCGAGGTCGAGGCCCTGATGTTTCGTCACCCGGCCATCCAGGAGGCTTGCATCATCGCCACCCGCGACGCCTACCGAGGCGAGTCGGTCAAGGCGGTGGTGGTCTTGCGGCAAGACCACAAAGGCCAAGTCAGCGAGCAGGACATCATCGACTGGTGCCGTGAAAACATGGCGGTTTACAAGATGCCCCGCGCGGTGACTTTTGTGGATGCCTTGCCCAAAAGCGGCAGCGGCAAAGTCATGTGGCGGGCCCTGCAAGAGGCCGAGATGGCCGCTTTGGGGGCCCCGGCCAAAGCCTGAAGCATCACACAAATCCGCATGAGTTTGAAGCTTTCCATCCTGGACCAATCTGCCGCTGCCTCCGGGCGAGGGCAAGACGTCACCATCCGCCAGACGCTGGCTCTGGCCGAGCAGGCCGAGGCCTGGGGCTACCACCGTTTTTGGGTGAGCGAGCACCACAGCCACCCCAGCATCGTGGGCACTGCGCCCGAGGTCTTGATGGCGGCGATTGCCGCTCGCACGCAACGCATCCGATTGGGCAGCGCGGGTGTGATGTTGCCGCATTATTCGGCACTCAAAGTGGCCGAGCAGTTTCGGGTGCTGGACGCCTTGGCCTCCGGCCGCATCGACCTGGGCGTGGGCCGCGCACCGGGCAGCGATGGGCGCACGGCCCAACTGCTCAACCCGGACCGCCACGCTTCCGAGCGCTTTCCCCATCAAGTCATGGAGCTGCAGGCCTGGGTCAAGGGCCAGAACCTGCCGCCCGGTCATCCGGGGCACAACGTGTATGCCTACCCACAGTCGGACACTTCGCCCGAGGTCTGGATGCTGGGCAGCTCGGACTATGGCGCGCAGCTGGCGGCGCATCTGGGCTTGCCTTATGCGTTTGCCTACTTCATCACCGACGGGCAGGGCGCCGACGAAGCCTTGCAGATTTACCGTGAGACCTTCAGGCCCAGCGCGGGTCTGGCCAAGCCCCATGCCGCCCTGTGCGTGTGGGCGCTGGCAGCTGACACCGACGAAGCAGCGCTGCACCTGTTTGAGAGCCGTGCCCGCTGGAAGATGGACCGCAACCTGGGCCGCATTGGGCCTCTGTTGCCGCCCGAAGAAGCGGCGCGCGATTACAGCCCAGCCGAGCAGTTGGCGCTGGAGCGTCTGCGCGAAGGGGCCTTGATCGGCTCAGCCGCCACGGTGGGCCGCAAATTGCGCCAACTGGCCGCGCGGCTGGAGGTGCAAGAGTTGGTGGTCATCACCTGGACGCATGACCCTGCAGCGCAAATGCGCTCTTACGAGTTGCTCGCCCAAGAATTTGGTTTGACGGCAAACTCATGAGCTTTGAATTTTCAATCCAAGGAATTTGACATGTTCACCACCGCAATCGCTGGCAGCCTGCCCAAACCGGCCTGGCTGGCCGAAACCGAAAAACTCTGGCCCCAGTGGACCACCCAGGGCCCCGAGTTGCAGCAAGCCAAGGCCGACGCCACGCTCTTGTGGATCAAGGCGCAAGAAGATGCGGGGCTGGACGTGATCGGCGACGGCGAGCAAGCCCGTCAGCACTTTGTGCACGGTTTTGTGGAGCAGGTCGAGGGCATCGACTTTGTGAACAAAGTCACCATGGGCATCCGCAACAACCGCTACGACGCGCAGGTGCCGCAGGTCATCGCGCCGCTGCGCCTGAAGGGCCGTGTGCACGCCTTTGAAGCCCAACTGGCCCGCGCCCACACGAAGAAAAAGTTGAAATTCACATTGCCTGGCCCGATGACGATTGTGGACACCGTGGCCGACCGCTTTTACGGCGACAAGGTCAAGATGGCCATGGCCTTTGCCGAGTTGCTCAACCAGGAAGCGCTGGCGCTGCAAGCCGATGGCGTGGACATCATCCAGTTCGACGAGCCCGCGTTCAACGTCTACATGGAAGAAGCCGCCGACTGGGGCGTCAAGGCGCTGGAGGTGGCCGCACGCGGGCTGACCTGCACCACCGCCGTGCACATTTGCTACGGCTACGGCATCGAAGCCAACAACAAGTGGAAAGAAACCCTGGGCCATGAGTGGCGTCAGTACGAAAAAGTCTTCCCAGCCTTGGCCAAGAGCAGCATCCAGCAAGTGAGCCTCGAGTGCATGCACTCGCACGTGCCGATGGAGATGATGCAATTGCTGGAAGGCAAAGACGTGATGGTGGGGGTGATCGACGTGGCCAACCCCGCGATTGAGACCGCTGAAGAAATCGCCGACACCATTGGCCGCGCCCTGCAGTACGTGCCCAAAAACCGCTTGATTGCCTGCACCAACTGCGGCCTGGCGCCCATGAGCCGCGCCGTGGCAGAAGCCAAGCTCAAGGCCTTGGCCGAGGGCGCCAAGCTGGCCAGTCAGCGTTACGCCTGAGGTCCGGGGGCCACACCCCGCGGCACCCTGGCACCGCCTGTTGGTGCTGGGGGGCTGCATGCCCTCTTTCAGGTACTTCGGATCGGGGCCCCTCCATCGAGCTGGGCGAGTGGCGCATTTGAACACCGCTGTTCTGCCAGATCAGCAGGGTTTGGCGCGTTATGCTCTGCATCTTTGCCTGATTTTTCGGACATCCTCATGCCTCAACAAACACTGCAACCCCCTTTGACCGTGCCCGATCAGCTCGGGGTGACTTTGTCTCACCAGGGTTTTGCGGTGCTGAGTGCCTCCAGTGTTTGCGATTTGGCAGGTGTTTCTCTTGAGCAACTGAAGTCCTTGGAGCCAAGTTGGCATGATTTGCCGCCGGACCAATACCTCAAGGATGGTGGCCGTTACCGCCGTCGGCGTCATGCCAGTTTCGAGGTCAGCGCCGCAGCACTCAAGCCCATGCCGCACCGCGCGCATTGGCAACCCTTGTCATACAACGCTTTGCATGGCGGCATGCAGCGCTGGTTTGAGCCCATGGCCTCTGAGGTGGTGCAACAAGCGGCATGGTCCGCATTGCTGCGTTGGCTGGGCAGCGTGGCATCTGCGGCGCAAGGTGATCAGACCTGGTACACCGAGGCGCACCAGTTCCGCATCGACACCACAGACGGCATTGGTCGCCCCACACCCGAAGGCGCGCACCGCGATGGCGTGAACTGGGTCGCCGTGTTCCTGATCGGACGCCATGGCATCAAGGGTGGCGAAACCCGCGTGTTTGACATGGACAGCCCGCGTGGCCAGCGCTTCACGCTGAGCGAGCCTTGGTCGCTGCTGTTGCTGGACGACACCCGCGTGATCCACGAAACCACGCCCATTCAGCCGGAGCAAGCAGGTGGCTGGCGCGACACGCTGGTGGTCACTTTGCGCTCGGGTGGCTTTCTGGATGCGCCAGCTGCAAAAAACTGAACCTTGTTTGGGGTGATCCCGGCGCACCGGGATCCGCTTGGTTCACATGCGCTCAAAAATCGCGGCAATGCCCTGACCACCGCCGATGCACATGGTCACCAGGGCATATCGGCCATTGATGCGCTGCAGTTCATACAGGGCTTTGACGGTGATGAGTGCCCCGGTGGCGCCGATGGGGTGACCCAGCGAGATGCCTGAGCCGTTGGGGTTGACCTTGGCCGGGTCCAGCCCCAGTTCGCGGGTCACGGCGCAGGCTTGGGCGGCAAAGGCTTCGTTGGCTTCGATCACGTCCAGATCATTCACACTCAGGCCGGTTTTCTTGAGCACGGCTTGCGTGGCCGAGATCGGGCCCACACCCATGATCTTGGGGTCCAGACCCGTGTGGGCATAGCCCACCAAGCGGGCCATGGGCTTGGCCCCACGGGCCTTGGCGGCGCCAGCTTCCATCAGCACCAGGGCGGCTGCGGCGTCGTTGATGCCCGAGGCGTTGCCCGCGGTCACCGTGCCGTTTTCTTTGACGAACACGGGCTTGAGTTTGGCCATGTCTTCGAGCTTGCAACCGGGGCGGAAGTGCTCGTCGGTGGTGTAAGCCACGTCGCCTTTCTTGCTCTTGAGCATGACCGGCATGATTTGGTCTTTGAAGTAGCCCGCAGCGGTGGCACGTTCGGCGCGGTTGTGGCTTTCCAGCGCCAAGGCGTCCTGCATCTCGCGGGTGATGCCGTACTTGGCGGCTACGTTCTCGGCGGTCACGCCCATGTGGATGTTGTGGAAGGGGTCGTGCAATGCGCCGATCATCATGTCGACCATCTTGGCATCGCCCATGCGGATGCCCCAGCGGCTGGCCAGGCTGGCATAGGGCGCGCGGCTCATGTTTTCTGCACCGCCGCCAATGGCGATGTCGCAGTCACCCAGCAAGATGGACTGGCTGGCGTTCACGATGGCCTGCAGGCCCGAGCCGCACAGGCGGTTCACGTTGTAGGCAGGGGTGGCTTCGGCGCAGCCGCCGTGGATGGCCGCCACGCGCGACAGGTACATGTCTTTGGGCTCGGTGTTGACCACATGGCCGAACACCACATGGCCGACGTCCTTGCCTTCGACGCCGGCGCGTGCCATCGACTCGCGCACCACTTGCGCGGCCAACTCGGTGGGGGCGATGTCCTTGAGGCTGCCGCCAAAGGTACCAATGGCGGTGCGCACACCGCTGACAACAACAACTTCTCGGCTCATAGAGGTCTCCAGTTTAAAAAATCGCGTTTCAGGCGGGTCGTTCGCCATGGGTTGACGGTGGCTGTCAGTGTCAGACTTGAAAGCTACAAGCGCCTGACATCTTTTTGCCGTCAAGGGGGGGTGTGCTGGCCAAGCTGATCAGCCGCGCACATCGCCAACAGGCTGATGCCCGAAGTCGGGGCGATCCAGATAGGCCAAGACTTGCGCAGCGGCATGGGCAGGTGAGCTCAGCAAGCCTTGCGCTTTGAGACCCAGGAATTTGGCTTGGTCCGGAAAAGCCTCGCCTGCGGCACCGCGCAACTGTACCTGCATGTCGGTGTCAATCACACCTGGGGCCAAAGAACAGACCTTGGCCCCGTTGGGCCGCAGGGCTTCGTCCAGCGCCATGCAACGGGTGAAATGGTCCATGCCCGCTTTGGCTGCGCAGTATCCGGACTGCGAGGCCATGGGCGAGCGCCCCAGGCCCGATGAAATGTTGAGCACTTTGCGCGGGATGGTCCAGTTGGCTGTGGCCCCCAAAAAGGCAGCGGACAGCTGCAGGGGCGCCTCCAGACCCACGCGCAGGGCCTGGGCCAGATCGGCAGGGTTGGACTGGCTGAGCGGCACGATGGGCGGGATGACCCCGGCATTGTTGATCAGGCTCACGCTGGCCAATTCGGTCGGATTTTGGGTCTGCAGCCAGGCTTTGAGGCGTTCGCTGGCCGCCAGGCCGTCGGCCAAGTCTTGGGTCCACTGGGTCAATGGGGCCCCTGTGGCCGAGGCCAGACGGTTCAGGGCTGGGTTGGCGTGGCGGGAGATGCACAGCAGGCTGTGGCCCGCTTGCAGCAGTTGTTCGGCCATGGCCAGGCCCATGCCCCGTGAAGCCCCGGTGAGGATGTAAAGCTGTGTCTTCATGGGTGTCATGTTAGCGGTGTTGGGGGGATGGCCCATCAAGACCCCTGGGCCGCCCGGATGCGGTTGACTTGCAGTGGCGTGACTTCACCCGCGCGGTGGCCCCATTGGGTGCGCAGGTGGGTGAGCACAGCGGCGATGTCGCGGTCGTCCAATTCCAGCACGGCGGGCGGCATGCCAAAGGGTCGAGGGTGGCCTGCGGTCGCGGGGCCATAGCCGCCGTACAGCACCAGTTGCACCAGGTTGGTGGGGTCTTTCAAAAGCACCGCGCGGTTGCCAGCCAGAGAGGGGTAGGCCACTTCGCCCGATGCGGTTTTTTGGCCTTGGCCTTGTTCACCATGGCATTGCACGCATTGGCGTTCGTAGACCTTGGCACCCTGGGTGGCCACAGACAGGCTGATGCGGGCAGCTTGGGGCGCAAGAACCTTCTGGGGCGCGGTTTGGGCACGCGACTGCAGATACACCGCCATGGCTTGCAGGTCTGCCGCACTCAAGTGCTGCAAGCTGTGCTGGACGACTTCGCCCATGGGGCCGTTGGTTTGCGCTGTCTCAGAGGCCCCGTCGCGCAGCAGTCGAACGATTTCGGGCAGTGGTGTGCTGGCCAAACCCGACTCTGCATCGCTGGTCAGGTTGGGGGCATACCAATTGACCACCGGCATCAGGCCCCCCGATAAATCGTGCACGGGGCCACTGGCTCCGAGGGCATTGCGCGGGCTGTGGCAGGCGGCGCAGTGGCCCAGGCCTTGCACCAGGTAAGCGCCGCGGTTCCACTCGGCGCTTTGCGCTGGCTTGGCCTCGAAAGGGCTGGGCGCGAAGAACATGCTGCGCCAGACCGCCAAAGCGGGTTGCGTGCCCACAGGCCAGACCAGGCTGTGGTCGGCTTGGGCCTGCACCACCGGGGGCAGGGTGTTCAGCCAGGCAAAGATCGCATCGCTGTCGGGGCGGGTGATGATGCTGGTGTGGTTGTACGGGAAAGCCGGGGCCAACAAACGGCCGTCCTTGGAGCGGCCCCGGTGCAAGGCTTGCCAGAAGTCCTGAGCGCTCCAGCGCCCCAGGCCGGTGTCAGGGTCGGGTGTGAGGTTGCTGCTGTACACCCCGCCAAACGGCGTGTCGATGCGGCGCCCCCCTGCCCAAGGGGTGCCCCCGCGTGCGGTGTGGCAGGCCATGCAGTTGCCCGCCAGCGCCAGGTAGCGGCCTTGTTCGATTTGCGCAGGACCCACAGGCGCTGAAGCCAGGGGGGCTGTATCGGCGGCGGGTGCTTCGCGGCCCCACAGCAGATCACCCCAGTTGTCTGCAACGACCCCCATGGACAAGGCCAGACCCGTGGCCAAAAGCCATTTCAAAGCGCGTACCCCATGTGCTGTGGGCTGAGCGCTGTGGTCGGTGTCGGTGACGCGCTTCATGGGCGGCCTCCGGCGGCGGTGGCCCGGCTTGCTGTGTTGGACAGCTCGGGTGCACTGCCGCAGCGCATCGCCTCGGGCAACGCAGGGCCTGCGGGCACCTGGGCCGCTGGCCGGGTGTCGGCGGGCAAGGGTTGGCGTGCCAGCCAGCTGGAGACGGCAATCAGGTCTGCGGCAGGCATGCGCCGGACAATTTCGGCCATGCAGTCGGGGCCATGGGCGCGTCGCTGTCCGGTTTGCCAGGCCCCCAGTTGGGCGTTCAGGTAGTCCAGCGGCAGGCCCAGCAGGCCCGGTACATTCGGCTGCACACCGGTCAGGCGCACACCGTGGCAGTGTGTGCAGGCAGGCAGGCCGCGTGCGGCGTCACCTTGCGTGACCAGTTGCTGGCCTTTGGCCAGACTTTCCGAGCTGATGGCGTTGCGGGCCGTGGGCGCGGGGTAGGGCAATTGCAGCTTGGCAAAGTACTGTGCCATCTCGCCCAGGTAGTCGTCGGTCAAGGGGTCCACCAAGCGCGTCATCAGCTCGTAATGGCGGCGGCCCTGTGCAAAATTACGCAGCTGGTTGTGCAGGTAGCCTGCGGGTTTGCCGGCCAGGCGGGGGTAATAGCCGTCAGGTCCGGCGCGACCCTGCTCGCCGTGGCAGGCGCTGCAAGCGCGGGTGCGTTCGGCCATGTCATCGGCCCAGCGGGAGGAGGTTTGGGCTTGGGCCCCGCCGAGGCTGAACCCTAAAAAAATCGCCAGCCCCATGCGGTGCACAGCCCTCAAAACATTCCGTAAAACAACTTGCATGCGGTGAAGATAACCGAAGCGGCGACAATGTCGGGTTTGGCACCGAATGCCCGGGTTCTGCGGTGCGCTGTTTTTTCTTTTCATTTTTCAACCATGTCCGATATCCAAGTCCGATTTGCCACCCTCCAAGACGCTCCCGCCGTGGCCGCCTTGCACCTGAACGCCTGCCGCATGGCCTACGCCGGTCAGGTGCCCGACGTCCATTGGGACGCCACGCCCATGCCCAAGCGTGTGTCCTTCTGGAAAGAGGCCATCGAGTTCGGTGAGCCCCAGGTCGTGGTGGCCACTTCGGGCCGGGAGATCGTGGGCTTTGTTGGCTTTGACCGCTCGCGCGACCCCAAATCCAAAAACACCACGGGCGAGATTTGGGCCATTTATGCGGCACCCGAACGCATCGGCCAAGGGGTGGGCCTGGCCCTGTGGGATGCAGCCCGTGAAGGTTTGGAAGATGAAGGCTGCACCGAGGTGACGGTGTGGCTGCCTTTGCTGCACGAGCACACCTTGCGTTTTCATGAGCTGGCAGGCTTCAAGCGCGAGATGAACACCGCCCGCACCGTGCCCCTGGGCGGCGTGAAGGTGGAAGAGGTTCGCCTCAAGCGCAAGTTGGGCTGAGGGGCGCAGCGCTTGTCTCAAGCCACCACCTGGCCGACACTCAAGCCGCAAATCTTGTTGGCCCCAATGGAGGGCTTGCTGGACCACACCTTGCGCGATGTCTTGACGCGGGTGGGCGGGGTGGATGTTTGCGTGTCTGAATTCATCCGGGTCACCAACACGGTGTTGCCGCGACGGGCCTTTGTGCGTGTGGTGCCTGAATTGCTGAACCAGAGCCGAACGCCTGCCGGAGTGCCGGTGAAAGTGCAGCTGCTGGGCTCTGACCCGGTTTGCTTGGCGGAGAACGCTGCGGCTCTGGCCGAATTGGCGCCGTATGGCATTGACTTGAATTTTGGCTGCCCTGCCAAAACCGTCAACCAGCACAGGGGCGGTGCGGTCTTGCTCGACGAGCCTGAGTTGGTGGGCCAGATCGTGGCGGCTGTGCGGCGGGCGGTGCCTGCGCACATCCCGGTGTCGGCCAAGATGCGCCTGGGCTACAACGATGACGCCCGCGCAGAAGACTGCGCCTTGGCCATCGAAGCGGCAGGCGCCAGTGAATTGGTGGTGCATGCCCGCACCAAAGCCCACGGTTACCGGCCACCGGCTTACTGGGACCGCATTGCCGATTTGCGCCAGCATGTGCGCTTGCCCATGGTGGCCAATGGTGAAATCTGGACCGTGGCCGATGCCCTGCGCTGCCAGGAAGTGACCGGTTGTGAGCGGCTCATGGTTGGGCGGGGCATGGTCACCGACCCTGGCTTGGCTTTGGCGATTGCCCGTCATCGCGCAACCGGTGAGGCTTTGCTGCCCGGTCAAGGCGTCGCGTGGTCCAGGTTGCAAGCCCTGATGCTCGTCTTTTGGCAGGGTGTGAGCGCACGGGTGGCCACCCGACACCGTGCAGGGCGCCTGAAGCAATGGCTCAATTACATGCGACGGGTCTATCCGCAGGCGCAGCAGGCTTTTGACACCTTGAGGTTGGTGCATGACGCACACCAAATCGACCAATGGTTGGCTCAACAGCAGCGCCTGCCCACCCCTGTGTAGAACTTGGAAATCGGCTGACCTTGGGTGCTGAGGCCCAGCCGGGTCGTCAAGCGGGGTTTTGTTGGGCCAGGTGCTCCAGCACTTCCTGGCGAAGGGCTTCGAGCTGGGGGGCCAAGAGGCCGTAGGCGACGCTCAACTCGGCCGCTTCGGCGTGTTTGCTCATCTCTTCCACACGCACCACATGCTCGACCAGACTGTCCACGCAAAACACCGGGGTGAAGCCCTTGAGTTGATGCAGGATGCGGTTGGCGCCGTAAACATCGCCCTTTTCGAGCAGCGCTTGCAGGCGGGGCAAATCATTGCTGAGCGTTTGCTGAAGGGTTTTGAGCAAAGACAAGACGCCTTGGGTGTCCCCGATGAATTCCATGGCCCTTTCGATGGACAGGTAAACAGGCTTTGGCGTTTGGCTCATGGGCGTGGTGGGCAAGGGTTGTAGGAATCATGCGGGCAAAAGCCCAAAAACACGCCACATTTTAGTCAAGCAGGGCTGCCAGACCCGATTCGGGCTCGAAGCGTTTGTTTTTGAACATCAACCGACTGGGTCCAGGAAAAGCCGCCTGCTTGACCGAATGACGCGGATCGCCCGGGTAGCAAATGGTGCGGATGCCGTCCTGGTCGAATGGCTCGGGTTCGATCACCGGAGGGCAACGGTTTTGGGCCTCGGCGATCACGCTGTGGGCATGGGGGTGCCGACTCAGGTGCACCAGGCTCATGATTTGCGGCGGGGCCAGCTCAATCTCGCGGTCCCAATAGCGCTGCAGCGCATGGCGTGGTTGGATCCACAGCGCTTCGGTGGCCTCGTGGTTGTCGTGCTCAGCCAGTTGATCGTTGGGCACTTGGGTGACAAAAAAACGGGTGTCAAAACGTTTGTTGGTCACCGATGCCTGGCGCGGCGTGATCCATCGGCACCAGGGCACCAGCGGCTCAGTCAACAAACGCAGGGCGTGCGACTGGAAGGCTTGATGCCAATTTTGGCCATCGCGCAGGGCCTGCAACACTTGTCCGGTTGCTGCCGTCTGGTGGGGATCACAGCCCAGCAACACTCGGCACTCCTCATAAGCTTCTCGCATGGCCGCCACAAACAGCCCAGCAGCACACTCCTTGGCCAGCTCGGGTTCGTTCAGGCGTTGATGCAAGGTGGCGCTGTCCTGGCTCAGACGTTGTTGCCAGACGGGTAGCTGGTCTTCCGGGTCGAGTTTGCCGCCGGGGAAGACATAGACACCCCCCAGCACGTTCGAGGCCTGGTGCCTGCGCATCAGCAGCACCTGCAACCCGCCTGGCCCGTCGCGCAACATGACCACGGTGGCTGCGTCCAAGGGCGGTGTGGTCAACAGTTCGGTGTTCAGTTCCATGAGGGTGTCAATCGGGTAACAGCCAACGCGAAAGCGCTGGATTAAAGTGCGGCAATCAAGCATTGCAGGTGCATTCTGACCCAGATTAGCAGATGTACGGGTGAGCACATGTCGCCAGTTGTTGTCACTGGTTTGTCAATTTCAAAAGGAAAACTCATGAGCATCGATTTCAAGGGCCGCGTGGCCATCGTGACCGGCGCAGGCGGCGGTCTGGGCAAACAACACGCGCTGGCGCTGGCCGCCCGTGGGACCAAGGTGCTGGTCAATGACCTGGGCGGCGATGTGCATGGCGTGGGCGGATCGGTGTCGGCCGCGCAAGCGGTGGTCAATGAAATCCGCGCGGCGGGCGGCGAAGCCTTGGCCAATGGTGCATCGGTGACGGATTTTGAGGCCGTGAAAGCCATGGTTCAGCAGGCGGTGGACGCCTGGGGCCGGGTGGATATCCTGGTGAACAACGCCGGCATCTTGCGTGACAAAAGCTTTGCCAAAATGGACTTGGCCGACTTCAAGTTGGTGATGGATGTGCACGTCATGGGCGCGGTGCACTGCACCAAAGCCGTGTGGCCCATCATGCAGGCCCAAAACCACGGCCGCATCGTCATGACCACTTCGTCCAGCGGCCTGTATGGCAATTTTGGCCAAGCCAATTACGGCTCAGCCAAGATGGCGCTGGCGGGCCTGATGCAAACCCTGTCCATCGAAGGGGAAAAGCACAACATCCGGGTCAATTGCCTGGCCCCCACAGCCGCCACCCGCATGACTGAAGGCCTGATGCCCGAAGCGGTGCTGCAAGCCCTGGACCCCAGCGCCGTGGTGCCCGCCATGCTGGTCATGGCCAGCGACGATGCCCCCAACCGCACCATCATTTGCGCCGGCGCAGGCAGCTTTGAAGTGGCGCACATCACCCTGACCCAGGGCGTGCACTTGGGCACTGGCCCCGATACCGCCGAGCGTCTGGCCGCCGTCATGGCGCAAGTCACTGACCGTCAAGGTGAGACAGTGCCTCGCGCGGGTTCAGAGCAAGGGGCGCTCGAAGTGGGCAAGGCGATGAAAGCGCACGGCCAGCCATGACCCCAGAAATCCCCACCCTCACCAAACGCAAGCTCCAGGCCCAGGTGATTGGCCCCATCTTTGCGGAGATGGTGGCGCAGATCGGAGAGGAGCGCGCGGCGTCGATTCTGGATGCGGCCATCCGCAAGGCCGCAGTGGCCGAAGGCCAGTATTTTGCGCAGAAGGTCGGAGGGCAAACCTCCATGGCCGACTTCATCCAGCTCTACGAACATTGGACGAGTGACGGCGCGCTGGAGATGAAGGTGATCGAAGCCAGCGACACCGTGTTCGACTTCGACATCACGCGCTGCCAGTATGCAGAGACCTACCAGGAAATGGGTTTGGGCAAGATCGGGCATTTGCTCTTTTGCAACCGAGACGGCACGTTTTGCCAGGGTTATGACCCGAACATCTCATTGGAGCGCAAGCAAACCATCATGGAGGGGGCGTCCTGCTGCACTTTCCGTTACCGCTACAAGGCGAAACCGGCTGAGTAGCCACCTTGCATCAGGCGGTGAGTCGGTCTGTGTGCGTAACGTGACCAGGATTTGAGCCGCGCACAAAACCTGAGCAGCCGCCAGACTGCATCGTTTTGCCAATCGCGCTGAGACAAGTCTGGCGGTCGGATGGCGGATTCTCTTAAACTCCTACAGACCATCCCGGCCAGGATGTTCCTGCGGTGCGGCGTTTAAGTCGCTTGATGTCCCGCCATGAATTTGTCGACCAGATCGCGAGCGTATCAATGAGCACACAACACAAAATTGTCATCGTGGGTGGCGGCGCAGGCGGTCTTGAACTTGCCACCCGATTGGGACGAAGCTATGGCCGACGCAAGCGGGCGCTCATCACGCTGGTGGATAAAAACCGCACCCATATTTGGAAACCCAAGTTGCATGAAATCGCTTCGGGCAGCATGGACTTGGGTGACCATGAAGTGGATTACATGGCGCAGGCCCATTGGAACCACTTCACCTTTCGAATTGGAGAACTCAAGGGACTTGACCGCGCCAACAAAACCATCGAGCTCGCTCCCTATGTTGACGAAGATGGCCGTGCTGTGACGTCCACTCAGTACATCCACTACGACACGCTGGTGGTTTGCATCGGGAGTTTGAGCAATGATTTCGGTACCCAAGGCGTCAAAGAGCATGCGTTGAAGTTGGAAACGCAGCATGACGCGAAGTCGTTTCACTCCAGGATGGTCAATGCCTGTATCCGTGCGCACAACCAGGCCGAGGTCATTCACAAACGACAACTGCATGTGGCCATCATCGGCGCAGGCGCCACGGGGGTGGAGCTGGCTGCGGAGTTGCACCGAACCACGCGCGAGGTGGTGGCTTTCGGTTTGGACCGCATTGATGTTGAAAAGGACATCAAAGTCAGCTTGATTGAGGCGGCCGACCGCATTTTGCCGGCCTTGCAACCCCGCTTGTCCCAAGCCACGGAACAGCTGCTGTCCCGCCTGGGCGTTCAAGTGCTCACCAACTCCAAGGTGATGGAAGTCTCGTCCACGGGCATTCGCCTGGCGGATGGCCGCGAGATTGAATCCGAACTGGTGGTGTGGGCCGCAGGCGTGAAAGCACCCGATTTCTTGAAAGACTTCAGCGGCCTGGAGACCAACCGCATCAACCAGTTGGTGGTGCATGACACGCTTCAAACCACGCGCGATCCGGATATTTTTGCTTTGGGTGATTGCGCAGCGTGCCCTTGTTCGGATGCCGACGGCGGCCGCGCGGGCATCGTGCCGCCGCGCGCGCAGGCTGCGCACCAGCAGGCCACGCACATGTGGCTTCAAATCCAACGACGCTTGGCTCAACAGCCGCTCAAGCCTTACCGCTACCGAGATTTTGGTTCACTGGTGTCCTTGGGGAAATTCAGCACAGTGGGCAACATGATGGGGGGCTTGATCGGCAAGAGTCTGATGATCGAGGGGTATTTTGCCAAGCTCATGTACCTGTCTTTGTACAAACTGCACGAACTCGCCATTCACGGCATCCTCAAAACCACGCTCTTCACGCTGTCGCGAATGATCACCAAACAGACCAACCCAACCGTGAAGCTGCATTGAGCCTGCTGATGGCTCAATACCTGCAGACGCCGTCGTCCTGCATTTCTTACCAACACATGATCGGTGTGGACTTGAGCAAAGTCGCTTTGACCCATGTCGAACACCTTGTGCCGTAGGTTTCTGCTCTTGACCAGTTCGATCGGGCAAATCAGCTGTTGGGAGGGGATGATCATCAGGTGTTTGGTCTACGCTGTGCGATAGACTCAGCCGAGTTTGATTCTTGAAATAAAGCGCTCATGAAATCCATTGAAAATTTATTAGAAGGCTTGATTTTCAACAGCCGGTGGCTGCTGGCGCCTTTTTACCTTGGGCTGGTGATCGGCATCGTGATGTTGTTGGTGAAGTTCACGCAAGAACTGTTTCATGTGTTGCCCCACGTTTTCTCTTCCAGTGAAAGCGAAGTGGTGCTGGCGGTTCTGGCCTTGGTTGACCTCTCCCTGGTGGCCAACTTGCTCCTGATAGTCATATTCAGTGGCTATGAAAATTTTGTCTCCAAAATCAATACCAAGGGGCATGAGGACCGGCCTGAATGGATGGGTCAGGTTGATTTTGCGAGCTTGAAGATCAAAGTGATTGCCTCCATCGTGGCCATCTCTGCAATAGAGTTACTCAAGAGCTTTGTGAATCTCAGCATCCTTCTGAAAAGTGGTGGTGACACTCCAGCGATCTGGTCTGAGGCAGATCAGGCCATTGCATGGAAAGTCGGAATTCACTTTGCGCTGGTGGTGACTGGCTTGCTCTTTGCCTACATGGACCATATTTCGGAACGAACCCATGCGCTCAAGCACAAAGGCCATGCCGAGCATTGAGCCGCGCTTGCTGATCCAGAAAGGTCGGCACAGAGCAGGTCAAACCCAGCCTTGACGCCAAACGCCATCGTTTTGCAGCTCACGCCAGTGAATGACTTGGGTGGCTTTTGAGAAGACCGATTCGATTTCCACCAATTCAATCGGGTCGGTCGGCAGCTCAGGTTGGATCACCCGACTGACCAAAAAGTGCTTTTGTTTGGCCACGGGTTTCACCGCCGTCCATTTGCTGAGCAGCAGTTTTTTGGGATTCAGGGGGTTCATGCGTGGGGGCCCTCAGCGGCTTTTTGACATTTCACGCGCCACCGCTTCAGCCAGGTCAATCACCGCCATGGCGTAGTAGCTGGACCAGTTGTAGCGGGTGATGGCGTAGAAGTTTTCTGTACCGGCCACGTAGCTGGGTGCATCGGTGCCATTGCGCAATTCGATCAAGGCCAAGGGGCCTGTGTGTTGCAGGGCAGCACCAGACAAGCTGGCGCCTTTGCTGACAAAGTTGGACACGCTGAAGGTGGGCAAGATGTCGGGGGCCAGCAGCGCATCCATGTCGGTTTGGCCCGGGGTGAGAGTGACCGGGTAATGCGTGGGCATGCCAGGGCGCCAGTCAAAGGCCTTGAAGTAATTGGCTACTGACCCGATCGCATCCGTGGGGCTGCCAAACAGGTCGATCCGGCCATCACCGTCGAAGTCGACAGCGAATTTGGCCCAGCTCGAGGGCATGAATTGCGGCAGGCCCATGGCGCCGGCATAGCTGCCACGGATGGTCAGGGGGTCTGCACCGCTGCGTGAGGTGAGCACCAAAAATTGTTCCAATTCGCCTTTGAAAAAGGTTTCCCTGGCGGCGGCACGCGGGTGAGCGGTCGGGAAGTGAAAGGCCAAAGTGGTCAGGGCGTCCATCACCCTGAAGTTGCCTGTGTACTGGCCGTAAAAGGTTTCCACACCGATGATGGCCACCACCACGGACGCAGGCACACCGAACTCTCGCTCTGCGCGTTCCAAGGCATTTTTGTGGGTTTGCCAAAAACGCAGGCCGGTCTGGATGCGTTGGGGTTCAATAAAGCGGGCACGGTAAGCCGCCCAATTTTTGGCCGCCGGGCTGCTGGGCGGCAAGACCAGTTTTTCGACGGAGGGCAGCCGCCGAGCCAGGCCGAGCTGTGTCTGCACCCATTGGGGATTGAGGTTCAAGCGTTCAGCCGCCTCTAAGGACCATGCCATGGCCACCGGCGAATCGCTGAAAAAAGGACCGGGTGCAGTTTTGGCCGATGGGCCAGTGCGGGTCGCGTGGCTTTTGGGTGTTGGGGTCTTTTTTTGCCTGGCCGACTGGGACGCTGGAGAGGTTTTTTTGCCAGTTGCAGTGGTTGATTTTTTTGGGGGGGTGCCTTGGCTTTTGGGCTGGGCTTGGGGGCGGTTTCCGGGAGATGCGCTGGATGGAGTTTGAGCCACTGTGCTCATGGGGCTGGCTGCAGCCAAAAGCAGGGCCAAGGTCAAGGCGCCCCAGGGGTTGGAAAAACGACCTGATTTACGGGTGGTGGGAAGTTGTTGCATGGGGTCACCAGTTTAATCGCCACACGCGGCGCCAAGGGGTGTGTCACCCAACGCACAGCGAGTCATGCGGTGGACGGTAGGGGTGTTCGGTGGCCATGCGTGCCGTGATAAGCTGGAACCCACAAAAACAAAGCCATTCATCCAAACCATCAGCCTGGGGCTGAGGTCAATCGGGAAGACAACACCATGGGCTCGACAGGTTATTTCACCCATCCAGTTTGCTGGAAGCATGAGATGGGCGCTGGGCACCCGGAGTGTCCTGAGCGCTTGAGCGCCATCGAAGACCGATTGCTGATCAGTGGTGTGGACATGGCTTTGCAAAGGCGCGAGGCCAGTCCCGCTTCCCTGGCCGACATCGAGTTGGCCCACGGACGCATGCATGTGGCGGCTTTGCGCGGCTTGGGCGACATGCTGCGCGAAGACATGGCCGCTGGAGGCCCCACGCACACCAGCTTGGACCCGGACACGATGATCAACATCCATACTTGGGATGCTGCCCTGGTCTCCGCAGGCGCCGCCATCGACGCCACCGATGCCGTGCTGGCCGGCGAGTTGGAGAATGCTTTTTGTGCGGTGCGTCCGCCTGGCCACCACGCTTGCCGTGACAAAGCCATGGGTTTTTGCTTCTTCAACAACGTGGCCATCGCCGCCAAATATGCCCTGGAGCGCCATGGCCTCCAACGCGTGGCGATCGTTGACTTCGATGTGCACCACGGCAATGGCACCGAAGACATTGTGGCTGGGGACGAGCGAATTTTGATGGTGAGTTTTTTCCAGCATCCTTTTTACCCGGAAGGGGGCTCGACATCGAAGGCGGCCAATCTGGTGAATCTGCCGGTGCCCGCTTACACACGGGGCATGGACATCAGAGAGTTGGTGGACATGATGTGGTTACCACGGCTGGAAGCGCACCGGCCCGAGTTGATTTTCATCAGCGCCGGTTTTGATGCCCACCGCGAAGACGATATGGCTCAGATGGGCTTGGTGGAACAGGATTACGCCTGGATCACCCAGCGCATCAAGGACGTGGCGCGGCGCCATGCCCAAGGGCGCATTGTCAGTTGCCTGGAGGGCGGCTACAACCTGAGCGCGCTGGGGCGCAGCGTGGAAGCGCATTTGCGCGTGCTGGCCGACGTCTGAAAAGCCAGGGGCGGGTCAGTCCCAAGGCGTTCAAGCCCCTGAGTTTGGGCACAATGGCAGCCATGACCCATGCCAACCGACCCCAGTCCGACGATTTGCTGTTGCACGAGCGCGATGCGCGGGGTGTGCACCGGCTGACCCTGAACAACCCTGCCAGTTTCAACACCTTGAGCGAGGCGATGCTCGATGCCCTGCAACAGGCACTCGCGGCCATTGCACAAGACGATCAGGCCCGTGTGGTGGTGTTGGGGGCGGCGGGCAAAGCCTTTTGCGCCGGCCACAACCTCAAGGAAATGCGCGCTCAGCCGGACTTGGCCTATTACCAAAAGCTGTTTGCCCAGTGCAGCCACATGATGCTGGCGATCCAAAACCTCCCCGTGCCGGTGATTGCCCGCGTGCAGGGTCTGGCCACGGCGGCGGGCTGCCAACTGGTGGCACAGTGTGATCTGGCGGTGACAGCCGACAGCGCCACCTTCGGCGTCAATGGCATCGATGTGGGTCTGTTTTGTGCCACGCCCAGCGTGCCGCTGGTGCGCAATATGCAGGCCAAGCAGGCCATGGAAATGTTGCTGACGGGCGGCTTCATTTCGGCCCAAGAGGCGCAAAGCCGGGGGCTGGTCAACCGGGTTTGTGCATGGGACGCGCTGGACGCGCAAGTGGAGGAACTCGTCAGCGCCATTGTGGCCAAGCCCCGCGAAGCGGTGCGCTTGGGCAAAGCCTTGTTTTACAAGCAGCGTGAGATGGGCATAGCCGCCGCTTACCAATTGGCGGGCCAGACCATGGCCTGCAACATGGTGCACGACGTCGCGCAAGAGGGTGTGCAGGCCTTCATTGAGAAAAGGACACCGTCATGGCGGGCATGAATGCGCAGGCCGTGGTGGACCCGTTGCTCTTGATGGGTTCATTGGCGCGGCCAGAGTCGATGCTCGCCTTGGCCGCTTTTGTGGCCTGTCTGGCCTTGGCCTGGGGCACGGCCTGGGGGGTGCGCCGTTTGTCGGGCGGGAGTGATCTGGCCATTTTGTTGGGCCGCAAACTGTTTGACGGTGTCCTATTCCCAGCGGTATTGCTGGGCTTGGTGTTTGTGGCCCGCACGGTCTTGACGCAAAACCAGCCGCTCGTGCTGTTTGAGATTTTGTTGCCCGTTTGTATCTCGCTGTTGGTCATTCGGCTGGGGGTCAAGGTTTTGCAAGTGGCCTTTGCACAAGCGCCTTTTGTGCGGGTGCTGGAGCGCACGATTTCTTGGCTGGCCTGGGGCACGGTGGTGCTGTGGGTCACGGGCGTATTGCCTTTGCTGCTGCACGAGCTGGACCAAATTCGCTGGAAAGTGGGCGGTTCCATGCTTTCGGTGCGCACCTTGATCGAAGGCGCATTGACGGCAGGGGCGGTACTGATTGTGGCGCTGTGGGTGTCGGCTGCCATCGAGTCGCGCTTGCTCAAATCGGCCACGGGCGGCGACTTATCGTTGCGCAAGGTGATCAGCAACACGGTGCGCGCCTTGCTGATGTTTGTCGGCCTGTTGCTGGCGCTGTCGTCGGTGGGCATTGATCTGACGGCTTTGTCGGTGCTGGGCGGCGCAGTGGGGGTGGGCATTGGCTTTGGCTTGCAAAAACTGGCCTCCAATTACGTCAGTGGTTTTGTGATCCTGGCCGAACGCAGTTTGCGCATCGGCGACATGGTGTTGGTGGATGGTTTTGAAGGGCGCATTGTGGACATCAAGGCCCGATACACCGTGATCCGTGCGCTCAATGGCCGTGAATCCATCGTACCCAACGAATTTTTGATCATCAACCGGGTCGAGAACTTCACCTTGCTGGACACCAAAATGGCCCAAACCACCCTGGTTTCGGTGGCCTATGACAGCGATGTGGCGCTGGTGCAGCGTTTGCTGATCGAGGCTTGCACTAGCCAAGAGCGGGTGTTGAAGGACCCCGCGCCGAACGCATTCTTGAGTAAATTCGGAGCCGACGGGCTGGAGTTCACAGTGAGCTATTGGATTGGCGACCCGGAAAACGGCCAATTGGCTTTGCGCTCGACCATCAACATGCTGATCTTGGCAGCGCTGCGAGAGCACAAGATTGAGATCCCCCACTCGCAGCGCGTGATGCAGATGCTCAGTCCATCATCGAAGGCAACCACAGGCTGATCTCCGGGAAGGCCAGCAAAATGCCCAAGGTCACGACCGAGACCAGCACCATGGGCCAGACGCCTTTGAAGATGTTGGCCAAGCCCACCTGCGGCAACAAGGTGTTGATCACAAACAGGTTCATGCCGACGGGGGGCGAGATCAGGCCGATCTGAATCACCATGACAATGAGCACCCCAAACCAGACGGGGTCAAAGCCCAACTGCACCACGATGGGAAAAAACAAGGGGATGGTGAGCAAGACCATGGTCAGCTCTTCCATCACGGTGCCCAGCAGCACGTAAATGAACATCATGGACGCCACGATCATGATGGGCGACATGCCCAATCCCGTGATCCAGTCCTTGAGTTCAAAAGGCAGGCTGGTGTAGTTGACGAAGTTGGCAAAAATTGTGGCCGCGATCAGCAAAGTGAACAGCATCGCGGTGGTGCGCGCCGACTCGATCAAGACTTGTAAGAGCACTTTCCAGCTCAGGGCCTTGCGAGCCAAGGCAAACAAGAAAGCCCCCATGGCCCCCATGCCCGCGCCTTCGGTGGCGGTGAAGAAACCGCCATAAATGCCACCCAACACCAGAACCACCAGGAGCAACACGCCCCAGATGCCGCGCACGGCGCGCAGGCGTTCAGACCAGCTGAATTTTTCGCCAGCCGGGGCATGCTCAGGGTTTTGCCATGTCATCAGCACCACGGCCAGCATCAGCAAAGCAGCGGTCAAGATGCCGGGCAAGACGCCTGCAGCAAAGAGTTTGCCAATGTGGGTTTCGGTGATGATGCCGTAGATGACCAAAATGGTGGAAGGCGGAATCATGATGCCCAAGGTGCCGCCAGCAGCGATCACACCGGTCGACATGGCATCGCTGTAGCCCATTTTTTTCATGGACGGGTAAGCCACCTTGCTCATGGTGGCGGCCGTGGCAATCGACGAGCCGCAAATGGCACCAAACCCGGCGCAAGCGGCGATGGTGGCGTGGGCCAGTCCACCCTTGCGGTGTCCGATGAAGGTGTAGGCCGCATGAAAAAGTTCGTGCGCCAGACCAGCACGGGCCACAAAATTGCCCATCAAAATGAACAAGGGGATGACCGAGAGGGTGTAGGCGAAACCGGTCTCGTGCACCACCTGGGCGGCACTGGCCATGGCGGGCATCCAGCCACGCGACAAACCAATGCCCACGAAACCCACCAAGCCCATGGAAAAGGCCAAAGGCATGCGCAACAAGGCCAACACAAAAATGGCCAGAAATCCAAGCAGGGCTTCGGTCACAGGGTGCCTCCTTCGGATGCGGGGTTTTCTTTGGCGCTGAAGGCTTTGACCATGTGCACCAGACCCGTCAGGCCGCACAGGACCCCCATGCCCTGGATGAATGGGGCTTTGGGGATTTTCAATTGGGCGGTGGTCTCACCCGTGGTGGCAATATCTGCGCCTGTTATCCACATCAAGTAAGCCAGACCAAACAACATGCCAGCACAAGCCAGGTGAACCAGGACATGCTGAAACTTTTGCATCCAGCCAGGGAGGATCGCATCCAAAGAGTCGAACACCACATGCTCTCCCTTGAGAGAGACCAGCGGCAGAGCACCAAAAATGACAATGACCATGAGCAATTCGGTCAGTTCCAGTGAGCCGGGAATCGAGTTCGACCAGATTTTGCGACCACTCACATCCAAAAAGGTGAGCACCATGATGCCCAGCAAAGCCAGCCCCGAGAGGGTGCCGCATACGATTTCAAATTTTTTTTTCACAGTCATTTCCATGCAAAAAACGGTACCTGCAGCAAGGCAGGTACCGTTGTGGAGACACGCCTTCAGCGCCAGGCTGAAGGATCAGCATCTTAGTTTTGTTTTTGCAGTTTGGTGACTTCGGCCCGGAATTCGGACAGGATGCGTCCAGGATCTTTCACGCCTTTGGCTTTGGCCGCTTGCACCCAGTCACGCTCGAGTTTGCTGATTCGGATGGTCACACCGCTGATGAAGGCCGCATCTGCTTTGACGATTTTCACGCCATTTTTCTGCATATTGCCCAGAGCGATGTCGTCCACCCTATCCCAGGATTTGCCGAAGCGGCTGGCCACCGCATCACCCGACAACTCGTCCACGGCTTTTTTGTCTTCGGCCGACAGGCTGTTGTACTTGGCCGGGTTCATCATGAACACGAAACTGGTGTTGTACAGACCACCAGGGAATGTGGTGGCGTGCTTGATGACTTTGTCGATCTTGAAAGAGTCAGTGGATTCGGCCGGGAAAAGGGTGCCGTCCATCACCCCAGTGGACAAGAGTTCATAAGACTCGGGTGCCGGTTTGAGGGTGACGTTCATGTCGAGGTTTTTAGCGATTTCGTTGACCATGCCGCCACCCACGCGGAATTTCATGCCCGCCAGGTCTTCCACGCGGGTGATGGGTCTTTTGGTGTTGAACACAATGCCTGGGCCGTGTGTGAAATAGCCCAACACTTTCACGCCCTGGTGTTCAGCGGCAAATTCAGGGTACTTGCTGGCGATGCGGTTGAAGGCCACGGACAATGGCTCAGCGCGGTCACCCATGAAAGGAAACTCCGCCATTTGGGTCAGCACAAAGCGGCCAGGCGTGTAGCCGTGGACGGTGAAGGAGACATCGGCCAGACCATTGCGGATGGCGTCATAGGTGCCCACAGGCGGCGTCACTGCACGGGGCAGGATGTTGCAGCGCACCCGGTTCGATGTTCGGGCGGTCAGCGCGTCACACCATTCTTTTTGGGCCACAGACAGGCCGTGCGTTGGAGGAACCCAGCTCGAGACGGTCAAAACCGTTTGTGCCTGGGCCACACCGCTCAGGCTTGTCAGGGCGATTGCTGCAAGGGAAATCAGGGTTTTCTTCATCGGAGTTCTCCATTGAATTGGTTACAAAACATAATTTAATCCTGAACGGATCAGAACTGAACCCATGTTAACCCTGAGAAGCCGACCGTTTGGTCGGTGAATTCCCGGGGGTACCATGAAACTAAATTGTTTTTTGTAGACTTAAAATGCGAACGACCGTGCTTTTTTTCGGATAATGGGCGACTGTTCAACGCGTTTTGATGCACAATTGACGTTTACGTCAACGTTAATCGTTTTCCTGAGGCCTCATCTCAGATGTCTGTGGTTTTGATATTTCAATGGAGTTGATTTCATGAAAATTTTGGTTCCAGTCAAGCGGGTGGTGGACTACAACGTGAAGGTGCGCGTCAAGTCCGACGGCTCCGGTGTGGACATTGCCAATGTGAAGATGAGCATGAATCCCTTTGACGAGATCGCCGTCGAAGAGGCTGTTCGACTGAAAGAAAAAGGTCTGGCCACCGAGGTCGTTGCCGTGTCTTGTGGCGTGGCCCAGTGCCAGGAAACCCTGCGTACCGCCATGGCCATTGGTGCCGACCGCGGCATTTTGGTCGAGACCCAGGCTGATCTGGACCTGCAGCCCTTGGCCGTGGCCAAGCTGCTCAAGGCCCTGGTTGACAAAGAACAACCCGGCCTGATCATCCTGGGCAAGCAAGCGATTGACGACGACTGCAACCAAACCGGTCAGATGTTGGCCGCATTGGCCGACTTGCCCCAAGCCACCTTCGCCTCCAAGGTCGAGATCGTGGACGGCAAAGCGCAAGTGACCCGCGAGATCGATGGCGGCCTGGAAGTGCTGTCCATCAGCCTGCCGGCCGTGGTGACCACCGATTTGCGCCTGAACGAGCCGCGTTATGTGACGCTGCCCAACATCATGAAGGCCAAGAAAAAGCAGCTCGACACCTTCAAGCCCGAAGACTTGGGCGTCGATGTGGCTCCCCGCATCAAGACCCTGAAGGTGGCCGAGCCCGCCAAGCGCAGCGCCGGCATCAAGGTGCCCGATGTCGCCACGCTGGTGGACAAGCTGAAAAATGTGGCCAAGGTCATTTGATTGAACAAGGAACAAACATGACTTCTCTTGTGATTGCAGAACACGACAACGCTTCCATCAAGGGCGCGACCCTCAACACCGTGACCGCTGCCGCTGCATGCGGTGGTGATGTGCATGTGCTGGTGGCTGGCCACAACGCCGCCGCCGCCGCGCAAGCGGCTGCGCAGATCGCCGGTGTGTCCAAAGTGATCCACGCCGACAGCGATGCGCTGGCCCACGGATTGGCCGAAAACGTCGCCGCCCAGGTGCTGGCCATCGCTGCCAACTACAGCCACATCCTGTTTCCAGCCACCGCGGCTGGCAAAAACGTGGCGCCTCGCGTGGCGGCCAAACTGGACGTGGCACAGATCAGCGATGTGACGCAAGTCATCTCGGCCGACACCTTCGAGCGTCCCATCTACGCCGGTAACGCGATGGCCACGGTGCAAAGCACCGATGCGACCAAAGTCATCACCGTGCGCACCACAGGCTTTGACGCTGCGGCCGCCACCGGTGGCAGCGCTGCCGTTGAAAGCGCCGCAGCCCAGGCCGACAGTGGCCAGAGCGCCTTCAAGGGCAGCGAGATCGCCAAGAACGACCGTCCGGAGCTGACTGCGGCCAAGATCATCGTCTCCGGCGGACGCGCCTTGGGCAGCTCGGAAAAGTTCAACGAAGTGATGACGCCGCTGGCCGACAAGTTGGGCGCCGCCATCGGTGCCAGCCGTGCAGCTGTGGACGCCGGTTATGCCGCCAACGACCTGCAAGTGGGCCAGACCGGCAAGATCGTCGCACCACAGCTGTATGTCGCTTGCGGCATCTCGGGCGCGATCCAGCACTTGGCAGGCATGAAGGACTCCAAGGTGATCGTGGCGATCAACAAGGACCCGGAGGCTCCGATCTTCAGCGTGGCCGATTTTGGCCTCGAAGCCGATTTGTTCGCGGCTGTGCCTGAGCTGACTCAGTCGCTGTGATGATTTGATGATAGCAAAAAAGGCCTCCGTGAGAGGTCTTTTTTGTACCCAACCCCAATTTCCACGGATCTCTATCGGAGACAAGACATGAGTTACATCGCCCCCTTGAAAGACATGCTTTTCAACATCGAGCATCTGGCCCGCATCGACCAGATTGCGCAGATCCCCGGTTTTGAAGATGCCGGTTTGGAAACGGCGCAAGCGGTGCTTGAAGAATGCGCCAAGCTCAACCAAGACGTGATCTCGCCCCTGAACTGGGAAGGCGACAAGAACCCATCCTTTCACAATGGCAGTGGCGTCACCACCACGCCCGGCTTCAAAGAGGCTTACCAGCAATATGCCGAAGGCGGCTGGCAAGGTCTGCAGCACCCGGCCGACTTTGGCGGCCAGGGCTTGCCCAAAACCATTGGCGCGGCTTGTGGCGAAATGCTCAACTCGGCCAACATGGCCTTTGCCCTGTGCCCCTTGCTCACCGACGGCGCGATCGAAGCACTGCTCACCGCAGGTTCCGACGAACTCAAAGCCACTTACCTTGAAAAGTTGATCTCTGGCCAGTGGACCGGCACCATGAACCTGACCGAGCCGCAAGCGGGCTCGGACCTGGCCGCCGTGCGCACCCGCGCCGAGCCCCAGCCCGATGGCACTTACAAAATCTTCGGCACCAAGATCTACATCACTTATGGTGAGCACGACATGGCCGAGAACATCGTGCACCTCGTGCTGGCCCGCGTGGTGGGCGCACCCGAAGGCGTCAAGGGCATCAGCTTGTTTGTGGTGCCGAAAATCATGGTCAATGGCGACGGCTCTTTGGGCGCGCGCAACGACGTGCACTGCGTGAGCATCGAGCACAAGATGGGCATCAAGGCCAGCCCCACAGCGGTGCTGCAGTTCGGCGACCACGGTGGTGGGGTGGGTTATCTGGTTGGTCAAGAAAACCGTGGCCTCGAATACATGTTCATCATGATGAACGCTGCCCGCTATGCGGTGGGTGTGCAGGGCATCGCGATTGCCGAGCGCGCCTATCAAAAGGCCGTGCAATACGCCCGCGACCGCGTGCAAAGCCGCCCAGTGGACGGCAGCTTGCCCGCCGCTGGCCCCATCATTCACCACCCCGATGTGCGCCGCATGCTGATGACCATGCGCGCCTACACCGAAGGCTGTCGCGCCATGGCCACCACCGCAGCGGCTGCCTACGATGCCTCGCACCACCACCCTGACGCCGAAGTGCGCAAGCAAAACGCGGCGTTCTACGAATTCATGGTGCCCCTGGTCAAGGGCTACAGCACCGAGATGAGCCTGGAAGTCACCAGCTTGGGTGTGCAGGTGCACGGCGGCATGGGCTTCATCGAAGAAACCGGCGCTGCGCAGTACTACCGCGATGCCAAGATTTTGACCATTTACGAAGGCACCACCGCCATCCAGGCCAACGACCTGGTCGGGCGCAAGACGGCCCGCGATGGCGGCCAAACGGCCAAGGCTTTGGCGGCGCAAGTGGCCCAGACGGAGAGTGAATTGCTGGCTTCGGGCAACGCCGATGCACAGGCTGTCGCCAATCGCCTACAAGCCGCCCGCGAAGCCTTTGTGGACGTGGTCGATTTTGTGGCGGGCAACACCAAGGCCCACCCCAACGATGTGTTTGCAGGCAGCGTGCCCTACCTGATGCTGGCCGGTAACCTGATGGCGGGCTGGCAAATGGGCCGCGCCTTGCTGGTGGCGATCACACCCGATGCACAAGCAAAAGACGCTGCCTTCATGGCCTCCAAAGTCACCACCGCGCGTTTCTACGCCGACCACATCCTGTCCAAGGCGCCCGGCATCCGCGACAGCATTGTGGAAGGCGCGGGCAGCGTGACGGCGATGGCGCTCGACGCTTTCTGAGATTGATTTCAACAATAATTTTGAGGAGACCCCATGTCCAAGCTGCCCCCCGTTCTCGCGAATCTGCCATTTCCAGTCATTGCATCGCCTTTGTTCATCATCAGCAACCCCAAGTTGGTCATTGAGCAATGCAAAGCAGGTGTGGTGGGTTCCATGCCGGCGCTCAATGCCCGCCCGGCGGCACAACTCGAAGATTGGCTGGCCGAGATCACCGAAACCCTGGCCGCTTACAACGCGGCCAACCCCGACAAGCCTGCAGCACCTTTTGCCATCAACCAAATCGTTCACAAGAGCAATGATCGGCTGGAGCACGACATGGCCATGTGCGTGAAGTACAAGGTGCCAATCATCATCACCTCGCTCGGTGCACGTGAAGAAATCAACCAAGCCGCGCACAGCTACGGTGGTGTGGTCTTGCACGACATCATCAACAACAAGTTCGCCCACAAAGCCATTGAAAAAGGCGCTGACGGTCTGGTGGCTGTGGCTGCAGGCGCTGGCGGGCACGCAGGCGTCAAAAGCCCTTTTGCCTTGATCCAGGAAATCCGCCAATGGTTCGATGGTCCGCTGGCCTTGTCAGGCTCCATCGCTTCGGGCGATGCGATTTTGGCGGCGCAAGCCATGGGCGCAGACTTTGCCTACATCGGCTCGGCCTTCATCGCCACACATGAAGCACGTGCCGCCCAAGAGTACAAACAAGCCATTGTGGACAGCAACTCCGACGACATCGTCTACAGCAACCTGTTCACCGGCGTGCATGGCAATTACTTGGCCCCGTCCATCCGTGCAGCGGGTCTGGACCCCGAGAACCTGCCCGAGTCCGACCCCAGCAAGATGAACTTTGGTGGTGACGCCAAAAAAGCCTGGAAAGACATCTGGGGCTGCGGCCAGGGTATTGGCGCCATTCAGGCCGTGCAGAGCACGGCAGAGTTGGTGGCCCAGTTCAAGGCCCAATACCAGGCTGCTCGCGCACGTTTGGCGCTCTGACGCCTCGGACTGCTGCTTTGTCAGAGCCGCAGGCGGCCCCCACGGCCGATCGCTCTTGGTTGCTGGAGGCCTTCAAGGGCTTGGGCTGTTTGCTGATTGTGGTGCACCACCTGGCCTTTTATGGCCCGATGGCCGATGTGGTGGCGCAATCATGGCCCTGCTTGATCGCCTGGTTGGACGCACATGGGCGCCTGGCGGTGCAGGTTTTTCTCGTCTGCGGCGGCTACCTCACGGCCAACAGCCTGGCCAAGCTGGGCACTTTGTCCCCGCTGCAATGCTGTCGCCTGGGGCTCAAACGCTACCTGCGGCTGGCCGTGCCATTGCTGGCGGCCTTGAGTCTGACGGTGGTGGTGACAGAGCTGCTTCGCCCCATTTTTGACCACGATTCTTTGTCGCCTCCACCTGAGTTGGGCCAAGCGCTGGCGCATGTTTTTTTGCTGCAGCATGTGTGGGGGATGGACGGGCTGTCAGCGGGCGTTTGGTATGTGGCCGTCGATGTGCAATTGTTCATGTCGGCCGTGCTGTTGACCTGGCTGGCACAACAGGTGAACACGCGTTGGCCTGCTTTGTCGCAGCGCCGATGGCTTGAATGGTGGTGGTACGTCCTGGTCGCTGTCTCCTGGTGGTGGTGGAACCGTCACCCCGAGTTGGACGACTGGAACCTGTATTTCTTGGGGGCTTACGGCTTGGGTTGCTTGGCGCATGCCTCCCGTCAGGGCCATCACCGTGCGCTGCACATGGGTGCCCTGTTGCTCTTGTGTGCCGTGGCTTGGCACCTGGAGCCCCGCTGGCAAGTGGTGACAGCTTGTTCGGTCGCCATCTGCCTGGCCGCGGCCCCGGCAAGTTGCTTGTCTGGTCAAGCCCTGACCGTCGGCCCTTTGCGGGCCCTGGTGAGCTGGTTATCGCAGATTTCGTACAGTGTTTTCGTGGTGCATTTTGTGGTCAGTCTGGTGGTCAATGCACTCGTGAGCCACTGGTGGCCAGCCGATTTGACGGCCAATGCTTGGGGCATGATGGCGTCGGTCGGCCTGTCCATCCTGGCGGGGTCCACACTCCACGCACAAGTGGAAAGACCCATGGCGACGGGCCGCCGCTGGGTCTTTTGGGCAGCGTGTTTCATGGCCAGCGCCGTGCTGGCCATGCAGCTCAAACAGATGCTTTGATCTGGGCGGTGATGTAGGCCAGTGCCTCTTCGACCTGGTCGATCAGGATCAGGCACAGATCACCAGGCGACAAGCGTGACAAAGCCACATCGATGGCATTGAACTCACCTTGGATGTCCTGCACATGGGTGGTGCGAGGCGCATCCTGCAAGCCTTGTCGCAACAAACCAATGACCTCGCCATCGGCACGACCGCGCTGACAAGCATCTTGGTACAGCAGCACCTCATCGAAGGCTTTGCCCAGAATATGGGTTTGGTCCCGGATGTCCTGATCGCGTCGGTCTCCTGCGCCACTGATCACCACAATGCGTTTGTGGGCAGGCATGTTGTCGACCGCCTGCACCAAGGCTTGTATGGCGTCCGGGTTGTGCCCGTAGTCGGCAATCAGGGTGGCGCCCCGGTAGTCGAACACGTTGAAGCGGCCAGGCACACCCTGAATGTCGCTGACAAAGGTGGACAGGCCATTGGCGATGACCGCCCAGGGCACATCCACGGCCCAGGCGGCCCCAACCGCAGCCAGCACGTTTTCTGTTTGAAAGCCGATCTGGCCGTTTCGTGTCAAGGGGACTTGGCTCAAGGGGATGCGGTGCATCTGCTGCCCTTTTTGAGCCACCAAATCTCCGTTGTCCAAATAGACCACGCGCTTGCCTTGGGCGCGGTGAGTGGCCAGCACGGGTTGGTTCACATCCAGGGCAAAGAAGGTCACATCGCCAGGACAGTGGCGGCCCATGGCGGCAACAGCCGGGTCGTTGGCGTTGAGCACGGCCATGCCGCTGGGTTCCACGTTGAGCACGATGACCCGCTTGACGACGGTCAGGTCTTCGAGGGTGGTGATGTAGTTCAAGCCCAAATGGTCACCCGTGCCCAGGTTGGTCACCACCGCCACTTGGCATCGGTCAAAGGCCAGACCTTCGCGCAGCAGGCCGCCACGCGCGGTCTCAAAAACAGCCGCATCCGTTTCGGGGTGCATCAGCACGTTGCGGGCGCTGCGGGGGCCGCTGCAATCGCCCGAGTCGGTTTGATGTCCGTTGACATACACACCGTCGGTGTTGGTCATGCCCACACGCAGGCCTTGGGCGCGCATGAGGTGCGCAATCAAACGGACGGTGGTGGTTTTGCCATTGGTGCCGGTCACGGCAATGATGGGGACTCGTCCATGGTCACCTGAGGCATACATGTGCTCAATGACCGCTTTGCCCACGTCCCGCCCTTTGCCATACGATGGGCTGATGTGCATGCGCAGACCGGGTGCCGCATTGACTTCCACAATGCCGCCGTTTTGCTCTTCGAGGGGGCGAAGGATGGATTCGCACACCACGTCAACGCCACAAATGTCGAGGCCCACCATTTGGGCGGCTTCGATGGCACGGCGGGCCACTTCCGGATGAACGTCATCGGTCACATCGGTGGCCGTGCCACCGGTGGACAGGTTGGCGTTGTTGCGCAGCAAAACCCGGCGACCCTTGACCGGGATGGACTCGGGTTGCAGGTCTTGCTCGTGCAAGCGGGCGATGGCAATGTCATCGAAGCGGATCTTGGTCAGCGAGGTGGCATGGCCGTCGCCGCGGCGCGGGTCGGCGTTGACCAGGTCCACCAACTGGCGCACCGTGTGTTTGCCGTCGCCCACCACCAGAGGGGGCTCTCGACGAGAAGCAGCCACCAGTTTGTCGCCCACCACCAACAGTCGGTAGTCATGGCCTGGGAGAAATTTTTCGACCATCACCACCCCGTAGCGCAGGGCCGCGGCATAGGCTTTGTCAAAAGCGGAGCGTTCGGAAATGTTGACCGAGACCCCTTTGCCTTGGTTGCCGTCCTGGGGTTTGACCACCACGGGCAAACCAATTTCATGGGCAATTTTCCAGGCGTGCTCCAGACTGGTGGCCGGTTTCCCCATCGGCACCGGCACGCCCACTGCGTGCAGCAGACTTTTGGTCAAAGCTTTGTCTTGGGCAATGGACTCGGCAATCGCACTGGTGGTGTCGGTTTCAGCCGCCTGGATGCGGCGTTGCTTGGAACCCCAGCCAAACTGCACCATGCTGCCATCGGTCAAGCGTCGGACCGGAATGCCACGGGCCATGGCCGCGTCCACGATGGCGGCTGTAGATGGGCCCAAACGCACGTCTTCGTCCAATTCGTGCAGGTGAGCGATGGATGCTTCGAGATCAAAACCCATGCCCGAGATGGCGGCATGGCACAGCTTTTCGGCCAGCTCCAGGGCTTTTCGGCCCACGGTTTCTTCCGAGTATTCGACCACGACCTGGTAGACGCCAGGCTCTTCAGTGGGGGTGGTCCTGCTGAATGAGACGGGGCAGCCCGCCTGGATTTGAAGACCCAAGGTGACTTTTTCCAAGGCGTGCGCCAAGGTCACAGAAAGTCCGGGGCGCAGGGCATCGAACGGCCCGACCTCGGGAAAGATGCGACGAAGGTGTTGCTCTGTGGGGTGCTGGGGGCTGAGGCCTTGTTCATCTGCGCTGCAGGTGACGATGGCTTCTATGGCTGTATGGCGGCTCCAGAGGTTGGGGCCACGCAAAGCGCGGATTCGTGACACTTCCATGAAGGGATTTCCTGTTGTTCTTGTCGAGCGGCCTCAGGCTGCCGAAGTTTGACCGTAGCTTTTGATGCCAGCACGGATCAGTTCCGCATCCATGCCCAAAGCCCATGCGGCGCAAGCAGCGACGAGCATGTCTTCGGTGGTGAGCAAATGGTTCTTGATCAGCCGCGCCACACCAGGGCGTTGGAGGGACAGCACAGATTGCTCAGACTGGCCTTCGGTCAGCATCAATTGACCATCGCGCCAAAAACCCACGCGACCCCCTTCTGCCTTGTGAGCCTGTAAAAGGGGCTCCGCTTCAGCCTCAGCATACAGAATCACCCCGCCATCGCAGTACTGCGCGAGATCGGCGACGGCTTCATCTGCAGCATGGAGCACCGCAAATCCAGTGGGCAACACCAGATCGATCTGGGTGCGAATGTAGCTGGGGATTTTTTCATCGGGCCCCGGGTACAAATCTTCCAGCGGCGCTGCTTTGGGCATGCGGGTCACAATGCCAACTTGACAACGGTCGTAGGCCAAGCCTTGGGTGAGAAGGTGGCGTGCATCGCTTTCAAAAACGGCGGCTTCCACAGACCGGTTGACCAGCAAACGCTCGGCCTGGTCAAAATCCATCGCATTGCCTTTGAACAGGCAGCGCTGGTTCGCAAACAAGCCTTCAGCGCAAGCCAGGCCTGTGAAATGGCCTTGCAAATGCAAGAGCCAGGCCATCAGCTTGGCGATGCGGGTGGTGTCCCCATCGCCCATCAGGCCGACCACTGGGATGCGTCCTGTCTCTGTTTGCGGAATCAGGTGTTCGGCAATGGCTTGTCCGACCAGTCGGGGTTGCCCTTCAGCAGGGTTGAGGTGCATCAGCAAGCTCGGACCGGCATTGACTTCGACCACCACGCCCTGCGTGCCCAAAGGTTGGCCAATGTCCTTGGCCACCACGTCAACGCCGGCAATGTCGAGGCCCACCACGCGTGCAGCCAAGACCGCTTGGGCCACCACCTCCGGGTGCACCTCGTCGGTGATGTCGGTGGTCATGTTGCCGGTGCGTTTGACCAACACCGATTGCCCTACAGCAGGCACGCTGTCGACGGTCATGCCTTGGCGAGCGAGTTCCAGCACTTCTGGGCTGTTGTCTGCCAAGACCACCAATTCCAGGGGCAAGTTGCCCACGCTGCCGCGACGGGGGTCTGAGTTGATTTGGAGCTCTACCAGTTCGCGCACAGTGTGTTGGCCATCGCCTGTGACGCTCGCACCTTCCCCGCGGCATGCGGCAATCATGCGATCGCCCACCACCAGCAAACGGTGTTCAGAGCCACGAACAAATCGCTCAACGATGACATCACGGCCTTGGGCCAAGGCGATGTCGTAGGCGGTTTCGATCTCGTTTTGGGTGCTCAGGTCAAGTGACACCCCGCGTGCGCGGTTGCCATTGCTGGGCTTGACACAAACGGGCAGGCCGATTTCTTGTGCCGCCGCCCAGGCTGCGGCCGGGCTGTCCACCACCTGACCTTCTGGGACAGGCACACCACACATTGCCAAGAGTTTTTTGGTCAGGTCCTTGTCTCTGGAAATGCCTTCGGCGATGGCACTGGTGCGGTCGGTCTCGGCGGTCCAGATGCGGCGCTGCTTCACGCCGTGCCCCAGTTGCACCAGGTTGCCAACATTCAGACGGATGAATGGCACACGGCGCTCATAAGCTGCCTCCACGATGCTGGAGGTGCTGGGTCCTACATGCAAAGTGTCGACCATCAACGCCAGTTGGGCCACAGTGGCCTGCACATTGAAAGGGGTGTCGTGGATGGCGGCCAGGATCAATTCCCGGGCCATTTCAAGAGAGGCTCGGCCCACGGTTTCGTTGTCGGTCCGGATCACTACCTTGTAGACGCCACGGGGGCCCGCTTCGCGCGCCTTGCCAAAACCCATGGGCATGCCGGCCAAGGTTTGAAGTTCGAGACTGACATGCTCCAGGATGTGGCCCGCCCACGTGCCCGTGTCCAGGCGTTGGAAAAAGCCGCCCCGCACACCCGGTGTGCAGCGGTGTTCGATCATTTGAGGCAACCAGGCTTTGACGCGGTCATTGAAGCCAGGCAAAAGGTTGGAAGGGAAATCTTCCAGCTCCCCGATGTCGATCAGGGCCTCCATCACCGAACGGTAGGTCCAGATGTTGGGCCCGCGCAAATAGGTCATGCGCAGGAATTCGATGTTTTTAGGACTCATGAGGGCTTGGGGTGCGGCGATACAATGAACCGCCAATTGTGGCATTGGCTAGCCCGTGCTTGGAATGATCAGGATTCGAATGCAACATGGATTGTCTACTTCAAGCAGTTGGCCAAACAAACGGTTTACTTTCTCGTGAAGCGTCACCGGCGTTTCGGGCACATTTCAGTTCATGGTCATGATTTCAACAACTGCTTCGGTTTTGTCGCTTCCGGGAATTGCGGAGGTTTGGCAAGCGGAAGTTCAAGCCATTCTGCGACCCCAAGAAAACGTTTTGGCAGGGTTGGAGGTTGACCTTGACGGCAAATTGTTTTTTGCCAAAAGTCTGGTGATTTTGACCGATCAAAGGGTGGTCCATTGCGCAGGCCCGGAAAAAAGCGTTTTGAGCTGGCCTTTGCAGGCCGATATGGGCCTGAAACTCAGCGACCATGCGGGTGTCGGAACCTTGGCCCTGAGTTCGTCAACGGGTCAATTGGCGGTGTGGCGTTTCACCTTGGGCTTGCAGCCGTCAGCGGCTCGCTGGGCCAGTCAATTCGAATACCGCAAGGGCCTGCTTTCGGGTGATGGCGTCCCCCTGCAAAAAAATCCCACACTGGCCCTGTGCCCGGTTTGCCAAGCGGTCATGCGTGAAGACGATGACGAATGTCCAAGCTGTGGCCGTGAAGATCTGACTCCGCCTTCGACCTGGACCCTGTTGAAACTGTGGCGCTTTGCCAAACCCTACAAAAATTCATTGTTTGCAGGCTTTGTGTTGACTTTGGCCTCCACCGCAGCCACTTTGGTGCCCCCTTACCTGACCATGCCCCTGATGGACGAGGTGCTCATTCCTTACCAAAACGGCGTGGCCATCGATTCGGGCCTGGTTTCGCTGTATTTGTTGGGTTTGTTTGGCGCGGCCTTGCTGGCATGGGTCTTGGGTTGGGCCAAGACCTATATCCTGGCTTTGGTGTCAGAGCGCATTGGCGCTGATCTGCGCACCACCACCTACGACCATTTGCTGAACTTGTCCCTGGAGTATTTTGGCGACCGTCGAACCGGTGACCTGATTGCGCGCATCGGCAACGAAACCGACCGGATCAATGTGTTTTTGTCGCTGCATCTGCTGGATTTTGCAACCGACGTGTTGATGATCCTGATGACCGCGATCATCCTTTTCACCATCAACCCGACCTTGGCGTTGGTGACCTTGCTGCCGCTGCCTTTCATCGCTTGGTTGATTCACCTGGTGCGCGAACGTCTGCGTACCGGGTTCGAAAAAATCGACCGCGTCTGGGCCGAGGTCACCAATGTGCTGGCCGACACCATCCCCGGCATCCGGGTGGTCAAGGCCTTTGCACAAGAAGACCGCGAGTCAAAACGGTTCCGGGATTCCAACCAGCACAACCTGATGGTCAATGACCGATTGAACCGGGTGTGGGCCTTGTTTTCACCCACGGTCACCCTGATGACCGAAGTGGGATTGCTGGTGGTGTGGGGCTTTGGCATTTGGCTGGTGTCGAAAGACCAGATCACGGTGGGGGTGTTGACGGCTTTTCTGGCCTACATCGGTCGTTTTTACGGTCGCCTGGACACCATGAGCCGCATCGTTTCGCACACCCAAAAAGCGGCTTCTGGCGCCAAGCGCATTTTTGACATCCTGGACCATGTCTCCAGCGTGCCCGAGCCGGTCAATCCCGTGGCCTTGCCCAGCCGTGTGCAAGGCCGCATCACGGTTCGCGAAGCCGGTTTCCGTTATGGCAATCGGGCGGTCATTCGTCAATTGAATCTGGACATCTTGCCGGGGCAGATGATTGGCCTGGTCGGGCACAGTGGCTCCGGCAAAAGCACCTTGGTCAACCTGATTTGTCGTTTCTATGATGTGACCGATGGATCGATCGAATTGGATGGCACGGACATTCGGCAACTGAAAATCGCCGATTACCGCAGCCAGATTGGTTTGGTTTTGCAGGAGCCGTTCCTGTTCTTCGGCACCATCGCGGACAACATCGCCTATGGAAAACCCGGAGCCACCCGTGAAGAGATCGTTGCTGCCGCACGGGCCGCGCACGCCCACGAGTTCATCATGCGCATGCCGCAAGCCTATGACTCTTTGGTGGGCGAGCGTGGTCAAGGCCTCTCAGGCGGGGAGCGTCAGCGCATCTCCATTGCGCGTGCATTGCTGATCAATCCCCGGATTCTGATTCTGGATGAAGCCACGTCGGCCGTGGACACCGAGACCGAGAAGGAAATCCAACGCGCTTTGGACAACCTGGTTCGGGGACGAACCACGATCGCGATTGCGCACAGATTGTCCACTTTGCGCAAAGCCGATCGTTTGGTCGTGATGGACAAAGGTGAGGTGGTGGAAGAGGGCTCGCATGATGAATTGATTGCAGCGCAGGGCGCCTATTGGCGTCTGTATGAAGCGCAGCAACGACAGGCAGAGGCCGACACGGTCTTGGGTGGCGGGTTCGAACAGAAGGCACTGGCATGAACACCTTTGATTTGCAGCGCGATGCTTTTGGCCATTGGGTTTTGACGATGCCCGACGGCACCCGCCACGCGCCCGTCACTGCCTTGCGCTCTTACCCCGTGACTGCGCCCGACGCAGGGGTGGCCTTGATGGATGCCGAAGGCCATGAGTTGTACTGGGTTGATGCCTTGTCCGATTTGCCCGATAACTTGCGACAGCGCGTGGTCCAAGCCTTGTCGGAGCGCGAATTTTTACCCGTCATTCATCGGCTGGAAAGTGTCAGCAGCTTTGCCACACCCAGCACCTGGACAGTGTTGACCGATCGCGGCACGGCCCATTTTTTACTCAAAGGCGAAGAGGACATTCGGCGCCTGACAGGCACAGTCTTGTTGATCAACGACGCCGATGGCGTGCAATACATGATCCGCGACTTGGCCACCATGGACAAACACTCGCGCAAATTGCTGGACCGGTTCCTCTGAATCCTTTCAAAGTGGCCAGACCGAGCCATGCTCGGGCACCAGGGCGCGCCATTTGATTTCATGCTCAATGCGCTGGCGCAGTATGTCAGACGCTTCGCGCTCGCCGTGCACCACATACACCTGACCCGGTGCACTGGGCATTTTGTGCAGCCAGCTGATCAGCTGGTTGCCGTCGGCATGGGCCGAGGCCGATTCAATTTGCACGACCTCGGCGCGAACCGCCACGTCCTGCGCATGGATGCGGATGGTGCTGTGCCCATTGGCCAGTGAGGCGCCGCGTGTCCCGGGCGCCTGATAACCCGTCAGGATGATGAGGTTGCGATGGTCTCCAGCGTATTGCGCGAGGTGGTGCAACACCCGTCCACCCGTGGCCATGCCACTGGCTGCCAGGATGACCATGGGGCCGTGCCGTTTGGCCAAGGACTTCGATTGCTCGGGTGTTTCCAGCATGGTTGCCACATGGTCCATGTTGCGCACCTCTTGCACCCCCAGGCGATGCTCGCCCAGGTGTCGCTCATAGAGGGCGGTGGTGTGGATTGCCATGGGACTGTCCAGGAAAATCGGCAAGCTCTTGGGGATTTCTCCTGCCGCCTTGAGTTGCGCGATGGTGTGCAGCACAGCCTGGGCCCGTCCCACGGCAAACACCGGCACCACAGCCACGCCGCCGCGAGCTGCCAATTTTTTCAGAAGCGGCCCAAGTTCCTCAAACAATTTTTCCTTGGGGTGTTGGCGGTCGCCATAAGTGGATTCGATCAAGACCGTGTCGGCCTGAGGCGGTGGCTCGGGTGGGTTCATCAGGGGGTCATCGGGGCGGCCCAAATCGCCAGAAAACAGCACCCGCCGACCGCCCACATCCAACAACAAACTGGCGGCGCCCAAAATGTGCCCGGCGGGCTGAAATCGCGCTTTCCAGCCGCGGATGGGCTCGAACCACTGGCTTTGTTTTTCGGCATGCAAATGCCGCAGGCTCTGGATGGCCTCTTGCTTGGTGTACAGCGGCAGGGCCGGAGCGTGTTTAGAAAAGCCGTGCCGGTTGGCAAAAAATGCGTCTTCTTCCTGGATGTGCCCGCTGTCGGGCAACAAGATGCTGGCCAGATCGCAAGTGGCGGAGGTGGCATGCACCCGACCCCGAAATCCGTTTTTCACCAACAAGGGCAAGTAACCGCTGTGGTCCAGGTGCGCATGGGTCAGCACCACCGCATCGATTCGCGATGGGTTGGCGGGCAGGGGGCTCCAGTTGCGCAGACGCAGTTGTTTGTAGCCCTGAAACAAGCCGCAGTCGACCAGAAGCCGCCTCTGCTTGTGCTCGATCAGGTATTTGGAGCCGGTGACGGTGTCGGCCCCGCCGAGGAAAGTGATGGTGGCGCTCATGCCGCCATGGTCACGCCAATGGGGGGCCTTGGGTTTGACGGGGGTCAAGGAAGCCGTCGGCCTGAGAATTCAACCCCAAGCGGGTTGAATCAGACTTAAGCCCCGAAGAAGCCTTTGAGCTTGTCGGTCCAGCTCTCGCCACTGGGCTGGTGCTTGCCACCGCCCTTGGAGAGCGACTCCTCAAACTCCTTGAGCAACTTTTTCTGGTGCTCGGTGAGTTTGACCGGGGTTTCCACCGTGATGTGGCAATACAAGTCGCCCGGGTAGCTGCCGCGCACGCCCTTGACGCCCTTGCCGCGCAAGCGGAACTGTTTGCCGGTTTGGGTGCCTTCCGGGATGTCGATGGCCGCTTTGCCGCCCAGCGTGGGCACTTCGATCTCGCCGCCCAAAGCCGCTTTGGAAAAGCTGATCGGCACAGCGCAGTGCAGGTCGTCGCCATCGCGCTCGAAGATGTCGTGCTTTTTCAGGCGGATCTCGATGAACAAATCACCGGGTGGCCCGCCATTCGTGCCGGGTTCGCCGTTGCCCGCGCTGCGGATGCGCATGCCGTCGTCGATACCGGCCGGAATTTTGACTTCCAGCGTTTTTTGCTTCTTGACCTTGCCTTGCCCGTGGCAGGTGCCGCAGGGGTCGGGGATGATCTTGCCAGTGCCTCGGCAGTGGGGGCAGGTTTGCTGCACGCTGAAAAAGCCCTGGCGCATTTGCACCTGGCCTTGACCATGGCAGGTTGAGCAGGTCTTGGCGCTGGTGCCGGGCTTGGCCCCCGTGCCGTGGCAGGTGTCGCACTCGTCCCAACTGGGGATGCGCAGCTGCGAGTCCTTGCCGTTGGCCGCTTCTTCCAGCGTGATCTCCATCGCATAGCTCAGATCGGCACCACGGAACACCTGCCGACCGCCACCGCGTCCGCCGCGGGCCTGCCCGCCGAAGATGTCGCCAAAAATGTCACCAAAGGCGTCGCCAAAGCCGCCAAAGCCTTCGGCACCGCCGCGCATGTTGGGGTCAACCCCGGCGTGGCCGTGCTGGTCGTAGGCCGCACGCTTTTGCGGGTCCGACAACATTTCGTAGGCTTCTTTGACCTCCTTGAATTTGCCCTCGGCTTCTTTGGCCTTGGCGTCTTCGCCCTGATTGCGGTCAGGGTGGTATTTCATCGCCAGTTTGCGATAAGCCTTTTTGATGTCATCGTCCGAGGCGTTCTTCGCAACGCCCAGCACTTCGTAAAAATCTCGTTTGGCCATGAGGCAATCCAACCGTTAGAACAAGAACGCCGCGAAGGCGATTCAGGGGACTGAATCAGCTTGCGCGGCGGGACTGCGGCCTAGCCGCAGAGGCGAGAGGCTTAGCCCTTTTTGACTTCCTTGACTTCCGCGTCCACCACATTGTCGTCTTGCGGCTTGGCATCGGCGGCACCCGCCGCACCGGCACCCGCAGCAGCCTGCTGCGCTTGCATTTCGGCGTAGACCTTCTCGCCCAACTTCTGGCTGGCGGTCATCAGGGCTTCGGTTTTGGCTTCGATGGCGTCTTTGTCTTCGCCCTTCAAAACTTCTTCCAGATCTTTCGTAGCAGCTTCAATGGCTTCTTTTTCGGCCGCCTCGATCTTGTCGCCATGCTCGGTCAGGCTCTTCTTGACGCTGTGCACGGCCGCTTCACCGGCGTTGCGGGCTTGCACGAGTTCGAGCTTTTTCTTGTCTTCGACGGCGTTGAGCTCAGCGTCTTTCACCATCTGCTGGATTTCGGCTTCGGACAAACCGGAGTTGGCCTTGATGGTGATCTTGTTTTCTTTGCCGGTGCCTTTGTCTTTGGCGCCCACGTGCAAGATGCCGTTGGCGTCGATGTCAAAAGACACTTCGATCTGGGGTGTGCCACGTGAGGCGGGTGGGATGCCCTCGAGGTTGAATTCGCCCAGCAACTTGTTGCCCGAGGCGATGTCGCGCTCGCCCTGGAACACCTTGATTGTCACCGCCGGTTGGTTGTCTTCGGCGGTCGAAAAAGTCTGAGCAAACTTGGTCGGGATGGTGGTGTTCTTGGTGATCATCTTGGTCATGACACCGCCCATGGTCTCAATGCCCAAAGACAAAGGCGTCACATCCAGCAGCAGTACGTCGGTGCGGTCGCCTGACAACACTTGGCCTTGAATCGCAGCGCCTACGGCCACGGCTTCGTCAGGGTTCACATCCTTGCGTGGATCCTTGCCGAAGAACTCCTTGACCTTTTCTTGCACCTTGGGCATGCGGGACATGCCGCCGACCAAAATGATGTCGTCGATCTCGCCGACCGACACGCCCGCGTCCTTGATGGCCATGCGGCAAGGGGCGATGGTGCGCTCGATCAGCTCTTCCACCAGCTGCTCCAGCTTGGCGCGGGTCAGCTTGATGTTCAGGTGTTTGGGGCCTGTGGCGTCGGCCGTGATGTAGGGCAAGTTCACGTCGGTGGCCGCGGAGCTGGACAGCTCGATCTTGGCTTTTTCAGCAGATTCTTTGAGGCGCTGCAGCGCCAACACGTCTTTGGCCAGATCGACACCGGATTCTTTCTTGAACTCGGCAATGATGAAGTCGATGATGCGCTGGTCAAAGTCTTCGCCGCCCAAGAAGGTGTCGCCGTTGGTGGACAGCACTTCGAACTGCTTTTCACCGTCGACGTCGGCGATCTCGATGATGGACACGTCAAACGTGCCGCCACCCAGGTCATACACGGCGATCTTGCGGTCGCCCTTTTCTTGCTTGTCCAAGCCAAAAGCCAAGGCCGCAGCAGTGGGCTCGTTGATGATGCGCTTGACGTCCAGACCGGCGATGCGGCCCGCGTCTTTGGTGGCTTGACGCTGTGCGTCGTTGAAGTAAGCAGGCACCGTGATCACGGCCTCGGTGACTTCTTCGCCGAGGTAGTCTTCGGCGGTTTTCTTCATCTTGCGCAGGATTTCTGCGCTGATTTGTGGCGGGGCCAATTTGTTGCCGCGCACTTCCACCCAGGCGTCGCCGTTGTCGGCTTTGGCGATGGTGTAAGGCATCAGGTCGATGTCTTTTTGGACTTCTTTTTCGGCGAACTTGCGACCGATCAAACGCTTGACCGCGTACAGGGTGTTCTTGGGGTTGGTGACCGCCTGGCGCTTGGCCGAGGCACCGACCAGGATTTCGCCGTCTTCTTGGTAAGCAATGATCGACGGCGTGGTGCGAGCGCCTTCGGCGTTCTCGATCACTTTGGTCGTGTTGCCTTCCATGATCGCCACGCACGAGTTCGTGGTGCCCAGGTCAATACCGATGATTCTTCCCATTTTGATACTCCGAAATTGATAAAAAATACAGATGTTTTGAAGGTGGGGCAGGTGGCAAAGTTTTCAAGCCCCCTGAAAATGCCCCGGGCCTGGCTTATTTGGGCGCCGTGACGGTCACCAAGGCCGGGCGCAACACGCGCTCGGCGATGGAATAGCCTTTTTGCAGGACCGTGACCACCGTGTTCGGCTCTTGGGCGGCGGGCACCACGCTGATGGCCTGGTGGTGGTGCGGGTCAAATTTGGTGCCTGCGGCCGGGGCGATTTCGACCACTTTGTTGCGCTCCAGCGCGCTTTTGAGCTGGCGCAAGGTGGCTTCAGAGCCTTCGCGGATTTGCTCAATCGTCACATTGGGTATGGCCAGACCGGCTTCCAGACTGTCCAGCACGGGCAAAAGGCTTTCGGCAAAGGCCTCGACGGCAAATTTGCGGGCTTTGGCGATTTCGTCATCGGCGCGGCGGCGGGCGTTTTGCACATCGGCTTGGGCGCGCAGGTACTGGTCGGCCAGATCGGCGTTTTGCGCCTTCAGGTTGAGCAACTCGGCTTGGGCGTCGGCCAGTGGGTCGGTGGGGGGCATGGCGGCGGCTGCGGCCAATTCTTCTTCTTCGCTCTGGGGCGGGTGGTTGGGGTTGGAGGTGGCTTCTGACATGAACGATGTCCGCAAAAATGAATACCGGTCTAAATAGGGGCAAACCGGCGGTCTTCAAGAGGTTGCTTGTCGCAGCACCTCAAAAAAGCCCTGTTTGATGGGGCAGCTGGGGGTCAAGGGTCTGTACGCGCCATGAAAAAGCCCGCTGGACAGCGGGCCTGATGGGCGCGCAGCGCTTTGGTGATCAATCCAAGGACAACAATTCCACATCAAATTTGAGGGTGGCATTGGGCGGGATCACGCCACCTGCGCCACGGGCGCCATAGCCCAACTCGGGCGGGATGATCAGGGTGCGCTGACCGCCCACCTTCATGCCGGCCACACCTTCGTCCCAGCCCTTGATCACCATGCCTGCACCCAAACCGAAAACGAAGGGGTCGCGGCGGTCACGGCTCGAATCAAATTTGGCGCCTTGCTGACCGTCTTTGTAGATCCAGCCGGTGTAGTGCACCGTGACGTCCTGGCCGGGGGTGGCTTGTTCGCCTTCGCCGACAACGGTGTCTTCGTATTGCAGGCCGGAGGGGGTGGTGTTCATGGGAAATGCTTTCTTGTGAAGAACGTGCAGCGCGGGTCACATGCACGGGTTGACGGTGTCAAAAGTCAAAATTATGCCAGCCTGACCTTTGCACGGCCCCTGAGCCCCGGCCCTCCTTGCGAGCCAACCTCAATGGAGGGCGGGCCTTATGGGGCTGAAGTGCGTTGGGCCAGATCGCGCATCAGCGCGCCCACACCATAGGACCAGGCGGGTGCCAGATCGGAGGTGGTGACCTGGTTGACCAGGGTGCCCAGCTGCGGGGTGGAGATGCTCACCACATCGCCCACCACATGGGTAAAGCCCTGCCCGGGGCCGTGGCGGTCTTGTGTGGGGGCGAACATGGTGCCCAAAAACAGCATCATCCCGTCCGGGTACTGGTGGTATTGGCCCATGGCCTGCGCGACCAGGTCCAGCGGGTCGCGGCTGATCTGGCTCAGGGCGCTGCTGCCTTGCATCACAAAGCCTTCAGGGCCTTGCACCTTGAGGCTGAGCTCACACTGACGCACGTCGTCGATGCCGAAGTGTTCGTCAAACAGGCGGATGAAGGGGCCGATGGCGCAACTGGCATTGTTGTCCTTGGCTTTGCCCAGCAGCAAAGCGCTGCGGCCTTCAAAATCACGCAGGTTCACGTCGTTGCCCAAAGTCGCGCCCACCACTTCGCCGCGCGAGTTGGCCGCCAGCACGATTTCGGGCTCGGGGTTGTTCCATTGACTCGCAGGGTGAATGCCCACCAGGGCACCGCTGCCTACAGCACTCATGGGCTGGGCTTTGGTGAAGATTTCGGCATCCGGCCCAATGCCCACTTCAAGGTATTGCGACCACATGCCTTGGGCCAGCAACACTTCCTTGAGTCTGGCCGATTCGGGCGAGCCGGGCACCACGCTGCGCAGGTTGTCACCGATCACGGCCACCACCGCCTGGCGCACGGCTTCGGCACGGCTGGCATCGCCGCGAGCTTGCTCTTCAATCACCCGCTCCAGCATGCTGGCCACAAAAGTCACGCCTGCGGCTTTGACGGCTTGCAGATCGCAGGGGGCCATGAACCAAGGCAGGGCGGGATCACGTCGGGTTTCGTCGCTGTTGGCCCATACAGCAGTGGTGTCAGCAATTTCTTTGGCCTGGCCTGAGCGGATGCATTGCCTCACCCGGTGTGCCACTTGCGCCTGTTCGAGCAGCTCACTGCAGGTCAGGGCGAGGCTGGACAAGTCCATCACCTTGTGCGGCGTGACCGCCACCAGGATCGGTCCTGTGCGGGGCTGCCACATGCGGCCGATCAGCAGGGCTTTCTCAGGAAAAAGGGGCAGGGCAGAAGTGTTCATGGCGGGTGTGCGAGGAAGCCCTCAAAGGTAAATTTTTTGCAACAGCGTCAACAAAGTTTTGCGCTGTGCGGGTGTCAGCCGGGCGGTTTTTTCCAGTTCGAGTTCGGTGGCCGTTTGCTCGGCCTGGCTCATCAACTCGTGTCCCTTGGCAGTGGCGTGGAGCCCCACCGCACGGCCATCGTGGGGGTGGGGTCTGCGTTCGATCAGGCCGCGCGATTCCAGTGACTGGATCAGGCCAACCAGGTTGGGGGGCAATAAATTGAGCGTATTGCACAGTTGGCGTGAGGTCACGCCAGGGTTGTGGCAAATCGTGGACATGACCGAAAAATCCACAGGCTTGAGCCCAAAGGGGGCCAGCCGTTCAAGAAAGACCTCAATGATGCTGAGCGCTGCTCTGCGGGCGTTGTAGCCCATCAAGGTTTGCAAATAGCGGGTGTCTACCTCATCCACGGCACAAGGCTTTGTGCTGGGGGCAGACTCGGCACCGCTGGATCGCTGGGCGCTGCCTTCGGATGTGTTGGGTGCGGGACGGGTCTTGCGGGGCATGGTGCCCGAGATTATGCCGCCGCTGTGCACTGCTGGACGATGATGAAGCTGCGCATCTGGAATTCGGGCAACACCCAGCTGCGCAGGGCTTGGGCCGGGGCTTTCCAGCGCTTGTCGGCGTTGGGCGTGCTGTCCTCCACACCGGCTTCGATGCGCAACCAGGCCCAGTCCATCAGCACCAGGGCCACTGCGCGCAGGTAGTCGTCGGCGACGCGGCAAGCCAGGGCCGCGTCTTGCGGGGCGGCTTTGACAATTTGTGCGGTGATGGCGCGCAGGGTTTGAATTCTCGCGCCAGCCGGTGTGCTGGCTTTGGCGTTTTTGGGCAAGTCGGCTTGCAGGCTGTCGAGCAGGGTGTTCATGCCGCTGCCACCATCGGCCAGCACCTTGCGCACCAAAAGGTCAATGGCCTGGATTTCGTTGGTGCCTTCGTAAATCATGGCCACGCGGGCGTCGCGCACGATCTGTTCGATGCCCCATTCGCGCACATAGCCGTGGCCGCCAAACACCTGCAGGCAGTCGCTGCCGCCGTGGAAGGCCTGATGCGTGAACACCGATTTCATGACCGGCGTGACCAGGGCGCACCAGCGCTGTGCCGCGGCTTGCGTGTCGGCATCGGGACTGTGTTTGATCAGGTCGAGTTCGAGGGCGGTGCGGTAGGCCAACACGCGCCCGGCATCCACCCAGGCGCGCTGCGTGTCCAGGATGCGTCGCATGGCGGGGTGCTCGCCGATCAGGTCGGCTTCGCCTGCGCTTTTGCCTTGGCCGGGGGCACGCATTTGGCGGCGCTCTTGCGAATAGGCATCGGCTTTTTGCCAAGCGGCGTCCAGCAGGCCAATGCCTTGCAGGGCCACGTGCAAGCGGGCGGCATTCATCATCACGAACATCGCGTTCAGGCCCTTGCCGGGCTCGCCCACGATGGAAGAGACCGCTTCGTCAAAGCGCATCACGCAAGTCGGGCTGCCGTGCAGGCCCATTTTTTCTTCGATGCGGTCACAGTGCACACGGCTGCGCGAGCCGTCGGGGTAGAACTTGGGGACCAGAAACAGCGACAGCCCTTTGGGGCCGGGCGGTGCGTCGGGCAGGCGGGCCAGCACCAGGTGCACGATGTTGTCGGTGAGGTCGTGTTCGCCACCCGAGATGAAAATTTTGGTGCCGCTGACGGCATAGTTCCCGTCGGGCAGGGGCACCGCCTTGGTGCGGGCCAGCCCCAAGTCAGAGCCCGCGTGGGGCTCGGTCAGGCACATGGTGGCCAGCCATTCGCCGGTGGCCACCTTCTCCAAATACTGCGCTTTGATTTCGTCGCTGGCGTGGTGCTTGATGCATTCATAAGCGCCATGCAGCAGCCCAGGGGCCATGGTCCAGCCGTGGTTGGCGGCCGACAGCATTTCGTACAGCATGGCTTCGAGCACGCTGGGCAGGCCTTGGCCGCCGTCTTCGCTGCTCGAGGCCAGCGCAGGCCAGCCCGATTGCCAAAACGCTTGGTATGCGTCTTTGAAACCCGGCGGCATGGTGACCGCGCCGTCCTTCCATTGGGCACCGATTTCGTCGCCATCGCGGTTGAGCGGGGCGATCACTTCACCCACAAACTTGCCCGCTTCCTCCAGCACTTGTTGCATGAGCTCAGCGTCCACCTCGGCAAAGGCGGGCAGGGCTTGCAGTTGGGCTGGCGCGTTCAAAACGCGGGACAACACAAACTGCATGTCGTCGGTGCGGGCTTGGTAGGTGTTCATGGGGCGCTGGACTGGGTGGGGAAATCCGGTGCACCCGTCAAGATGCGCCAGATTTCAGGGGATTACAAGGGATCAGGAGTCGACGGTGAAACCGATGCGCTTGATCAGGGGGCCCCAGCGCTCGAGTTCCACTTGCGAACTCTTGAGCTGGTCTGCGGTTGTGCCGCCGAAGGGGATGAGACCCACCACGGTCAAGGCATCTTGGACACCCTTGTCCTTGAGTGCTGCATTGATTGCCGCGTTGGCTGCTTGCACCACGTTGGCCGGGGTTTTGGCGGGGGCGTAAAAACCAAACCACTCTTCCACTGTCAACTCAGGGAATCCTTGCTCGGCAAAGGTGGCCACGTCAGGCACAAATGGCGAGCGTGTTTTGCCCGATGTGGCCAGGATGCGCATCTTGCCAGCCTTGTGGTTGGCAATGAAGTCGCCGTGCGGGGTGAACATGCACGCGATCTGGCCGCCGACCACGTCGGTCACGCCGGGCACCGAGCCACGGTAAGGCACATGTTTGAACTCAAAGTTTTGGTTCAGGCCGAGCAACGCGCCAATGAAGTGCGGTGTGGAGCCTGCAGCGGGCGAGCCGTAGCTGGCTTGCGCGGGGTTGGCTTTGGCCCACGTGATGAAGTCCTTCACGTTCCTCACGCTGGCAGGCACCATGGGACCCACGGCAAAACCATGCTGGATCATGGAGGCCGTCCCTACCGGAATGAAGTCCTCAAAAGGCTTGTACTGCAGGTTTTTGAAGATGTGGGGGTAGAGCGAGATGGCCGAGAACGGGGTCATGGCCAACACCGAGCCGTCGGCCGGTGCGCTTTTGAGCAAGTTCAGGGCAATTTGGCCGCCAGCGCCGGGGCGGCTGTCGATGATGCCGGCATTTTTACTGTAGGGCGTGCCGCCAAATTTTTCGGCCACCCGGCGCGCGCAGATGTCGCCCGAGCTGCCCGGTGGAAAGCCATAGAGCACTTTGACTTGCTCGATCGGCAAGCCGCTTTGTGCCCAGGCTTGCTGGAATGCGGTGCTGCCCAGAATGGCAGCGCCGATGCTGGTTTGGATGAATTCGCGGCGGTTGGTCATGTTGGGCTACTCGGCGTGCGGTTGAAAAAGGGTTGAAGAAAGGGGTGCAGTAGTGGTCTTCAATTGGCTGAAGCTGATCGGGCCGCTTTGTCGGCCGAGCCCTCCAACCCAGCCAGCAAAGCTTTGCTGTTGCCAGGGATGACCATTTGAAATTGGTTGTCGACAAAGGTGTAGTCGTAGTAGCCCATCCGAGCCAGGGGCTGGATTTTGAGCACGTCGATCAAGCCTTGGCCGTTGATGACTTCGTCGTCGATGTGGATGGCCACCACGCGGCCAAACACCACATCCGCCGTGCCCATGGGCGGTTTGCCGGGAAAGCGCAAGCTGTTGAGGTACACACACTCGAACTGGATGGGCGAGCCTTGGACGCGCATGGGCTTGACCAAGCGACTGGGCAGTTTGGAGAGGCCGGCGCGTTCGAACTCGTCTACGCCATGGGGCACTTCTTCGGCCGAGATGTTGACCGCTTCACGCAGCGCGTAGGTGGCCATGTTCCAGACGAATTCGCCGGTTTGTTCTGCGTTGCGCACCGAGTCCTTGCGTTCGCCCTCGGTAGTTTGGTTGGCGCTGAACATGACGATGGGCGGATCAAAGGTCACGTTCTGGAATTGGCTGTAAGGGGCCAGGTTGTGGCGTCCTCGTGCGTCAACAGTAGAGATCCAGCCGATCGGTCTTGGGATCACGCACGACTTGAAAGGGTCGTGCGGCAAGCCATGAGGGGTGATACCGGGTTCGTAGTACATGCTCAGTCCCAGGGCGTGTTCAACTGCAGAGAGCTTTGATGTCTTCGGGCACCGGAATCGCTTTGATCCGGTCCGGGTCTTCGGGGTGCTTGATGCAAAAAGCGCGCACCTCGGTGCCCTCGCACAGCACGGTGTCACCCCGCATCACGACGTGTTTGTGCACGAACACTTTGTCGCGCCATTCCTGAACGCTGGTGTGCACCTGCAGGGTTTCGCCGTAGGTGGCGGGGCGGATGAATTTGGTGTTGATCTCCAAGAGGGGCGTGCCGATGATGCCGCGCGTCTTGACCAGTTCGCGCCAAGGCAAGATGCCGCACTTCATGAAGAAGTTGAGCGACGAGGCGTCCATCCACTTGGAAAAATTCGGGAAGAACACGATGCCTGCCGGGTCGCAGTCACCGAACATCACTTGCACTTCGTAAACAACGGTTTTGCTCATTTTTTTCTTTCAACGTGGGGCCATGCGCAAGGCGCCATCGAGGCGGATGACTTCGCCGTTCAGGTGGTCGTTGTGCACGATGTGGCAGGCCAGTTCGGCAAATTCGCTGGGCTTGCCCAGACGGGCCGGGAAGGGAATGCTGGCGGCCAGGGATTGCTGCACCGGCTCGGGCAAGCTGGCCAGCAGCGGTGTTTTGAAGAGGCCAGGCGCAATGGTGCATACGCGGATGCCGTGCTGTGCCAAGTCGCGTGCCATGGGCAGGGTCATGCCCACCACACCGGCTTTGGAGGCGCTATACGCCTGCTGGCCCACTTGCCCGTCAAAGGCTGCGACCGAGGCGGTGAACACCATCACGCCACGCGCGCCGTCTTCCATGGGGTCGAGTTGGGCGCAGGCCTCGGCAAACAAACGCGCCGCGTTGTAGGTGCCGATCAGGTTGACGTGGATGACCTTGGCAAAATCGTCGAGCGGTGCGGCTTTGCCATCTTTGCCGACCACGCGCTTGGCGGTGCCGATGCCGGCGATCTGCATCAAGATGCGGGCGGGGCCGTGGGCTGCGGCGGCTGTCTGGATGGCCTGGGCCATGCTGTCCGCATCGCTCACATTGCAGTGCACGGCCACGCCGCCAATGTCGTTTGCCACGCGTTCGGCGTTGGCCATGTTCAGGTCCAGCACCGCGACCTTGGCGCCGAGCCTTGCCAGTTCGCGGGCGGTGGCTTCGCCCAGCCCCGAGCCGCCGCCGGTGACCAGTGCTGCTTGTCCTTGGATGTTCATGTCAGTGCCTTTTCAAATGCCTTCAGGGTTTTCAATCAACAAGGCAATGCCTTGCCCGCCGCCCACACAGGCGCTGGAGACGCCGTAACGCAAGCCAGAGCGCTGCAGTTCACGCGCCAGTGTGATAGTTAGGCGCACGCCGGTGGCGGCCAGGGGGTGGCCCAGCGCAATCGCACCGCCGTTGACGTTGAGCTTGGCCACATCCAGACCCAGCTCTTTGGCCACGGCCAGGGTTTGGGCGCCTTGCGCTTCGTTGATCTCAAAGCGGCCAATGTCCGACAGCTTCAGACCCGTGCGCTCCAGCAGCAAGCCGATGGCCGGGGCAGGGCCGATGCCCATGATCTCGGGGGGCACACCCACAGCCGCAGCAGCCACCACGCGCGCGATGGGTTTTTTGCCGTGGGCTTTGGCATAGGTTCCGGAGGTCACCACACAAGCGGCTGCCGCATCGACCAGGGCCGAGCTGTTGCCCCCGGTTTGCACGCCGCCTTCATACACCGGTTTGAGCTTGCCCAACACCTCGGGGGGGGAAATGCGGGCATGGGTGTCGGCCGTGACTTCGGTCACTTTGCCTTGCAGCTTGATGCCTCGCGGCTTGTAGCCGTCGAGCTCGAACTTTTCAGTGACCACCGGCACGATTTCGTCTGCATGAAAACCTGCAGCCTGCGCCGCCACGGCCTTGGCGAACGAGTCGGACGCGAACTGGTCCACTTCTTCGCGGGTGATGCTGTATTTTTTGGCCAGGTTTTCGGCCGTCTGGATCATGTTGATGCCCGCGGCCGGGTCTTTCAGGGCTTCCCACATGAAGTCCTTGAAGCCCACCGGTGCGCCCAACTTGAAGCCGGTGCGGTGGTCAAAGGCGGCGATCGGGTTGCGCGTCATGCTCTCGGTGCCGACCACCAGCGCGGCCTCGCACACGCCCGCTTCAATCTGCTCTCCGGCCTGGCGAAACAGCTCAAAGCCGGTGCCGCAAATGCGCTGCACCATGATGGCGGGCACTTCTTGCGGCACCCCAGCATAAAGGCCGATGTGGCGCGGCAGCACAAACTGGTCGAAGTCGCCGGGGGCCATGTTGCCGGTGATGACCGAGCCGATTTCGGTGGGGGCGATGCCTGCGCGCTTCAATGCTTCGCGTGCCGCCTTAATGCCCAGGTCGGTGGGCGAGATGTGGCCCAAAGCGCCGCAGTAATCGACCATGGGCGTGCGCACGCCCTCGTGCATCCACACATCGGCAAACGCGTTGAAAAATCCTTTGGAGCTCATGGTTTTCTTTCTGTGTTGTGTAGGGGCCCACCCCGAGGGCGATGGCCTTTGGAACTTCAGCCGGCCCATCGCCCACGCGGTGGGCTCCTACAGGAGGGTCATTGGGGTTGGACGATGTTCGGCAAGTCACCTGCGTGCAAAGCGGCCACCAAGTCAGCCCGGTGCGCCAGCACAGAGCGCTGGTTGATCGAGCCCTTGTCGGTGATCTCGCCTTTGTCGATGGTGGGGGGCTCACTCAACAAGCAAAGCCGGGCAATGCGGTTGGCGCTGCCGGTGGCGGTTTGGGCCAGTTCGTTCACGATGGCCTGGAATTTCGTCAGCACCTCTGGCGTGGCCAAGACCTCTGCCAAAGAGGCTTCGGGGGGCAAACGGCACAGACTGCGCACGGCGGGCGTTGGGAAAATCATGGCGCCCACTTCGGTGAGGTTGATGCCGGTCAGAACCGCGTCTTGGATGTAGGGCGCACCCAAGGAAATGATCTTGGCACGCAAGGGGCCCACACTCACAAAAGTGCCCGTGGCCAGTTTGAAGTCTTCGGCAATCCGTCCGTCAAATTTGAGGCCCAAATGCGGGTTGGTCTCGTCAATCCACTGGACGGAATCGCCTGTTTTGAAAAAGCCTTCTTCGTCAAACGCCTCTGCCGTTTCTTTGGGGGCTCGCCAATAGCCTGGGGTGACGTTGGGGCCACGGTAGCGCACCTCGGTTTTGCCGTCGATGTCCACCAATTTCAGCGCCATGCCCGGGGTGGGCACGCCCAAGTCGCCCGCCTTGACGTTGGGGTTGGTCACAAAAATGCCAAAGGGCCCGGATTCGGTCATGCCCAAGCCGGTGGTCATGACGATGCGCTCGCCGACTTCGCGCTCTTGCGATTCGTACAAACTGTCCCAAATCGGTTGGGCCAGAGCCGCGCCTGCGTAAAAGAACATCTGCACCCGCGACAGCAATGTTTTGCGCAGGGCATCGTCGGTTTTCATCGCATTGGCGATCGCATCAAAACCGGTGGGGACGTTGAAATACACCGTGGGCGCGATTTCGCGCAAGTTGCGCAGGGTTTCGTGGATCAAGGCGGGCGTGGGTTTGCCGTCGTCGATGTACAAGGTGCCGCCGTGGAACACCGTCATGCCAAAGTTGTGGTTGCCGCCAAAAGTGTGGTTCCAGGGCAGCCAATCGACCAGGACCAATTCTTGTTCGGCCAGCACGGGCATGGACTGGGCCATCTGCCTTTGGTTGGAACACCACAGGCGTTGTGTGTTGATCACGGCTTTGGGCAGTTTGGTGGAGCCGCTGGTGAACAGGAATTTGACAATCGTGTCGGGTCCGGTGGCCGCGATTGCCGCGTCCACTTGGGCGGTGGCTGGGGTGGCACACAGACTTTCAAAGCGGGTGACCTCTCGGCCCTCTACACCGTCCTGGGCCATCACCACTTCCATGTCCGGGCTCACAGTGGCGGCAATGGCTTTGGCGTAGCGAGCGTCCGAGGCAAACACCATGCCCGGTGTGACGGTGCGCAGCACATGCTTGAGCTTGTCATAGTCCACGCTGACCAAAGAATAAGGCGGGGAGGTGGGCACAAAAGGCACACCGGCCACCATGCAGCCCAGAGCGAGCAAGGCGTGTTCCAGGCTGTTTTCGCTCAAGATCACCACGGGCCGCTCGGCGCTCAAGCCCCGATCGATCAGGCCTTGCGCAATGTTGCGCGCGGTGCTCCAGGCCTGGGCGTATGTCAGGTGTTGCCAGTCGCCCAAAGAGCCATCGGCTTGTTTGATCCGCCGCGCCATGAAGCTGTGTGCAGGCTTGACTTGGGCCCAGTGCTGCAGGCGGTCGGTCAGGCGGTCCGGGTAGTCTTGCAAGGCTTGATCGGCCTGCACATAACGTGTCCCGGGAGGGCCATCCTGGATGGTGACGCGGGTCACGCCGAATTTCAGGGGTCGGAATTTGATGTCGCTCATGGGGTTCAATGCCTCAGTGGGAGCCGATGGTCAGCTTTTTTGAACTTTGGCGGCTTTGCCTTCCAGGAAGGCGCGCACGCGGGCTTTGGCCTCGGGGGCGGCTTGGGCGATCGAGGCCATCAGGGCTTCGGTGAACAGCCCGTGGTCTGCCGGTTGTTCCGCAATGCGGGGCAGGGCGTGGGTGAGTGCGAAATTCGTCAGCGGGGCATTGGTGGCTATGCGCGTGGCCAACTCCATGGCTTTGGCCAAAGCGCCTCCGGTGGGGACCAAGTACTGCGACAGCCCGATGCGTTCACCGTCTTGGGCGTTGTAAACACGGCCGGTCAACATCATGTCGGTCATGCGGGCCGCACCGATCAATTTGGGGATGCGCACCGAACCGCCCCCTCCCACGAAGATGCCGCGCGTGCCTTCGGGCAAGGCAAAAAAAGTGCTCTCGTCGGCCACGCGGATGTGGCTGGCGCTGGCCAACTCCAGGCCGCCACCGACCACCGCGCCGTGCAGCGCAGCCACCACGGGCACCGGACCTTGTTCCACCGCGTTCAGGGCGACATGCCAGCTGCGGGAATGGTGGATGCCTTCACCCGCATCGCGCTCCTTGAGCTCCGACAAGTCAAGCCCGGCGCAAAAGTGATCGCCTTCGCCATGGATGACCGCAGCCCGGGCTTGCACAGGCAAGTTTTGAAACACATCACGCAGGCCTTCGATGAGGCCGTCGTTCAGGGCGTTGCGTTTGGCAGGACGGCACAAACGCACGACGGCCACGGCCCCTTGCATCTCCAGTGACACGCCATGGGCGGCCGCGCGTTCAAGGATGGGGTCTGGGGTGGGGGTCATTCACAGCTCCTGATGGGGTCTTGGCTAGCTTGCCAATAAAGTTATTCTTGATAATCATATTGTCCCCATCTGGCGCTGAATGAATCTAAGTGATTACCCTGATTTGGGCGTCCAGGCGGTGAATTTCACGGCAGCCGCCGTGAAAAGGCCATAGACCACCATGGTGATGGCGATCAAGGTGTAAAAGTCCTGCGCTGTGCCACCGTGCTGGGCCAACCCAAAACCAGCACCGGCGACCAGCACCAGTCTGACCGTGCCCGCCAGCACCGGCCCGATGACTTGGCCTGCCCCCTGGGAGGCAAAGTACAAGGTCAAGCCGAGCCCAAAGAATGCAAAAGCCGGTCCGGCGGTGACCAGGTATTGCCTTGCAAAGACCAGCACGGCCTCGTCTTGGGTGAACATGCCGGCCCACACATCGGGGGCCAGCGTGACCACCGCACCGATCAGCCCCAAATTGCCCCCCGACACCCAGCCAGCCGTCCATGCCACGCGTCGGGCCCGGTCCACTTGGCCTGCGCCCATGGCCATGCCCACCATCGGGACCGCGGCCACGCCAATGCCAAAGGCAATCGGAATCAAAAGGAATTCAAGCCTTTGACCAATGCCGTAGCCCGCCAGAGCTTCGGTGCCTTGCTGCGCCAGCAGGCCCGTGAAAATCAAAATCGCCAGCACCGATTGCACGGGGGAGAGACATGCCATGGCGCCGACCTTCAAGATGTCGGCGAACATCGATTTTTCGAGCGCGAATGTCGCCACCTGGAGCTTCAAGCGACCCTGGCCTTGGAGCAGGTAAGCCCCCAAATAGGCCACGCCAGCGGCTGTGGCCAGCAGCTGACCCCAAGCCACACCCACCATCCCCATGGCCGGTATGGGGCCTGCACCCAGGCCCAGCAGACCACTCAGGAGGATCTGCAAAAGAGCCGTCACCATCAGGGTGAGGGAGGGGGTCTTCATGTTGCCCGTGCCGCGCAGGATGGAGGCCAGGGTGTTCAACAGCCAAACCAGAGCGGCCCCGGAGAAAACCACTTGGCCATAAGCCGTGGCCTCGTGCAGCACCGCATCGCGTCCACCCAGCAAGGCATACAAGGCAGGCCCCGCCCAGACAAACAGCAGGCTGTACACCAGTCCCGCCGACAGGCCAATCACCAGGGCATGTTGCATCAATGTGTGGGCACGCCCCACATCCTTCGCACCCAGGGCTCGGCTGATCGCGGCCGACACCCCGCCGCCCATGGCGCCGGCGGACATCATTTGTGTGAGCATGGCAAATGGGAAAACCAGGGCCAAGGCGGCCAATGGGGCGGTGCCCATTTGGCCCACGTAATAAATCTCAGCCACGCCCACCAGCACCGACATGGCCATGGCCAGCACATTGGGGGCTGCCAAGCGCAGCAAAGTGGGCAAGATGGGCGCCGTCAGCAATCGCTGCAAGTCTGTCGAGGGTGTGTTCATGTGTGGGTCTGACCTCACTCATCGGCGCGCGCGCGCTGCACCCTCGGCCACTGAAGCAGCTCGGCCAAGCGGCAAACCACCCAATGGGCTTCTTCGGGGGAGACCACGGCCGGACCGGTCAGCAAACCGGCCTCGCATTGCGCCAGCACCAATTCTTCGGTGATGCCCAGCGTGAACTGCAAGTTGGCCGCTTTTTCGGTCAGCAGATTGGCCAAGTCTTCGCAGAGTTCGTAGCGCGCAGCCAGCGCGCGCAGACCCAGCGTGGGTTTGATTTTTCCGGGCGGCAGGTACAGCGCCATGAAAGAAGCAGGGATGTCAATTTGGAATTCGTCGGACATGGCAAGGCGCAGGTGCAAGGGGTGAATTAACGCACAGACGGCCCGGCCTGGGTCTTTTTTAATCAAAACCGGCTTGGCTTCATGGGTCAATCGGTCGTTTTCATGACCTGGCCAGGACCGGCGTTTTTTTCATTGAAAGGACATTTTCATGCGACATTTTTCTATCCATGCCTTGGCTTTTGGAGTCTTGGCGGTGTGTGCCACCCAGGTCTGGTCGCAAAACACGAGCGGCCCCAAAACGCGCGAACAAGTGCGCATCGAACTCATGGAGGCCATTCGCACAGGCAATCTCCCGGCCAACGATGAGTCGGGTCGCATGCTCAACGAGGTCAACCCTTCTGCCTATCCACCCAAACCGGTGGAGCCTTGTAAAACACGGGAGCAGGTGCGGGCTGAACTGGCCGAAGCACGGCGCACGGGCAATATGCCCGCCAACGATGAGAGTGGTTGCATGCTCAATGAGGTCAACCCTTCAGCCTACCCGCCCAAGCCCGCGGTAGCCTGCAAAACACGTGAGCAAGTGCGGGCTGAGTTGGAAGATGCGCGCCGCACCGGCAACATCCCCGCCAGTGACGACAGCGGTTGCATGCTCAGAGACATGTACCCGGACCTGTATCCCAAAAAATGAGAGCGGGCGGGGTGGAGGCTGCGGCCTAGACCAGCAGCTGCCACCCCAAACCCAGGGCCGTGCAAAGGCCCAGCAGCTTGAACACGCTCAACTCTTTTTTGATCAGCAGCCAGGTGGCCAGCACCGTGAGGGCCACAGCCGCCAAATCGGGCAGATGGTGCCAGCCGCCGGGCAGCCAGGTCTGGCGGGCGAACACGCCAGCCAGGTGCAAGATCACGCCCACCACGGCGGCCATGATGCCTTGCAGGGGCCCTGTCAGCGCAGGCATCTGGCGCGTGGACTCGACCAGTGGACCGCCCGCCAAAATGAACACGAAGGAGGGCAAGAACGTGAACCAGGTCGCCACGCAGGCCGCCACAAGGCCACCCAGCCAGGGGTGGCCAAAAAGTGCTTGGCTGTGCCCGCCCAGAAACCCCACAAACGCGACCACCATGATCAAAGGCCCCGGCGTGGTTTCGCCCAAGGCCAGGCCATCCATCATTTGTGAAGCCGTGAGCCAGCCGTACTGCATGACGGCCGCCTGCGTGACAAAAGGCAGCACCGCATAAGCCCCACCAAAAGTCAACAAAGCGGCTTGGGTGAAGAAGCCACCCATCTGTGTGAGGGTGTGCCCCCAACCGAACAACAAAACGATCAGGCCCAGACCCGCCCCCCAGATGCCCAGCCCCATCAACACCGCACGCACCAGTCGCTGCTGGCTGAAGTGCGTGTGTGGGGGGGCGGGTGTGTCGTCATCCAGCCAGGCCCGGTCATTGCCACCAGGCCCACCGGGCTTGGCAGGCTGGATGTCTTGCGGCGCTGCACCGGTCAGGGCGGTGGTGCCCGTGGGCTGGCGCAGCGACGGGCGCGACATGTAAAACCCTGTGGCAGCGGCAGCGGCAATGATCAGGGGAAATGGCAAGTCCCACAGCATGCCGAGCAATGACAGGGCGGCCAAGCACCACAACCACCTCTCCTTCAAGGTGCGCAGGGCCAATCGGTGCACTGCATGCAGAACCAGCGCCGTCACCGCTGGCTTCAGGCCCCAGAGCACCGCTTGCCCCCAGGGGTGGTTGCCCCAAGCGGTGTAGGCCCAGCTCAGCACAATCAAGAGCAGCAAAGACGGCAAAACAAACAAAGCCCCGGCCACAATGCCCCCGCGGGTGCCATGCATCAACCAACCGGTGTAAGTGGCCAATTGCTGTGCCTCCGGGCCTGGCAAGAGCATGCAGTAGTGCAAGGCGTGCAGAAAACGTTTTTCAGAAATCCAGCGCCGACGCACCACCAACTCTTCATGCATCAGGGCGATTTGGGCGGCAGGGCCGCCAAAGCTCACGCACCCCAACCACAGCCAGAACCGGGTGGCTTGGCCCCAGCTCACCCCATGGGCGTCTGTCTGTTCCGAGGCAGGCCCGACAGAGCTCATGCCAGATCGAACGCCTCAGAAAATGCCTGGACAAAAGCGGGCGTGCCGCTCAAGGTCAGGCTCAAGGCCATGGATTGGTGTGCCTGCGGTTCGGGCAGCAAAGTCAAACGGTTTTCGCTGGGCACAAACCGGGGTTGAACGACTTGGGAGCGTGCGCCTTCCTGCACCAGCGTGACCTGCAGGTCAAAGTCCCAATTGGCGCCATGCTCCAAAGGCCCGGGCCCATGCTCGTCAAATTGATGTGCCCAAACCAGCACTTTGACCACTTCCTGCAGCAAGGCGGCATTGTGGGCGGGGGCCGGTTGGGCCAGCGCGTCCCAGCACACCACACCCTCGGCATCTTCACTGCGGTCGAAATCCAGCAACTGCAAACCCATGGAACGCTCCCCCTCTTTTGGGCTGATTGTCACCGACTGCAGTGCGGCTCGCCCCGGGTGTTGTCGCCCATGCAGCCCTGCCGGGTGCTGCCGATGACTCTTGGGATACATTAAGGGTGAAATTCTTCCAAAAAACCCTAAGATCAGCCTTATGGAAGTTTTTTTTGTATACATTGATAAGACCCGCACCGTTTTCCAAGCTCGACAGATGGTCATGAACGCCACCCCACTCAGGCAACTGCCCAGCCCTTTGGCCGAAGCAGGCAGCACCCAAGCCGTCAAGGCGCAGCAGCGCTTGCGCGAGTGGATCCTGGCTGGGCAATTGCCTGCCGGTTCGCGCATCACTGAACAGGCCTTGGTGGAGCGGCTGGGCATGTCACGCACGCCAATCCGTGCAGCCTTGTTGCGTCTGGGACAAGAGGGGCTGTTGTTGGCTTTGCCGCATGGCGGCTATGCGGTGCGGACCTTTTCCGAGCGAGAGGTGGCCGATGCCATTGAGCTTCGTGGCACCCTGGAAGGTTTGGCGGCGCGCCTGGCCGCCGAGCGCGGCGTGAGCCCGAATTTGCTGCACAGCGCTGGCGCATGCCTGGACCACATTGACCTGCTTTTGCAGCCCGCCAGCTTGAACGATCAGGCCTTCTCGGACTATGTGCGCCAGAACGCCGTCTTTCACCAACTTTTGGTGGAGATGGCCGACAGCACGGTGCTGGCGCGGGAGATCGAGCGCGCTTGCAGCTGGCCCTTTGCATCCCCCTCGGGTTTTGTGGGGGTGCAGGCCAACCAAGCGGGTGTCCGAGACACTTTGGTGGTGGCTCAGCACCAACACCGCCAAGTGCTTCAGGCCATTGCCCAGCGTGAGGGGGGACGGGCCGAAGCCTTGATGCGAGAACACGCCCGCATCGCCCGCCAGCACCTGAGTCTGGCCCTTCAAAATCCACAGCCGGTGTCCACGCCCGGTGTTCAACTCATTCGCCAAAAGGGGTAAACATGTTCATCAAAAACACTTGGTATGTCGCCTGCACCGAGGCCGAACTCGATGGTCTGGGTGTTAAGCCTTTGGGGCGCACCATTTGCAACGAAAAAATGGTGTTTTTCAAAGGCCCGGATGGCCGTGTTGCAGCGGTGGAAGATTTTTGCCCGCACCGTGGCGCACCTTTGTCGCTGGGCAAAGTCTGCGACGGCAAGCTGGTCTGTGGTTACCACGGCCTGGAGATGGGCTGCGAAGGCAAAACCGTGCACATGCCCGGTCAGCGCGTGCGCGGTTTCCCGGCCATCAAGGCCTATGCCGTGACCCAGCGCTATGGCTTTGTCTGGGTCTGGCCAGGCGACCAGACCCAGGTTGATGAATCGAAGATGCCGGTGTTCGAGTTTTTTGACAACCCGGCATGGGCTTATGGCGGCGGGCTGTACCACGTCAAGGCCGATTACCGCCTGATGGTCGACAACCTGATGGACTTGACGCACGAGACCTATGTGCACGCCAACAGCATTGGCCAGCCTGAGATCGACGAGACGCCTTGCACCACCACGGTGGAGGGCGACCAGGTCATCCTGCAGCGCCACATGCAAGGCATTCAAGCCCCGCCGTTTTGGCAAATGGCGATGAGCGCCAACGGGCTGGACCCGCAGGCCAAGGTGGACCGCTGGCAAATTTGCCGCTTCACGCCTCCCACCCACATCATGATCGACGTGGGCGTGGCCCTGGCGGGCAAAGGCGGCTTTGACGCTGCACCCGAGCACAAGGCCTACAGCGTGGTGGTGGATTTCATCACGCCCGAGACCGAAACCTCGCATTGGTACCACTGGGGCATGGCGCGCCAGTTCAAGCCGCACGATGCCGAGCTGACGGACAAAATCCGCGCCGGGCAGGGCGGCATCTTCAACGAAGACATGGAGATGCTGCAATTGCAACAAGCCAACATCAGCCAGTGGCCTGAGCGCAAACTGCTCATGCTCAACATCGATTCAGGCGGTGTGCAGTCGCGCCGCATCATCGACCGCTTGTTGGCCGAAGAACACCACCAGAAAGTGAACGCATGAGCGCGACCGATTTCACCCAAACCCCCATTTCTGCGGATGGCAGCTTTGAAGTTCAGCTGCAAAAAAGCGGCCAGACCCTGACAGTCAGCAAAGACCAGTCCATTTTGAAAGTGCTGCAAGACGCGGGTCACGACGTGCCGTTTTCTTGTTCCGAAGGCATTTGCGGCACTTGCCTGACGAAAGTGGTGGCGGGCACGCCCGACCACTGGGACATGTACCTCACCCCGGAAGAGCAGGCCAAGGGCGATGTGATCATGGTGTGTTGTTCCCGCAGCCAAACAGCACGCCTGGTGCTGGACTTGTGACCACCTGATGGGCATGGCGTCTGAAAGTTCGGGGCGATGACGGCCTTGCTGGACATCCTGGGCATCACGGTCCCCATTTATCTGGTGATTGCGCTGGGCTATGTCTGCACACGGCAGGGTTTGTTTGCCAAGGCTGACCTTCAGGTGCTGGGCAAATTCACCCTGAACTTGGCCCTGCCTGCGCTTTTGTTCAATGCCTTGTCCCAGCGCCGGGTGGAAGACATCTTGAACTACCACTACCTGCTGGCCAATGCCACAGGGTCCTTGATGGTGCTGGCTGCCGGGCTGTTTTGGGCGCGTCAAATCCAGGGCCGCAGCCTCAGCTACAGCAGCATGATGGCCATGGGCATGTCTTGCCCCAACAGCGGTTTTGTGGGTTACCCCATCATCTTGTTGTCGTTGGGGCCGGTGGCGGGGGTGGCCCTGGCGCTCAACATGGTGGTGGAAAACCTGCTGCTCATCCCTTTGTTGCTGGCCATTGCCGACTCCGAAGGCGCAGCCCCCGGGCGCTGGAAAACCGTGCTGCGCCAAACCCTGCAAAACTTGCTGAAAAACCCCATGATCATCGGCATCGTGTTGGGGTTCCTGTTCGCCTTGTTCGGGCTGAGTTTGCCGGCACCTTTGGGGCACACCATCGACTTGTTTGCGCAAGCCAGTGCCGTGTTGTCCCTGTTTGTGATTGGGGGTTCTTTGGTCGCCTTGCAGGCCAAAGGGCTGCAGTCGACGGTGTTGCCGATCGCTGTGGGCAAACTGGTGTTGCACCCCTTGGCCATTTGGTGCGTCACCCTGTGGTGGGTGCCCATCGATGATCCCGCACTGCGCGCAGCGGCCGTGCTCACAGGGGCCATGCCGATGCTGGGCATCTACACCATCCTCAGCCAACGCCATGGCCACGGCACGGTCAGTGCAGCGGCCCTGCTGGTGACAACGGTGCTGTCTTTCTTCAGCCTCAGTGCCTTGCTGTGGGTTTTGCAGTTGCAGCCTGTTTGAGCACTTTGGGGGTCGGGTTGGGGCGCGTCAAGTGCCTTGCGGGTTCATGGCGGGCTGAGCCATTGCACGCCCAGCTCGGTCAGCAAGGCCAAGGCGGCTTGTTGTGTCAAGGTGCTGGGGCGTTGCGCGCTGATGGCCGTGGTCAGCTGGATGTGCAGGGCCGGTTGTTTCAAGGGACGCACTGAAAACGCCGAAGGCCGCACCGAGCGCATGACGGCATTGCGCGGCAGGATGGCATGACCCGCGCCGTCGGCCACCAAGTCCAGGATGGCGCTCACGCCATCGATCTCCAGTGCAATCTGGGGGCGGCAACCGATGGCCGCCATTTCTGACTCCACATGCATGCGGATGGCGTTGGGGCGGGTGGGGATGACCAGCGGCAAATGGGCCACGTCTTTCAGGGCGATGGGCGGCGGTGGCGGGTCTTCCTGCAGTCCCGGTGGTCGAGCTTGCACCAGCAGCAATTCTTCTTGCACCAGCGGGGTGTGCTCGATGCCCGCCACCAGGCTGGGGTTGTAGAGGACCGCAATGTCCAGGCGGCCGTTTTGCAGGTTTTCCTGCATGGCGCTCGACAGGCCTTCGCTGATGGACAGTTGCGCTTCGGGCATGCGCTGGCGAAAAGCCCGGGTCAGTGGCACGGTGAGCACCCGCGCCACGCTGGGTGGCAGGCCCAAAGCCACGCGCCCCGTCAGACCCGTCCGTACCCGGCCCAGCTCTTCCCGCGCTCGGTCCACTTGGTGCAGGATGCCCCGACCGTGCTCCAAAAGCAGCAACCCGGCTTGGGTCGGGGTGGCGCCGCGCCCGTTGCGCACCAGCAGGTTTTGCCGCAGCTCGACTTCGAGCAGGCGCACCTGCCGGCTGAGCGCTGGTTGGGCGGTGTTCAGAGCCTGTGCGGCGCGTGTGAAGCTGCCCAGTTCGGCTACGCGCACAAAGTATTCGAGCTGTTTGAGGTCCATGGGGTCAATAGGGCTTTCGGTTGGTTTGATTTTGTCATACCCAAGGCTTGGTTATGCAAATTCGTTCTAGCTGGTAGATGTACCAAGGGCTGGGCGTTCGCGGGGTGAGCCTGCACAATCTGTGCAACCCATTTGCCCCATCAGGATTGCCCATGAGCCAAACAAAACCCTTGATCATCGATGTGCACGGTCACTACACCACCGCCCCCAAGGCGCTGGAAGACTGGCGTAACCGCCAGATTGCCGGCATCAAAGACCCTGCCGCCATGCCCAAAGTGTCCGAGCTGAAAATCAGCGACGACGAGTTGCGCGAAAGCATCGAGCTCAACCAACTGGCCAAGATGAAAGAGCGCGGCTCGGACATCACCATCTTCAGCCCCCGCGCCAGCTTCATGGCCCACCACATTGGCGACTTCAATGTGTCGTCCACCTGGGCGGCGATTTGCAACGAACTCTGCTACCGCGTGAGTCAGTTGTTCCCGGATCACTTCGTGCCCGCGGCCATGCTGCCCCAGTCGCCCGGTGTGGACCCGGCCACCTGCATCCCCGAGCTGGTCAAGTGCGTGGAGCAATTCGGCAACGTGGGCATCAACCTGAATCCCGACCCCTCAGGCGGTCACTGGACTTCGCCCCCTTTGAGCGACAAGGCCTGGTACCCGATCTATGAAAAGATGGTGGAGTACGACATCCCCGCGATGATTCATGTGAGCACCAGTTGCAACAGCTGCTTTCACACCACCGGCGCGCATTACCTGAACGCCGACACCACCGCCTTCATGCAGTGCCTGACCAGCGATTTGTTCAAAGACTTCCCGACATTGAAGTTCTTGATCCCGCACGGCGGCGGCGCGGTGCCTTACCACTGGGGCCGATTCCGCGGCTTGGCGCAAGAGCTCAAAAAGCCCTTGCTCTCTGAGCACCTGCTCAACAACATCTTCTTTGACACCTGCGTGTACCACCAGCCGGGCATCGACCTGCTGACCAAGGTGATTCCGGTCAAGAACATCTTGTTCGCGTCCGAGATGATCGGCGCGGTGCGCGGCATCGACCCCGAAACCGGCCACTACTTTGACGACACCAAGCGCTATGTGCAAGCCACGGCCAACCTGAACGACCAAGAGCGTTACATGGTGTACGAAGGCAATGCGCGCCGCGTGTTCAAGCGCTTGGACGACCAACTCAAAGCCAAAGGCCAGTGAGCCCTTGACTCGACATTCAGGAGAAAACCATGTACGAACTTGGCGTTGTTTACCGCAACATCACCCGCGCTGACCGCGCAACTGCCGATGGCCTGGGCGCCCTCGGCTCGGCCACGGTGCACGAAGCCATGGGCCGTGTGGGCCTCATGAAGCCCTACATGCGCCCCATCTACCCCGGTGCGCAAGTGTCGGGCACGGCCGTCACGGTGCTGCTGCACCCCGGTGACAACTGGATGATGCATGTGGTGGCCGAGCAGATTCAGCCCGGCGACATCGTGGTCGCGGCCATCACAGCCGATTGCACCGATGGCTACTTTGGTGACCTTCTGGCCACGTCTTTTCAGGCCCGGGGAGCGCGCGCTTTGGTCATCGACGCCGGTGTGCGCGATGTGAAAGAGCTGCAAAAGATGAACTTCCCGGTGTGGAGCAAAGCCATCAGCAGCAAGGGCTGCATCAAGACCACCATTGGCTCGGTGAACATTCCGGTGGTGTGCGCGGGGATGATGGTTCACCCCGGCGATGTCATCGTGGCCGACGACGACGGTGTGGTGTGTGTGCCCCAAGCCCTGGCCGCCAAGACGCTGGCTGCCGCGCAAGCCCGCGAAGCCAACGAAGGTGAAAAACGTGCCAAGCTCGCCTCAGGCGTGTTGGGTCTGGACATGTACAAGATGCGCGAGCCACTGGCGGCAGCAGGGCTGAGGTACATCGACTGATCAACAGCCAAGAGGATGCGCTCAGTTCAGGGCGCCAACCATCCCAAGCTTCACATCCTGAGGAGAATCCATTGAACAAGAAACCCCTGTTTTTGATCACAGCCTCGGTGTTGGCGATCGTTGGCTTGTCGGCTTGTACCAGCGTGTCATTGCGCGGCGCTGGTTTTGTGCCCGCTTCAGACAATGTGCAAATCGTGCGTACGACGCATGGCATTCCGCATGTCACCGCGGCCAATATGGAAATGCTCGCGTATGGCATCGCCTACGCGCATGCGCAAGACAATGTGTGCCTGAGCGCCGACGTCTTGGCGACCGTGCGAGGACAGCGTTCGCAGCATTTTGGCGCGACAGCCACGGGTGTGCTTGGTGTTCGCACGCTGCCCAATGCGGCCATCGATGCCTTTGTGCAGGCGCACATGGACGACGCCAAACTCAAGGCGGCTTGGGATCAATCCAGCGACAACAACCGTGCGATGGCGCGCGGCTATGTGGCCGGTTTCAATCGCTTTTTGCAAGATCACGCGGGCAAACTGCCAGCCGAGTGCAATGGCAAGCCGTGGGTCACGCCGATGACGCTGTCGGACATTTACCGCGCCACAGAGGCCATTCAAGTGCAAGCGGGTGCAGGCGCCTTGGCCGATGCGATTGCTGCGGCAGCGCCACCGGCGCGCACGGCCCAAGCTGCGCCATGGCCGAAAGCCTCTGACGACACATTGCAGGCCTATGCGCAAGGGGCGCGGGAACAATTGCGCGAGGCCGGCTTGCTGGACTCTCCTTTGGGTTCAAACGCTTGGGCTTTCGGCAAGCAAACCACGGCCAATGGGCGGGGCATGCTGATGGGCAATCCACACTACCCCTGGGTGGGCCCGAGCCGTTTTTATCAGATGCACCTGACGATTCCAGGGCAGTTCGATGTCATGGGCGCTGCCCTCGGGTGGACGGCGGCCGTTCAAATTGGTTTCAACAAAGACGTCGCTTGGTCACACACGGTATCCACCGGCAAGCGCTTCACGCTGCACGAACTGAGCTTGGCACCAGGCAAGCCGACGACTTATTTGATCGACGGCAAAGAGGAGGCCATGGTGGCCAAGAAGGTGATGGTCGGTGGGCGGGAGCAAACAATTTGGAGCAGCCGATTTGGTCCGGTGTTGGTGATGCCCCGCGCCGGTTTGAATTGGACCGCCGAACGAGCCTACGCGATTCAAGACGCCAATGCGGGCAGCGTGCGCTCGACGGACATGTACATCCTGTTTGCCAAAGCCCGCCATGTGGCTGACATGCGCAGCGCCATGAACTTGATGGGCACACCCTTCGTCAACACCATCGCTGCAGATCGTGCGGGCGACGTGATGTTTGCGGATGTCAGCGGGGTGCCCGATCTGGAGATGGCCGACTTGCAGCGTTGTGCCCCCAGCCGCCCGGCTGCAGCGCTGTTGAACGCTGCCAACTTGGTGGTGCTCAATGGCTCGCGCAGCGATTGCAACTGGAAGCGCGACAGCGCGTCGCCTGTGCCGGGCCTCATCGCACCCACGCGCATGCCTGTGGTGGTACGCCAAGATTGGGTCCACAACAGCAATGACAGCTTTTTCTACACCCACCCCGAACACAAATGGGGCCCTGTCTCCATCATGGTGGGCGACGATGTCGTCCGCCGTCCGCGTACGCGTTCGGAACTGATTGAAATTCCAGAAATGCTCGGAAAAGGCAAGATCAGCCTGGCTGGCATGCAAGCGCAGTTGTTCGAAAACCGCAATTTGGTAGCGCGCATGGTGCTTCCGGATTTGCTCGCGGCCTGTGCGCAGGCGCCCAATGCCGATGCCAAAGAGGGGTGTGCTGCGCTCAAGCTTTTCCACGATGCGGGCATGCGCAACAATGCCGATGCCAAAGGGGCTCCCCTGTTCCGTGAGTTTTGGCGTGCTGCCAGCCAGATCCCCAATGTGTACCGCGAGCCCTTTGACAAAGCGCGTGTCCTGGCCACCCCTGCTGGCTTGCGCATGGGTGATGGGCACACCGCCACCCGTGTCTGGGACGCGTTGATCGCTGCAGTCAAAAAAATGCGCGATGCCGGCTTTGCATTGGACGCGCCTTTGGGGCAAGTGCAGCGCGCTGTTTTCACCCATGAAAACATCCCCCTGCATGGCGGCGATGAAATGGAAGGCGTGCTGAACAATGTGGGGGATCGTGCCCGACCCGGTTTGAGCAAAGACGGGATTCGCATTGATTACGGCACCAGCTATGTCCAAACCGTGAGGTTTGACGAGCGTGGACCCGTCGCACAAGGCCTGTTGACCTATGGGCAGAGCACACAGGCGGGCTCGCCCCATCAAACGGATCAGTTGAGGATGTATGCCGACAAGCGTTGGCCTTCATTGCCTTACCACCCGGAAGACATCGAACGGCAACGCACCGGCCAAGCGTTGATTTTGCGTAAACCTTGACCGCATCGGCAGCTTGTGCATTGGCATCGGCTGAAATTGATGGGGTCAGCACTTGTCATGAAGAAGGATCGAGATGAGCAAACCCACCACGGGTGATTTCACCAAAACTGCTGGCTGGATGGATTGGTACACCGGTCCCAGCCAGCCCAGGTTCAAACTTCCGGCAGGTGCAGTGGATGCGCACTGCCACGTGTTCGGCCCCGGGGCAGAATTTCCTTATGCACCCGAGCGCAAATACACGCCCTGCGACGCGTCCAAGCAGCAGCTGTTTGCATTGCGCGACCACCTGGGTTTTGCCCGCAATGTGATCGTGCAGGCCACTTGCCACGGCGCAGACAACCGCGCCATGGTGGATGCGTGCTTGAGCAGTGGGGGCAGGGCGCGCGGCGTGGCCACTGTCAAACGCAGCGTCACCGATGAAGAAATCCAGGCCATGCACGACGCGGGTGTGCGGGGTGTGCGCTTCAACTTCGTCAAGCGCTTGGTGGACTTCACGCCCAAGGACGAGCTGATGGAGATCGCGGGCCGCATTCAGAAATGGGGCTGGCACGTGGTCATCTACTTTGAAGCGGTGGACCTGCCCGAGCTGTGGGACTTTTTCACCGCGCTGCCCACCACCGTGGTGGTGGACCACATGGGTCGCCCCGATGTGTCCTTGCCGGTGGACGGCCCGCAGTTTGCGCTGTTTGAAAAGTTCATGCGCGAGCACACCAATGTGTGGAGCAAGGTCTCGTGTCCTGAGCGTTTGTCGGTGACGGGCCCCAAGGCCTTGAACGGCGAGCAAAACGCTTACCAAGACGTGATCCCGTTTGCCCAGCGCATCGTGCAGGCGTTTCCTGATCGCGTGCTGTGGGGCACCGACTGGCCTCACCCTAACCTGAAAGACCACATGCCCGACGACGGCCTGCTGGTGGATTTCATCCCGCACATCGCGCCGACTGCCGATTTGCAACGCAAGCTGCTGGTGGACAACCCGATGCGTTTGTACTGGCCAGAAGAACAGAAAGGCTGAACATGGCATTGGACAAACCCTACAAAGACGTGCCTGGCACCATCATTTTTGATGCCGACCAGTCGCGCAAAGGCTACTGGCTCAACCAGTTTTGCATGTCGCTGATGAAGGCCGAAAACCGCGAGCGTTTCAAGGCCAATGAGCGCGCTTACCTGGACGAGTGGGCCATGACCGAAGAGCAAAAACAGGCTGTACTGGCGCGCGATCTGAACTGGTGCATGCGCACCGGCGGCAACATTTACTTCCTGGCCAAGATCGGTGCGACCGACGGCAAGAGCTTCCAACAAATGGCGGGTTCCATGACCGGTATGACCGAAGAGGAATACCGCAACATGATGATCGCTGGCGGGCGCAGCATCGAGGGCAACCGCTACATCGGTGAAAACGGCAGCGCCCAAGCCCACAACCAGCCCCAAGGCGCAGCCGGTAAGAAAGCTTAATTGGGGTCAGATCCCAATTCTTTTGAGAGAACAAGACATGGCCAAAATCACCGCCTCCGTTTACACCTCGCATGTGCCTGCCATTGGCGCGGCCATGGACCTGGGCAAAATGCACGAAGACTACTGGAAGCCCGTTTTCGCGGGCTATGACTTCTCCAAGCAATGGATGAAGGACAACACACCCGACGTGATTTTTCTGGTGTTCAACGACCACGCCACGGCCTTCAGCTCTGACCTGATTCCGACATTTGCCATCGGTACGGCTGCCCAATACCAACCTGCTGACGAAGGATGGGGCCCACGCCCGGTGCCCGTGGTGAAAGGGCATCCAGAGTTGGCTTCTCACATCGCTCAGAGCGTGATCCAGCAAGACTTTGACCTCACCATCGTCAACAAGATGGACGTGGACCACGGCCTGACGGTGCCCTTGTCGCTGATGTGCGGCCCGCTGGACCCGGTCAAAGACGCTTGGCCTTGCCCGGTGATTCCGTTTGCGGTCAACGTGGTGCAGTACCCCGTGCCCAGCGGCCAGCGCTGCTTCAATTTGGGGCAGGCCATCCGCAAAGCGGTCGAAAGCTACGACGAAGACATCAACGTCCACATCTGGGGCACAGGCGGCATGAGCCACCAGTTGCAGGGCGCACGCGCTGGCCTGATCAACCGTGAGTGGGACAACGCCTGGCTGGACCAACTCATCCAGGACCCCGTGGCTTGTGCGCAGAAACCCCACATCAACTATGTGCGGGAAGCGGGCAGCGAAGGCATTGAGCTGGTCATGTGGCTGATCGCCCGTGGCGCCATGAGCGACATCCAAGATGGCCAAGCCACAGGCCCCGCGCCCCAATTGCGTCACCGCTTCTACCATGTGCCTGCCAGCAACACGGCGGTGGGCCACGTCATTTTGGAAAACGTTTGAGAGGAACCCCCATGAGCAAAACCATCCAAGTCGCCCTGGCGGGCGCAGGTGCCTTCGGCATCAAGCACCTTGACGGCATTCAAAACATCGATGGCGTCAAAGTCGTCTCGCTGATCGGCCGCGAGTTTGCCAAAACCCAAGAAGTCGCCAACAAATACGGCATTTGCCACGTCACCACCGACTTGAACGAGTCGCTGGCTTTGAAAGAGGTCGATGCGGTGATTTTGTGCACCCCCACCCAGATGCACGCCAGCCAGACCCTCGCTTGCCTCAAGGCGGGCAAGCATGTGCAGGTCGAGATCCCGCTGTGTGACGTGTACAAGGAAGGCCAGGAAGTCCTGCGCGTGCAAAAAGAAACCGGCTTGGTGGCCATGGTGGGCCACACCCGGCGCTTCAACCCCAGCCACCAGTGGGTGAACCAAAAAATCAAGGCCGGTGAGTTCAACATCCAGCAGATGGATGTGCAAACCTACTTTTTCCGCCGCACCAACATGAACGCGCTGGGTCAGCCCCGCAGCTGGACCGACCACCTGCTCTGGCACCACGCGGCCCACACGGTGGACCTGTTCGCCTACCAGTGCGGCAGCCCCATCGTCAAAGCCAATGCGGTGCAAGGCCCGATTCACCCCGCTTTGGGCATCGCCATGGACATGAGCATCCAGCTGCAGGCTGCCAACGGGGCGATTTGCACACTCAGCCTGAGTTTCAACAACGATGGCCCGCTGGGCACGTACTTCCGCTACATCGGCGACACCGGCACCTACCTGGCCCGTTACGACGACTTGTTCACGGGCAAGGAAGAAAAGATCGACGTGTCGCAAGTGGCGGTGTCGATGAACGGCATTGAGCTGCAGGACCGTGAATTCTTTGCGGCCATTCGCGAAGGCCGTGAGCCCAATTCCAGCATTGCGCAGGTCTTGCCTTGCTACCAGGTCTTGCACGATCTGGAGCAGCAACTGGCCTGAGCATGGCCCTGTTGACGCCATCCCAAGAACGCAGACACCTGCAACTGCTGGGGCTGGCGGGTTTTGCCAGCATGGCGTCGATGCGCATTTGCGACCCCATGCTGGTGGTGCTCGGTGAGGAGTTCCAGGTCAGCACCGGAGAAGCCTCGGCGGTGGTCTCGGCTTATGCCGTGGTGTACGGCATTGCGCAATTTCTGTATGGCCCTTTGGGCGACCGAGTGGGCAAGCTGCGGGTGGTGTCGCTGGCCGTTCTGGCTTGCGCCGTGTTCAGCGCCCTCACGGCTTTGTCCATCCATTTTCAAATGTTGGTCATTCTGCGTGGGTGCATGGGGGCCGCAGCGGCAGGCGTGATTCCCCTGGCCATGGCCTGGGTGGGTGACCAGGTGCCTTATGCGCGCCGTCAGGAAACCCTGGCCAAAATCATGAGTGCCACCGTGCTGGGCATGATGAGTGGCTTGTGGTTTGGCGGTTTCACTGCCGACACGCTCGGTTGGCGAGGCGCTTTTGCGGTGCTGTCGGGCCTTTTCGCCGTGGCCGCTGTTTTGCTGCTGCGCCAGTTGCGCGGCCAAGGTCTGTCGAGGGCGGCGGACGCAACCGGCTTCTTGACGTCATTCCACACCACAGCACGCCTGTTGGCCATGCCCCGTGTGCGCTGGGTCTTGGCCGTCACTGCGATCGAAGGCGCTTTGGTGTTTGGCCCCATGGCCTTCATGCCCACCCATTTGCACGAACACTATGGCCTGAGTGTCGTGGCTGCGGGTTCGGTGATGATGCTCTATGGCGTGGGGGGCTTGCTTTACAGCCAGATGGCACGCCAATGGTTGGCCAGTTTGGGTGAACGGGGCCTGGCCAAAACCGGTGCGGGCTTGGTGGCTTTGGGCTTTCTTGTGTTGGCCTGGGGCATCGCCTCCTGGATGGGCATGCTGGCTTGCCTGCTGGCGGGTTTGGGTTTTTACATGCTGCACAACACCTTGCAAGTGCAAGCCACCCAGATGGCACCGGCAGCACGCGGTACGGCCGTGACCCTGTTTGCCAGTTCACTGTTTTTTGGCCAATCCATCGGCGTTTTGTTGATGGCGCAAAGCGTGGACAGGGGCGCGTTGGCCTCAGCTTTCAGCGCCGCAGCTGCAGGTGTCCTCGTGTTGGGGATGGTGGTGTTTCGTTTGGTGGGACGGCACTGAGCGGCTCACGCTGCAGTTTTGGGCGTCTTGACCCAGGGCCACAGCGCCCACAGACCCAGCGCAGGGCCCGGGGCCAATAGCCACAGGGCCCAGCTGCCCCAAGTCTCCAGCGCCCAGCCCAGCAGCAAGATGCTGAGGACGGTGATCAAAAAACCCACGCCGTTTTGCAGCACCAGCGCACTGCCGAGCCACTGGGGGGGTGCATGCTGCGAAGACATGGCCGAAAACTGGGGCGAATCGGCCACCACGCAGACGCCCCAAAACAGCAAAGCCCCCAGCTGCACCAGTGGCCAGCGTTCGGGAATCAAAGGGTAGAGCAGGCACATCAGGCCCGAGGCCGCCAAAGCGCTGGCCGCCACACGGGCGCTGCCCACCCGGCGGCTCCAGATGCCGCCCAGCACACAACCGAAAAAGCCGATGCCAATGACCGCAAAGCTGACCCAGGCGACTGTGCCAGCCAAGCCCTCGGGTGTGTCGGTCAAGGCGCGTGCAATCGGCAGGCTCAGCCAGGGCAACACGCTCCAAAAAGCGTAGAGCTCCCACATGTGGCCAAAGTAGCCCAGCGCCGAAGCCCGAAACCCCCGAACCGCCAAAATGGCGCGCAGCGCATGCGTGTTCAGCTTCAAGCCGGCGGGTACCGGCGCTGCCGGGCTGGGCATGGCCTGTGCCCGGCTTGGCTCGCCCAAGCAGCCCACCACCACAGCCCCCAACACCGCCAGCCAGGATGAGGCCAGCAGCACCTCTTGCCACGGCCAGCTTTGCCCCCAGGCGCGCAAGGCGTGCGGCATGGCCGTGCCCAAAGTCAGCATCCCGACCAACCAACCCAAAGCCGCTGCCGGTTTGCTGCCCACGCGCTGCACGATCATCTTCATGCCCAGCGGGTAAACGCCCGCCATGCAAACGCCCACCACAAATCGCAAAGCCCAGATGGCGCCCATGTCCGCTGTGCCCCAGACCACCGCGGCATTGGCCAAGGCCCCCAGCAGGCTGGACACCACAAACACCCGGGTGGCGGCAAACCGATCGGCCACACCGCTGAGTGCAAAACCCAGCGTGCCCGCAATGAAGCCCAGTTGCGTGGCGGCCAGCAACCAGCCAAATCCAGTTGCACTGAGTTGCAGGTGGGCGATCAGGCTGTCAGACACCCCGCTGGGGCTGAACCACAAGGTGGTGCCCAAGCACTGCGCCAACACAATCAAAGCCACTGGCCAGGATGTGGCAGGCGTGTTGTTTGGAAGGTGTGATGTGGGGGAGGTGGACATGCGCGCGATCATTCTGCCTCAGCCAGGGCGATAAGATGAGGGCCTGATTGGCCAGGACCTTCTCGCATGACAGACCGCTACGCCGTGATCGGCAACCCCATTGTGCAAAGCAAATCGCCCTTGATCCACAGCGCTTTTGCGCAGGTCACGGGGCAAGACATGGATTACAGCAAGTTGCTGGGCCCTTTGGGCGGCTTTGCAGCCACGGTGGACGCGTTTCGGGCCTCGGGCGGGCGCGGCATGAATGTGACCGCGCCCTTCAAGCTGGACGCTTTTGCCTATGCCACCGACCTGGCGCCCAGCGCGCAGATGGCTGGTGCGGTGAATGCGATGAAGTTCGAAGGCGACCGGGTTTTGGCCGAGAACTTTGACGGCGTGGGCCTGGTGCGCGATGTGGTGCACAACCTGGGCTGTCCGCTGCAAGGGCGGCGGGTGCTGATTTTGGGTGCGGGTGGCGCCACACGCGGGGCTTTGCTGCCGCTCCTGGCCGAGCAACCTGCCGAACTGGTGATCGTCAACCGCACCGTGGCCAAGGCGCAAGCGCTGGCGGCACTGGCGCACCAGCACCAAAGCGGCCAGGTGCCGGTGACGGGTTTGGCTTATGAGTCGGTGCAAGGCAATTTCGATGTGGTGTTCAACGCCACCTCGTCCAGCCTCACGGCGGAGCTGCCGCCGCTGGCCGCCAGCGTGTTTGCCCCCGGCTGCCTGGCCTATGATTTGACGTACGGCAAAGGCCTCACACCATTTTTAAAGCTGGCCCAGCAAGCCGGCGTGACCCACCTGGCCGATGGCGTGGGCATGCTGGCCGAACAAGCCGCCGAGGCCTTTGCCTGGTGGCGGGGCGTGCGCCCCGATACGGCAGGGGTCATTGCGCAGCTGACGGTGCCTCTGAACTGATGCGTGTGAATGAAAGGATGAATCCATGAATCCATTGGCAATTTGTTTGTTGGCTGGCATCACTTGGGCCAGCGTGCCCGCATGGGCCTCGGGTGAGGGCACTTACAAAGCCGTTTGTGCCAGTTGTCACGGGCAGGCTTTCCCCAAAGCACCGCAGGTGGGCAACAAAACACAATGGGCCCCGCTGATTCGTGAGGGCCAGGTCACCCTCACCGCACACGGCTATGTGGGGGTCAGAGGCATGCCTGCCAAAGGCGGTCAAGCCGACTTGACGCTGGAAGCCTTCGCCGAAGCTTTGAACCACATGGTCAACCAGTCTGGCGGCAACTGGAAAACCCCGGATGCCAAAACCTTGCAGGCCATGCAAGCCGAGGTGGCCAAGCGCCAAAAATCCAAAGCCTCCAAGGCAGGCGGCTAAAGCGCCGTCACCGTCTTGGCCCACCAAGGGCCTGAGCACGGGCCCTGTTGGTCCTCCTCCCAAACCCTGAGGACTACACCCTCCGATCGACCCCAAACACACCTTTGGCGGGATGGCCCAAGAGCCTGAAACGCAAGACGATGCAGGACATCGTTTTGAATCAGGAGCACTCCATGGGCATGCAGCACAAGTTTCAAACCCGCCAACCCTGGGCTTGGTCAGGCCTGGCCTTGGTCACCGCAGGTTTGGTGGCCTGCGGCGGCAGCGGTGGCAGCACGCCCACCGGCACGCTCAAACTGGCCATGACCGACGCGCCCGCCTGCGGCTATGACCATGTGTATGTCACGGTGAACAAAATCCGGGTGCATCAAAGCGCGGCGGCCGATGGCACCGAGCTCTTGGGCTGGCGCGAATTGAGCATTCCCACGCAGCGCATCGATTTGCTGTCGCTCACCAACGGCGTATTGCAAGAACTGGGCTCATTGCCTTTGCCCGTGGGCAATTTCCAGCAGCTGCGCCTGGTGTTGGCCGACAACCCAGCCAACCCCACCACGGCCAACCCTTTGGCCAATGCGCTGGTGCTCACGGGCAGTAGCACCGAGATCCCCTTGTCCACGCCCAGCGCGCAGCAAAGCGGCTTCAAGCTGCAAGCGCGTTTTGATGTGCAGAACGGGCAGGTGGCCGATATGGTGTTGGACTTTGACGCCTGCCGCTCCATCGTCAAGGCCGGGGCTTCTGGGCGCTACAACCTCAAGCCGGTGGTGGCGGTGATTCCGCGTCTGACCACGGCCATCGAGGGTTTTGTGGACCCTGCTTTGGCATCTGGCTTGGTGGTGTCCACACGCGATCCAGACAACAATGTGCGTGCCACCGTGCCCAACCCCGTCACGGGCAAATTCACCTTGGCTTACTTGCCAGAAAACACGAATTACACCGTGGTGGTGGCGGGGCAAAACCTGACCACAGCGGCCATCACCAACGTTCCGGTGTCTTTGGCTACGGGCGTGACCACGCTCAACACCGCTCAAACCCCCATCGTGCCTGGCGCTTCGGCCATGGCCTTGGTCGCGGGTGTGGTCAGCAACAACAGCAATGCACTGCTGACCGATGCGCGGGTGTCGGCCAGCCAAACGCTCAGCACGGGCCAGTCTCTGCAGGTGGCATCCATGGGCGTGGACCCTGGCACGGCCGAGTACACGCTGGCCTTGCCTTTGGCTGCGGTGCTCAAGGCGCCTTATGTGTCGGGATCGCCCTTGGTGTTCAGCACCGACAGCATGGTGGCTGGGCGCTACAACGTGACGGGAGTGGTCACGGGCTACACCACGCAGAGCACCAACCCCGTGCTGGACTTAGGTCTGGCGGGCAGCACCACCGTCAAAAACTTGGTGTTGACGCCATGAGCTTGGACGTATCCGCTTTGTGAAGCAGAGATCACGGACAGGCTGACTTGACAAAGCCTCAGTGCTTCTGCCGCTGGGCCAGCAGCGTGACCAGCTCAGGCACCAACGCGTGCGGGGCGCCTTCTTCGCAAGCCGTCTGAAGCGTGTTTCGGATGGCCTCGGCCACCGTGCGCTCGGCCTGCGTGTCGCTGGCCATCTGGTGGTAATAGCTCAGGTCTTTGAGCGCGTTGCTCATGGAAAACCGCAGGCCCGAGGTGTCACCCGCCGTCAGCATGGGTTTCAGCCGGTCCAGCGCCGCACCCCAACCGCCGCCCTTGGACAGCACGTCCACCAAGGTGTGGGCGTCTACCCCGGCACGCTGGGCGCACGCAGCCGCTTCGGCCAGCAGGGTGACGGTGCCCAGCGAGACATAGTTGTGCAAGAGCTTCATGCGGTGGCCCGAGCCAATCGGGCCGGTGTGCACGATGTTCTCGGCAAAGCAGGCCAGGATGGGTTTGCAGCGTTCAAACAAGGCCGCATCACCGCCCACCAGCAGATTCAGGCGGCCCTCGGCGGCTTCTTTTGGGGTGCGGGTCATGGGCGAATCGAGAAACTGACCGCCTTGGGCCATGACCATCGCCGCGACTTTTTCAGTCGACGCGGGCACGGCCGTGGAGCAGTCGATCACGATGGTCCCGGCCTGCATGCCCTTCAAAACGCCGTCCTCGCCCAGCAGCACCGCCTCGACCTGGGGCGTGCCGGTCACGCACAGGATGATCACATCCGATTGCGCAGCCAGGGCCTGGGGCGTGCGGCAGGTGCGCGCGCCTGCGGCGATCAGGGCGCCCAGCGGCTGGTTGCCGGGGTGCTCCAGCACCTTCAGGCTTTGCCCGTGCTTGAGCAAGTTGCTGGCAATGCCGTGGCCCATCATGCCGATGCCGATCATGCCGATTGTTGTCATGCCTGTTCCTGGAAGTTGCGAAGTGCCTGACTTTAGCCGCGAGGCCTCAGGATGCCAGTCTCGTGTTTGACTTTGCCCACCGGGCAAAAATCCAGTGGTTGGCCCATGCGATGGTGGCGCAGGTCCAGGCTGTCCAGGCGGTGTGGCTGGGGTAATGTGCGCCGCGCAGTGTCTGTGCAGCCCCCAAGGCCAGGCCTGCAAGGACCACAGCTGCCAACAGTTTTTGGCCCCGGCCCCGGTCACCCGGATCAAGGGATGTCAGCCACGGCAGACTGAGGGCTAAAAAAGCAAAAGCGCTGGAGGCATGGCCACCCGGAAAACAATGACCAGAACCGCCATCGCTCACGCCCCATGTCCAGTGCGACACATAGCTGGCCACGCCGCCAAAAGCCTGCAGCTCCCAAGGGCAGCTGGTCAGGCTCCACCGCTTGAGGGCAGAGACCGCCAACAAGCTCACCGTGATGCCCACGACGACTTCAAGCCTTTGAATGCGTGCGACCCGTCGCCAAATGCCCACGGGCCAAAACAGCATGGTCAAAACGTAGGCGTACATCAGCATCGCCAAGCGTTTGCCCCCATCGTGCATCACGGAAGCGAGCCACCCATGGTCGCGCAAGGCAAAGCCCTGCGTGTCGCCCAACCAGCCCATCACGTGCAGATCCGCCCCGGAGGCATCCCAACTCAAGGTCAGGCACAACAAGACGGCCCATGGCCACAGCTTGGACAGCTTGGAGCGAAGCGGGCGTTCAGAGGCGGGAATGTGTGGGGGAGGGATGGCAGCGGCGTATTCGCCAAAGACTGGAAAGCGCATGCTCTGATTGGAATGCCTCCGGATTAAGTCTGCCTTAATTTGGCCAGGCCACACTGCCCAGCATGCACAACACACCTGCCACAATCCAGTCAGAACAGAGCGCCATGGGCACAGATGGGAAAAGGACTATGCGGGTACTGATTGTGGAAGACGATGCAGGTATTGCGACCGCCTTGGCCGCCACCCTCAAATGCAACGGTTATGCGGCGGACGTCACGCCCACACTCAGCCTGGCTTCAGCGGCGCTGCGGGTCGAGCCATTTGACCTGGTCTTGCTGGATTTGGGTCTGCCCGACGGCGAGGGTCTGGACTGGCTGCGGCAGGTCCGACGCGAGGGCCATGCCATGCCGGTGCTGATCATGAGTGCCCGAGATGCCCTGCCTGACCGGGTGGCGGGTCTGGATGAAGGGGCCGACGATTACATGGTCAAACCCTTCGAGCCCGAGGAGTTGTTGGCCCGCATGCGTGTGGCTTTGCGCCGCAGCGAAGGGCGCGCTTCACCCCTGTTGCGCCATGGCGATTTGCTGGTCGATCCGGCCGCCCACAGTGTTTTGCGCAACGGCGAACCGGTGGTGTTGAGGGCCAAGGAATTCGCTTTGTTGCTGGCGCTCTTGCGCGGCAGTGGCCAAGTGCTCACACGCCAGCGCTTGGAGCAAGCCATGTATGGCTTTGACGAGGTGCTGGACAGCAACGCGCTCGAAGTGCACATGCACCATCTGCGCCGCAAACTGGGTGAGGGACTGGTCAAGACGGTGCGCGGCGTGGGCTACTTTGTGCCTGCCCAGGACAGCCAGGGGGGTCACTGATGGAACAGCCTGTGGGGGTTGGGCGTGAGGCAGGTCCGGTGACAGCCCGGTCGTTCTGGCGTTACCTGTGGGCTTGGGCTTTTGGGGCGGTGCTGGCGCTGTGGATGTTGTTGGCGGGTTTGTCTTTTTCCACCGGTTACCACGAGGCCGATGAAATCGGTGATGGTTTGCTGGTCTCTGCGGCGCAGTTGCTCTTGAATCAGCCCTGGCCGAGTGCCCCCGATGCACCGGGGGTTGATGCGGGGCTTCTTCAACCGGCAGGGATCGAGTCCTTGTCACAAGTCCTGAATGAACACCCCTCCATGGTGTACAGCCCGGTGTTTCATGTGCTGTTGTGGGTGGATGACCGTTTGGTCTGGGACTCGCATGGCGTGCATGCCCAGCTGCCCCAGCAACTGCCACTGGGCCACCAAACGCTGCGCTTGACCATGCAAGGCAGCACCCAGGAATGGCGGGTGTACGTGGCTCAATCGCGCCGGGGTGGCCCTCAAGCCTCCGGGGCCGATCCGGGCAATTTGCGCCGCGTCGTGGTGTTTCTGGATCCGGCAAGGCGCGAGGCGCTGGCCGATGACATTGCCGAACACATTGTTTTGCCAGCGCTGTTTTTTTTGCCATTGGCCGCCTGGATGTTGGCTTCGGCCATACGGCGTGGCTTGTTGCCCCTCAAGCGCTTGTCGGGTCAGATTTCGACGTTGGACATCGATGCGGGACAAATGCTGGTGCCTCAGCAGCCTTATCAAGAGTTGGGCGTGACCGTGCAAGCCATCAACCATTTGGTACAGCGTCTGCAAGCGCAACTTGAGAGGGAGCGGCGTTTTGCGGCCGATGTGGCCCACGAGTTGCGTACCCCCCTGACGGCACTGGTCTTGCAAGCCCGATTGGCCAGCGACAGTCCCTTGGCGTCCGACAAAACCCAAGCGCTCAAGGCGGTCGAGCAGGGGGCCCGGCAAGCGGCTCGCATTTTGTCGCAGCTTTTGGATTTGGCACGCGCGCAAAGCCTCCAGGGCGAACTGAAGGACCCTGTCGATCTGTGCGCCCTGGCCCACAGTGTGGTGTCTGAGCATGCCGCTTTGGCCCACGAGTTGGGACAAGACATTGCACTGGAGGTCCCCAAGCAAGCCTTGCTGGTGAAAGGACAGGCGACCTTGCTGGCGCTGGCTTTGCGCAATTTGGTGGACAACGCTTTGCGCCACAACCCAGCCGGTACCTTTGTGGAGGTGCGTGTGGCCCAAGACAGCGCAGGCACTTTGCGCTTGTCGGTCAGCGACGATGGCAGCGAACTGGTCAGCGAGGCAACGTGTGGACCGGACACTGCACCGGGCTTGTTCAAAGGCCAAGCAGCCGGGCTGGGCATTGGTTTGACTTTGGTCGAGCGCATCGCACAAAGCCAGGGTGCACAACTGCTGCGTGAGCCCGGGGTTGGGCCATTTGGCAAGCGCTTTGTGTTGATTTGGCAGGCTTCTTCTTCGCTCGCTTAAGCGGCTTAATGTTGCGGTAAGTTTGGGTTTTCACAATGGTGGCTGTTGTGTCACTTTGTGTTGCCCATGAGCCTTTTTTTTGCTTCTGTTCTTGCCGATGCGCCTGTGGCGGCGCCCAAAGGGGACCGGGTCTGGCACCCTTTGACACTGGTCATGGTCTTGGCCCTGTGGCTCACAACCCTGGGTAATGTGCCTTTGTGGCGAGCCCTGTGGGCCTTGAACGATCACCATGACCTGCGCAGCATGCTGGGTTTGGCGGCTTTCGGTGTGATTGTGCTGATGGCCATGGCCGTGCTGGTGAGTGTTCTGGTCTGGCCACGCTGGCGCAAGCCGATGGGCGTGGTCTTGCTGATGGTGGCTGCGGCCAACAGCTACTTCATGGTCACCTATGGCGTTGTCATGGACCCCAGCATGATGGTCAACACCCTCCAGACCGATCTGCGCGAGGTGCGTGATTTGCTGTCCTGGTCCATGTTGATCGTCCTGGTATGGGGCGTGGTGCTGCCGGGGGTGTGGTGGTGGCGACAGCCTGTCCAAAGGTGGCCTGCACTGCCACTGATGCTGCGACAGCTGGGTTTTGCTGCCTTGGCTTTGGTGCTGATGTTGGTCGTCATCTGGGCTTCATTCCAGGATTTGGCCTCGACCATGCGCAACCACAAATCCTTGCGCTACATGGTCAACCCTTTCAACACGGTCTATGCCGGCACGCGCATCGTGGCAGGGCAGGCCACTCAGACGGGCCAGCCTTTACAGCCCATTGGCGAAGATGCGCTGGTGGTGCGCAGCGCCAGTGCAGCGAGCGCTGCACCCTTGTTGGTGTTGGTGGTGGGAGAAACGGTACGGGCTGCGAATTTCGGCTTGGCAGGCTATGCGCGCGACACCACGCCGCAACTGCGGCAGTTGCAAGATGCAGGTGAGTTGTCCTATTTTTCCCAAGTGCGCTCTTGTGGCACGAACACCCAGGTGTCGGTGCCTTGCATGTTTTCTCATCTGGGGCGTGAAGCTTACGGGCAAAGCAAGCAAAAATTTGAAAACTTGCTGGATGTGTTGCAACGCGCTGGCATGCGGGTGCTTTGGCTGGACAACCAGTCGGGTTGCAAAGGGGTGTGTGACCGGGTGGCCCATGCCAACACCCGCGAACTGAAGGACCCGGTCTTTTGCCCCCAAGGCGAGTGTTTCGACGAGATCATGCTGCACGTCTTGCCCGAGCGCCTGGCCGAGTTGGAGCGCGGCAGCCTGTCTGGCCCGCCTGCGGCAGGCACCGTGGTCGTGCTGCACCAAATGGGCAACCACGGCCCGGCCTACTTCAAACGCACACCGGACAACATGAAGCCGTATCAGCCTGAATGTCGCAGCCAGGTGCTGCAAGACTGTCCTGCGCAGGACATCGTCAACGCTTACGACAATGCGGTGCGCTACACCGACCATTTTTTGGCGCAAACCGTGCGTTGGCTCAAAACCCAAAAACGTCCTACCGCGCTGTTGTATGTGTCTGATCACGGCGAGTCTTTGGGCGAAAAAGGCTTGTACCTGCATGGCATGCCCTACATGATGGCCCCGCCTGAGCAGACCCACGTGCCCATGGCGCTGTGGTTGTCAAAGCCCATGCAGGCTCAGCTGGGTTGGGACGCCAAGTGTTGGCAAAACAAGGCGACCGATCCGATCACCCATGATCATTATTTTCATTCGGTGCTGAGCTTGGCCAGGGTCAAGACCCGCTGGCAGCAGCCTGAACGCGATGTCTTTTCGGCCTGTGCGACTGGCTCGCGTCAGGCAGATGCCATCAGTGTGCCCACCAACGCCACAGGGCACTCAGCCAAACGCCACCACACAAGAGCAGGCTGAGCAAGACAGCGGCGCTGGCCGTGTCCTTGGCGCGTTTGGACTGGGCATGCCATTGCGGACCAACCCGGTCAATGGCCGCCTCGACGGCGGTGTTGAGCAACTCCACCACCAGCACAGCCAGCACCACACCGACCAAGATCAACGTTTCGGCCCAGCTTTGGCCCAACCACCAGGCCGCAGGCAGTATCAGCACGGCCAAAATCGCCTCTTGCCGAAAAGCCGGTTCGCGCCAGCCCGCCCGCAAGCCTTCGACAGAGAAAAAAAATGCGTGCCAGACGCGGGACAGGCCCTGGCGTTTGGGCGAAACAGTGGGTTGGTCGTTCATGGGGTGCAGCGTGTCAAATGTGGCCAGCTTAATGCTGCCATGTTAACGGGCGCTTATCGCCAGCTGCTCGGGTGCCGCTCAAACCACTTTGACAAACTCCCGAGCCAAGGTGACTGCCACCGGTCCCAACAGCACCGTCAGCAAGGACGGAAAGACGCAAAAAATCAGGGGAATCAGCAGTTTGACCGGGAGTTTGGCGGCGGCCTCTTCGGCCTTCAGGCGCCGCTGGATGCGCAGGGCCTCGGCGTAAACGGCCAGCGATTCGGACACGCTGGTGCCAAATCGGTCGGCCTGGATCAGCATGACCACCAAGGCGTCGATCTCTTTGAGTCCGATGCGTTGCGACAGATGGCGCAGCGCATCGGCCCGCGAAGCCCCCGCTCGCAGGGCCAAGCCGGTCAGGGCAAATTCTTCGGACAACAAAGGGCGAGCATGGCGCATTTCGCGGCCGACCCGCTCAATGGCGGCATCCAGGCCAAGCCCGGCTTGCACGCACAGACGCAAAAGGTCCAAGGCATCGGGAAACGCATGCGACAGCGCCAGTTGGCGGCGCTGAATGCGCATGTTCAGCAGCGCATCTGGCGAGTAATAGCCCACCGCTGCCGCTGCCGTGACCAAGGCCAGGCGCGTCATCCCGGCGGGCAACCACTGGTTGACCTCGAGCAGCGCCCAGGTCAGTGCCGGCAGCATCACCGTGAGCAGGGTTTTGCTGCTGTAAAAGATGGGCAGAGCCGATGGTGCACGCCATCCCGCTTGCACCAAGCGCAGGCGCAAGGCGGTAGGCTGCTCACTGTCTCCGCCCGACAGGCCTGCCGTCCAGGGACTGAGCCACAGCAGGGCAGACAACAAGCGGCTTTGGGCTTGTTGCCAGGCTCGGGTTGGCGTGACGCCAGCGTTCGCCTGCGTCGGTTGGGTCAGCTGCGCCAGGCGTAGCCCGCCGGGGTCAGGCAGCCAGCGCACCAGCACGGCCAAGCTGATGGTCACCACCAGGGCGAACACCAATGCGGAAAAAATCAAGGTGGCAGTCGTCATGTGGGATGCTTTGTGAAGGTCAAACGCGGATCTGGATCATCTTCCACATCCACAGGATGCCGATGCCCATCAAGACCAATGAAAAATACACCAGCTGCAAGCCCAAGGGGTCGGTCCAGAGCTTGGAGATGAAGGCGGGGTTGAGCAAACTCATGGCTGCGGCCAGGGCAAAAGGCAAGAGCGACAAAATCACCGCCGATATGCGGCCCTCCGCCGACAACACCCGCACCACACCCGCTATTTTTTGGCGCTCGCGGATCAGCTGCGCCGTGTTCTTGAGCACCTCGGCCAGGTTGCCGCCGGTTTCGCTTTGGATGACCACAGCCACCACAAAATACTGCACATCCTCGCTCGCCACCCGGTGTGACAGGGCTTGCAGCGCTTGGGTGGTGCTGACGCCGAAGTTGATCTCTTCAAACACGGCCCGCAGCTCCTGGGACAAGGGGGGCGCGCAGTCTTTGGCGGCCACCTGCAAGGCGCTGGTGAACGCGTGGCCTGCTTGCATGGAACGTGCAATCAGGTCGAGTGCGTCGGGCAGGGCTTGGCCCATCTGCACCATGCGCTGGCTGCGGCGGTGTTGCAAAAATGCGGCCAACACCAGCAGTGCCAAGCCCGCGACAGCCCATGACAAAACCATGGGCCAGCCCAGACCGATACCCAGCGCCATGCTCAGCACCCACAACAGGGCGGTCATGGCCAGGGTTTGGGCCACCGTCAAACTCAAGCCGGTTTGCTGCAAAAAATGGTCCAGGGCCTGCGCTGCGCGCCAACTTTGCAGCCACTGCTCCAGCCATGCCCATTGGCTCAAACGCCGTCTCGAACGCAGCTTCAAGCCAGGTTCGGATGGGCCCGATGAACCCACCGCGGTCGCGGTTTTCAGTCTTTTCGCCAAGGCTTTTCGGCGTGGGTCGAGGTGCTGTTGCCACAGCCCCAAAGCCCCCCAAGCCGTGAAGACCAGGCACAGTGCGGTCAATGTCCAAAAAATCCAGTAGGCCTGGCTCATGGTTCAGCTCCAACCCTGTGTGGGCTCAAACAACTTGTCGCTCAGCACAATGCCGCGGGTGCTCAGGCGCTGGGCAAATTTGGGTCGAATGCCGGTCGCCACAAAGGCGCCCAGCACGCGACCTTCTGGCGACAGACCGGTTTGGTCAAACTTGAAAATCTCCTGCATGCTGATCACATCCCCTTCGATGCCCGTGATTTCTTGCAGGCTGGTGACTTTGCGTTGGCCGTCGGACAGGCGTGAGACCTGGATCACCACCGACAGCGCCGAGCCGATCTGTTGCCGCATGGCGCGGGACTCGGCCTTGAGGCCCGCCATGCCCAGCATGTGTTCGAGGCGGGTCAGCGCATCCCGCGGCGAGTTGGCGTGGATGGTGGTCATGGAGCCATCGTGCCCGGTGTTCATGGCTTGCAACATGTCCAGCACTTCGCCACCCCGCACCTCGCCCATGATGATGCGGTCCGGCCGCATGCGCAGGCTGTTGCGCAACAGATCGCGCTGCGAGATCTCACCCTTGCCCTCGATGTTGGGCGGGCGCGACTCCATGCGCACCACATGGGGTTGCTGCAGTTGCAACTCGGCCGCATCTTCGATGGTGATGATGCGCTCGTCTGCCGGGATGCTCGCCGACATCACGTTCAGCAAAGTGGTTTTGCCGCTGCCGGTGCCCCCCGAGACCAGCAGGTTCAAACGCGCCTTGACCAAGCCCTGAATCAGCTCCGCCATCCCGGCGGTCATGGCCCCAAAACCGATCAGATCCTGGACCGTGAAGGGCACCACCGCAAAGCGCCGGATCGACAGCAGGGGTCCGTCAATGGCCAGTGGCGGGATGACCGCGTTGACGCGCGAACCGTCAGGCAGCCGTGCATCGACCATGGGGCTCATTTCGTCCACCCGCCTGCCGATGCGCGAGACGATGCGATCGATCACCCTCAGCAGGTGGGCTTCGTTGTCAAACTGCACATCGGTGTGCACGATTTTGCCGCGCCGCTCTGCATAGACCTGGTAAGGGCCGTTGACCAAAATATCGGACACCGTGGGGTCCGACAACAAAGGCTCGATCGGCCCCAGACCCAACATCTCATCCTGAATGCCCTGGATGATTTGCCTGCGATCCGTTTCGTTCAGCGCCAGTTTGTGGGTCTGGATCAGCTCTTCGGTCAGCACCTTGAGCTCTTGGCGCAGTCGCTCGGGGGCCATGCTTTCCATGCGCTGCCAGTCCATCAAGGACAAAATCTCTTGGTGGATTTGCGCCTTGACGTCGTCCAATCCTTTTCCGTTCGGGCGCTGGCTGCCGAACACGTTCAGCTCACCGCCCCAAAAGGCATGACCGTTGTGCAGGGGCGACTGTGCTGCATCCGCCAGGGCGTTGAGGGGCACAGTCGTTTCAAATTGGGAACGCAAGGTGGGGTTCACAGAGGACTCCGGTAAGGCTGGCCCGTGAGGTGGGACGGGTTCAAGCGGTTTGGCCCATCCAGCGCTGCAACCAATGGCGTTGACGGGCAGGGGTGGTGTCCAGCAAAGCGGCGCTGGTTTTTCGCAAGGCGTGCATGACGGTGTTGTGGTCGTGCACCGCCGACAGCGGTTGACCGGTGTGCAGCGATTCGCCCACCCATTGGGGCTTGCTGGGGATGGTCTGGTGCACCGGCAGACCCACGGCTTTTTCGAGCTCAGGCAGGCTGACCCAACCGTCCGGCTCGTAGCGGTTAACCAAGAGTCGCAGCTTGTGCTCATTCAAGCCGAGCGACAGCAAGGTGTTGACCAGTCTTTGGGCGTCGCGCACATCCGGTGTCTGGTTTTGCATCACGATGTAGACCACATCCGCCAAATCCAGGACCTTGAGCGACAACGCATTCAGGATGCGCGGCAGGTCCACCACCACATGGTCATGTTGGCTGCGCACCAAAGTAAGCACCTTGTCGATGTCTTGGGCGCTGATGGTCATGGCCTTGTCCAGCGTGTGAGGGGCCGCCAGCAGGTTCAGGCGTGGCGTGACGGCGTACAGGCAACTGGACAACAGCTGCGCATCCAGACGGTCGATTTGGCGCGTCAGGTCGCTGAGCGTGTTTTTGTTGGCGCCACTGCCCAGGTAAAAGGACGCATCACCCGACTGCAGGTCCAGGTCGACAAAGGCGCATTGGCGATCGAATTCCGTGGCCATGATGTGGGCCATGTTGGCCGCCAGAAAGCTGGTGCCATTGCCACCTTTGCAGCCCATGAAGGCCACCAGCCGACCGGGTTGGCGTGGGGCAGAGACCTTGGCCGAGTTTTCGGAGTTCTTTGGGGGCGTGTCTTGCGGCATGTCGTCAGGCCGCGCAGAAAGCCGCTCGGTCCAGCGCTGTAAGCTTTTGGCCAGGTCCTGCGGCGCCGTGGCCAGGGGCAAGACTTCGCGCACACCGGCTTTCATGGCCTGCACGAGCAATGTGGGGCTGTTGTCTTCGCTCAGCAACAACACATTCAATTGGGGGCGGGTGCGCAGCCAGTGGTCCAAGTCCTGCAGGTCTTGTAGAGAGGTCTGGGCAGGGTGTTCCAGCAGCACCAGGTCTTGGGCTTGGGCGTTCGCCAGCCCTGCCAGCGATGCGGCCAGGCGCTGCCCGGGCAATCGCAGTGGGGCGCTGCCCCAATTCAAGCCCAATGGGGTGATGATGCTGCGCCACTGAGCCAGCAAGGTGGCGCTGGAGGTGATGAGGTGGATGGCCATCAGCAGCCTTTCAGCGTTTGATCAGTGAACCCGAGCCCACCGACGTTCCGGCGGCTGCGTTCGTGGGAGAGGCAAAACTTTCCTGATAGCGCTGAATGGCCGACTGGGCGCTTTCGCCATCGCTGTCTCTGGGGGCTTGATGGGCATCACCCCTCATGCGAGGGTGGCCACCCTGCATGGAGGCCATGCATTCACGGTGCGAGCGCCAGAGTGCGCAACTGGCCATGGGCAAATTTTGGGTTTGCTGAACCAGGGCTTGTTGCACCGACAAGCCAAAGTACTGGTCAACTGCGGTGGGGGGCGATTGGCAGGCGGACAGTGCAACGCAGCACAGGCCCACGAGCCAGACACGGGAGAGGGGGTAGTCATTGGGCATGGTCAGCTCCAGGGTTAATCGGTGATCGGTGGGGTCTCTTCCACTGGGGCAGCGGGAACGGGCGTGGGTGGCTTGCCTTCGACTCGGCCCTCCAAGAAATACTCGCTGCGTTTGGGCGGGACATAGGTGTCGGTGGGCAAGACGAAGTCCGGTGGCAGGACTTTGGCCAGGCGCGGCGTGACCACAAAGATCAGCTCCGATTTGTCGGTCTGGAACGCGGTGCTGCGAAACAGTGCACCCAGGACAGGCAATTCACCCAAGACCGGAAAAGCCTTGATCGTCTGGGTCACGTTGTTTTTGACCAGACCGCCAATGGCAAAACTCTCGCCATCGCGCAGTTGCACGGTGGTGGAGGCCCTGCGGGTGGTGATGGTCGGCAACAAGCTGCTTTGGTTGCCCAAGCCTTTGACCACCGTGCCCACCTGCGACAGCTCGGACACCTCGGGGGTCACCTGCAAATTGATCAGGCCGTCTTCCAACACCGTGGGCAAAAACTTCAGGCCCACGCCAAACTCTTTTTCTTGCAGCGTGATGATGGTGCCCCCTCCCAAAGTGGTTTGTGGGATGGGAATGAAAATTTTGCCGCCCGCCAAAAACGAACCCTCTTGCCCGCTCACGGCCGTGATGGTCGGCTCGGCCAGCACCTTGACCAAGCCCTTTTTCATCTCTGCAGTCAGCGTGACGGTGCTCAGCCCGTTGGCGCGCCCGGCGGTCAGTGCGGTCGATCCGGCACTGAGCAATTGCGACAAGAGGTTGACCGAGGTGTTGCCGAAGGTGCGGGTCAGGTTGACGTCCACCCCCAGTTCATCGAGCAAGGTTTTGGAGACCTCGGCCACCTTCACTTCGAGCATCACCTGCTGTGTGCCGTGCACGCGCAACAGGTTGATGATCTTGGCGCTGCCATGGAAGGCCTGAGTCAAGGCCATCAGGCGTTGCACCTTCATGCCGTCAGCGACCCGGCCACTCAGCACCAAGCTGTCGGCCATGCTGTCCACCCTCAGGTTTTCTGCACTGGGCACGTACTCTTGCAGCTTGGCGTGCAGGGCATCGGTGTCGGCCCCCACAGCGATGTCGCGCAAGGTGGTGCTGCCCTGGGCTGTCCAGACCAGCAAATTGGTCAAGCCGGTTTTTTTACCCAGCAGGTAAATCTCGCGCGGGTTGATCAGCACCACATCGGCCACTTCGGGGTTGCCCACCGACAGGCGAGCGGCGTTCTCCGGCAATTGCAGCAACATGGATTTGCCCGCTGTCAAGCGCAAGGACGGCGCGATCTGCACGGGCCCTTGTGTTTGAATTTCGGGCTGGCCTGAAACGTGGGTGCCACTGCGCGGGCTGGGCTTGGCGGCCACCGTGGGGGAGGTCAGCTGCGCGGCCGTTGGGGCCGACCATCCTGCTGCTGGCCACACACTGAGGGTGCTGAGCACGGCAGCGCCAAGCGCTGCCTGGCAAAGCCACTGAGGCGAAGCAGATGGCATCCATCGGCGGCTATGGGGAGTCGTTTGTTGAGCAGGCATGGCACTCTCTGGGGAGGGTTGAAAAATCGGTGTGGTGCAGCGTGGACATCCACCCAAGGCTGGCATCCATTCGGCGTGGTCTCATTCCTGCGACAGCGACAGGCCGCGGATGATTTCAAAACGAGCTGGCTCAGGTGCCGGTGGGGCCGTTGGGACGGGGGCCGGCGCCTGCGCTTTGGGGCGTGATGCGGTCTTGGGCGCAGGTGGGGAGGGCGTTGGCAGCGCCACGCTGGGCAAAAAGTCGGGTTTTCTGGCCCCGGTGGTGGCCACGCTGTGTTGGTCACTTTGGCTGCGCAGCACCAAAGACAAGGTGCCGACGCTGCGGGCCAGATCGATTTGTTCGGCTTGTTGGGGCGTCACTTGCAATGTGACGGCATTGACCACCCGGGGCTTGTACTCATTGCTTGAGACATCCTGGGCCACTGCCAACACCTGGATTCGTTCGATCACGATTTTCGAGACCGGCTGGTTCTGCGCATCTTGCGTGTTGACCATCACGTCCACATAGTTGCCGGGCAAGGCAAAACCGGCCACACCCACAATTTCATTGACTTTGACGGTGATCGCGCGTTGTCCTTGCGTGAGCACGGAGGACAAGCCGCCTTTTTCCCCGATCGGGGCCAGTTTGCTCATCAACAAGGGCTCGCCGCGCCAAACCGCCATGTGGATGACCCGGTCTTGCGCTTGGTCCAAGGAGGTCAGCGGGTCCTGGATCAGCGCTGCTTTGGGCCAGCGCACGGTTTCCAGCATGTCGGGTTGCAGACGGGTGCCCATTTGCAAATCTCGCTTGGCCACCAGCACTTGGATGGTGGCTTCGGAGCCTTGCTTTTGCAACCAGCTGGCTGCAAAGGCCGCAGCCGCCAAGCCCAGCAACAGGGCCAGCGTCAGCACACCCAGGGGACGAATGTTTCTCATGAAAAGTGATCCTTGAAGTGTCTGGAAATCAGGGGGCAGGCCAGGTGTTGAACACATGCATTGCCGTCCCCATGCCGATGGCCACGGCATAAGGCATGCGGGTGCGACTCACCGGAAAAGCCGCCGGGTGGCCCACAGCACCGTGCTGGCGCTTGAGAAACCACATCAGCAAGCCGGACTGCAGGTTGCGCAGCACGGCGCCCAGCTGTCCCGTGCTCAAGGCCCAGACGAGGGACAACAGACCGCCAGCGGCCAAAATCAGCAGGTTCACCCACAGCATGTCGGGGTGGCCGACAAACAAGCCCGTGGCAGCGGCCAGCTTGACATCGCCAGCGCCCACCATGCGCAACAGGTACAGCACCCCAAACCCGAGAAAGCCCACCATGCCCCCGGCCAAAGCCGAGCCCAGGCCCAAGCCGTGGGGTGACAACGACAGCCCCAAAGCGGTCGTTGCGCCCCACAGCACCAAGGCATTGGGAATGCGCCGGGCCCAAGCGTCATGCCAAATGGCTGCGCCCAGCATGACCGCGAGGGCGGTCATGCTGAAGGCATCAAATAGCGATATGGCCATGGGGGCTTTCAAAATGGAATGGTCAGTGCTGATTTTTCGGCTTACAGCGCTGCAGCAATCGCATTGAAAATACCGACCAATTCCGTCCGAACCAAGCCCAAAGGCGTGATGATTGCCACTGCAATCAGCGATGCCAGCAGACCGTATTCGATGGCGGTAGCGCCCTCTTCATCGGCCCAGAACGCTTGTACAGATTTGATTAATTGAGACATGTTGAAAACTCCTGAATGAACAAAGTTGAGGTCGACTTCAAGCTTGAGCTTTCACGGTTGATCGTTTTTGACAAAACATCCAACAGCCCAGCAACAAGCTTTGCAGCGGCACTGGGATCTCAGCACCGAAGCTTCACTTTAGGAACAAGGCCCGCTGCACTCAGTGCGTTGAAGCACCAACACATGACAATTTCAAAAAAGCATTGGGGTGGTGTGCCAGCGCACCGAGTCCACGCGTTGCTGTGCTTAAGGTGATGCTTTTGCAACGGGTCATTCAAGACCGATTCAGGAGCCAGCCGATGCCATCCCCATTGCACGACAAGCCACCTTCAGCCGCAGGACGAATCAAGTTTTTGCGGGCTGGCCCCCATGCCCCCAAACCAGCAGTCACCCCAGGTGCTTTGGAGCGAAGGGCATGCGGCCAAGCGCAAGGCGGTGCAGCTGCCGTTGAGTTCGCGTTGATCTTGCCGATGCTCTTGATCTTGCTGCTGGGGGCTATTGAAGGCAGCTTGGCGATGTACGACAAAGCCGTCATCACCAACGCCAGCCGTGAAGGCGCACGCGCGGGCATCGTGGCGCGCACCACCCCACTGAGCGAGGGCGATATCCGCCAAGTCGTGCAGGCTTATACGCAAAACGCGGTGGTTGATTTCGGACAACCCAAAACACTGCCCGTGGTGGCCATCAGCCAAGGCAGTTTGGGCGCCAACGCGACCCTGATCGTTTCGGTCAGCTACACCTTTCAGGGTTTGGCTCTGGGACGTCTTTTGGGCACCCTGGGGCAGCCCTGGGTCATGAACGCCCGCACCGTGATGGTGTATGAATGAAAGGCCAAGCCATGCACACACAACCATCCCTGCACGCCACATCGGGTGTCAAGCTGCGCAAGCCACTGGCCATTCGCCAGCATGCGTCCAAGCAAAAAGGCGCTGTCACTTTGCTCGTGGCCCTCACCCTGCCCATTCTGATCGGTGCCGCTGCTTTGGCCGTGGACATGGCCCACTTGCATGTGGTGCGCAACGAATTACAAAACGACGCAGATGCCGCCGCACTGGCCGGAGCGCATGTGCTGTACAACAGCACCACCGGCAGCACAGACTGGAGCCTTGCACAGACCCAAGCGCAAGCTGCGATTGCTTTGAACCGCGCAACGGGGATTCAACTGACCGAGGGCCGCGTGCAAACCGGCTACTGGAATCTGACGGGGTCAGCCACCAGCTTGCAAGGTTTGCCCATGACGCCGACAGTCAACGACGCGCCCGCCGTGCAAGTGACCGTGCGCAAAGCCGAGGGACAAAACAGCGGTCCGGTGCGCACTTTTTTGGCGGGCATTTTGGGCACCTCCACCGTGCCTTTGCAGGCCACAGCTGTGGCCGGGGTCACCAGTCCGGGCAGAGCCAGTTTGACTTTTCCGGTCGCCATGTCGCAATGCATGTACCAAAAGTTCTGGAACATGTCGGCCCAACCCCCCGCACCCGTGAATGACCCAAAGACAGGCAAACCCTATGTGTTCAAGATTGGATCGCTGTACCACTATGACAATTGCGATTCGGGCCAATGGACCGCATTGAACTTTTCAGGCAAAGGCGCCAACACCATTGACCAAATTTTGGCGCACGACCAAGAACTTTTCGATCCGCCACCGCCCATGCTGTCCATTGGCGACACGGTGTTCATGGACTCGGGCTCCAAAACCAGTCTGTACAAGGCGGTAGAACAATGCATCAAGGCCAAAGAATACCCCTGCAACACGGTCGTGATGCCGGTTCTGGACCAGGTGGTCGCAGGCACCAATGCCACCATCACAGGATTTGCTTGTCTCAAAATTTTGGGGGCCGTTGGAGGCAATCAAAAATTCATCGAAGTGCAGATGAGCAACACCTGTCCGCCCATTCCGTCAGGCGGTGTGGGACCCAATTATGGCGTGGTGTCACCCCCCAGTCTGTTCCGCTGAAGCTGTGGCAGGGCGAGCTGCAGGCCTCAGGCCCTCAGGTCGATGACTTGGCTGGGTGTTTGAGCAGTGCTTGACTGCGCTGTGATCAGGCGTTGGGGCTGGTCGTGAAATTGCACGGCGAAAGTGCTCTGGCCTTGCAGCAAGGCCAGGGCGCGGTGCACGGCTTGCAGGGGGTTGCCTGGGTGAATGGCGTCGATCAGGTGTGCGATCAATTCACCGTCGCTGTGGGTCTGGAATGGGTAACCACGGTCTTGCAATTGCGCGCGCAAGGCGTGGTGGTTGTCCACATGGCCATGGTGCAGCACAGCGACGCGGGCTGGCGATGCTGGATGGCTGTGGGGGCCGTGGCTGAACTGGGTGCGCGCCGGATCCAGGGTCATGAAGTGGGCCGATTGGATCGGGCTGCGCTGAAATGTCATGGCGATCGGCTGGGTCATGTTCAGGCTCCTTGAAGGTTGGCAGCAGAGGTTGTGGGATAGCGCTGTTCAGTGACCTGGTCGCTGTGGTTTGACGCGGCTGAGTGCGTTTTGCAAAAAGACGTGGGTCAGGCGGTTTTGCTGTTCGGCGTCTTGGTGCAGGCCCTGAGCATGCAGCCGTGTGGCCAGGGTGTTGGACTGGCGGGCTTTGCGCAGGTGTTCACCGATGATGCGAAAGTCGCTGTCACGGCGTGCCGGCGGGGGCAGCACGCCTGCGTGCATTGCGACCGAGGAGGGTATGGCAGCCGTGTTGGGTGTGGGGCGGGTGGTTGTCATGGTGGGGTGTCACGGTGGGTTATCTTGGGCTTGCGGTGTCCAGCTCACGGTCAGGTGAGGCGTGGGGCCTGCCGTGACCAACCAGTGCTGTTCATGCCGTTCAATGCGGCCTTGGCCGTGGGTGATGTGCAGGTCTTTGGCGCTGTGCGCAGGAATGATCCAGGTCAGGGTGTCGAGTGAGTCCGGGCTTTGCGCCTGCAGCTCGTATTGGCCCGCGCGTTGTTGCAATTGCCAACGGACGCCAGCTCGCCGGTTCATGAAGTCGGACAAATCGGCCATGCGGTACCAGCGGAAAACATTCTTTTGTTGCAACAGCTGGGCTTGTTCGCGCAGGGCCCGCATGGTTTTGGGGTACTGGGGGGTGGTGGCGGGGTGAAAGTAAAACAGCCGCACCAGGCGGTGGTCGCTGACGTGCGCGAACAAGTCCACGATGAAGTCGCGGATCTCCTGCTCCTGCAGGCCAAATTCCTCCAATTCGTCCACTGTGGCAATGCGCTTGAAGTTGGATATCGGAAAGTTCCACAGGCCTGTGTACGGCGATGGCTTGCCGTGAATGTAAGAGCGTGTGGCGCCCAGACCGGTGTCGGCGGTGGTGTAGAAGGCCTTGAAGCCGCGCGCATGCAGCCACGCGGTGGCCCAGCTGGGCTGGTTGCCCATGGGGGCCGAATAGACTTTGGGCTCTTGCCCTATGGCCTGGCTGATGCTGGCGTGGTTGCGTTCCAGATAGGGTTCAAAGCGGGCCTGGTTGTGCTCGTTGGCCTGGTAGCCAAAAACATTGTGGGTCCATCCCCCATGGTTGCCCACCTCGTGTCCACGTTCATGTTGGCGCTTGAGGAAGTCACGCATCCACCGGTTCTCGCTCACGTTCAAGCCCAAACGGTCGCCATCGTGATGGGCATGTGGCCCGGCAGTGACGTGAATGGAGAAGGGGCCATCCTCCAACCAGCCCGACCGCTCCAGATCGGTCAGGGGCTTTTGGGCCGAGTTGGAATCCACATGCAGGTTCAGCACCATGCCGCCGATGCCATCGGGCGTGGCGGCCAGCCTCGGCAGTTGGGCCATATCGGTCCCGAAGTGGCTCAATGCCCGGTGCAGCAAATAGCTGTCCGTGCGGGTTTTCAAGTACCCCAGGGGCAGGTTGGCAAACATCACCTGCCCTTGCCCGTGCCGATGCACCGACAAAATCGTGTCGCCCTGCCGGGAGCGAATCCAGGTGCGCAGCTTGTTTTTGTCCTTGCCCAGAGCGACAGGACCGCTGGCGCCGGGCGCCATACCCACAGCCTTGTCCAAGGGGGCGGTGCGGTAATGGTCGTACACCAAGTCTTCGTAGGCATAGGTAGTCAATTCGCCCCAGGCTTCGGTTGGGTCCTGCGGAAAATCCAATTTGCCCGGCTGGATGCCCAGTTCTCGCTCGCCGTCTTTGCTGACCTGTACCGTGCTGCTGTTCAGGGTGTGGTCACGCAAACCTTCGTACAGGGCGTAGCGCACCCCGACCAGTGCCGACAGGCGTGACTCCTGGGCGGCGTAATGGCTGTGGTGCAACTTGAACAAGGCCGCATCAAAGCCCACCAGCAGTTGTCCTCCCGCTTCGACGTATTGGTAAAGCGTGTTGACCAACAGGTCGGATGCATGGGGGTGAACAGTGTCGGGCAGGATCACTCCCGCAATCGGCTGTTGATCAGCCCGGTGTCGGATGAATTCATCGTCGGTCATCGTCTGCAGAGGCAAACCCTCTTCGTGCGCCGCATCGATCCAGGCCTGGGCAGCGGGATGGGTCTTGGCTTGTGCGCTGGGCAGCAAAAGCACCAGGGTCATGGGCTCGGTGCTTTGGGTTTTGTGGGTGGGCCAGCTCCAAGCGGTCGCTGTGGCGATGGCCCCCAGGGCCAACAGCCACAACAAGGCGCGCCATGGGCTGAGTTTGAAGAGCGCATGCGTCATGGTGTGAGGTCTCCATCTTGGACAAGCCGTGCTTGTGCGTTATCAGGGCTCATGCGCAGTGCAGGCGTTGTGCTGGCCAGCCAGGCATAGAGTGCGATGAAGATCCATAAGTCCAGCAAAGCGCCAAAGCACAAAAAAAGCAAAGGCATGAACAAAATCGACCCCTGCTCGAGGCACCACACATGCAGCAAGGTTTTGTGCGGCAGCATCAACGCAAAGTAAGCCATGAAGGCCAGTGGCGCCCCCAGTTTTTGCCAAACTGGTACAGGCAAAATGCCCCAGCCCAAGGCCAGCATGGGGCCGATCGCCAGCATCAAGCCATAGCCCATGCCCATGAGCGCGTCGGCATGCGAGCCAATGCTGTAAGGGAAGCTGGAGGGCGTCAGCCAGAAAAAGAGACAGGCACACCATTGGATCAAACACATGGCCCGCAAGCTGATTTTCAAGGGGTAAAAGCGGTCGCTGAGACGATTGCCCAGCCACCAGATGCCGGCGGTCACTGCGGCGGTCACGACCAGCAGTTGTGCAGAGGGCGCAAAAGACCCATCGTCCAGTGGCGTCCACAGCAGCGTCTGCCCCTCTGGCGACAACTGGGTCACCAGGGACAGTTGCAGGGCATCGCCCCAAAAGCTCAGCGTCATTTGCCAAAAGGCCATCAAGGGCCCTTTCAGCATCAACAGCAAGCCCATGGGAATGGCGGACCACACCAGGCACTGGACGAGCCAGTTGGAAACGGCTGTTCTTGTGCCCGTCTTCGATGGCCATGACGGTGAAATGGCGTTGGCAGGGTTCATGGCCAGTCCTTGAACACGCCGATGTAAAGACCGTCGCGCTTGTAAAAGGGATTTTTGTAGTTTTCAATGCGGCCCTTGAGGCCCCAGTCGGGCCCCAGCCAGTGCTGCGCCGACAGCGTGGTTTGGTGGCTCGAAAACCGGGACACCAGGGTGTCCGAACCCAAGGTTTGGTAGCCTTCTTCTCCCCAGCCATGGCGGCCCGTCAGGCGGGTTTGGCCCGCTTGGCCCCAGGTGGCTGCCACGAAGTACTGCTGCGTGTCGATGCGCCCCGGGTTGCTCCGGTTGATGCGGGCTTCGGCCTGCAGCACCCAAGTGGCGGGCAGGTAGGCGGTGACACCCAGGCTGAGCTTGTCGTCCGTGTAGTCCAGAGGCGATCGGTAGTGGCCCAGCCCCAGACTGGTGATCAGGCTCAAATCGCTGAGCCATTTACGGTGGATGAAACCGTCAACCCGGTAGCGTGGCAAATACGCTGCGCCATCTCCAGCGCCGACCGAAAGGGACCCGAACCAATGCGGGTCGAAGACCAAGGTGTTGCCCAGGCCCAGGTAGTTGCCTTTTTCATTGAAACGTTCCATGCTGGCCAGCTCGCCCGACCACAGCTGAGGGCCAACGCGGTACAGGCCTCGCACACCCACTTCGCGCCATGAGCCGAAGTTGCCGCTCAGACTGTCTTGGGTGGTGTACATCTCCGCTTGTTGCAAACCTGGTGGTCGCGTGCTTTGCGCGCCCACCAGGGTGCTGGCCGAGCCGATCCAGCATGCGAGCCAGAATCTGGCGCGCCATGCACGGTTTGAACGCCTTGTCAGTGGTGTGGTCATGGCTTCGCTTTCAGTGGGGGCGCATGCCAATAGACCGCGCAGTCCATGGATGGGCCGCATGCCAGTGGGTGACGCCCTCCGGATGGCCTGTCAGCACATCGACAATCCGCATGGCCGAGTGGCCATCTCCAAAAGGGCAAGGGGTGGCCTGCATGACCCGGTACAGGTCGCCATCACGCAGCAATGCACTGGCCTGCTCGACAATGGCATGCGGGTCGGTGCCCACCAACAGAGCGCCGCCCGCATTCACCAACTCTTGTCTTTCGGTGCTTTGCCGGGTGATGAGCACGGGCTTTTTCAGGGCAGAGGCTTCTTCTTGTATGCCGCCCGAGTCGGTCAAGCAAAAATGGCAGTCGGCCAGCAGGCCAATCAAGGCCGGGTAGTCCAAGGGTTCGGTCAGGCAAATGCGTGCCCTGCCATCGGGAGTCAGACCTTCCAGGCCCAAGGCAATGTCGTGGCGCACACTGGGGTTGGGGTGTTGAGGCCAGACCACCACCAAGGCCGGGTTGACCTGCAGCAAGGCCCCCACAGCGGCAGCGATGTGTTGGATCGGGCGCCCCCAGTTCTCACGCCGGTGCGCAGTCACCAGCATCAGGGGTGCACCGGGGTGGGAGGCCATCATTTGCTGTACAGCTTCGGGGTAGTCGTTGCGCTGGCATGCTGCAGACCTGAGCTGCTGGACCCACAGCGCGGCATCGATCACGGTGTTGCCCACCTCATAAATGTCCCGTCGCTGCACCCCTTCGCGCAACAGGTTGTCGCTGGCAATTGGGGTGGGTGGAAAGTGCCAGTGGGCCAAACGGCCAATCATTTCCCGGTGTTTTTCTTCTGGAAAAGGATCGTGCTGTCCGGTGCGTAAACCGGCCTCGATGTGCGCCACCGGGATGTCCCTGAAATAAGCGGCCATCGCGCCGCCCAGGGCGCTGGAGGTATCGCCCTGGACCAGCACCACATCGGGTTTGCACTGGTCAAGCACCTGGTCAATGCCTTGCAGCAGTTCGGCCGTGAGCTGGGACAAACCCGAGCGCTCGCGCAACAGCTGAATCTGGTGGTCCGGGCCCATGTCGAAAAAACGGTAAAGGCTTTGCGCCATCTCCTCATGCTGGCCGGTGTGCAGCACCTGCACGGTTTCACCTCGTTCTTTGAGCAGGCGATGGACCGGGGCCATCTTGATGATTTCGGGGCGTGTTCCGGTGCAAACCAGATAGGTGCTCATGTGCAGTTCTCCTGTGATGGGGTGTTCAGTGTTGGGGTCATGGGTGGGCGAGGCAGGATCTGGGCGATCACTTCGTCGGTGACCGTCCACAGTGCCGAATGGCGATGGGGCAGGGCCCGCTGTTGCCAGCAACGAACGCTGGGCCAATCACCTTGGCGCCAAGCCACCAGCGCGACCAGTCCCCACGGAAACTCATGACCACTTTGGGCCAGCCACCGGGCACGGTGCTGTTTCATCCAGCGCGTGTAATGCGCTTGGGCATTTCCTGAAGCCAGGGGAAAGTCCCACAGCAAGGGGTAGATCTGGGCGGTGGCATCGGGGTAGAAGTGCGTGTCGGGGTGAGGGTGCGAGGCTTGAGTGCTGACGCGGTAAAGCTGCAGCGCAGGGTCCCAGAAGGTGCGCTGGATGGCCCGTGCCAAACTCGGGCTGGGCCATGCCGACCACACCTCGAGGTTGTCCATGAACAGGCTGTGCCGGATGTGCGGTGACACGTGGTACAGGCCCGTCGCCGGGTTGTTCAGTTGTCGCAGGTCTTGTGCAGCGCGCGCTTGCAAGGTGTCGATGGGCAATTGATCGCGCACGCTGGAGGGCAATCGGTGCAAGAACTGCAACCACAAGGCCAGGGACGAATCGTCGGCGTCAGGCGGTTTGCACCAGCGCCAGGTGGTGAGCGGTTTGACCCCTGACTGGCAATAGCGGCCGATGTGACCGGCTTCCTGGTAGCGCTGTGCGAGCCAACGTGCCCAAGCCAAAGCGTAGGGGCTGATGTCCAGCCCATGCGACTGCGCCACGCCCAGGGCCTGCAAGGCAAAGTAAGGGTCAACGGTGTCCCCTTGGTATTGCACCGTGATGGCTCCGGTGGCATCGGTGTAGCCCCGCAAGTCGAGCACTTGGGGCTGGGCCTGGGCCAGCAGACTGCTCATGCCGCAGCAGAGCATGCCAAGCCAACGTGCAACTGCAGACCGGCTCATGGGCGTGCCCCATCTGAAGGCGTCAAGACTTTGCCGTAAACATGCGCCGAGTCGCTGACCGTCAGCGTCTCGGCGCTCAAGCTGGTGGGGCTTTCAGGGTTGCCAATCTGAGCGCCTTCGGCCAGTGTGACGGCGTGTTGAACCACCACTGGGCCGAACGCCATGGCCGCTTTTTCAAGGCTCAGGGAAGAGGCAAACACCGCCCCTGAAAGCGCACTGCCAGGGGCCATTTGTACATGCCCGTACACCTTCACATCCCCCTCCACCACGCTGTTGGCACCACAGTACAAGTTGCCCATGACCACCAGCGCGCCGGGCCAACAGGTGCCCGCAGGGATTTGGCAATCGCCCGCTGTGCGTGAGCCCAGCGCACCCCATGGCTGTGCATGGGGCAAGCGGGCCAAAACCCTTTTGATTTTTTGAGGGGGCAACGTGACCCTGGGGCTGTCCTGCGCTGGTGCCATGTCTTGTGGCGCCATCTGGGGCAAAAGCTGCTTGGGCTCTGACCAGGTCAGGGCGGCCGCATCACGGGGTGTGCGCCATTCGCGCCACGCGGGGTAAAAAGGCCAGAGCAGCAAGTTCAGGGTGATGAACCCGAAGAGCAGGCCGAAGAGATCTTGCACAACGTTCATGTGCCTGCCTCCTGGCGGTAGCGCACGGTCTTGTGCCACACCAGCTCTTTACCCCGAAGCCGGTCCCATAACGCACTGCCCAGCGCGGCACTGATGGTGGGCAAACTGGCCACAAAATTGAACATCTGCAGGGGCAGCAAACGGATGCGGTGACGGTGCCCATCGATCAGGACGGCAAACACCATCTGCAGGAAGGCTGAAAAGCCACCGATCGCTGCATAGGCCATGAGCAAGGCACTGGGTATGAAAAGCGTCAAGGTTTCCGCGCCGTTCATGAAGTACAGGGCCAGCGCCATGATCCAAGCCAGCAACAACAAGGGCTGCAACAAAAAAATGCCCAGCAGCATCAGGCCATCGAGTCGCTCGCGCCAAGTCAGCAAGGGCGAGCGCAAAACCCGCGCCGTTTGCTCCCACATGACCTGGTCATGGCCTTTGGCCCAACGGTGGATCTGACGCAACCGCACCAGCCAGTCCTCGGGCACCTCTTCGTAGCAGGTGGCATGGTTGTTGTAGACGGTCTTCCAGCCCGCCAGCAGCAGGCGAAAGGTGATGTCGGTGTCTTCGGCCAACACATCGTCACGCCAGCCGCCGGCCGCTTGCACGGCTGACAAGCGCACCCCACCCACGGTGCCGCCAAACTGCGGCACCCCCTTCAAATTCATCCGCGCTTGTTGATCGACCTGGTAGCCTGCTGAGCGCTCCATGTCCAACAATCGGGTGAGCAAATTACTCGACACATTGCGTGGCACCACGCGGCCCATCACCGCACCCACCTCAGGGTCCAGAAAGGGGGCGACCAGTTGCTTGAGCAAACCAGGTCCGGGGGTGTAGTCCGCATCAAAGATGAGGGCAATGTCCCCTCGTGCATGCTGCATGGCGTCCTTCAGAGCTGCCGCTTTGCCGGGTTTGCCCCGGGTCCTGTGAAAAGCCTTCAGGCGCTCCGGATGCAAGCTGACAAAGTCATTGACGATGTCCGTTGTTCGGTCGCTCGATCGGTCGTTGACCACCACCACCTTGAGCAGCCTCGCCGGGTAGTCACTGGCCAGCAAGGCCCGGATGCTGCCGGCGATCACTTTTTCTTCGTTGTGGGCCGCAATGAAAACCGTGACAGCAGGCCATTGGGCGGGCTTGATGAAGGCATAGGGATAGCGCTGGACGCCGGTCATCCGGTGCAGGGCGTACAAGATCTGTCTGAGCCCGTAAGTCAGCATGACCCCCACGATCAAGCTCAGCACCATGGCCAAGACCAGGCTTGTGGGCCTTTGTGTCCATGTCTCCACAAAGGTCTGGGCGCCTGCGGGGGCACTGATCGCCGCCACCATCCAGGCGCTCAACCAGCGCCACGTCTTCGCCTGGCGCGCAGGTGTTGACTGCAGAAACTGTTGGCGCAGCAGTTCAGGGGGTATCCGTTCATCGCGAGGGCGAGCGGGCATGGCGTCCTTTCTGGTTTCAAAGAAAGTTCATCCTCGCCCGCCCCGGTCTTTCACTCAGCGGTCCAACGCACACCGGCCCATTGCGCGAAGCGCAGTCGGTGGTGTAGAGCACTTGTGGTGCAGCCGGTGATGCAGCCAACGGACAAACGTGCCCGTCATTTCTAAATTCAATGTTCGTTCTCAGACCTTGTTTGAGCGTCTGTTTTTTCATTGAAATGAAAGGGAGTGAGCTATGCAACACATCACGCAAGCACAATTTTCAAGGGGTACAGGCCGATGGTGGTTGTTCGCCGCCTGCAGCTTGGCCGTGGGGCTCAGCGCCTGTGGCGGAGGCGGGGGTGACCCTGCGTCGGCCCTGTTGACACCACCGTCTTCAGAGTCGGTGGACACGCTCGAGGCAGGCGTTTTGCCCGAGCCTTGGGTGGTGGACCCGAAGGCCCCCTTGCTTATGCCCACAGTGGCACTGCTGGCCTCCGTGCCCACGCAAGCGCCTGCACCCCAAGAAGCACCGGCAGCCAACACCTGGCTGAGCAATGCCGTGAACATGGCGGGCAGTTGGGCTCAGACCTTGGGCTTGTCCCCAGCGCCATCCCCATGGACATCCCCTGAGCTGATGCCCAGGTTACTCAGTGTGAGCAGCATGGCCCTGCCAGTGGCCGACCCTGGGGTATTGATGTTGTTGCTGCCCGATGCACAAGACCTGTCGTATCCCGGCGTATCGGCCTGGCTGGATGCCGCATCGGAGCTGGGGGTGCGTTTGCAGCCTATCACCGATTCACAGTTCATGGCCTTGGGCGATCAGGCGCGCCATTTTGCGGGCTTGGTACTGCCCGATGGCTTGCATGTGCAGGCCACCGATGCGCTGCTGGAGGCGGTCAAGCGCTATACCGAGCAAGGCGGTCGCAGCATGCTGGTGTTTGATTTTGGGGCATTGACCACTTTGAGCGATGGCACGCCGGTGTACCCGATTCCAAAATCCCGCTTGAGCGGCATGGCCGGTGTGGACTATGTGATGTATGAAGCTTTACGCGACAGGACCACCGGTCTTGGGCCCGTCACGGCCACACGCAGCACCCTGCGCCAGCTGCTGGTGCCACCCGGAAAGTCCATGCCCTTTGGCGGGCTGGCCGCCAGCACCGATAGCACCCCTTTGTTGAGTGCGGCGCAGATCACTCAGGATTCGGCCCTTTACCTGCCTGTGGATGTGCGCGATGCGGGAGGGGTGCGTGGCTTTGATCCACAGCAATACAGCCAGATGTCTTATGCCAAAAGCAGCAGCCGGGCAGAGCGAAAAACGCGAGGTCGGCAAGTGCGGATTGATTTGGGGCGTGCCTTCAAAGCTCAAACCGTCAAGGGCAGTTCCCAGCCAGCAGCGGGCCCATCGCTGCGTGAAATCACGACATCAGACACCGCCACGCGCGCGCTGGTGCTGGGGGCTGGCGAAGACCCTGTCGAGGCCTACAGCGGTTATTTGTTGGGCCCCTTGATTTACCCGACCTATGTAACCCAAGGGGAATTTGGCAGTTTGCCAGGCCAGAAGGTGTTGGCCACTTCACCCCAGTTTGGTTTGGTGGCGGGGGTGAACCCCGTGGGTGCGGGGCAGGTTTTGTTTGTGAATTTGCCGCTGACTTATTTGAAAGGCCGCACGGATGCCTTGATGATGCATGGCTACCTGAATTACTTTGTGCGCGAGGTGCTGGAATTGCCACACTTGTCGGCCATGCCCAACGGCGTTGGCGGGATGACGTTTGACTGGCATCTCGACGCCAAGGCGGCGCAGGCCCCGACCGAGGCGCTGATGAAGCTCAATGTGTTCAACGATCCGCAGGCCTTGTTTTCGATCGAAATGACCGCAGGGCCAGATGCCATTGTGGCCGGTGATCGCTTGGGCTGGAACTTGGCGCGCAACAAGAAAGCGCAGCAATTCCTCAAGACATTCCAAACGGCTGGTCACAGTGTGGGTTCGCACGGCGGTTGGAACCATGATTTTTATGGCATCAATGTCAGTGAGACCAATGAGCTGAACAGTACCAAGGGAGCCTGCGTGAATGCCCAGCTCAAGCAGGACAACTTCATGCAGTGTCTGGTGCTCAACCGCCGTGATGTCGATGCGGCCACAGGCGCACGCTCACGCAGCTATTCATCGCCCGAGGGCAACAATCCCTTGTGGTCGATGAATTGGCATGAGCAACAAGGTGTGGTGTCGGCTTACTTTGCAGGTCACACCGGACTGGGAGCCACACGCCAGTACCGCGAAGGGCGTCTGCTGACCCCCAAGCTGTGGGTTTTTCCGGTCACACCAGCGGGCTTGTACGCCACCTACGAGGAGTTCCAGGACTACAACGTGCCGCAAAGCGAGGTGATCGCCTGGAAGCGCGCCATGATCGACTTTGGGGTGACACACAACACCAGTCGCATGATCTATGCCCATCCACCAGGGGCTTATCTGTGGCGCAATGTGCTGCAAGACATGCTCAACTACGCCAAGAGCCGAGGTCCACAGTTTGCCTGGTACACCATGGAGCGGCTGGCCGACTTCAATGCCCGGCGTTTGCAGGTCAACTGGCAGCAAAGCCTGGATGCGGGCACAGGGCAAACCGTCTTCACGGCGACCCACCCGCTAAGCCTGCAAGAAATGGTGTGGCGGCTGCCCAAGTCACGCTATGCCAATCCGCCTGTCATCGAGTCCGGCAGCGCCAGTGTGGACGGCACCGATACCAGGTTCTGGTTGGTCAAGGCCCAGGGCGGCACCCGCTTGGTGTTCCGCCTGTGAGTCTTGTGTGTGTAGGCCTCACGGTCTATGCAAACAGATCTTTCGATCAATCGACGCCGCTGCGCCAAAGCACGAGCATCAGACCATGGCACTTCCTGCAATGGTTGCAGCGGCCGCGAACATTGGAGTCAGACATGTGGAACACCAACGCCATCAACCCCAGCGTCCTTCATCCCGCCAGCTTGATCAGCGGGCCAGAGTTGCAGGCGCTTTTGCACCAGCCTTTCGAGACGGATCACAAGCAGCGCCAGCCTTTTGGCTTGATGCCGCCCAAAAGTCAGCCGGTGTCGCCATGGCATGCAGGCGAGAACTTGATCTTGGCCAGCCTCCCGCCGTTTGAGCAGACGGCCTTGGCACCCCATCTGGAGCGCGTGACGTTGACTTCGGGCCAGGTCATTGTTCAGCCGGGCCAGGCCTTGCAACACGTTTACTTCCCGACCCACTGCAGCCTCTCCTGGGTTTCTCACACGGCCGACGGGGAATCGGCCGAGTTGGCCCTGGTGGGACGAGATGGCCTGATCGGCGTACCCTGGGTCTTGGGCGGGATGACCATGCAGCACACGGTGCAGGTGCAGTGCGGGGGCCAGGCCCTGCGCATGAGCGCGGACGAGTTTGTTCGTCAACTGCGCAGACCAGGACGCTTGCATCAACTGGCACTGCTGTATGTGCAATGGCAAATGACCCAGATGGCACAAAGCATTGTGTGCAGCCGCCACCATGCCGTGTCAGAGCGTTTGGGGCACTGGTTGCTGAGCAATGCCCATGGGGCCAATACGCGCGAGTTGCGTGTCACGCACGAAACCATTTCACAGATGTTGGGTGTGCGCCGAGAATCGGTCACACAAGCGGCAGGGCGCTTTCAGGCCGCAGGATGGATCGAGAACCACCGGGGCAGAATCACATTGAAAGACCCCGATGGTTTGAGCACCATGGCTTGTGAATGCCATGCGCGCAGCCAAGCGGAGTCGCAGCGTTACTTGCAACAGTTGGCACAACAGGGGCGGCAGCATGACGGGCATGCCCCCACTTTGGCTTTGCCAGAACCTGTGGATACGGCCGTGGTGCTGACGCCCTACGGCATGCCGCAAGAGGAGCAGGAATCCCAGGCATCTGACTTGCAAAAGTACGTGGATGCCTACGACTTTGCGCCGGTCGGTTTTGTCACGCTAGATGCGCATGGCCGTGTCTTGCAAACCAATCTGGCGGGCGCGATCCTTTTGGACATCCAGCGCTCGCAATGCCAGCACCATCTTTTTTCGGAATTTCTGGAGCCGTCATCGCAAGCGTCTTTTGCACAATTTCACCAAGAGGTGCTGGGCGGGCAATGCCGCCGTTACTGCCTGGTGGTGTTGTCGGCCACAGCGCACCGTAAAGCCATGTGCGTGCGAATCGATGCCACAGCCGACGAGTGGGGTGTGGAAAACCGCATGGTGTTGATCGATGTGAGCGATCAAGCCACGCTCCAAGATGGTTTGTCAGCCTCTTGGGCCTATCCGTCCACGGCTGCTGCTGCCGCGCCTTTGGGGTATCGCCTGTGATGCATCAGGGGTGCAGGGTGTCGTGACCCACTGGCACGCCCTGAGCACCCAGCAGGTGCTGCACGAGCAGGGCGTAGACCTCCGCTCTGGCTTGGATTCGCAGGCCGTGGCACAGCGCTTGAGGCAGCATGGCCTCAACCACCTGACCGTCATGCCAGGCGAGCCTGCGTGGCGTCGTTTTTTTCGGCAATTTCACAACCCCCTGATATATGTGTTGCTGGCGGCGGGCGTCACCAGCCTGGCACTGCAGTCCCACCTGGATGCGGCGGTCATTTTGGCGGTGGTGCTGATCAATGCCCTGATGGGTTTTGTGCAGGAAGGGCAAGCCGAAAAAGCCATGCACGGGGTGCGCAAGCTGTTGGCCAGCCGGGCCCTGGTTTTGCGTCAGGGCGAGCGACAGACCGTGATGGCCGATCAACTGGTACCAGGGGACTTGGTGTTGATCGAGTCGGGTGACAAGGTGCCCGCCGATTTGCGACTGGTTCGCTGCAAACAATTGCGCGTTTTTGAATCTTCGCTCACGGGTGAGTCGGTGCCGGTGGACAAAAGCACCGAGCCCGTTGCCCACAACGCCGGCATCGGCGACCGCCACAACATGGCCTATGCCGGAACCTTGGTGGCGATGGGGCAGGGCACCGGCGTGGTGGTTGCCACAGGCGTGCACACCGAGATCGGACACATTGGCCGCCTGGTGGGGGGGCTGCAGACGCTCCACACACCGCTGACGCGCCGACTGGACCAGTTTGCACGGCAGATCACGTTCTTCATTCTGGGCGTGGGTGCGCTGAGTTTTGCCTATGGCCATTGGGTGGCGCAGATGCCTGTGCAAGTGATTTTCATGGCCGTGGTGAGTCTGGCGGTGGCGGCCATCCCCGAAGGCTTGCCCGCCATCGTCACGGTGGTGCTGGCCATTGGCACGCGCAACATGGCCCGTCAAAGCGCCATCGTGCGGCGCTTGCCAGCGGTGGAGGCGCTGGGTTCGGTGACGGTGATTTGTGCGGACAAGACGGGCACGCTGACGCAAAACAGGATGACCGCTGTGCACCTGGTCTTGGCCGATCGCGAGCTGCAGGTTCAAAGCGCAGGTGATCGGCCCTTGGCCGACTTTGTGCATGCGGGCGAGCCGATCGATCCGGCGCAAGCACCAGACCTATTGGCGCTGGCGCGTTGCGCCATGTTGTGTAACGACGCGCGCATGGTGCAAAACGCCATCGGCCAGTGGCAGCCGGTGGGCGACCCCACTGAAGGCGCGTTGATGGCCTTGGCGCACACAGCCGGTGTGCAGCGCGAAGCGCGGGTTCAGCACGCCCTGCGCCTGGATGAAATTCCGTTTGATGCGCAGCACCGTTTCATGGCGGTGCTGGTGCAAGCCCCGGATGGGCAGCGCGCCTTGTTGCTCAAAGGTGCACCCGAGGTGGTGCTGGATCTGTGCGCCACGCAGGCTACCGGGAAACCGCTGGACGCAGCCCATTGGCAAGCGGCGGTGGCGCGCACGGCGGCCTTGGGCCAGCGCGTGCTGGCGCTGGCCCAAGCCCCCTGGCCAGCCGACGTGGCCAGCGTGCAATGGCGCGACATCACCCGCCGTTTTGAGCTCTTGGGTCTGGTGGGCATCATCGACCCGCCCCGGCCCGAGGCGGTGGCCGCGGTGGCCGACTGCCAAAGCGCGGGCATTCAAATCAAGATGATCACCGGTGACCACGCCATCACCGCCGCAGCCATTGGCGCGCAGCTGGGTTTGCGCGCCCAGGGCGTGATCACGGGCGAGGCCGTGGAGGCCATGGACGATGCCGCCTTGCAGCACCACGTCTTGCAAACCGATGTGTTTGCACGTGCCAGCCCCGCGCTGAAGCTGCGCCTGATCCATGCGCTGCAAGCGCAAGGCCATGTGGTGGCCATGACCGGGGATGGCGTGAACGATGCCCCTGCCTTGAAGGCAGCCAACATCGGAGTGGCCATGGGGCACAAAGGGACGGAAGCGGCCCGCGAAGCCGCAGACCTGGTGCTCACGGATGACAACTTCGCCACCATCGCCCACGCTGTGCGAGAGGGCCGGGTGGTGTTTGACAACATCAAAAAGTCGCTGATGTTCATTTTGTCCACCGATGTTGGCGAAGCGGGCGTGATTTTGCTGGCGATTTTTGCGGGTCTGGCCTTGCCGGTCACGTCGGTACAAATTTTGTGGGTCAACCTCGTCACGGCGGTGACTTTGTCGCTGTCGCTGGCCTTTGAGCCCGGTGAGCCCGGGGTGATGCAACGCGGCCCGCGTTCTCCCCAAGAGCCCCTGCTGACGCGGCCGCTGGTGCTGCACATGCTTTTTGTCAGTGTGTTGATCGTGGCCGTGACTTTTGCTGCTTTTGAATGGGCGCTGGCCCGAGGCGACTCTTTGGCGCTGGCCCGCACCACGGCCGTGAATGCGCTGGTGTTCAGCCAGCTGGTGTGCCTGTTTCACGCACGTCACTTCACCCGTTCGGCATGCCACCGTGAAACCTTCACGGGCAACCCGGTGGCGCTGTGGGTCAGCGCCATCATGCTGGTGCTGCAATTGCTGTTCACGTATGCGCCGCCGATGCAGCTGCTCTTCCAGACCGAGGGGCTGGACGCCAGCAGCTGGGTGTTCATTGGCTTGCTTTCCGGGGGCTTGTTTGTGGCGGTGGAGCTGGAAAAGGCCGTTTGGCGTTGGCGCGGCGTGGTGCGCCTGTGAGGGTGTATCCACCCCGTGCGCTGCATTGGCATGACATGCAGGTGACGCCTGGCGTTCCACCAGTCGATAAGATACCGCCATGAAAAATCGCCACATCGCATCCTTCTCTGTCAGCGCCATCGGTTTGGGCTGCATGAACCTCAGCCATGCCTATGGCGCACCGGTCTCGGCCGCGCAGGGTGAGCGGGTTTTGCTCACTGCGCTGGACCAGGGCGTGACTTTTTTCGATACCGCCGCTCTCTATGGCTTTGGGGCCAACGAAACCTTGGTGGGCCAGGTGCTGAAGCCGCACCGGCAGAAATTTACATTGGCCAGCAAGTGCGGCATGCAAGGCGTGGAACAAAGCGATGGCAGCAAGGTGAGGGTGATCGACGGTCGGCCCGAGACGATCAAAAAGACCTGTGAAGACGCCCTGCGCCGTTTGCAGACCGAGGTGATCGACCTGTATTACCTGCACCGCTGGGACAAAAAAGTGCCCATCGAAGACAGCGTGGGGGCTTTGAGCGACTTGGTGCGCCAGGGCAAGATCCAGACCATTGGCTTGTCCGAAGTGTCTGCAGGCACCTTACGCAAAGCCCATGCGGTGCACCCGATTGCGGCGTTGCAAACAGAATATTCGCTGTGGACACGCAACCCCGAGATTGCCGTGTTGCAGGCTTGTCGCGAGTTGGGCGTCGCCTTTGTGGCCTTCAGCCCGGTGGCGCGGGGCTTTTTGTGCGGTGCGGCATTGGATGTGAGCGCTTTTGACGCCAAGGACATCCGCCGCAGCATGCCGCGCTTTTCGCCCGACAACTACGCCGCCAATTTGAAGCTCTTGCCCGCCTACAACGCCCTGGCCCAAGAAGCCGGCTGCAGCCCATCGCAGCTGGCGCTGGCCTGGTTGCTGCACCAGGGCGAGGACATCATTCCCATCCCTGGCACCACCTCGGTCGATCACCTGCTGGACGATCTGGCCGCGGTGGATGTGAAATTGGATGCGGGTTTGTTGGCGCGCCTGGACGCCCTCATCAACCAGCGCACCGTGGCCGGTGACCGCTACAACGCGCAGGCCAACAGCGAGGTGGACACCGAGGTGTTTGGCTGATCAGGCGTCCGGCTGTGCCATGGGAGCGGCCTTTTTGAAGGCCTCCAGCTCGCTGCAGGCCTTTTCGATGGCGCTGATCAGTGGCCAGCGACCCAAGTCCACTTTGAAGCGTCGCGCGCTTTCGACTTGCGGGACCAAATACACATCGGCCAGCGTGGGCGTGTCGCCAAAGCTGAAACGACCGCTAGCCTTGTCAGCCGCGATCAGCGCTTCATAGGCGTCAAAGCCCGCGCTGATCCAGGTGCCACACCAAGCGTTGATGGCGTCTTCGTTGGCGCCAAACTGCTTGCGCAGGGTCTCCAGAATGCGGCGGTTGTTGATGGGGTGGATGTCGCACCCCACGATGGCGGCCAAGGCACGCACATGGGCACGATCATCGACGCCAGCGGGCAGCAGGGCCGGTGTGGGGTACTTTTCTTCCAGCCATTCGATGATGGCGGGCGACTGCACCAGCACTTGCTCGCCGGTGTCGAGTGCAGGCACCAGCTGCTGTGGGTTGACGGCTTTGAAGGCGTCCTTCAAGTGTTCCTCGACACGCAGGTCCACCGCCACATAGTCGGTGGCGATGCCTTTGAGGTTGAGTGCAATGCGCAGGCGATGCGATGTGCCGCTGCGGAAAAAGTTGTAAAGCTTCATGGTGTTCACGCCGCAGCGCCGATGGTCAATGAAAGTTCGGCCACGCCTTCAACGCGGCCAGTGATTTTGTCACCCGTCACCACCGCACCCACGCCTTCGGGCGTGCCGGTGTAAATCAGATCACCGGGTTGCAGGTGGTAGTAGGTGGACAGGTCGGCGATGATTTCGCGGATGTTCCAGATCAGCTTGTCCACGTTGGACGATTGCTTGGTTTGGCCGTTCACTTCCAAAGCAATGGCACCGCTCTCGATCACCACGCCGGGCATGGGCACGATCTCGCTGCACACCGAGCCTTGCTCGATGTCCTTGCCCGTGTCCCAAGGGCGGCCTTTGTCACGCGCCACCAGCTGCAGGTCGCGGCGCGTCATGTCCAGGCCTGCGCCGTAACCGTAAACCAGTTCGTGGGCGTTGGCTTCGCTCACGCGAAAACCCGCTTTGCCAATGGCCAGCACCAGTTCCATCTCGAAGTGGTAGTTGTTCGTGCGCGGTGGGTAGGCCACCGTCGCACCACTTTCAACCAAGGTCTGGGGCGACTTGGTGAAATAGAAGGCTTGCTCAACGCTCTTGTCGACAGGGCGGCCCATCTCGACAGCGTGCGCATGGTAGTTGCGGCCCACGCAGAAGATGCGGTTGACGGGGAAACGCTCGGTTTTGCCACGGATGGGCAGGGATTGAACGGCGGGCGGGGTGAAAAGGTAAGAGGTCATGGATGGCAATGAAAAAAGGGATCAGCCGCGGTTTTCGTAAACACCCAGCTTGCGGTGCAAAGGCGATTCATCGGCGATGAAGAGGAAGGTGGGCTTGTCCGCTTGCAGGTTGGTCAGCGTCACAGCTTCATAACCCGGGGCGCAGCAGGTGTCGGCTTCGGCCAGGGTGAAGGTGCTGGCCACGATCTGCGCTTGCACCGCGCCTTCAATCACATGGAACACCTGGGCGGGCGAGCGTGCGGCTAAGCGCAGGCTTTGGCCGGGGCGCAGCATCAGCGCGTAAAAGCCCAAGATGTTTTCGGCGTCGCCACCGGTTTCGGGGTTGGTGTAAGTCACTTGCACCTGTTCAAGGCCTGCATCGTCAGCCGCCAGAGATTCGAGCGCGGCCTTGGCGTCTTTCCAGGCGTAACGCAGCATGGGGTAGGCCTTTTTGCTGCGGTCAAAAACATGTGAGGGCACCACGCCGCCTCGGGCGTATTGCTGGTCGCTGCGGCCAGGCTGCACGGTCTGGCGGTCGCCGTTGATGTGGTAGCTCGCCTCCATGTAATAGACCAGGGGCAGGTCCAGCACATCCAGCCAGATGACCGGGTCGGTGCCGTCGTGGCCGTGCTCGTGCCACAGGCCTGTGGGTGTGAGGATCAAGTCGCCCCGGCTCATCGGGCATTTTTCGCCGTCCACCGTGGTCCATGCGCCTTCGCCTTCCACCACCATGCGCACCGCGTTGGGCGTGTGGCGGTGGCTGGGGGCCCACTCGCCGGGCATGAGCAGTTGCATGCCCAAATACATGGCGGCGCTGGCCTGCATTTTGTCCAAGCCATGGCCGGGGTTGGCCAGCACCAGCACGCGGCGCTCGGCTTTTTCAATCGGGGTCAGCTCGCCAGCCTTCAGCAAGAGGGGCTTGATGTCACGATAGGCCCAGCAGGTCGGCTGGGTCTGGCGCGTGGGCACCTTGGGCGGCAGCACGCCGCGCAGGCTGGGCCACAGCGGCACCAGGTTCAGGTTGCGCAGGTCCTGCACATAGTCTGTTGGCAGGTCTTCGATACGTCCAAGGTCGTTCATGGGGTGTCTCCGTTCCATTCAGTGGTGCTGGGCGGCATCGAGGCAGTTGCCCACGTTCCAGCCATACAGCCAGGCCATCGCATCATAAAAGCTCTCGGGGCTGCGGCCGCGCCACAGGTCGTTGCGCACCAATCGCTCCACGCCCTTGGCGTGGTAGATGCGGCCCATCTCGCGGCTCGACAGCACGATGCGGGCCGTGCGGGCCACGCGGGCGCGTTGGTACATGTCCAGCGCTTTCGGCCAGTCGTTGTTGTGCACGCGCAGCGCTTCACCCAAAGTGACAGCGTCTTCCATCGCCATGCAGGCGCCTTGGGCCATGTATTGGGTGGTGGGGTGGGCGGCGTCGCCCAGCAGGGTCACGCGGCCATAAGTCCATTGGCCAATCGGCTCGCGGTCGGCCGTAGCCCAGCGCTTCCAGGTTTTGGGCAGGTCGATCAGCTGGCGCGCCTTGGGGCTGATGCCCTGGAAGTAGCTTTGCACTTCTTCCTTGCTGCCGTCTTTGACGCCCCATTCTTCTTGCTCACGGCTGTGGAAGGTCACCACCACGTTGTATTGCTCTCCGCCGCGCAGGGGGTAGTGCACCAGGTGGCAGTTGGGGCCCACCCAAATGGCGGCGGCGTTCCATTGCAGGTCGGCTGGAAAGTCTTTTTTGTCCACCACGGCGCGGTACACCACATGGCCAGTGACGCGGGCCGGGTCTGCCACAAATTGCTCACGCACCACCGACTTGACGCCATCGGCTCCGATCAGCGCGCAGCCCTTGAATGCATTGCCGTTCTGGTCCCAAACGGTGACGCTCGTGTCGTCTTGCTCGATGCGCACCACCCGGGTGTTGGTGTGAAACTGCACGCGCCCGGTTTCTTGCGCGCCTTCGAGCAGTGACAAATGCACATCGGCGCGGTGGATCACGGCATAGGGGTTGCCAAAGCGCTGGCGAAATTTTTCGTCGGTAGGGATCTTGCCGACCTGGTACTCGTCGATGGCGTCATGCATCACCATGTAATCGGTGTACACCGCGCGGCCCCGGGCCTTGTCGCCAATGCCCAAAGCGTCGAACGCGTGGAAGGCGTTGGGACCCAGCTGGATGCCCGCGCCGATCTCGCCGATTTCGGGGGCTTGCTCCAGCACGGTGACGGCAAAGCCCTGACGCACCAAAGCCAAAGCCGCTGCCAGGCCGCCAATGCCACCGCCTGCGACGATGACGGGAAGTTGTGTGCTCGCACTGTTCATGTGGACTCCAGCAGGTGAAGGTGGTGAAAGTAGGCGGATTATAAGCATGCATATTATTTTTTTGCCAGCAAGCGGTCGCGGGCAAACCGACTAAAATTTCCCGACCGCTCGGTTGGTTAATGGGTTTGACCGGGCTTTGTACTTTCAAGAAAGCGCCTGTTCATGTCCCAAGTCCTGCAAAGTTTCATCGGTGGCCAATGGATTGGCCAGCAAGGCGCGCAAAGCCTGCGCAGCGCCATCAACGGCCAAACGCTGTACCAAACCCACGCCGAGGCCATCGACTTTAGCGACGCGGTGCACCACGCCCGCGCCGTGGGCCTGCCCAATTTGCTCAAACTGGATTTTCAGGAGCGTGCCCAGCGCCTGAAGGCCTTGGCCAAGTATTTGGGCGAGCACAAGGAAACGCTTTATGCCATCTCGGCCCATACCGGCGCGACGCGTGCCGACAGCTGGGTGGACATCGAAGGCGGCGCGGGCACGCTGTTCGCCTACTCCAGCATGGGCAGCAACGAACTGCCGAGCGGCAACCTGATCCACGAAGGCCCGGCTTTTGCCCTGGGCAAAAAAGGCGGCTTTGCGGGCACGCACATCCTGGTGCCGCGCGGCGGCATCGCGGTGCACATCAACGCCTTCAACTTCCCCATCTGGGGCCTGTTGGAAAAGTTCGCGCCCAGCTTTTTGGCGGGCATGCCCTGCATCGGCAAACCGGCATCGTCCACCAGCTACCTGACCGAAGCCATGGTGCGCCTGGTCGAGCAATCGGGCATCTTGCCCGCTGGCAGCTTGCAGTTGGTGATCGGCTCCACCGGTGACCTGCTCGACCGCTTGAACGGCCAAGACGTGGTCACTTTCACCGGCTCGGCCGACACCGCCGCCATGCTGCGCGTGCACCCCAATGTCGTCAAGCACAGCATCCCCTTCAACGCCGAAGCCGACTCGCTCAACTGCGCCATCCTCGCGCCCGATGTGTCGCCCGACGACGAAGAGTTCGACCTGTTTGTCAAGGAAGTCGCCCGCGAGATGACTGTCAAGGCGGGCCAAAAGTGCACCGCCATCCGCCGCGCCATCGTGCCGCGCCAGCACCTGGACGCCGTGGCTGAAAAGCTCAAAGCCCGTCTGGCCAAAGTGGTGGCGGGCGATCCGTCGGTGGAGGGCGTCAAGATGGGCGCCCTGGCCTCGCATTCGCAACAAGCCGACGTGGCCGAACGAGTGGCCTTGCTGCGCCAAAGCGCCGAGCTGGTGTTTGGCGGCGGTGCAAATTTCAATCCGGTGGGGGAGGGCACCGCCCAAGGCGCGTTCTTCCAGCCCACACTGTTGCTGTGCCAAAAGCCTTTGCACACCGACAGCGTGCACGACGTCGAGGCCTTTGGCCCCGTCAGCACCCTCATGCCTTATGACGGCATCGACGAAGCCTTGCAATTGGCCGCGCGTGGCCAGGGCAGCCTGGTGGGCACGCTGGTCACCAAAGACCCGCAAACGGCTGCCCGCATGATCCCCGTGGCCGCCGCTTTGCATGGCCGTCTGCACATCCTCGACCGTGAAGCTGCGGTCGAATCCACCGGCCACGGCTCGCCCTTGCCACCGCTCAAACACGGTGGCCCCGGTCGTGCGGGTGGGGGTGAAGAGCTCGGCGGCATCCGCGCCGTCAAGCACCTGATGCAACGCACCGCGCTGCAGGGCAGCCCCACCATGATCGCCGCTGTGACGGGCGAATACATGCGCGGCGCCAAACTGATCGAGACCGAGGTTCACCCCTTCCGCCGTTACTTTGAAGAGCTGCAGATTGGCGAGAGCCTGCTCACCCACCGCCGCACCGTGGGCGAGGCCGACATCGTGGCCTTTGGTGGTTTGTCGGGCGATTATTTCTACATGCACTTCGACGAGATCGCGGCCAAGGATTCGCCTTTTGGCAAACGCATCGCGCACGGCTACTTTGTGCTGTCGGCAGCGGCAGGCTTGTTTGTCTCGCCAGCGCCTGGCCCCGTGTTGGCCAACTACGGCCTCGACACCCTGCGCTTCGTCAAGCCCGTGGGCATTGGCGACACCATCCAGGCGCGCCTGACGGCCAAACGCAAGATCGATCGCAACAAGAAAGACGCCAACGGCGTGGGGCAGGGCGTGGTGGCGTGGGACGTGGAAGTCACCAACCAGTTGGGCGAGGTGGTGGCCAGCTACGACATCTTGACCTTGGTGGCCAAAAAAGGCTGATGCACAACCGGGGATAATCACCGCCATGAGATCCCCCATTGCCGTTGTGGACGTTGACCGTTGCGAAACTTGGACCCGCTACAAAGCCGGTTTGTGCGACAGCTGTGCGGCCAACTGTTGCACCATGCCAGTCGAGGTCAAGATGGCCGACTTGGTGCGGCTGGGCATGGTGGACCCGTTTGAGGCCGAGCACGATGACCCCAAGCAGATTGCCAAACGCCTGAGTAAGGCCGGATTGATCGAGCACTTCAATTTCAAGAACAGTATCTTCAGCCTGGCCCGCCGCGCCAGTGGCGATTGCCATTTGCTGGATGCCAAGACCCGCCGCTGCACGGTCTATGACAAGCGGCCCAACACCTGTCGCTTGCACCCGCAAGTGGGGCCGCGTCCCAACCATTGCCCTTACGGCAACAAAGCGCAATCGCGTTGATCTATGACAACACGCACAGGGCGATACGCCGAGTTCACAGCGCCAGACAATCACCGATTCAGGGCGTTTGTCGCGCAACCCACCAGCGCACCGCGCGGTGCCTTGGTGCTGTTGCATGAGATGGATGCCAGATCGGCCAACCGCGCTCAATCCAGTGCACATGCCAACCCGATGCCCGGGGTGAGCCAACGCATCCGGGCTTTGGCCAATGAACATGCGGCCAGAGGCTACTTGGTGGTGGCGCCATCGCTGTTTGGTCGAGGCCGGGCAGGGCAGGACCATGGCTACAAATACCAGATGGCTTTCTCGGGTGAGCAATTGGTGAAACCTTTGCAGCCTGTTGATACAAGCCACGCCATGCTGGACGTGCAGACCGTGGTGTCTTGGGCCGAGTGGCAGGTGGCGCAGGGCACCGTGGGCATCATGGGCTTTTGCTGGGGGGGCTTGCTGGCCTGGCAAGCGGCATGCACCTTGCCGCAAGTTTCTGCGGTTGCTTCCTTTTATGGTGGGGGGGTGACCCTTGCGGAAGTGCGCAGTTGGCGGCCGATGTGTCCGGTGCTGGTCCATCTGCCCGCACATGGCGCTTGGATGACGCAAGACGACATGGACGACTTTGTGGCCGCTCAGCGAGATCACTTTCCTGAACACGTCAGGGTCAGCCCGGAACACAAAGGTCCGATAGTTCAAATCGAGCGCTACCAAGCCGAATATGGTTTTGATCACGCTGGCAACCGTGAGCACGACCCAATGGCATCGCAGTTGGCCAGACTTAAAACCCGTTCTTTCTTTGAGACGCACCTGAAGATTTAGATGCCCCAAAAGGCAGTTTCACGCGACTGAGGTGGGAACCAAATGGGTTGGCAGTGCGAGCAGATCCTGGAGCTTCAAGGGCTTTGAATAGAAATATCCTTGAGCTTGTTGGCAGCCCAAGCTGATCAGTGTCTCTTGCTGGAAGCGATTTTCCACGCCCTCAGCGGTCACTTCCAGTGACAGAGACTGCGCCAATGCCAGAATTCCTGAAATGATTTTGATGTTTTCCTCACGCTCCATTCCCGCAATGAAGGACATGTCAATTTTCAATTTCTGAATGGGCATGCTGGCCAGACGGAAAAGGGAGGAATAAGACTTTCCAAAATCGTCAATTGCAATTCGGGCGCCCAAACCCATGATGGCCTGCAGTTGACCAACCAGCTCTTGTTCGCTCAGGGTGCAATCCGATTCGGTCATTTCCAGAACAAAACCCTCCAATCCATTGTTTTGCTCTGATGCCAAGTCGGACAGGATCGCCAAAAGACGCTTTCCACACATCAGCTGAGGTGATGAGTTCAAGGCAATCGTTGCGTTGGGAAAGTGAGCTCGAATCGTGTGGCTGTCTTGGACGACCTGGGTAAACAAGTGCTGTGTCAGCGGGTCTATGGTTCCAGATTGCTCGGCCAAAGGAATGAATTCAGCCGGACTGACCATGCCCAATTCTTCATCATGCCATCTCGCCAAAGCCTCAAATCCAATGATTTTCCCGGTCAATAAATCCACTTCGGGTTGGTAGTGCGGGTGAATTCGACCTTCGCCAATGGCCACAGCCAACTTGGCATCGACTTTGGTTTTTCGGGTGGTGGCTGCCATCATCTTGGGGTTCAGCCATTGGATCTGATTGCGGCCGGATTCTTTGGCGCTCAGCAGAGCAGTGTCTGCATAAATGAGCAGCTGATGGATCGATTCCGAGTGATCAGGAAACAAAGCCGCTCCAGCGCTGAAGGTGGCAGTGACCTGCACGGTATCAAAGTGATGGACGGTGAATACAGCAGGGTTGAAAATTTGTTTCAACTTGTTCTGGAAATCAGCGATCGGTTCATGGACATCGAGAACAGCAATGAATTCATCACCTGAGCGTCGACACAAGAAATTGTCAGTGGGCAATGTGACCTTCAGGTATTGCGCGATTTGCCGAATCACCTCATCGCCCTGATCGTGACCAAAAGTGTCATTGATGTTTTTGAAGTTGTCCAGGTCAATGAACAAGATGGCAAATGAGGCCCCTTTCACTTTTTGCTGGATGTATTTCAGAAACCCCCGGTAGTTGGGCAAACCTGTCAGTTGGTCTTCGTGCAGAAGATCCTGGAGTTTTTGTTCTGCTTCACGAATCGCCCGGATGTCAGCAAAAACAGAAACATGACCTTGGCTCTTGCCATGGGTATCCAGCAAAGTGGACACCGAGAGCAGCACGGGCAGCTGGGTTTGCTGCTTGCTCAAAAAATAAGTTTCGCCTCGCCAGGCGCCGTGCTGGCGAACGCTTTCGGCAATGATCGGCAAATCCACGCCTTTCTCGTCCTGGATGTAGAGCCGACCGGCAGGTTGGTTGATCAACTCGTCTTTGGTATAGCCGGTCATGTCTGTCAATGCGGCATTCACATCGACCACCAGTCCCTGCTTGTTCGTGATCAAAATGGCTTCGGCTGCCGTCTCGAACACCCTGGAGAAAATCGCTTGTTTCTGTGCAGCCAGCCTTTGCTTTTGAAGCATGCTGTGCAAGGCATTCGATACCTGGGCCAGTTCATCACCAGTGTTGTCAATCAGTGAATCATCACCGCGTCCTTCAACCGTGTCGGCGGCCAGTTGCACAAGATCATCGAGTCGGCGTGTGGTGCGTTCTGAAAAAAGTTGGGTCCAGCGTTTGAGCCCAATGAACAGCAAACCGCCGGATACCAGTGAAACCGCCAAACCCGTCATCACAAACAGAAAAGCAGACAAATAGCTTTGTTGGAGTTGAATATGAAGGGCGTAGTTTTTCCCGGCATAGTCCCATTCAAATTTGAAGGCTTCACTGTGTTTGGAAAGATCCGAAGCAGAATCCACAAATGGCGTCAGGCTGTAATTGACTTTGAGTTCATCAGGAAAATTCAGTGTGCCCATGACCTTGTCCAGATCAAGTTGAAGCCAAACGATGCCGATGGTGCTGTCTGTGAAGCTGGCCGTGACAGGCACGCTGGCTGACAGATACTCTGACTGCCCGATTTTGATGAGATCCAGGTGGGTTTGGCTGTCTTCGATTGTTTTTTGGATGTTGTTTGGGCCATCCAGAAGCAAACTCACGGAACTATCGCTTTGGATGAAAAATCGGCCGAGGTAATCGAGAAGATTGAATTTGTAAAGTTTGCTCTCATTGGCTTTTTCCAGAAGTGGCAGGAGATACGTTCCCCGGCCCTCCGAGTCCGTCAGTCCGGTCCAGACTTCTGTCGAATGGGCCAAATCGTTCGCTTGGCGAAAAGAATTGCTGATTTCGGAGCTGAGCCGTGTGGCAATCAGTGCCTTGTAATGTTTGAACTCTTCTTGCTGGTAGAAAAAAATCCCGTAGATGGCCAAGAGCATGCACAGCGATGTGACGCCCAAGACGTAGGCACCAAACAGTCTGAAAACATCATGGCTGATCTGGGCTTTGAGCGATTTCAATTGATCCATGTCAGTCTTGCGGGATCAAGTGACCGGAGGGCGTTAATTTGACAAAAAGAACTTGTGATTTGTCCAAGGCGTCATGCCGCTGATGTGTGAAGGGCTTCACGTAGTGCCTGACGGCGCCATGGAATGCGGGTAATTTTTCCAAGGCATCCCTGATTTTTTGAGGCGATGTGGTTTTCGCAGTGTCAATGGCCTTGGCCAGAAGATGAACTGTGTCGTAAGCATGTGCAGCGCCAACCGGGCTGGGAATTTCATGCGTGCTTTTCAGGCCGTTGTTTTTCAAGATCCAATCGGCGAGGTAAATCGCACGAGGCCGTTTGTTGTTGATGAAGGTGAAGGTCTGAATGAAATCCACGCGCACCATCGACAGTTCATCTCCGACCATTTCGTGCAAGGTGCCGCCGACCGCACCCCAATGCGCCACCACGGGGATGCGCATGGACTGGGTCTGTTCGGCGATTTCCTTGACCAAAATGGCCCCTTCTTTTTCATTGCCGACAAACAACAGGCCTTGGGTGCGTGATTCCAGACAGGCCTTGTATTGTTCCTTCAAAGAGGGATCGCCCCAGTTGTACCAACGCACCACCGGAAATTGAATCGTTTTGGGCCCTGTTTTTTGCCGGATCACGTTTTCTGCTGAGCGCCCCCAGGCCGTGTTGGGCAGGATGGCACAGGCCTGTCGAACACTGTATTTGGAAGACAGACGGTTCATCATCGCTTCAACACCCCAGTCGTCCTTGAGTGAGACCCGAAACGAGTAGGAGGGCTTGTGCTCGTGGTCTGTGATGGGGTCTGCTGAACCCCAGACGCTGATCAAGGGGACCTTCAGTCGGTGCGCCTCGGGCAGCATCTCCACACTGATGGGACTGAATTTGCCCGTCAACACGGCCACCAAATCTTTGGTGCCAGCCAAGTGCACAAAATTGTCTTTGCCTCGGGCTGAGAGGCCTTTGTTGTCGGTGCTCATCAGTTTCAGGGGACGTCCATTGAGCACGCCGCCGTTGTTGTTGATTTCTTCCATGGCGGCCTTGATGCCCCATTCGATGGCCATGGCGGAGGTGTTGGTTTTCAGACTGTAGGCGTCATCAAATCCGATCCACACGGGTGGGTGTGGTGAATGGGTTGAGGTTTGGGCAAATGCTTGGGCAGTGCATCCCAAGATGAGTGCTGTCATGGCTTGGACAAGGCGTTGAAGCCTGTGACGCATGCCCTCTGATGGCTTTGAATGTTGTTTAGACATGGAACGTTTTCTCCCATAAAGATGACATCAACTGCCGGGTCGAACTGCTCGGTGGTGGCGCCGTGGTGTAACGCCCTGAAAAAAGTTTGCAGATCATGGCGTGGCGCTGTGCTGGGCTGCTGTATTCAAAAGTGGCCGCCAGGTGGCCTTGGCTTTGCCGCACGGGATGGAGCATCACGCGACCAACGTCTTGCACCATGAGGCTGGCCGTTCCTTTCTTGAAAATGCCATGGCCAGTCTGTGGCAAGGCCAATTTGCAGCCATCGATGCTGGCATCAACGATGTCAACCGCGATGTGGGTTTCGCCATCGTGGGCAGTTGCCGATTCCGCCACCAAAAAACGCTCTTCTTTTCTCAAGCGGGGGCCTTCAAAACACAGCAAAGCCGCCAGCCCCAGGGTGACGACGTTCAACAGAGACCAAAAGACGGCAATGGGGAAAAATTCGTCGTGCGGCACCACCGCCAATTCGGGCACCACGTTCAAGATCAAGCCCACCAAGGTCAGGGCCATGCACAACAAGATCATGCTCAGACTGAAAAAATCCACCTGGCGACCATGGACCGCATCCGAGCCCTTGGGTGTGACCTTGAATGGTTTGCCAAAGGGTTTGACGAGTGAGGCCACCACCGTCGGGCCCAACCTGAAACTGGCAAACAAGCCCGCAGGCCCCGAGACCAGTGGTGAAAAATGGCCGCCGACCAGCCAACGCATGGCCAGAAAAAACGACAGGAAAACAGGCAATTGGTAAAACACCATGTCTGCCGTGTCCGTGAAGTGAAAAGGCAACCAGCCCAAAAGCAGATACGCCAGGGGAATCGCGATCAACATCAACCGAACGGTGTATTGAGTCAACCAACTGGTGGGAAAAAACAGGATTCTTTGGATGACGCTCAGACCGGGCCCCAAAGGGCCAGCTGGAAGAAACAAAGACTGAATGGCCCCACGGCACCAGCGTTCGCGCTGCACGAAGAAGCCTTCGATCGATTCCGCAGCCAAGCCCATGCTCAGTCGTTCGTTGAGGTAAATCGTTTGGTATCCCTTGCGCAGCATGACCAAAGTGGTCAGCAAATCTTCGGTGATGCTTTGCGTGGGAATCCCTCCGATGGCATCGACTGCCTGGCGACGCATGATGCTGCATGAACCGCAGCAAAAGGCCGCCTGCCAAGCGTCGCGGGACGCCGCCATTTGGTCGAAAAACAGGCGTTGCTCGTCTGGGTAGATTTGCATCAAGCCTAGGTTGGTCTGGATGGGGTCTTTGTTGTAGAAGTGTTGGGGCGTCTGCACAATGCCAACTGCCGGGTCACTGAAAAAGCCCAATGTGCGCTGGATGAACTGCTTTGATGGGACAAAGTCCGCATCAAATACCGCAATGAATTGGCCCTGTGCATGGGCCAACGCATGGTTCATGTTGCCAGCCTTGGCATGCAGGTTGTCGGATCGGGTGAGGTAACGAACGCCGGTTTCTTCGCAAAACGTGCGCAACCAATCGCGCCTGCCATCGTCAAGAACCCAGACGGTTTTGTGGGGGTAGTCCACGGCCGCAGCGGCCACAATGGTTTTTTCCAGAACGTCAAAGGGCTCGTTGTAAGTGGGGATGAAGATGTCCACCTCAGGCAGAGGGCTGGGCATCTGGTGATGGTCGGCTTGCGCGCTTCGGGTGTTGGTTCGGCTCATGATCAACATGAAGACCGCCACTTCGATGAAGGCCAAAATTTCAACGCCCCAAACCCCCCAAATCCACGACTGAGCCCAGGCACTGTCGTCGTTTTCGGTCCATACCGTGTTGAACAATCGCCAGGACAGGTATTGCACGCACAGCAGCGCGGGGATCAGACACACGATTTGTCTGATCCTGACCTTGGTTCGCTGGGCATCCCACACCAGCAGAAAAAAAACCGTGACCAGCAACAAGGGGATGTATGTCATGGGCTGGATCACATGAGAAATGAGCTGACTCTGCTCAGCCAGACCGAGGGACGCCATTCACGGGGCACTTTGACATCCACTTTGCGACCTGCGAAACACAAATTTTCTTGTGGCTTATTCAGATCGGATGATTCGATCTTGACGAAAATCCGGGCGTCCTTTTTTTCCCGTTGCAGCTGAGCAACCAAGGTCACATCCTGCAAGTTGTTGCCACTGCCCGTGACGGCTTGGATGTGTCCTGTTAGCCATTGGGTGGTCCCAATGAGTCGGTACTGCACAGGTTGACCGATTTGAAAAGATTCGAGCGATGATTCCGGGACCGCCACATCGAGAAACAGGTTCTCGCAAGTGATCACATGGGCCAGGTCGGTGCCAATCACGACTTCGGTGCCGTTGCTGCCGAATTTCCGCCACAAAACCCCTTTGCTGGGCGACTGCAGGAGCACCTCTCGGGATACCGCCATGTTGTCCCGCTCCTTGCTGATCTGCCATTGAATATCCGCGCTGCGTTGCTCGTTTTCTCGGAGGCGGGCTGCAACCTCGGTGATTTGCAGGCGCACGTCATCGAGCCGCTGTTGTGTGTAGGGGACGTCGTTGCGCCCTTCGCCAAGGTAGACAAAACGCTGGATGGCTTGCTTTTCGGTTTCCAGAAGTCGGATGCGGGCCTGAAAGATGTCGAGCCGACTTTGCGTCACTTCCAGTGCGTAGTGCGCAGCTTCGCTTTGCGCTTGGGAGATGAAGTTTTCCTTCAGCAGCAGGGCGTTGCGCTGGGCCAGCAACTGTTGCTCACGGATCAGGCTTTCCTGGGCTTTCTTTTCGGCTTTGGCTTGCGCGAGCTGCTCCTCCAGACGGAGAAATTCGTGGTTGCGGTGGACAGAGACCCGGTTTTGCAATTCTTTTTGCAGTTGTTGAAGGTTCTTCAGGTGTTGCTGAAGGCCCAGGCTTCTTTCGGCCAGTGTTTTTTGCTCCACCGCCATCTCATTGACAGCACTTTCCTTGAATCGGGTGTTGTTGATCCTGACCAATTCCGCCCCCTGCTCGATGGGTTGGCCAGGCATGATTGAAAATCCGTCCAGGGTACCTTCGATGGGCGACTTGACCACCACATAGTGGGTGTTCACGATGGCATTGACACTTTGAAAATTGGCCATTGCAGGAACAATGACCACGAAGGCGATGAGCAAAACGCCCAGCCCCAGTAAGCGTTTAATGGGCTTGAGTGTGGTGAAAGCATGCATGGTGAGGGCCTTTTTGCGGGGTCAATCAATGCTTCTGAAGTGGTTGCATCACCCGATAACACTCGCACGCACGCGCTTCCAAGAGCGGACGATCCAAAACAGTCAACTGACCCCGCGAGACTTCGATCAAGCCTTCGTGGCTCAGTTTGCCTGCGGCCAATGTGACCGATTCACGTCGCACGCCCAGAATGTCCGCAATTTCCTGGTGCGTGATCTGCAGGACGTTGCCTTGGGTCTTGTCCAACGTGTTCATGATCCAGCGGATGATTTGCTGTTCATTGCTGTGTTTGCTGCTGCAGATGGTTGGCATGGCAATCTGCAAAATCATCTGGCGAGTGCTGGCCATCCAGATTTTGAGAAATTCCGGGTCGTGTGCCAATTCGGCTTGGAATACATCCAAAGGTAATTTGTAGGCAAAGCCTGCAAACTTGACCTTGGCCCGGCTGAAGTTTTGATTCCCTCCCATCACGCCGCTGCCCACCATGCCCTCTTTGCCTATCAGGACGATTTCGGCAGAGGATCCGTCCGAGATGTCGATCTGCATGGCGATGATGGCGCTGACAGGAAAATAAACAAAATGGATGAGCTCATAGGGTCTGAAGATCAATTGATCGGGTTCCAGGCAAATCAGTTGGAAATGAGCTTGTAAGTTTTTGTATTTATCTGTCTTGAGCTGATTGATCATCAGGTTGCTGGATGGGATAAGCATTTGTAACCTTTTTAACAAGCTAATTCATTTTAGATATTTTTGGCATTTTTTGTGTGCGATACCGAACATAAGAAGGAAAAATATCAAAATTAATAAATAACTTATTTGTTCTTCAAAAATTTGCAAATCAAGTATTTGGGAAATGAGTTGGGCGAAAAAAAAGCCTCCCGACTTTGCAGTCGGGAGGCTTGGCTCTGTGGAGTGCCGAAGTGTCTTACATCGTGTCGATGAAGCTGCGCAGTTTGTCTGAGCGGCTGGGGTGCTTGAGCTTGCGCAGCGCCTTGGCTTCTATTTGACGGATGCGTTCGCGGGTCACGTCAAACTGCTTGCCCACTTCTTCCAGGGTGTGGTCGGTGGACATCTCGATGCCAAAACGCATGCGCAGCACTTTGGCTTCGCGGGGTGTCAGGCTGTCCAGGATGTCCTTGACCACGTCACGCAGACCCGCTTGCAGCGCCGCGTCCATGGGGGCGGTGTGGGTGTTGTCTTCGATGAAGTCACCCAGGTGGCTGTCGTCGTCGTCACCGATCGGCGTTTCCATGGAGATCGGCTCTTTGGCGATCTTCATGATCTTGCGGATCTTGTCTTCCGGAATCGCCATCTTCTCGGCCAGGATGGAGGCGTCGGGCTCAAAGCCAAATTCCTGCAGATGCTGGCGCGAGATGCGGTTCATCTTGTTGATGGTCTCGATCATGTGCACCGGGATGCGGATGGTGCGGGCCTGGTCTGCGATCGAGCGGGTGATGGCCTGGCGGATCCACCAAGTGGCATAGGTTGAGAACTTGTAGCCGCGGCGGTATTCGAATTTGTCCACCGCCTTCATCAGGCCGATGTTGCCTTCCTGGATCAGGTCGAGGAATTGCAGCCCGCGGTTGGTGTATTTCTTGGCGATCGAGATGACCAAACGCAAGTTGGCCTCGATCATCTCTTTCTTGGCATCACGCGATGAACGCTCACCGGCGTTCATGCGCTTGTTGATGTCTTTCAACTCGTCCAAAGGCACCACCACCTGGGACTGCAGGTCCATCAGCTTTTGCTGCAGGTCTTGCACCGGCGGGATGTTGCGGCCCATGACGGCGCTCCAGCTTTTGCCAGCCGCCGCTTGCTTTTCGATCCACTTGAGGTTGAGCAACTGGGAGGCCACGCGTTTGCCGTTTTTGTCCCGGCCACTGAATTCGGCGATGAACTGCTCTTGTGGGTAGCCGCACTTGTCCACAATGATGCGCCGCAGTTCGCGCTCTTTCTTGCGCACATCGTCCACCTGGCTGCGCACCATGTCGCAGAGCTTTTCGATGGTCTTGGCTGTGAAGCGGATGGTCATCAGCTCTTCAGACAGGGCCGATTGCACCTTGATGTAGGCCGGTGTGCCCCAGCCTTCCTTGTCATAGACCTTGTGCACTTTTTCGAAGTAATCGGCGATGCGGTCAAAGCGCTCCAAGGCCTGGTTTTTCAGTTCTTCCAGCTTTTTGGTCAGGGCTTTGGAGCCGCCTTTGCCATCGTCGTCATCGGCTTCGTCGAATTCGTCGAAGTCTTCTTCGGCCACATAGTCGTCGGCTTCGTTCAGGTTGGCAAAACCATCGACCACGGTGGAGATGACGACCTTGCCTTCGCGGATTTCGGCGGCCATGCGCAGGATCTCGGCGATGGTGGCCGGCGAGGCGCTGATGGCGGCCATCATGTCCATCAAGCCGCCTTCGATGCGTTTGGCGATTTCGATCTCGCCTTCGCGGGTCAACAGTTCGACGGTGCCCATCTCGCGCATGTACATGCGCACAGGGTCGGTGGTGCGGCCGAATTCGCTGTCCACGGTGGACAGGGCGGCTTCAGCGGCTTCTTCGGCTTCTTCTTCGGTGGAGCCGGTGGGCGCGTTGTCCGTGATGATCAGGCTTTCGGCGTCGGGCGTTTGCTCGTACACCGCCACACCCAAGTCGTTCAGCGTGGCAATCACCACTTCCAGGGTTTCGGCATCGACCAGCTTGTCGGGCAGGTGGTCGCTGATTTCGCCGTTGGTGAGGTAGCCACGGGTTTTGCCCAGCTTGATCAGGGCCTTCAGGCGGTCCCGGCGCTGCTTCATCTCGGCTTCGGTCAGGACGGTTTCGTCCAGGCCAAATTCTTTCATCAAGGCCCGTTCTTTGGCCTTGCTGATCTTCATGCGCAGGGGCTTGGCCTTTTCGGCGGTCTCGGAGCCAGCTTCGACGACCGGTTCTCCTTCGAGTTCGTCTTCGAGTTCTGCCAATTCGTCTTCAAGGCTGGGGGGGGCGATGCTGCCTTTTTTCTTGGGGCCACGTTTGGCACCGGTCACGACTTTTTTGACTTCAGGTTTGCTGTTTTCTGCCGGTGCTGCGGCTTTGGCGGCTTTGGCAGGTTTTGGGGTCACGGCTGCGGCCGCGGCGTCTTTGGCTTTGGCAGCGGTTTTCTTCTCGGTCACTTCGGTTTTCTTGGCGGGCACGGAGGCGGCTTTCTTCACAGGCTTGGCAGGAGTTGCCGGGATCGCCGTTGCTTTGACCTTGCTGGGGGCTGCCTTGGCTGCGGGTTTCGCTGCCGGTTTGGCAGCGACTTTGGCAGGTGCTTTGGCCTTGCTCACCACAGGGGCGGGCTTTTTGGCGGGCGCTTTGGCAGCCACTTTGCTGGCTGCTTTGGGCTTGGCGGCAGGCGCGGCGGCTTTTTTGGCAGCGGTGGTTTTGGCAACGGGCTTGGACTTGGCAGCGGCCTGGGCAGGCTTCTTCGACTTTTGAGCAGGCATAAACACCTCGAAACATCAAAACAGACAAGGAAACGGACACAGTCAGCGCCAAATACATCCCGGCGCGGGCGTGGGTTGAGACACAGACGGACTGCCTAAAAGGGCGTCCAATCTGCAGTGGCAAGATGTGGGGCGAACATTTGGTGTGCAGTCCTTGCGGAACGGTGACCTGCCCGCATGGGGGCGTCGCACGGATGGCGGTGGTCGGGCCGGAGGTGCTGCTGTCGCTCTTGCCGAAAAGCGTGGATTATACCCCAACGCGTCAGCGTGCTGGGCGTTGAGCGGTCTTGGGGCGAAATGCTTTGCAGACCTCGTCACGCGTTTCCATGTAAGGCCCGCCGATCAAGTCCACGCAATAGGGCACGGCTGCAAAAATGCCGTGCACCACGGCTTGGCCATCGGCGTCTTTCAGGCCTTCAAGGGTTTCAGCAATCGATTTGGGCTGACCGGGCAGGTTGATGATCAGGCTTTGGCCCCGGATCACGGCCACTTGGCGCGACAAGATCGCCGTGGGCACGAACTTCAGGCTGATCTGGCGCATTTGCTCGCCAAAGCCGGGCATCTCCTTGTCGGCCACGGCCAGTGTGGCCTCGGGCGTCACATCCCGCAGGGCCGGGCCCGTGCCGCCGGTAGTCAAGACCAGGCTGCAACCCGCATCGACCAGCTCGATCAAGGTGGCGCTGATGCGGTCTTTTTCATCGGGGATCAGGCGCGGCTCGAAGCGGATCGGGTTGAGCAGGGCACGGGTCAACCAGTCTTGCAATGCAGGCAAGCCCTTGTCTTCGTAAACGCCGGTGCTGGCACGGTCGCTGATGGACACGATGCCGATCTTGACCGGGTCAGCTTGCAGCTCACTCATCGTCATCTCCATCTGATTCGGGGGCGTCTTCAACAGCATCACCCGAGAGCACGCTGCGCACCAGTTTGAAGAGTTCGCGGTAGGCGCGGCCCTGACGGGGCGCCAGGCCTTGCGAGACGGCCACCTTGGTCACCGGCACGGCGTCCTTGCGGGCCTGTCGCACCAGGGCGCGCAGTTGCTGGATGTCGGTTTGCGGGTGTTGCGCAATCCATTCGCCCACGGCCTCATCGTCGGCGATCAGGCGGTCGCGCCAGGCCTCGGCCAGGTGCAGGGCTTGGGTGTCTTTGGCGCTGCCCAGGCGCTGGATGTCCAGGGCTTCGCGCACGGCTTGCAGGGTTTCCGGGCTGAGCAAACGCATTTGTTTGCCGATGAACTGCATTTGGCGGCGCTTGCCTTCGAAGTTGGTGATGCGCTTGGCTTCGGCCAAGCCTTCCACCAGTTTGTCGGGCAGGTTCAGTCCCTCCATCAGGTCTTTGCGCAGGGTGAGCAAGGCCGTGCCGAGTTCTTGCAGTTCGGTGCTTTCGCGCTTGAGTTCGGTGCGGCTGGGGCCATCCAGGCCGCCCTTGAGCTCGCGCTTGTACTCCAGGTCCAGTTCGCTGCCTTCGGCAACAAACTGACCACGGACGAAATAGCCTTTTTTGGGTTTACGGGACATGAAGGGGAAACTCGTTCTTGTATGCGGCGCAGGAGCCGGATGACAAGTATCATAGCGGCCACTGCGGGCCCGGCGCCCGCCATTTTTTTCGAGATCCCTTCTGTGAAAATTTCCGTGAATCAAAACGCCCCTGCCCACGCACCGCATGCGCATGCCCACGACGGCTTCAGCTATTCCCGCGACCATTTTGAAGCGCTGGTGGACATGGCCTTGAACCATGCCAAAAAGCTGGGGGCCACCAACGCGGGTGCCGAAGCCTCCGAGGGTTGCGGCTTGTCGGTCAGCGTGCGCAAGGGCGAGTTGGAAAACGTGGAGCGCAACCGCGACAAATCTTTGGGCGTGACGGTCTATGTGGGCCACCGCCGGGGCAATGCCAGCACCTCAGACTTTTCCAAAGCGGCGATTGAGCGCACCGTGCAAGCCGCTTACGACATCGCCCGCTTCACCGCCGAAGACCCCATAGCCGGTTTGCCGGACGAAGCCGACATCGAAACAAAGCACCGCGATCTGGACCTGTTTCACCCTTGGTCCATCAACAGCGAAGAAGCAGCCCAGCTGGCTTTGCAATGCGAAGCCGCAGCGCTGAAAACCAGCCGCCGCATCACCAACAGCGACGGCGCGGCGGTGTCGGCCCAGCAGAGCCATTTCTTCAGTGCGCACACGCACGGTTTTCGCGGCGGTTATGCCAGTTCGCGCCACAGCGTCTCGGTGGCCCCGATTGCCAAACTGCCGGGTCGCAATGCCGAGATGCAGCGCGACGCCTGGTACACCTCGATGCGCTCGGCCGACGAGTTGGCCTCGGTCGAGGCGGTGGGCCGCTACGCCGCAGAGCGTGCTTTGTCGCGCCTGGGGGCGCGCAAAATCGCCACCACAGAATGCCCGGTGCTGTTTGAGTCGCCCGTGGCAGCGGGTTTGCTGGGCGGTTTTGTGCAGGCCGTGAGCGGTGGCGCGCTGTACCGCAAGAGCACCTTCTTGCTCGACTCACTCGGCAAAAAAGTGTTCCCCAAACACATCGACATCGAAGAAGACCCCTTTGTGCTGCGCGGCAAAGGCAGCTCGCCTTTTGACGACGAAGGCGTGCGCTCGGCGCGTCGCCAGGTGGTCAAGGGCGGTCGTGTGGAGGGTTACTTTTTGTCGAGCTATTCGGCCCGCAAATTGGGCATGAAAACCACCGGCAATTCGGGCGGTTCGCACAACCTGTCGCTGACTTCGCGCCTGACACAGCCAGGTGACGACCTCAACGCCATGCTGCAAAAACTGGGCACGGGCTTGTTTGTGATCGAGTTGATGGGCCAGGGCGTGAACTACGTCACGGGCGACTATTCACGCGGGGCCAGCGGCTTTTGGGTGGAGAACGGGCAGATCGCCTACCCGGTGCACGAGATCACCATCGCGGGCAACCTCAAGGACATGTTCATGGGCATCGAGGCGGTGGGTGCGGACACTTACAACATGGGGGCCAAATCCACCGGCTCCATCTTGGTCAACCGCATGAAGCTGGCGGGCAGCTGAGCCTGGCCGCACTGTGCAGGCAGAACTTTTGGCGGCGCTGGCCGCCTTGTCATGGGCGGTGGGCAGTTTGTTCTCGGCCGCGGCTTCGAGCCGCATGGGGGCTTTTGCCTTCACCCGTTGGCGCTTGTTTTTTGCGCTCACCTTGCTGTGGGCGCTGGCGCTGTTCACCGGGCAATGGCGCAGCCTCGATGGCTCCAGCGTGGCTTTGCTGGCCTTGTCGGGCTTGATCGGCATCTTCATTGGTGACACGGCACTGTTTGCCTGCATGAACCGGCTGGGGCCGCGCCGCAGCGGTGTGCTGTTTGCCACGCATGCTTTGTTTTCGACCTTGCTGGCCTGGCTGTTTCTGGGTGAAACCCTCTGGGGCTGGACTTTGGTGGGCGGCAGTTTGCTGGTGTCGGGCGTGATGGTGGCGATTGTGTGGGGCCGCCGCGAGAGTGAAACCCATGCTTGGGAAAACACCCAGGGGTCTTTGTGGACAGGTGTTGTGTTGGGCTTGGTGGCGGCCTTGTGCCAGTCCGTGGCCACCTTGATGATCAAGCCCTTGATGGCCACGGGGGTGGATGCGGTCTCTGCCTCGGCAGTACGCACATCGGCCAGTTTTTTGGCGCACCTGGCGCTGCTGTGGGCCGGGGCTCAAGTGGCCAAAGTACAAAACCCACTGGATGCGAAGACTTTGTTCAATACATGGGCCAGTGCAGCAGTGGCGATGGCGCTGGGCATGACCTTGATCTTGCAAGCCTTGCACAGCGGGCAGGCTAATCTGGTGGGGATTTTCTCGTCCCTCACGCCCGTTTTGTTACTGCCTTTGTTGTGGGTGGTCTATCGCCGCCGTCCCGCCTGGGGCGCTTGGGGCGGGGCCAGCTTGGCGGTTGTGGGGGCTGCGCTGATTTTGCAGGCCTGACCTTCCACCCGTCTGGTCTGGCCCCAGCTTGGACCGCGATCAACCCGCCAGCGCCGCCTTGACTGCCGCTGACACCTGGCCCATATCGGCCTTGCCTGCCAGCTGGGCTTTGACCGCACCCATCACCTTGCCCATGTCACCTGGCCCTTTGGCACCCAAGTCGGCCACGATGGCTTGCACCGCTGCCGTGACTTCTTCGGCCGACATGCGCGCAGGCAGGTAGGCCAGCAACACGGCCATTTCCGCTTTTTCCTTGTCGGCCAGGTCCTGGCGGGCGGCTTGTTCAAAAGCGGCGATCGAATCCTTGCGCTGCTTGATGAGCTTGTCCACGATGGCCACCACCGCCACATCGTCCAACTCGATGCGCTCGTCCACTTCTTTTTGCTTCATGGCCGACAGCAGCAAGCGGATGGTGCCCAGACGCTCGGCGTCTTTGGCGCGCATGGCGGTTTTCATGTCTTCGGTGATTTGTTCTTTCAGGCTCATGGGAGGCTCCGTGTGGTGTGTGTGCATGGATGTGCTGATGCACAAAAGACAAAGCCCGCCTGAGCGTCCTCCAGCGGGCTTGTTTGCAGACCTTGGCAGGTCATACAAAACAGAAGATCAATACATCTTCTTGGGCAGCTGCATGCTGCGCACGCGCTTGTAGTGGCGCTTGACGGCAGCCGACTTCTTGCGCTTGCGCTCGGTGGTGGGCTTTTCGTAGAACTCGCGGGCACGCAGATCGGTCAGCAGGCCGAGTTTTTCGATGGTGCGCTTGAAGCGACGCAGGGCAACGTCAAACGGCTCGTTTTCTTTCACGCGGATGGTGGTCATTGAATCAAAGTTTCCAAAAATGTGCCGGCTGCGGTAGCAAGGGAGATCGGGCCCTTGAAACCCAGTTACGGCGGTTCCCCGTCACGAACTAGTATTTGGCCGACGGAGGTTTGCCAGCAAAGCCTGACATTATAGCCATTAAATCCAGGAATTCAGCCCCCACTCGTGTGGGCTTGGGGGCCTTGTCGGTCGGCCAGTGCCAAGGCGCATGCATGGGCGCTGGCCCAGGCCCATTGGAAGTTGTATCCCCCCAACCAACCCGTCACGTCGACCACTTCGCCAATGAAGTACAGGCCCGCTTGCTTGGACTCCATGGTTTGCGAAGACAGTTCCCGGGTGTCCACGCCACCCAGCGTGACTTCGGCTTTTCTGTAGCCTTCGCTGCCGGTGGGGGTGAGTTGCCAATTCGACAGGGCTTCGGCCAGTTTGTTCAAGGCTTTGTCGGGCACATCGGCAGCGGTGCGTTGCAAGGCCGGTTCTTGGCTCACCCAGGCTTCGGCCAATCGGCTGGGCACCAGGGTGGCCAGCTCGTTGCTCAGCAGTTTTTTGGAGCGCAGCTTGGACTCTGCCAGCCGCTCTGGCAGGTTCACATCCGGCGCCAAGTTCAGCCGGATTGGGGTGCCTTCTTGCCAGTAGCTCGAAATTTGCAGCACGCCCGGTCCGGACAGGCCCCGGTGTGTGAACAGAAGGTCTTCGTCAAAGTGCATGCGGGTTTTTTTCTCGCCCGTCTCGATGCCCACGGGCAGCGCGAGCCCGGCCAGTTGCGCATACGGGGCCCAGGCCTCGCCGTCAAAGGTCAAGGGTACCAATCCGGGGCGGCGCTCCACCAGACGCAGGCCAAACTGGCTGGCGATGCGGTAGCCCCAGTCGCTGGCCCCGATTTTGGGAATCGACAACCCCCCTGTGGCCACCACCAGCGAGTGGGTGTGGACCAGACCCTGGCTGGTCTCCAGGGTGTAGGGCGCGCGGGGTTCAGTGGGGGCTTGAACCGCTTTGACGCTGCACCCGTTGCGGATCTCCACACCACCCGCTTCGCATTCGGCCAGCAGCATGCGGATGATGTCCTCGGCCGAGTGGTCGCAAAACAGCTGGCCCTTGTGTTTTTCATGAAAGGCGATGCCGTGCTTTTGCACCAGGTCGATGAAGTCTTGCGGCGTGTAGCGCGACAGGGCCGAGCGGCAAAAGTGCGGGTTCTGGCTGATGAAGTGCTTTTGCGGGGCCGACGCGTCGAGCAAACGGTTGGTGAAGTTGCAGCGCCCCCCGCCCGAGATGCGGATTTTTTCGGCGATCTTCTCGCTGTGGTCGATGACCAGCACCTTCAGCCCGCGCTGACCTGCCACGCCCGCGCAAAACAAACCGGCAGCCCCGGCGCCCACGATCACCGCATCCCATGTACTCATGGCGCACGAGTGTAAGGGGCAAGCGCCCGCCAACACCGAGGTCTGCTGGGTCAGGCAGTCCGCTGCGCCAACGGGTTGAGCTCGGCGACACGCCAAGCCCGCGCCCCCTGCACCACATCCCCCACCACGATGATGCTGGGGCTTTGCAGTTGTTCGCGTTGTACGGTGTGCACCAGTTCACCCAGCGTGGTCAGGGCCTCGCGCTGGGTGGGCAAACTGGCGTTTTGCACCACGGCCACAGGCGTTTGGGCGGGCAAGCCGCTGAGCAAGCCTTGGCCGATGTGTTCCAAGCTGCTCACGCCCATGTAAATGACCAGCGTGAGTTTGGCTTGGGCGGCGGTGGCGGCCAGTTGGGGCCAGTCGGTGCCGCTGTCGCCGGGTTTGGCGTGGCCGGTGACGAACACCACGCCGTGGGCGTGCTCACGGTGCGTCAGCGGTGCGCCCAGGCTGCTCAGGCCCGCCAGGCCCGAAGTGATGCCATTGACCACATCCACATCGATGCCGGCGGCACGCAGGTGCTCCACTTCTTCGCCGCCTCGGCCAAAAATGAAAGGGTCGCCACCTTTGAGACGCACCACGCGTTCTCCCTCGTGTACCGCGTTGATCATCAGTTTGTCGATGAAGGCCTGCGGCGTGCTTTGGCAACCGCCGCGTTTGCCCACATGGACAATGCGTGCGCTGGGTGAGGCGTGGGCCAGCACGGCGTCGTTGACCAAGTCGTCGACCAGCAACAAGGTGGCGTTGGCAATCGCTTTGACGGCTTTGAGGGTCAGCAGTTCCGGGTCACCGGGACCGGCGCCGACCAAAGTGCAACGGTAGGCAAAGTCAGGGCTCATGGGTGTTCAGAAATCAGATCAGAAATGAATTGATCCAATTTTCTGAACTAACAATGCCGCTGCCAAATACTTTATTGGCATAAAGCAAATGACGCAGGCCGCTCGCGTGTCCAGCGGTGGCGACCTTCAGGCGGCCTGCATGCCGTGTTCCTCTTTCAGGGTCTGGCACGCTGGCGATGCCCAAAACGCCAACAAAGCCCGCACGGCTTCGGTTTGTGTGCTGCTGGCTGCCACGGAGCCCGAAAAGGTGGTGGTGATTTGTACCGCCTCGGGCAGAGGCCCCAGCACGGTGATGCCTGCCACGCCCCGCATTTCGCTGAGCTGCTGAAAGCCCAGCGCCACCTCGCCTTGGGCAATCAGCGCGCCGACAGGAACGCCCGGTTTGGCTTGCACGATGCGGTCTTGGATCTGTTCGGTTATGCCCCAAACCTCAAATTGTTTGGCCAGTTGCACGCCACTGGGGCCGGTCGAATAACCCAAAGATGGCGCAGCCAAAATGGCGGCCTTGAGCGCGGCTTCGGTCGAAATGTCGGGGGCCGTCTGGCCTGCTGGCACGGCCACCGCCACGCCCGACAGCACCAGATCGACCCGGCTGCCTGCCAACACGTGTCCGCTGGTGATCAACTTCTCGATGGCATCGCTGGCCAGCACCACGCCATCAAAATTTTCACCCGCCTGAACGCGTTTGGCCGCATCGACGCCGCCGACCGACTCGACCTGCACGCGCACGTCGGGGTTTTGCGTTTGGTAAAGCGAGACCAGATCGGCCAGCAGGGCTTTGGTGGCCATGGAAGAGATGAGGCGCAGGACGGTGGGCATGGTGGTCTGAAGAAAAAAACGGCAGATAAAGAATTAAACCAAAGCCAGGGGTGGCGTGCGCAAGCGCCTCTAAACTACCTGTTATGCACATTTTGGGTATCGAATCTTCTTGCGACGAAACCGGTGTGGCCTTGGTGCACACCAGTGGCGAGGCTTTGCCGCGTCTGTTGTCGCATGCGCTGTACAGCCAAATAGAGATGCACCAGGCCTATGGCGGTGTGGTGCCCGAGCTGGCCAGCCGTGACCACATTCGCCGGGTGCTGCCGCTCACCCGCCAGGTGCTGGCCGAGGCCAGTGCCACCTTGGCCGACATCGACGTGGTGGCCTACACCCGGGGGCCGGGTCTGGCGGGGGCTTTGTTGGTGGGTTCAGGTGTGGCCTGTGCGCTGGCGGCGTCTTTGGGCAAACCCGTGTTGGGTGTGCACCACCTGGAAGGCCATTTGCTCTCGCCGTTTTTGAGTGCCGACCCGCCTGAGTTTCCTTTCATTGCTTTGCTGGTGTCGGGCGGTCACACGCAACTCATGCGGGTAGACGGGGTGGGTCACTACGAACTACTCGGCGAGACGATCGATGACGCCGCAGGCGAGGCCTTTGACAAATCGGCCAAACTGATGGGCCTGCCTTACCCCGGCGGTCCCGGTTTGTCGCGCCTGGCCGAGCAGGGCAACCCGGCGGCCTACAAGCTGCCCCGGCCCTTGCTGCACAGCGGCGACTTAGATTTTTCTTTTGCGGGCCTCAAAACGGCGGTGCTGACGCAAAGCCAAAAAATCGGCCCCGCCGCCCACACCGAAGGCGCGCCTGAGCGGGCCGACTTGGCCGCTTCAACCCAAGCCGCGATTGTCGAAGTTTTGGTCAAAAAGTCGATGACCGCGCTCAAAACATCCGGCATGAAGCGCCTGGTGGTGGCTGGAGGCGTGGGGGCCAACCGCGAGCTGCGAACCCAATTGAATGTCGCCTGCCTCAAAGCCAAAGTGCGGGTGCATTACCCGGAGCTGCACCTGTGCACCGACAACGGCGCCATGATCGCCATGGCCGCTGCCATGCGCTTGCAAGCCGGAGCGCAGCAAGCCCAAGCGCTTTACAGCTTCGATGTGAAACCGCGCTGGCCGCTGCACGAACTGGTCGGCCCTTGAGGTTTCACAACGCGCGCTGAGCAAACCCCGCTGGAATCCGGGTTAACCCTAGTTTGTGCCACTCGACTGGTTAAACTCCGCTTCTTTTTTTGCGTGGACCGGATCAAGGTCCTTTTTGTCATGCAGTCATTGAGCTTTTTTTCGCGTCGCACCTGGATGGCCTGTTTAGCGGCTTTGTGTTTTGTTCCCACTCTTGCCCCAGCCCAAGCCCAGTCCCCCGCGCCCATCAAACTGGCCCTCATCGAGGGCATGAGCGGTCCTTTTGCCAACACCGGCGAAGCGGTGGTGCGCAACATCGCCTGGGCCGTGGAGCGGGTCAATGCGCGTGGCGGCGTCAAAACCGCCCAGGGCATGCGCCCGATGGTGCTGGAGCGTTACGACAGCAAAGGCCAAAGTGAGGAGGCTTTGTCTGCGCTCAAGTCGGCGATCGACGACGGCGCCCAAGTGATCTTGCAAGGCAACTCATCGGCCAACGCGGCGGCCCTGATCGACGCGATCAACAAACACAACGAGCGCGAACCTGCCAAGCGCGTGCTTTTCTTGAACTACTCGGCGGTGGATCCGATTTTGACCAACGAAAAGTGCAGCTTCTGGCATTTCCGTTTTGACGCCCATGCCGACATGCGCATGGTGGCCTTGATGGACGTGCTCAAAGGCGACGCTTCGGTCAAATCGGCTTACTTGATTGGGCAGGACTACAGCTTTGGCCAAGCGGTGCTGCGTGAAGCCCGCAGGCAACTGGGGCTGCAGCGGCCTGATGTGAAGATTGTGGGCGACGAACTGCACCCCTTGGGCCGTGTCAAAGACTTCTTGCCCTATGCCGCCAAAATCAAGGCCAGCGGTGCGCAGGCGGTGATCACGGGCAACTGGGGCAATGACCTGACTTTGTTGGTCAAAGCTGCCCGCGAAGCCGGCTATGAAGGCAAGTTCTACACCTTTTATGGCAATGCTCTGGGCGCGCCTGCGGCCATTGGCGAAGCCGGTATCGACCGCGTGATCGCCGTGGCCGATTGGCTGCCCAATGTGCCGGGTGCCGCCAGCGAGCAGTTTTACCAGTCGTTTCGCCAACGCTTTCCCAAGCCGTCCGAGGACTATGTGCATGTGCGCATGCAGCTGATGATCGAAGCATTGGCCCAAGCCGTTGAGCGGGCAGGGGGCACCGATCCTGTGGCCATGGCCTTGCAGCTCGAAAAAGCCCGCGTCACCATCGCTGGGCAAACCGGCACGATGCGCGCCGAGGACCACCAATTTCAGCAGCCTCTGGTGGTCGGGGTGATGGCGCGTCAAGGCACGCCCGGTGTGCCCTTCGATGTCGAGGGCTCCGGCTATGGCTTCAAGGTGGTGCGCCAGATCAAGGCTGAGCAGGCCCGCATGCCCAGCAGCTGCAAGATGGTGCGCCCCAGCGGCGCTTGAGTCCGGCCCGTCCGACATGACCTAGAATCCAGCGTCCCTGCAAAGGGACACCGCATCATTTTCATCAACCCGTCGCCAGGGGAGCTCCGAAAGGAGCTGAGATTGCGTCTGACTCGACGCTGACCCTGGAACCTGATCCGGCTCATACCGGCGGAGGAAGCGCGACATGCTGTACGCCACTGCAGCCGCTGTTTTTGCGGCACTTGTTTTTTTCATCTGGGTCGCTCTGCGCGAGCGCACACCCGTGGCCAGTCTTGACGACTACCTCACCGCCCGGGGTTCACAAAATTCAACCACCTTGGGTTTGTCGTTTTTGGCATCCGGCATGGGCGCGTGGATTTTGTTTGTACCGCCCGAGATCGGCGCGTTTGTGGGGCCTGTTGCTTTGGTGGGTTACGCCTTGTCGGCGGCGCTGCCTTTTTTCCTTTTGGCCTGGTTAGGTCCCGCCATACGCCAGCAAATGCCCCAAGGCCGCACCATTGCCGAATTTGCCCAAGAACGTTTTGGCCAGGGTCTGCGTTTGTGGGTCAGCGCCTTGTCGGTTTTGTACATGCTGTGTTTCATCACGGCCGAATTGACCGCCATTGGGGCCATCACCGGCTTGTTGTCCGAGTTGCCTGGCAGCGTGGTCATCGTCGCCGTGGCGGTCACCACCTTGGTCTACACCACCTGGGGTGGCTTGCGTGCGAGCATGGTCACCGACCGTTGGCAGGCTTGGTTGCTGCTGGCTTTGCTGGCGATTGTGATGGGCGTCACGCTGTTCAGCTTGCCCCAAAACGCCGTGACCCAAGCCTGGCCTGCGGCACCGATCGAGGTGTCCCTCAATGTGGCGTTGACGCTCGTGATTGCGGTGACAGCCGCCAATATTTTTCACCAAGGCTATTGGCAGCGTGTGTGGTCGGCACGCAGCGACACCGAGTTGCGCCAAGGCGCTTTGCTGGGCGGGGCGCTCACCGTGCCGGTGATGTTGGCCATGGGCGCTTTGGGCATGCTGTGCATGGCCATGGGCAAGAACCCGGGCTCGCCACCCATTCCCTTCTTTGCTTTGTTGTCCGATGCGCCAGCGTGGTTGGCTGTGCCCGTGTTGGTGCTGGCGGTGGCCTTGGTGGCCTCGTCGGTGGACACGCTGCAAAGCGGCATTGCTTCCTTGGTGGTCACGGCCCGGCCGCAAGTGTCGCTGGGCGCTGCCCGCTGGATCACGGTGCTGCTGATGCTGCCGGTGGTGTGGGTGTCCTTGCAGGGCTTGTCGGTGCTGCGCCTTTTCTTGATTGCCGATTTGTTGTGCGCCACCGCGGTGGTACCGGTCTTGATGGGCCTTTGGCAACGCATGACACCGAGCGCCGCAGTGGCGGGATCTGTCGCCGGTCTCTTGGGCGCGGTGCTGCCCGGCTGGCTGAGCGAAGGCAGCCTGAGTGCAGGCTTGTTGGTGGCCAGTTTCCCCACCAGCGTGCCCACGCTCGCTCCGTTTGCTGGTGCCTTGTTGGCCTCCACCGGTGTGAGCCTGCTGCTGGTTTGGCTCAAGCCTCCAGCGCAGAAGCACTTGGCTTGACCCCGGACCTCACGCCTTCCAAGCGGGCCTGCACCCGCTTGGCGCGGCGAACGCGAGGGACCGCTCCGCTTTGATCAGGGTTTAACCCTAGCCCTGCTGTCGCCCAGGTCGCTGGTGTTTGCGGGGGTAATTGATTAGCATGCTAACCATTGCCGGTGCCGCAGCGGTGCCGGATGCTCAAACCCGACCAGCATGGCCACACGACAGGGATGCCGGTCCGCACACGGAAAGCCTTGCGCCATGCAAACTGCTGAAAACTACATCCACGGCCAATGGGTCAAGGACTACGACGCCCGCAGGCGGGGTGACTCGATCGATCCGGCCACCGGTGAGGTGGCCGCACATTTTGTGGAAGCCACCTTGCCCGAAGTGGACGCGGCCATCGCCAGCGCCCGTGCTGCTTTTGAACGCACCACTTGGGCCCAACAACCCAAGCTGCGCTCGGACGTGCTGCGTTTGTTTGCCGACCGTTTGGAGCACAACAAGGCGCAAGTGGTACAGACTTTGGTGCAACTCAATGGCAAGTTGCAGCGCGAGGCCGAGGGCGAAGTCATGGCCGGCATCTCCGAGTTGCGCTACTACGCCGGGCTGGCACGCAACCTGTTTGGCCGTGTCATCGAGATGGAGCCCCATGTGTATTCGCACATCGAGCGTGAAGCCATCGGGGTGGCCGCCATCATCGTGCCCTGGAACGCCCCAGTGACTTTGCTGGTGCGCTCATTGGCGCCGGCACTGGCTGCAGGGTGTACGGTGGTCATCAAGGCGGCGCACCAAACGGCGCTGGTCCACGCCCAGGTGATGGCTTGTTTGGTCGCAGACGAGCGCATTCCAACTGGCGTCATCCATTCGTTTGTGGAGCAGGGCAGTGAGGCCACGCAGCACCTGTGCGCGCACCCCGAGGTGGACGTCATCAGTTTCACCGGCTCGACCCATGTGGGCCAACAAATTGCCTTGTCCACCGCCAAAAACCTGACCCGCTTGTCGCTCGAGTTGGGCGGTAAAGCCCCGGCCATCGTGCGGGCCGATGCCGATATTCCCGCCGCCGTGCGCGGCATCGTGGGCGGGGCTTGTGTCATGGCGGGGCAAATGTGCACGGCCATCAGCCGCGTGCTGGTGCATGAATCGGTGGCCATCGATTTCTCGGCGCAATTGGCGCATGCCTTGTCGTGCGTGAAGGTCGGCCCGGGGCACTTGCCGGCTTCGGCCATGGGCCCCCTGCTGGACGTGCGCAACCGGGACCGCATCTTGGGTGAAGTGCGCTCTGCCAGCCCAGATTGCCGTGTTTTGCTGGCAGGCATTGTGCCCACCGATACGCCGCGCGGTGGTGCTTTCATCACGCCGAGTTTGGTGGCCACGCAAGACCTGAGCAGCCACTATGTGCAGGACGAAATCTTCGGCCCGCTCATCACTTTGGAGCATTTCGAGTCGGATGACGATGCGGTGCACCGAGCCAATGCCACGCGATACGGCTTGGCCGCTTCGGTTTGGACACGGGATTTTCGGGCCGCCCGCAACGTGGCAAGGCGCATCAAGTTTGGCAATGTCTGGGTCAACGCCCATAACCGCTTGTTTGCCGAAATCGAAACCGGCGGCTACCGCCAAAGCGGTTTTGGGCGTTTGCATGGGGTGGAAGGCCTGAACGACTTCATGGAAACCAAGCACGTGTTCATGCCTTGCAACGATCAATAGCCTTCAGGCAACCACGACCCAACCGTCGATCACGGGGCCATGGCTTGCCGAGGGTGCAGTGATCACTCCAGCTTGATGTTGGCCTTCTTGATCAAGTCACCAAAACGATCGAATTCCTGACGGTTCATTTGAGCGAACTGCTCTGGCGTCAGGTTGCTCGGTTCGCCGCCCAGGCCTTTGAGCTTGGCCTGAATGTCGGGCATCCTCACAATCTTCGCCAACTCGCTTTGCAGCCGGGCGATCACGTCGGGCGGCGTGCCGGTGGTCACAAACATGCCATACCAAGTGCTCATTTCAAAACCACGCACGCCTGCTTCGGCCAATGTTGGCACTTGGGGCAACTCGCTGCTGCGGGTGGCCGTCGTCAAAGCCAATGGTTTGAATTTGCCCGCCTTGATCTGGCCCATGGCCGATGAGGTGGTGTCGAACATGATCTGCACGTTGCCCCCGATGATGTCCAGGTGCGCTTGGCTGCTGCCCCGGTAGGGCACATGGATGCTCTTGACACCGGCAGCCAGGTTGAAGCCCTCGCCTGCGATGTGCTGGGTGCTGCCCACGCCCGATGATGCGTATTTGAACTCGTTGGGCTTGGCTTTCATCAGAGCCACCAGTTCGGCCACGTTGTTGGCAGGCACATTGGACCCGACCACCAGCACGTTGGGCACCGTGACGATCAGGCCCACAGGAGTCAGGTCTTTGATGGGGTCGTAGCTGAGCTTGATCAGGTGCGGCGCGATGGCTTGCCCTGTGTTGGTAGCCACCAGCAAGGTGTGGCCGTCAGCGGGGGCTTTGGCGGTCAGGTCGGCGGCGATCGTGTTGGAGGCCCCCGGCTTGTTGTCCACCACAAAGGAGCCTTTGAACACCTCACCCATTTTTTCGGCCAACATGCGGGCAATGATGTCGGTGCCACCGCCGGCGTTGGCCCCCACCATGATGCGCACCGGCTTGGTGGGGTAGTTTTGCGCCAGGCCCAGCAAAGGCGTGGCCAGCAGGGCAGCGAGCAGGATTTTTTTCAGCTTCATGACAAGGTCTCCTTCAAGGTGGTGGCGTCGTTATCGGGTGGCGTGTTGACGGTGGGCGTTGGCCATGCGGGTGGCCAGTTCAAAAGCATTGGTCATGGCTTGCGGGTTGGCCACGCCTTGGCCCGCGATGTCGTATGCGGTGCCGTGGGCTGGCGTGGTGATGGGGCAGGGCAGGCCACCGTGGACCGTCACGCCTTGTTCGAAGCCCATGAGCTTCATCGCGATTTGGCCTTGGTCGTGGTACATGGTCACCACGCCGTCGTAGCCGCCTGGCGAGCGGATGGCACGCACAAACGCGGTGTCGGCTGGAAAAGGCCCATCGGCTGCAAAACCCATGGCGGCAGCTTGCTGCACGCCCGGCGTGATGATGCGGCCTTCTTCGTCACCGTAATTGCCGTTGTCGCCGTTGTGCGGATTGAGTCCACAGACCGCGATGCGCGGGCGGGTGACGCCCGAGGCCTGCAAGGCCTGCGAGATCATGCGAATCGCATCGGCCACTTTGTCCGGGCTCAGCAAGCTGGAGACTTCGTTCAGGGGGACATGCGAGGTCACACGCGCTGTCCAGAGGTTTTTCAGCACATTCAGTTCGCCGCAAACGCCGCTGTATTGCATGTGCTCGGCAAACCAGCGCAGTTCGTCCTCTTGCGTCATGCCGCCTTGGCGCAGGGCCGATTTGTTCAGCGGGGCAAAGCAAAAAGCATCGGCTTGGCCCGCCATGACCAGATCCAAGCCAGCGGCCAAGGCCTCGATCATGTAGCGGCCATTGGCAGCGTTGGCCACGCCGCGCTCAAAAGCAGGGGCACGGTAGCCGCTCCACTCGTGCCAGAGCACCTCTTGGGGCACGCGGATCGCGTCCTTTTGCCCGATCAAGATGACCCGCGCTAGCTTTTGCCAAGACGGGTTTTGCAGCATTTTTTCGACCAACTCAGGGCCGATGCCCGCCGGATCGCCAGTGAAAAGAGCCAGGGTGGGCAAAGACATCTTGGAAACTTCCATCAAAAAGAGGTGGGCAATACGGCTTGATTTGGCCGTAATCCGTAATTACGGATAATGCTAGGCAGCTGCACAGAGCGGGTCAAGCTCTGGTTTTCCCCGATACTTGGCAACCATGTCTTCACCAGATCCCTCCAGTTTGATTGAGCGCGTCACGCTCCACGAAGAAGTCACCAACCGTTTGCGCGACATGATCGTGTCATTGCGCCTGCGGCCCGGTGAGCGCATCCAAGAGATGGAAGTGGCCCAGTTGCTGGGTGTTTCCCGAACCCCTGTGCGCGAAGCCATCAAAGTGCTGACTGCCGAGGGGCTGGTTGAACTCTTGCCCTTGCGCGGCGCCATCGTGAAGGTTTTTTCGGCCAAAGACGCCCGCGACATGCTCGAGGTGATTGCGCTGGTGGAGTCCTATGCCGGAGAGCTGGCCTGTCAGGCCAGCCAAGACAAAATCGACGAGATCCTGGAGATGCACCGGCAAATGCAGGTGTTCTATGAAGCACGGGAAAGACCGGCCTATTTCGTGCTGAACCAGCGCATCCACGATGCGTTGATTGCGCTGGCCGACAACGACACCTTGAGCATGACCCACGCCACTTTGAGCAAGCGCATGCGCAGTTTGCGTTACAGCGGCAACGCCACGCCCGAAAACTGGAGCGCCGCCATGGCCGAACATGCGCAAATGATGGTGGCCTTGGCCGCGCGCGACGGCCGCGCCCTGTCCCGCATCATGGGCGAGCACATCCGCAACACTTGGCCGCGCATCCAAGACGTGGTGAACTGAAGCGACAAGCCTGCCGCTGGTGGCCTGCTAAGCTGAAAAGATGAGTTCCTCCACCGCCGCATCTGAACAGCTGATCGACTCGGCTTATGCTGCGCGCCGCCTCTTGGTCACTTTGGCCCTGATGACGCTGGGGGGCTCCAGCATGTACGTGGTGGCCGTGGTGCTGCCCGCTGTGCAGGCCGAGTTCGGTATCAGCCGCGCCGATGCCTCTTTGCCCTACACCTTGATGATGATCGGCTTTGGTGTGGGGGGCCTGTTCATGGGCCGCTGGGCCGACCGCGCGGGCGTGCATGTGCCTTTGATGCTGGGCGGGATCTGCACGGGCTTGGGTTTCATCGCCGCCAGTTGGTCGGACAACATTTGGTGGTTTGCGTTGGCGCATGGGGCACTGATGGGCTTGCTGGGCAGCGCCACCACCTTTGCCCCTTTGTTGGCCGACACCTCTTTGTGGTGGAACAAGCGCCGGGGCATTGCCGTGGCGGTGTGTGCCAGCGGCAACTATGTGGCGGGTGCGATTTGGCCGCCTTTGGCACAGCACGGCATTGAAATCATGGGCTGGCGCAGCACCTATGTGGCGTTGGGTTTGTTTTGCGGTATCGGCATGGTGCTGCTCAGCTTGCTCATGCGCCAAAGGCCCCCGCTTTTGCAAAGCCCGGTGGTGGGCAGTGTGCAGGCCCAGCAGGCCCTGCAGTCGGAGCGGCCATTTGCTTTGAGCCTGAACAAAGCGCAGTTCTTGTTGTGCGTGGCGGGCGTGGCCTGTTGTGTGGCCATGGCCATGCCGCAGGTGCACATCGTGGCCTACTGCACCGACCTGGGCTTTGGTGCGGCACGCGGCGCAGAAATGCTCTCGCTCATGCTGGCCAGCGGCATCGCCAGCCGCTTGATTTCCGGGGCCATTTGCGACCGCATTGGCGGCCTGCGCACCCTGGTGCTGGGCTCGGTCTTGCAGGGTGTGGCTTTGCTTTTGTTTTTGCCCTTCGATGGCCTGGTGTCGCTCTATGTCATCTCAGCATTGTTCGGTCTGTTTCAGGGCGGCATCGTGCCGGCTTATGCCATCATCGTGCGCGAATACTTCCCGGCCAAAGAAGCCGGTTCACGCGTGGGCGCGGTCATCATGGCCACGCTCTTGGGCATGGCCCTGGGAGGCTGGATGTCGGGCAAGGTGTTTGACATCACGGGCTCCTACCATGCGGCTTTCATCAACGGCGTGCTGTGGAATGCGCTCAACCTGAGCATCGCCTTGTGGTTGCTGTGGCGGGTCAAGCGGGCGGGCCTGCAGCCAGTGTGAACCGGCCACAGGCTGGCATTCAACGATCGGCCGCTGCCCAGTTCACGCTGGGGTCCAGTGGGTAAATCGGCCGGCGCAGTTTTTTGAACTGCAGCTCGCTGTAATCCGATGTGCAGGCCCCCGCGCCGGCGCACTCCACCGTGGCGCCAGCCAAGTGGCCCAGGCCCGCGCGCCAGTGCACCCGGCTTTTGAGCACCACAAAATCCTTTTGCGTCGGGTCGATGCCCAGGCACAGCAGGGCATTCACGTCAAATGGCTCAACATGGCGCGAGATCAACGCCACCTCCACATCGCCCGTGTCGATCACCACCGACAGGCCCATGTTTTGGCGGGCATCCTGGCTCATGGGGCCTTTGTTGCGGTATTTGCCGTTGGAGATCAGTTTGACCACGCCAGTCAGTTCGATCGGTGCGCTGTGGTGCGGCATGAGCGGCATGGCCATCTTGCCACCCACTTGCAATCGCACCTGCGCGCCGATGCCTGCGGCCATGGCCTCTTGCACCGCTTGCGGGTCAAAAATCGCAAACACCGCCACGTTGCGCAAACCCTGGCGCAGCACCTCGGCCAGCACAGCGGTGGTGTCCATGGTGCCACCCGAAGCAGCGTTGTCGTAGTGGTCCAGCAACATCACCGGCGCGTCGGTCAGCGTTTTGGCGCGGGCCACCGACGCGGCCAAGGGCTCCAGCGCGTACACCCACTGTGCCCGACTGTCCCAGGCCATTTGCATCAGCTCGTCGCGCAGGCGCTGGGCCAGCGCCGGGTCGTTGTCGGTCACCACCACCACCGACAAGCCCGCGTTTTCGATGTCGGCGTGCGGAAAGCCGGTGAACACGCTGGCGCACAAAGCGCCTTCTTTTTCCATTTGCTGCGCACGCGCCTGGATGGCGCGGTTGGGTTCGTCCAGCGAGCTTTGCCGCATGATGTGCGGAATCATGGGCAAGCGCCCCCAGGCCGTGGTGGGTTTGGCCTGGCCCTGAATCAGTTGGAGCAAAGCCGAACCCGCCCGCACGCCGGTGCCATACATGTCCACATGCGGGTAGGTCTGGTAGCCCGCCACGGTTTGCGCCAACTCGACCATGTCGGCGTACACATTGGCGTGCATGTCGTAGGCCACGCCTATCGGCGTTTGGGGGTCAATGGCGCGGATGCGGCGCAGCAACTCGCCTTCGCCGTCTTCGTGGCTTTGGCTCACCATGGCGCCGTGCAGGTCCAGCAAGATGCCATCAAAACCGCCCCGCGCCACGGCCTGCAAAATCGCCTGGCTCATGGCCTCGTAAGCCTCGTCAAACACCAGCCCGCTGGGCGCGGCGTGGGCGGCCAAGGCCAGTTCATATTCGGCACCCGCTTTCTCTGCCAAGTCGATGAAAGCCCCGGTGGCCGTGCCCGTGCCCCGAAAAGCCGCAATGGCCGCGTCGCCTCGCGGCGGTGCTTCACCCGGGCCGAGCGCAAAGCGCTGCAGGTCGGTGGGCACCGGCGAAAAGGTGTTGGTCTCGTGCATCATCATCGCAATCAGCAAACGCATAGGGTCTCCCATTCAATGCCCATTCATGATGGCCCCGATGGTCGGCGGCGCACAGTCACCGAAGTGCCAGCCCGGAGGCGGGTGTGCGTTTGTCCGGATTGACAGCCAGCCTCGCGGGATGAAGACTGACGCCCTTCCAGGAGATGAGGCATGTTCCCTTGCATCGACACCTTGAGCGCGCATTCGGCCCACGAACGCGGTCAAATTCATGGCCAACAGGCCAAGGACCGCATCCAGCACAGCGTCATCACTTACGCCCGTTTGTTCGCCGCTTGTGGCATCGACTGGGCCAGCGCTTGCGAGCGCGCCATGCGCTTTGAACCGGTGGTCGAGCAGGTCGATGCGGATTTGATGGCCGAGCTGCGCGGCATGGCCCAAGGCAGTGGCCAGACCTTGGGCAGCCTGATGGCGCTGAACTGCCGCACCGAAATCTTGCCGCCGACGTTTTTCAGCGACGAGCCGCAACTGGCCCATGCCGCACTGGCCGCCAACCGCGCAGCGGGCCTGCCCGACTGGCTGGCCGATGCGCCCTGGGACGGCGCTTTGAAAGACGGCGAATGCACCGCCATGGGCGTGACCGCCGCCGCCAGCCGCACAGGCCAAGCTTGGCTGGCACAAAACTGGGATTGGATGGGGCGTCAACGCGAAGCGCTGGTGGTGCTGCACACCCAAGGCCCCAGCGGCCAAAGCATCACCACCCTGACCGAGGCCGGCATGCTGGCCAAGATTGGCATCAACCAGTCGGGCTTTGCGCTGGGCCTGAACATCCTGCGCTCCAACCGCGACGGCAGCCGACTGGGCGTGCCGGTGCATGTGCTGCTGCGCCACCTGCTCGACTGTCGCTCGGTGGCCCATGCGCGTGAGCGTTTGCATGCTTTACAGACGGAACTGGGCTTGGGTTTTGGTGCTGCTTCCAACGTGCCCTGCGCCGACGCCGAGGGACAAGCCGCCTGCTTTGAAGTTTCCCCCGCAGGCTGGGCTGAGGTCACGCCCACCCAAGGCGTGGTGGTGCACACCAACCATTTTGTGTGTGAATCGCTGCTGGCCGAACAAGCCCCCGTGGGCCCCGGCTTGTCGAGCCACAGCCGCTTGAGCACCGCCAGTCACCACGCGCTGCAAACGCCCATCGGTCAAGCCGAGTTGGAGCACTTTTTGCGCGACGAGTCCGACGGCTTTCTGTCCATCTGCCGCAGCCCCGACCCGAGCGTGCCGCCCGAAAGCCGTGTTGAAAGCGTGGCGGGCATCGTGATGCACACCCAGCCTCCGGCCATGTGGGTGGCCTGCGACGTGCCCTCGCGGGTGGCGTTTGAGGCGGTGCCGCTGGCCACTGCGGCCATCCGGCTCAAGGGGCGACAGGATCAGGCCATCGCTGCTTGAGCAAGTCGAGCACGTCCTGCCAGGCCTGTGGGCCCGTCACGGGGTTGCGCCCAGCGTGAACGCCCAGACCTGGATGTTGGCCATTCGGCACGCGAGGCAAGTGTTGGACTTTTCCAACCGGGTTGTCGAAACCGTGGTGGCTGTCCGGGTACACCTTGAAGCTCATGCCAGATCGCTGGCCCAAAGCCACACAGGGGGCCGCAGGCGTCCAATCGTCTGCCGCCCCCAGCAGCATGTGCACGGGCCAGCTCGGCCGATAAGCCCGACGCAATGCGTCTGTGCAGCCTGGATAAAAGGCCATGGCGATGTCTGGCGTCACACTGGGTGGAGGGATGATTTGCTCGCTGTCCGAACTGGCCAGCACGGTGCTGCCGCCGTGTGACCAGCCCAACAAGGCCACGCGTTGGTGATCCGTCCAGGCTTGTTGGGCAAGCCAAGCCAAGGTGGCGTGAACGTCGCTGCGCCGATGGCTTTGCTTGACTTGGCGTGACGCCATGCTTTGTTCGCACAAACTGCTTTCTTGCCTGGGTGTGAGGCTGTCGGGCCAAACCACGCTGTAGCCTTGCGCCAGCAACAGATCGGTCATGCCTTGATGGCGTGCACTGAGCTGACCTTTGCGAGCGCCGACAGTGGCATAGATGCCGCCGCACCCGTGCAAAGCGATCACCACTGGGCGGGGTGTGTCATGGGTCTTTTGTGGCGGGTGAAATACCCAGGTTTTCAGCGCCAGACCGTTGACACCCGGCACCAGCTCGGACACGGGTTGAGCCTGTGCCAATGGTCCCAGCCCCAAGCTCAAGCACAGCCAAAGACAGCAGCAGCGGAGGTCATCCAGCAGGTGCACAGCAGTTACCGTTTCCAGTGTTATCGCAAGTGCCGCACCGCCTCTGACACGTGCATGCCCAACTGCAGGCCATGCGCCAGGGCCAGCGCGTTCAGGCCATTGACCACGCCGTTGTCCAGCCCGTCTTGCGCTTCGCCAATGCGGGCCGAGGTGTGGGCGTACAAAATGGCCAGCACGCCCACCGCCTGCAACTCATGCAGCGCCACCCGGCCTGCATCGTCCTTGCCGCCACCGGCATCGTTGAAGGCCACCGCAAAAGGCTTGTGGGTTTGCGCGGTCACAAAGTGCGAGGCCGACAGGCCCCCGTGCGAGCCCGACACGATCACCGCGCCGACATGGCTGGCGTTGACCAGGGCAATCGAGTCCAGCAAGACCAGTGCGCGCTGCGTCACCGCGTTTCCTTCGCCACATCTTGCTCGAAGCTGGCTTCTTTCAAGGGGGCTTTTTCGGCCATCCAGCCGGGGTAGATGGTTTGGAAGTCGGCCACGATCTGCGCCAGCGGCATGTCGTCAAAGGTGCCGCGCTGCTTCACGTATTCCATGTGCCGATTGCCCGCTTTGTCGAACGGGTGGTAAATCGAATCCTTGCGCCCGTCAAACTCCAGCGGCAGCAGGCCAAACTTGTCGCACAGCTCGATGTTGAAGGCGGGTGTGGCCTTGACCCATTGGCCGTCCAGCCAGATGTCGGCATAGCCGTGCCAGATGAACACATCGGTCTGCATGGTCTGGCGCAGACGCTCGGTGCTCAGGTGGTTGCGCACATCGGCGTAACCCAGTCGGGCATGCAGGCCTGCGGCGCGGCAAGCCGCCGTCATCAAGGCCGCCTTGGGCACACACCAACCCGAGCCTTGGGCAATCACCGAGCTGGCGCGCATGCCTTCGGTGGACAGCTCGATGCGGTAGGGGTCGTAGCGAAACTGGTCGCGCACCGCCAGGTACAGCGACACGGCGCGTTCGCGGTCGGTGGCGCCTTGCGCGTGCTGGCGCGCCAAGGCGATCACATCCGGGTGGTCGCTGTCGATCAAGGCCGTAGCGGCCAGCGTGGCGGGAGAGGGCAGGTCGGTCATGCGTTGGACTGTAGCGCGTGTGCCAGCGCCGGGCTGTCACGCTGGCTATATTGCAGCCTACACACCAGAATCTTGGAAAGGCTGTCATGTCCTCTGTTTTGCGTTTTGGCGCGGTGAGCGTGCATTTGGGTGAAAAGTCGGGCAAGTACCCCGACGGCAACCAGCTCATCGTGCAGGGGGCCGACATGCGCGTGGCCTTTGACACGCCCGAGGTGGCCAACCGCATCGGCCCCGAGCTGGACACGGTGGACCTGGTCATCCTGGGCCATGTGCACGAAGACCACATGGCGGGGCTGCACCGCCTGCTGCACGCCCCGGTTCAGGTGCACCAGGCCGACTTGGCGGCTGCCCAGTCTTGGGACGGCATGTGCCAGCACTATGGCTACCCGCCCGACGTGCTGGACGCCATGCTCGCCATCGTGCAAAAGGATTTCCATTACCAGCCCCGGCCTGACGCCACCGGCTACACCGATGGCGCGCTGTGGGATCTGGGCGGCGGCGTGCGCGTGCGGGCGCACCACCTGCCGGGCCACACCGCAGGCCACTGCGCCCTGGTGGTCGAAAGCGAAGGTCTGGCCTTCATCGGCGACATCGACCTGAGCGGCTTTGGCCCGTATTACGGCGACGCCACCTCCAACCTGAGCGACTTTCGGCAAACGCTGAAGAAGGTGGCCGAGCTGGACGCCCGCATCTGGGCCACCTCGCACCACAAGGCCGTCATCACCGACCGGGCGCAGTTTTTGGCCGATCTGGCGCGCTTTGCCAGCAAGATCGACGAGCGCAGCGCGCAACTGCTGGGCTATTTGCAGACCCCGCACAGCCTGGACGAGCTGGTGGACCGCCGCCTGCTGTACCCCCAAGGCTACGACGTGCCCTTTGTGCCCTGCGCCGAGCGCAACACCATTGGCATGCACCTGAGCGAGTTGCGGGCGCAAGGGCAAATCCAGGCGCTGGACGATGGCCGCTATGTGGCGGTTTGATGAATTGGCGCTTTGATTTTTTTGCAAGGCCTTCACCCCGCCCCCGAACAGGAGACCCCACATGACCCCTGAACAACTCTTGCAACACCACGACCAAGCCCGTTTGTGGGGCCAGCCCCCCGGCGTGGTGGGCGGCCCTGACACGGCGGCGGCTTATCAAAAAGCCTTGGCCGTGCGCCAGTTGCGCCAGCAGCGCGGCGAAGTGGCCAAGGGCTACAAGATTGGCTTCACCAACCGCACGCTGTGGCAGCGCTACGAGGTGTTTGGCCCCATGTGGGGCACGGTCTGGGACACCGGCCTGGGCTTTGCCGAGCCCGCCGCATCGGGGGCGACCGAAGGCAGCATCGACCTGACCCACACCTGCCAGCCTCGGCTGGAGCCCGAAATCGTCTTCGGCATGAAGGCCACGCCAGCGGCCAATGCCAGCCTGCAGCAGCTGTTTGAAGCCATCGACTGGATCGCACCGGGTTTTGAGGTGGTGCAGTCGCACTGCCTGGACTGGAAATTCACCGCCACCGACACCATGGCCGACAGCGGCTTGCACGCCCGCCTGCTGGTGGGCCAGTGCCTGCCCGTTCAGCAACTGGCGGCCGACGCGCAGGCCCTGCACACCCTGCTGGCGCAGGCCCAGGTCACGCTGTTCAAAAACGGCCAGGCGGTGGAGCAGGGCACCGGCACCAACGTGCTCGACAGCCCCCTGAACGCCTTGCACCACTTTTTGAAAGAACTGCGCCAATGTCCCGGCGCGGTGGACCTGCAAGCGGGCGACGTGGTCACCACCGGCACCTGGACCGACGCCTGGCCCCTGCAAGTGGGCGAAAACTGGCGCGCCGAGTTTTCTGCACCCCTGGGCAGCCTGAGCGCCCGTACTTGTTGACATGCCATGAAGTCTTGAGCAACAGGCCAGAGATGGATTTTTGTGGGTGCCCACTGCGAGGGGTTGATGTTTGTATTCGATCGAATACAATTGATGCATGTACCAAGTAGAGACCACAAAAGACTTTGATGCTTGGCTGGATGGACTCAAGGACAGCCTGACCCGCAAGCGCCTTGGGATGAGGTTGCGCAAAGCGCAACTTGGAAACCTGGGCGACGTGAAGCCCGTAGGTGAGGGCGTCTGGGAAATGCGCGAATTTTTTGGACCAGGCTGGCGCATGTACTACATCCAGCAAGGTTCTGTGTTGATTGTGATGCTTGGCGGTGGCGACAAGTCCACTCAAGCGGTTGACATTGCCGCGTCTGTTCAGTTGGCCCGTTTGTTCCAGGAGTGAACCATGAAACCCGATACCCGACCCTTCGACATCACCGAGATGCTGCAAGACGATGAAAGCATTGCCGAGTACCTGACTTTGGTGATGGAAGATGGTGATCCTGCATTGTTGGCCGCCACTTTGGGCGACATTGCCCGCGCTCGTGGCATGACACAGATCGCGAAAGACGCGGGCATCGGCCGCGAGGCTTTGTACAAGGCGCTGCGCCCGGATGCCAGTCCTCGGTTTGATACCGTTGCCCGCGTGTGCAAGGCCCTGGGCGTGAAGCTGGTGGCGCAGCCGGTAGCGGGGTAATTCATCCTGTCGGCTGGCACCGCAGCCGCAGAGCCCCCGCAGGCCCTTGAGGGGCCGACATCGCAGGACATAAAAAAACGCCCCGAACCGCAAAGCCCGGGGCGTCAATCAACAAAAATGTCAGGCAACTGCAGGAAGCATGACAAGCTCAGTATACTGTAAATATAAACAGTATCCTGATCTGTCCATTGCCCCATTTGCCGCCACCGCTTTCCTCATGCACGCCCCAGACACCCCCCAAGCCCTGCCCCCCGGAAACTGGTGGCTGCAGGCCTTGCCCGCCAGCATTGCAGCGGGTTTCCCGGCGCCCGCCGAAGACCACCAGGTCGAGCGCATCGACCTGATGCAGCAATTGGTCAAGCACCCACAGGCCACGTTTTACATCCGTGTGCGCGGCGAAAGCATGCGCGATGCGGGCATCCTCGACGGCTCGGTAGTGCTGGTGGACCGCGCCATCACCCCGGCCGACGGCCAGATCGTGCTGGCCGTGATCGACGGCGACTTCACCTGTAAAACCCTGCGCTTGTCCAGCGAGGGCCTGCGCCTGCAAGCGGCCCACCCCGACTACCCCGACATCGTGCCCAAAGACGGCCAAAGCGTGGACGTCTGGGGCGTGGTGGTGGCGACCATCCACCAACACACCACTTGATCGACCCTGACATGGCCAGCATTTCCCCACGCCGCCGCCGCGACGATTTCGAGGCCGAGCGCGTCTACGAATACCCCCAGCACCTGCGCGAAGCCATCGAAGACGCGCCCACCGGGGCGGGCGTCTACATCTTCCACGGCCAGGAAGGCGACTTGCCGCTGTACATCGGCAAAAGCATCAACATCCGCGCGCGACTGCTGTCGCACCTGCGCACGCCCGATGAGGCGCGCATGCTGCGCCAAACCCAGCGCATCAGCCACATCCGAACGGCGGGCGAGATCGGCGCGCTGCTGCTGGAGGCGCAAATGATCAAGGCCCAGCACCCCTTGTTCAACCAAAAACTGCGCCGCAACCAACAGCTGTGCAGCCTGCAACTCACAGGCGAAGTGCCGCAAGTGGTCTATGCCCGCGACATCGACTTTGCCAGCCAACCCGAGCTCTATGGCCTGTACGCCAGCCGCCATGCGGCGCTGGATGCGCTGCGCGCCATCGCCGACCAAAACAAGCTGTGTTACGGCCCGCTGGGCCTCGAAAAACTACCCCCCGGCAAAGCTTGCTTCAGAGCCGCCATCCGCCAATGTGCGGGTGTGTGCCGGGGCGACGAAAACCCACAGGCGCACCGCGAAAGGCTGTTCAGCAGCCTGCTGGCGCTGCGTGTGGAGTGCTGGCCCTATCCGGGCGCGGTCGGCTTGGTGGAACGCGACGAGGAACTCACGCAAATCCACGTGGTGAAGCACTGGTGCTATTTGGGCAGCGCGCCCACCCCCGAAGCGGCCCGTCAACTGAGCCAAACGGCCAGCCAAGTGGCCGCCAATTTTGACGCCGATGGTTATAAAATTTTGTGCCGTCCGGTGCTCACGGGGAGCGTAGAGCTGTTGGTCTTGTAAAGGGGCTGCCCACCGCCAAAGCTGGGCTTGCGTTGTGCCGTCAGTACGTTTGTGACGGTTTATAAAAAAGGAACGCCGATGGACACGCGGAAAAAATTCAATTTACTCGCATTTTGCTTGGCATCCATCGCCATTTTTTGTGCCGGGGCGGCGCTTGCACAAAACAACAAGGGCCAAATTGAAAATGATCAATTTTGGGCTGATTTTTCCAAAGGTTTGGAATGGCTTCCCACGTCCAAGTCCATTTCTGCTTCTCCCACGCCCTCCAATCTGGATGTGGCGCCAGACAGTTTGAATTCCAGCTTGTCCCCTCTGGTCGATCAGGCATTTGATCCGGACGTTCACCGCATCGTCATCCTGTCGCACAAGCGCAGCATCATCCACCGCAAATACAACGAAAGATGGGTCAACGAAAAGTCGCGTCCTTCCAGTGCATCCATGGCCAAAAGCTTGACGGCATTGGCGGTTGGCAAAGCCATCTGCAATGGTGCCATCGCCCATGTGGACGAAAGCGCCGCTGTGTATTCCAGCAGGCTGCGCGGCACCTCTTGGGGTCATGCCAAGATCCGTCATTTGTTGGCCATGAGCAGCGGCTCGAACAAACCTGTTTTTTCGCCCACGGGTTCGCCCACACCACAGGTTCAAGCCGAGACACTGGCCAAGTCGTACCAAGGCAAGATGACGCACGACTTCATCAGCCTCATGGCCAAGGCCGATGAAAAGTACTCTGCCTCGGGTCAACAGGGCTTGTACAACAACTTGGACACACAGGCCTTGGCCATCTTGGTGGAAGACGCCGCCCGTCAAAAATTCATTGAATTTTTTGAACGTGAGATTTGGCACGCCATGGGTGCCAGCCAAGGCGGAACTTGGTCCCACAACAGTCTAGGCCAAGTGGCGGCATTTTCGGGTTTTACGGCCCATCCCTATGACTGGATCCGTTTGGGGCACTATGTTCTGGAGGAGCGTGCCAAAGACACATGCTTTGGCAAATACCTGAAAGAGGCCACCACGCGACAAAGTCAGGTGCTTTTACCCAATGGCTCCGCAGCTTACGGTTTTCAAACATGGCTGGGGTGCGGCGGCGTCGATACCTTTTGCTTCCTGGGTCATGGCGGACAGCGCTTGCAAATGAGCCCATCGACAGGTCTTGTGATGTACGTGCATGCCACCAGCATGTCGGCCAGCCCATCATTGCTGGCCATGTACCGGAATGTGGCCAGTCGTTTACCGAAATAAATTCAAAGCCACTCGGGGTGATACCTGTGAAAATTCACCTGCAAACGCCCGAAGAAATACGCCCGCAAATCTGGAAGGAACTGGGCCGCGTCAGCCAGGACCGGCACCACGAATGGCTCACGCCCTGAGTGCAGCGTCGCGCATGCGCTGCAGCTGTGCGCCGTCCACCGCCAAACGCACACCCAAAGAACCGCTGCCCGCACGCACCGGAAATTTGCGCAGAGCCACCTCAAGCGCCTCAATGGCTGGGTCAGCCGCACAGGCTTGCACGATGCGCGTCATCAGCCGCTCTTGGGTTTCATACAGCCCATCGGCCGCCAGCCGTTCGATCTCGATCACCAGCGGGTCGTAATCGAACACATGCGCCATGCCGTCTTGGGCAATCAGCACCAGATCGGGATTGATCCACAGGGTCAAGTCCAGCGCGTGGTACTCGGGCACGGTGTCGCCGGGGGCGTAAGTGCCGATGCGGGTGGCCAGGTGAAAGTCTTTCAGTTCAATCTGGCTGGCGGTCGAGGTTGGCATGGTCATGGTCGTTTGGGGCAAGTTCGTGGGTTGGCGTTTGGGGGCTCAGCGCCTGCTTTTGAGCCGTTGGCTCTTGCGGCTTTTTTCAAAAAACGCATCGGGTTTGGTTTGCACCCAACGGATGAAGCGGGCCATCTCTTCGGGCTGCTTCAAAGCTTCGACCGTGGCATAGGTACGGGCCAATTCGGTCTCGGTGAACAGCGCATGGATCTGGCGGTGGCAAATGCGGTGCAGCACCACGGTGTGTGCGCCCCCGTGTGACTTGGGCACCAGATGGTGCGCGTCTTGTTGGCTGGGCGGAATGGGGCGCTCGCACAGCGGGCACAACACGGCATCGGTGCGCGGTGCGGGCAGGGCTTCAAGCTGGGCTTGAATGAGTTTTTTGCGAATGCGCCCTGTCACGGCTACAAGACTGTGTTGACCATCGCCCAAGGCTACAACAGACCGCCAGCGGCGCAGGCCGCACCGGGCGATTGATCCCGGTCGCGTTCAGGGCATCAGGTCGATCAAGATCTCGTTGCGGCGGTTCCACGGCAAGGTGAACGGATCGTCGTAACGGGCCACTTGGGCCGTGGGGCTGAGCTTGAGGTTTTTGGTTTTGGCCCAAGCCTTCAGCCGCTCGGTTTGCTCTTGAATGCTGGCCTGCGTGGTGAAACCGCCAAAGCGCACCGCCGCCACCTCGTGTTCGGCCACAGGGCGCAACTGAATCTGGGGGTTCAGGGGTTTGGGCAGGGTCTGCATGCTTTCGGCAGACGGCATCACAAAGTGCACCCGCCAGCCTTCTGACTCGGGGGCCACGGTGACGGGCGCGGTCATCGAGATCTTGCGCTGAGCGCCGACCTCGGGCTGGACGTTGTCACCAAAAATATAAGACGCGATGCGCCGAAAGCCGTTGCGGCTGGCGGCGTCAAAGTCGCCACTGATTTGGGTTTGCGCCACGGTGAAAGCGGCGTAGCGGCGCACCTCAAAAGGTGGCTCAGAGACCAGCACGGTGTAACGCGGTTCTTCAACGGCCATGGCGGCTCCACAAAAAAGAAACAACAGGGGGAAAAGCCAGCGCGTGGTGGGGCGTGTGAACATGAGGTGAAGAGCTTGGGTTTGCGATTCATCGTAGCAGTAACGGGGCCTTGGCGCAGGGGCCTTGGTGTGAAGTGCCTCACTTCACGATGGTTGAAAGACCCGTGCACGCCAGCCTGTCGATATACTGTTTATTTAAACAGTATTTAGCCATGCCCCTCCCCATGCTCGCCCTCATCGACGGCAACAACTTCTACTGCAGCTGCGAACGCGTCTTTCAGCCCTGGCTGCAAAACCGCCCGCTCGTCGTTCTCTCCAACAATGACGGCTGCGCCATTGCCCGCTCTGACGAGGCCAAAGCGCTGGGCATCAAGATGGGGGCGCCCTGGTTCAAGATCCGTCACCTGGAGCAAGAGGCCGGGCTTGTTGCCCTGTCGGCTAACTTTGCGCTGTATGGCGACATGAGCGACCGCATGATGAGCCTGGCCGCAGGCTTGGGCCACACGCAAGAGGTCTATTCCATCGACGAAAGCTTTGTTGACCTGAGCGGCATCACCGGTGACCTGGTCCGGCGCGCCCGCACCATCCGCAGGCGCATCCTCCAATGGATCGGCATCCCGACCTGCATCGGCATCGGCCCCACCAAGACCCTTGCCAAATTGGCCAACGCCATCGCCAAAAGCGCCGAACGCAAACCCGGCAGCTACCCCGCGCAATACGCGCAAATCTGCCACCTGGGCGCGTGCAGCCCGCAAGAACTCGCCGCCCTGCTGCAAGCCACCGAAGTGGGTGAGGTGTGGGGCGTCGGCCCCCGCATTGGCGCGCAGCTGCGGGCCCAAGGCATCCACACCGCGCTGGATCTGCAAGGCATGGACCCGGCTGCCGCCAAAGCGGGCTGGTCGGTGGTGCTGGAGAAAACCGTGCGCGAACTCAATGGCATCCCCTGCATCGCGTTCGAAGACGAGCCCCCGGCGAAACAACAAATCGCCTGCACCCGTTCATTTGGCCATCCGGTGACCGAGCTGCAAGACCTGCAAGAAGCCATCACCGAATTTGCCTGCCGCGCTGCCGAAAAACTGCGCCAGCAAAACAGCCACACCGGCCAGCTGATGGCCTTCATCCGCACCAGCCCCTTCCGGGAAAAAGACCGGCAATACAGCCGCAGCGCCAGCATCCCTTTGCCCAGCCCCACCAGCGACAGCGCGCACATCACGCAAGCAGCCACCGCCATCCTCCAACACATTTACCGCCCGGGCTTCAAGTACGCCAAAGCCGGCGTGATGCTGATGGATTTGCAACCGGCGACGCGGCAACAACTCACGCTGGACCTGGATGCCGACATGCCCGAAAACCGCGTGCGCCTGATGCAGGCGATGGATCAGATCAACCAGCGTTATGGGCGCGGCAGCCTGAAACTGGCCCGCGCTGTCACGGGGTCTGCCGCGCCGATTTGGCAGATGAAGCAGAACTTCAAAACCCCCGCGTACACCACCGATTGGCAGCGTCTCTTGACCGTAGAAAACGACGTGCGCCGGCCCCTGGCGGCGCACCAAAGTCCGGCGTCAGGCGCTCGCCGAGGGGCTTGAGCGGAAGGACGCGGCCAGCGCCACGGCCTCTTTGACATCGATGCAGATGCCGTCGGCACCCAGGCTGCGCGCGTCGTGCTGTTGCACCGTGAAGATGGGCCCCCCCAGCAAAATCCCCGGTTCGGGGTTGCCCGATGAGGCTTTGAGCGCGCGGATCAGCCCGGGCAGGGTTTTGAGTTGCGCCTCGGTGGCGCAAGAGATGCCGATCACGTCAAACCATTCGTTGTTGACCGCGTGCATCAGTTCGTTTTCGCTGAGCGAGATCTCGATGACCACGTCCCAGCCCGCTTTGCGGAAAAAATCGGAGACGATGGTCATGCCCAGAAAGTGCTGCGAGCCCGGGGCCGAGGCCAGCATGATGCGCTGCACATCGCCGCCCAGTTGCGGGCCGTTTTGGTATTCAAAGCCCAGGCGGTGCGTGATCTCGTGCATGCGCACCAAGCCGCAAGTGACTTCGGTGAAGTCGCACAGGTCTTGTTCCCACATCACCCCCAGTTGCCGGGCGGCGGGGGCAATCAGCTCCAGAAAAATCCGGTCGGTGGTCACGCCCTGGTGCAGCAACTCGTCGATGAATTGGGTGGTCTCGCTGCTGGAGCTCGATTTGCTCAAGGCAACAAAGCTGGCCAGCTGTTTGGGCGATATGCCGGGGCCTGCGGTGGGTGCGTTGGCGTCGGGCAGGGCTACCCGGTGCGCCTGCACCAGGCGCGGGATGATCTGCGTCTCGATCACCTCGGTCAGCGACCGTTTGCATTCTTCCTGATGGCCTGATGCGTCGGCAGAGGAGGAGGACGTCCGCGGGGTCATGCCTTGCCCAAAAGAGGACATCAGCGTCAACCAAGCGCTGGCAAATGCCCTGAGTGGGTGAAAGGGAAGTGCCGGGGAGTGGAGGTGCATCAACAGGGTTCAAAGTGGTTTTTGACCATAACGCTTTCAAACCGCCTCTGCAAGACGCCATGCCCTCCCTTTTGTAGGGGTTATCACCTGTAGCACCCGGGCTGACCGGGTGCCTGGGTCACGCCTTCAAATGCTGCTGGGGCGCTTGAGCGATTGGTTGCGGTCGGCGGTCACCAGCTCAATCTGGCGAACCTGCCCCTCCCGACGGATGCTCAAAGTCAAGGTGCTGCCCGCTGGCCCCACTGCCCTCAGGCGCCTGTAAAAGTCGGGCAAGTTGTCCAGAGCCTGGCCCTGCAAGGCCAGCAAAGTGTCGCCCACCATGATTCCGCTTTGAGCAGCTGGGCTGTTGGGGGAGACCCGCAACACACTCAGCCCGCCACCGGGTAAAGCCTGGCTGCTGATGCCCAGCCAGGAAGGTGCGGGCCCAAGACTTTTGCCTTGGCGCAACAACTCGGGCAAGGGGTCTTTGATCAAATTCACCGGCACATACAGATTGCCCGGCAGGGGCACCTGGTCGCCAAATACGTCTTGCACCAACAAAGAGCCAATGCCCACCAGCCGTCCACGCTGGTCAAACAGCCCGGCGCCGCTCCAGTTGTTCACGGCGGGCAAGGTCATCAGCGGCGCTTCCAGCCAATACTCCCACACCGCCGCAAATGGCCGCCGAGACACCAACTCCAAAGCGGTGAGTTCGGATTCCCTCTGACCCAGTGTCCAGAGCTTGCCGGGGGTGGGCAGGGCGTCCGAGTCGCCCAAGGGGACGGCCTCCAGACGCAAGGGCACCAAAGCCCGAATCAACCCCAGGCCGCTGGTGTTGTCCACCGCCCGCACTTGTCCGGGAATCCTGCGGCCTTGGTGGTCGATCAAGTCCACGGTTTCGGCTTCCAGCAGCAGGTAGCCGATGGTCAACACCGTGTCTGGTGCGATGACCACACCCGACCCCAGCCTTTGTTGGCCCAGCGTACGGGCCGTATTGGCCTGTTCGTCGCTGCGGGTCTGGACACTCACGACCGATTGCATGATGCGCTGGACGGTGGGTGACGGCAGGGCCTGCTCGGGCTGCGCCCAAGCCAAAGGCCAAGCCAACAAGCCTGCGGACAACACCATCAGAAATGGGTGGTTCATGGTCATTCCCCGTTAAACGGCCAAGCAGGTGGCCAAAAGCATCTTGCGGTGGCGGCATGCCGCTGTCCACGCCCTGGCATTGTGTGCCGGGGCGGTTTAACCCCATGCCCGGGAAGCCTACTGCTCACTTGGGCAAATCGCGCGCGCCGCTGGCGGGGCGGTACATCTTGAACAGTTGCTCGGGCCCGATGCTGAAGTAATCGGCTGGACCGCCACCGCGCAGGATGTGCCCCGCGTTGGCCGTGTCATAGGTGCCGTTTTTGAGCAAACGCTGATCGATGTGCACGCCCACGACTTCGCCAAACACCATCCAGGTCTCGATGTTGTGGCCTTGCAGGTCTTTCAGTTGCAAGATTTGAGTACACCGGCATTCAAAGCTGACCGGGCTTTGCGCCACCCGTGGCACGCCCACGATGCGTGAGGGCGCGGGCGTCAAACCCGCCAGATCGAACTCGCTCACCTCGGGGGGCACGGCCTCGCAGGTCTGGTTCATCCCCTCGGCCAATTCGCGGGTGACCAAATTCCAGACAAACTCGCCCGTGGCTTCGATGTTGTTGAGGGAGTCCTTGCGCCCAATGCTGGAAAAACCAATCACCGGCGGCACGTAATTGAACGCATTGAAAAAACTGTAAGGCGCCAGGTTCAAAACACCGCTGGTGCTGCGGCTGGACACCCAGCCAATCGGGCGTGGGCCCACGATGGCGTTGAAAGGGTCGTGTTTCAGGCCGTGACCGGCGTGGGGTTCGTAAAAGTGCTGCATACTTTGACTTTAAGCGGCGATGGGCGGCCTGGGCAGTCATGCACCGGACAGTTCTGCCAGTCTATGATGGCCTTCAATGGAGGAACCCCATGACACGACCCTTCCTTGCCGAATCGGCCATCCACCCGGCCATTCGCCAACGCATTGCCGAGCACCACCTGCCCGTCGTTCAACGGGTGCAAACCGCCATCGCCCAGCAGGCTGTGGTCGTAGTGGGTTTGTCGGGCAACCCTTTTGTGGGCAAAGCCCGCAAGGCGCTGGCTGCAGCGGGTGTGGCGCACGAGTACATCGAGTTCGGCAGCTATTTCTCGCAGTGGCGCTTGCGCAATGCGCTGAAGATGTGGACCGGCTGGCCCACATTCCCCATGGTCTTTGTGCGCGGCACCTTGGTCGGTGGGGCCGATGACCTGCGCCGATTGATCGACAGCGGCGAACTCACCACCTTGCTCAAGGCCTGAGTGACATGGCCGCACAGGCAAAACCCGAGATGTGGCGCACCGAGGTGGCCGATGCGGTGGCCGTGCTGAATATTCCCGGCGCACTCCAACGCGCACGCAGCTTTGACATCGATGTGAGCTTGCTGGTGCGCGTGCCCGAAGACAACGCCGAGGTTTGGCACGAATTGGCTCTGGAGATTGACGGCCAGCGGCAGTGGCACAGGCGCATTGCCAGCAGCTGCCCGGGGCAAACCGACGGGCTGGATTACCACTGCCGCGTGGTGCTCGAAGCCGGTTCTGCCTTGCGCATCCGCGCGGTGGCAGGCACCCTTGGCGCGGTGGTGCAGCGCCTGCTGATCGAGGCGCGCGAAGACCTGTAGCCTCAGCCGATCACCGCCAACTCGCGCAGCGGGCGCTTTTGCACCAGGCGCTCAAAGCCCAACTCTTGCACGTCGATGGTGTGCGACTGCCCTTGCAGCATCCACTCGGCCAAGGCCAAACCAGCACCCGCCGCGTGCTGCATGCCATGGCCCGAAAAACCGTTGATGAAATGCAGGTTGTGAAGCTCTGGGTGCGGGCCGATCACGGCGTTGTGATCGAAGGTGTTCATCTCGTAATAACCCGCCCAAGCCCGCTCCACCCGCAGGGCTGTCAGCGCCGGGATGCGGTGTGCGAGTGAGGCCCATTGTTCGTCGTTCCACTCCGACCAATTGGGCTCCAGTGGCAGGTCGGGCTCGGTGTGCAAAGGTTCTGCGCCGGTGATCAAAAAACGGCCCTCTGGGCGCAGCCACCAGCCTGTGGGGTCGATCAGCAAGGGGCATTGCGGCAGCGGCTCGGGGCATGAAAGAACGAAGACCGTGCGCCGCGCCGCCTCCACAGGCAAGTGCACCCCGGCCATGGCAGCCACTTGGCCAGCCCAAGGCCCTGCTGCATTCACCAGCTGCCCACAAGGCAAGCTGCCGCCGCTGGCGAGCCGCACCGCGGTGATTTGCGTGCCCGTGTGGTCCAGGCCCACCACCCGGTCGTGCAGGCGCTGCACACCTTGCGCCATGGCTTTCTTCAAAAACGCCTGGTGCAGGGCAGGGCCGTCAAACCATCCCTCGCCGCTCAGGCCCAAGCTGCCCAGCGCCACATCGTCCACGTTCAGCCAAGGGTAGCGCTGGCATAAGGCCTCGGGGCCCAGCAAAGCCACATCGGCTCCGGCTTGTTTTTGGATCTGGTGCGCGGTCTGCAGCGCGCCCACTTGGTCCGGTTGGGCCAGGTACAAGTAACCCGGCTCCTGCAAGCCCAGCGCCACCGGGTGTTCGGGCAGGCCCAGGTGCTGCTCGGCCTCACGCAAAAACGCGATACCGAATTGGCTCAGGCGGATGTTGACGGGGCAGGTGAACTGCTGACGGATTGAGCTGGCCGACAGCGAGGACGAGGCTTTTTCGTAACGGGTGTCTGACTCGATGAGTGTGACGCGCAAGCCCGGATGCAAGCGGGTCAACCAATAGGCCGTGGCCGCGCCCATGACGCCGCTGCCGACGATCACCACATCGGCGTGGCTCATGGCCGAGCGCCTTCGGCCAAAGCCGCGCGGTACACCAGGCGTGCTGCCACGGTGTCTTCCACCGCTTGGCCCAGTGATTTGAAAACGATGGTGGTGCCCGCAGGCGGCGGCGCCACGCGGCCGCACAAAATCTCGCCTATCTCTGCGGCGACGGTGGCGCCCGAGAGCATCACATCGCCCGATTCTTTTTCGGCCGCTTCACGCTGGTCGGCCACCACCCAGTTGTTCATGGCCGCATCGTCCAGCTCACGCCAGGTGGGGCGGGGCGCGCCCACAGCGGCCACAAAGGCCCCGGGCTTGAGCCAGGCGCCTTGCAGCACCGGCTCGCTGGCATTGGTCACGGTGCACACGATGTCGGCCCCGCGCACCGCGGCTTCGGCGCTGGCACAAGCCACGCCACCGATGTCGCGCGCGCACTGCTGCGCATTGCCTGCGTTGGGGCTCCACACCCGAATCTCAGACACCTCGCGGACCGCGCGCAGCATTTGCGCGTGGCTGCGCGCCAGCACGCCGCTGCCCAGCATGGCCACCACCTGCGGGGTGCGCGGTACCAGCGCGTCGGCCGCCACGGCCGAGGCCGCCGCCGTGCGCATGGCGGTGATGGTGTTGCCCTCCATGACCGCCAGCGTCTGGCCCGTGGCCGGGTCCATCAGCACGATGGTGCTGAGCAAGGTGGGCAAGCCCTTTTGCGCGTTGCCCGGCACCAAGGTGATGAGTTTGGTGCTCAGGGCATCGCCCAACTGCGCGGGCTTCAAAAACAGCAGGCCATCGGCCGAGGCATCGCCCATGGGCATGACCATGCGCAGCGGCTGGACCACCTGGCCCAGCGTCAAGGCCACCAGGGCTTCGCGCACAGCCTGGAGCAAATCGGGCACGCGCAGCAGTTCTTGCACGCGGGCTTCGTCAAAGTAGTGGACCATGGGGCTTCTCCAAAAAGGCGGTTCAACCCGATGCCGTGGCGTTTGCAGCGGTGCCCGCGGCATAAGCGGCTGTGGCCGCCACCACCTCAGCCACCTCAATATCGGCAGCAGTGAGGCCTGTGGGCAGCACGATCACGCCATCGGCATCGGCCACCAGATGGTCGCCCGGGGTGAAGGTCACGCCGCCAAAATGCACCGGCACATCGCGCTCCCCAGCACCGGTGCGGCTGCCGCGCTTGGGCATGGTGCCCAAGGCTTTGACGCCGATGTCGATCGCGTTCAGTTCGTTGGCGTCGCGCACCACACCATGAATCACCAAACCCGCCCAGCCATTGCGTGAAGCGAGTTCGGCCATCACATCGCCAAACAAGGCCCGAGCGATCGAGCCCCCGCCGTCGATCACCAACACCTGACCGTGCCCAGGCTGGCTCACGGTGTCACGCATCAGGCCGATGTCCTCAAAGCAGCGCAAGGTGCGCATCGGCCCGGTAAAAAAGCGGCGCAAACCGAAACTCTGAAAGAGCAGCGCACAGGCCTGCACATCCTCGCGTGCATCGCACAGGTCGGTGGTTTTGGGGGTGTCAGTCAATTTGTGCGCCCGATTCTTTCACCACCACGGCCCACTTGGCCAGGTCGCGTTTGAGCATGTTGGCGAACTCGGCCGGTTGGGTGATCAACACATCGGCCCCTTGCGCATTGAAACGCTCAATCACGTCTTTGTTTTTCAGGATGTCTTGCACGTCCTGGTTGATGCGCCGAACCACGGCAGCTGGTGTCTTGGCGGGTGCAAACAGGCCAAACCAAGGCGAGACATCGAATTCCCTGAAGCCCGATTCGGCGATGCTGGGAATTTGGGGGAAGTTGCTCGAACGCACCGCGCTCGTCACGGCCACTGGGCGCAGTGTCCCGGCCTTGATCGCGCCCGAGACCGAGGGCAGGCTGGTGAAGACCATGTTGATCTGTCCGCCCATCAGGTCTTGCATGGCGGGGGCTGCGCCCCGGTAGGGAATGTGCTCGAGTTTGGTTTTGGCTGCGGCATTGAACATGACGCCCAACAAGTGGTTGACCGAACCATTGCCCGCCGAGCCAAAGGTCAAAGGCGCACGGGTGCCTTGCTCGGCCAAATCCTTGATGGTTTTGATTGGCGAGTCGGGCCGCACCACCAAGACAAAAGGCAAAGTGGCCAGCGTGGCCACAGGCTCAAAATCTTTTTCCGGGTCAAAGGGCAGTTTTTTGTACAAGGCAGGGTTGATGGCGTGCGAACCCGCGTAACTCATCAGCAAAGTGTGACCGTCCGCTGCGGCCTGGGCCACATGCTCCATGCCCACGTTGCCACCTGCGCCCGCGCGGTTTTCGACCACCACCGACTGGCCCCATTTTTCGCTGAGCCTTTGCGCCATGATGCGCGCCAGTGCGTCGGATGCGCCGCCCGGTGTTTGTGGCACCACGATGCGCACAGGGCGTGACAAGAATTCTTGGGCCAGCACTGCGCCCTGCGTCAGACAAAGACCCAAAGACAGGGCCCAAATTTTTAAACCGCGTGCGATCATTTCAGCTCCAATGAAAAAGTGCCTCAGAATGACACAAGGCAAGGGCCCCGCTTGTCTCACGTTAGACAAGGCCCAGGCCCGCACAGCCCAAGGCCTGTGACACAATGAAAAGCATGATGATTCGTCGAATTGCAGGTGCCCTGGGCGCCGAGCTGCACGGGGTTGATTTGACCCAAACTTTGAGTGGTGCGCAGCAACGCGAGATCCGCGATGCCTTGTTGCAAAACCAGGTCATTTTCTTCCGCGACCAAGACCTCTCCCCTGAGCAATTCATGGCCTTTGCACAAACGCTGGGCCAGCCGATTGAGTACCCCTTTGTCAAAGGTCTGGAGGGTTTCCCGTGTGTGATCGAGGTCAAAAAACTCGAGCACGAAAAAGTCAACTTTGGGGGGATCTGGCACTCCGACACCACCTACCTGCCCCAGCCCCCCATGGGCTCGATGCTCTTGGCCAAAGAAATCCCACCGTATGGCGGGGACACACTGTTTGCCAACCAGTATTTGGCCTGGGAGGCCCTGTCGGACACCATGCAACGCTTGCTCGATGGGCTGGTGGGCATCAGCAGCTCGGCCAAAGCCGATGTCTCCAAAACCCGAGAAGACCGCATCAAATCGGATGGCAAGGACAGCGCGCCCCAAGCGCATTTGGCCCACCACCCCCTGGTGCGCACGCACCCTGAAACCGGGCGCAAGGCGCTGTATGTCAATGTGGCGCACACCGCGGGCATCGTGGGCATGACCGACGCCGAAAGCGCGCCTTTGCTCAACTTTTTGTTCCAGCACCAGGTCAAGCCCGAGTTCACCTGCCGCTTCGTTTGGCAGCCCCATTCGCTGGCGGTTTGGGACAACCGCTGCACGCAACACAACCCGGTCAACGATTACCATGGTTTTCGGCGGGTCATGCACCGCATCACACTGGAGGGCGACACGCCCCGCTGAGCGAAAATAGCGCCAACTTTTTCCAGGTCCAGGAGCCGGTGTGAAATTCAAGATGTCGGAGAAATCCCTGTTCGCGGTGTTGTTGCGTTCACCGTGGTGGATCAGCTTCCTGTTGGTGGCGGTGATCGCCTTGTTGGCCGGTGCCTTGTTGCCCAAGGAATATGCCGGTGTGGGCATGCTGGGTGGCTTTCCCTTTTTTGTCATTGGCTGCATGGCCATGTGGCGCCAGCGCAATTTGCCCAGTGCCGCAGAGGTCGAAAAAGGCATGAGCATGCTCTCGAGCATTGGATGGCGCGACTTTTCAGCCTTGCTCGAGACCGCATTCACCCGCCAGGGCTACACCGTCAAGCACCTCAATGGCGCTGCCGACATGCAACTGGAAAAAAGGGGCGTGCTGACTGTGGTCAGTGCCAAGCGCTGGAAAGCGGCCGCCTTGGGGGTGGAGTCCTTGCGTGAATTGGTGGCGGCCCGCGATGCCCTCGAGGCCCGCAATTGTGTGTGCATCACTCTGGGCCAAGTCAGCGCCAAAGCCAATGAATACGCCGAACAAAACCGCATCACGCTCATCTCGGATGCCGACTTGGTCGCGCTCACGGCCAAAACCATCAAAATCTTGTGAGGCCTTGGCGCCATGACCTTTGAAAGCCCCGTGCTCAATGCCCAGGATTTGCTTGCCTTGGCACAGCGCCACCCCCCCAAAAATTGCCAGTGTTTGCTGGGGCCTTGTGCGGGTTGGGAAAGCCTGGGCGCTGGGCGTTGGCCCGAGGGTGACATGCGCAAGCTGGGCACCTTGCGTGCCACGCTGGGTGCCGATGGCGCCCCCTTGGCCGAACCCAGCTTTGCAGAATTTCACCCGGACGGCACGCGTTACGAATTAGCCGATGCGCCCATTGCGCCCTTGTTTTTTCCGTACAACCGCTGCGACGTTTTTGCCTGCGGCCAATGTGAGCGGGTGCTGCTCCGGTACACCGAATTCGGGGGCTATTACGTTGACCAACGCGTTCGGGTGCTCAGCCCCGAACGGGTGGTCGATGCGCCACTGCCGGACGAATGACGGTGGCTTGATGGTGGCCTGATGGCGATCAGTCTGGCTTGATCCCGTTTTCACGCACCACTTTGGCCCAGGTGTCGATTTGGCCATCGATGAAGGTCTTGGCGCGTTCCACACTGCCCCCTGCAATGCTGATGCCTTGCGCCTCCAGGCGCTTGGACACCTCGGGGTTGCTCAGTGCCTTGTTCAACTCTTCGTTCATGCGCTTGACGATGTCGGGCGGTGTTTTGGCTGAGGCCAACAAGGCCCACCAGGCCGGTGCTTCAAAACCTGGAAAACCAGCTTCGGCAATGGTGGGCACATCGGGGAATTCGGCCACCCGTTTGGACGAGGTCACCGCCAAAGGGCGCAGGCGTTTGCTGTCGATGTGCGGTTTGTTCAAGAACACCGTGCCAATGCTCAGGGGGATGTGACCGGCAATGGCGTCGTTCATCAACGGACCGCCGCCCTTGAAGGGCACATGGTTGAACTCCAGCCCCCCATTCTTGGCCATCAAGGTCATGGCCAAATGGCCCAAGCTGCCGTTGCCAATCGAGCCGTAAGCCACGTTCTTTTTGGCCTTGGCCGCGGCCACCACATCGCCAAAACTTTTGTATTCGCTGGCCGCGTGGGTGGTGAGCATCATGGCCGACGTGCCCACCAGCACCAGGGGCACCAAGTCACGCTTGCTGTCGTAAGGCATGTTGGGCATCAAACTTTGGTTCACGCCATGGGTGTCAAACACCACCGCAAAGGTGTAGCCATCCGCGGGTGCGCTGAGCACGCCGGCGGTGCCAATCACGCCGGATGCGCCGCCCCTGTTTTCCACCACCACACTTTGGCCCAGTTGCTGTGACAAGGGGCCCGACAAAATGCGCGCCACTTGGTCAACCGAGCCGCCGGGCGGAAAGACCGCGACCAATTTGATCGGCTGTTTGGTCGGCCAGGCTTGCGCCCAACTCATCATTGGCATGCACGTCACCAAAGCGGCGCAGACTGCGCGGGTCATCCAGTTTTTCATGGTCGAGGCCTTCAAATGTCAAAAACACCAGTATGGCGGCATGTGGTCTGTCTGGGCTTTAGCGCAAACCCTGAACAAACCGTTGTCCTGGCTCGGTGGGTGGGCTCAGACCGTGGCAATCGGCGTGGCTGGCGAGCCGATCGCACCAGGCAAGCGCAAGGGTGGGGCGGTGAGCAAAAACCGCGAGCGTTGGTGCTGACGCAACCAATGGGCCAAAGGGGTCAGGTGCCAGATCTCGCCCAAGTGCACCCCCAGCTTGAACAGGCAATGCTCGTGCAAGGGCAAGGCGGCGCAGCTGCCGGGGCGGGGTGTGGCTGGCAAACCTTCGACCGCGTAGTTGTCTGCGATCAGCGCCACCAGGCCCGAGTCGGTGATCCATTGCAGCAAGCGTTCGTCGCGCCCCTCCAGCACGGCGCATGAATTTTCCACCGCGTGGGGGTCGGGCTGCTTGTTCATCTCCAGCAGCATTTGCGCAAAACCCGTGTGCAGGCACACCATGTCGCCGGGCTCGACCACCACCCCGTCTTTTTTCATGATGTCCATCAGCACGTCGTAGCCCACCCGCACCCGTTCTCGCCCCAAATGGGCGTGCAGATCGATCATCACAGCGCGCCCTTGCACGCAGCGCTCGGACATTTTTTCGATGCCCAGGGCTTTGGCGCTGGAAGTGGATTCACGCGCAATGTCAGGAAAGCCAAAAATCCCTGCGCCTGCGCCGCTGCTCGGGCCCTGCACGTCGGTGCCCGCGCGAAAGCCGTTGTAATAGACCGGTTCGGGCACGCCATCGCCGTTGGCGTCGAACATCGAGCCCACATGGGCCAGGCTGTCCCATTGGGTGCTGTACTGCAAATGAATGATCACCAGATCGTCGCAAACCACGTCGGTGCAGCTGGGGTCGTCGCACCACAGTTGGTAGTTCATGTTGGGCTTGCCCTCGCGCAGGGTGGGGCGCAGCACAGGCGGTTGGCGCCTGGGGTTGAGCACATTGCCGCCCGGAAAATCCAGTGGCAGGCTCAGGTTGAAGGTCTGCCCTGTGTGCACCTCGCGCATGCCTTGCAGCACTTTGTCGGGCGTCAAGAGGTTCATGCGGCCCCATTGGTCGTCCGGGCCGAAGTCGCCCCAATTCGAGCCCGGAGGGCGTTGTTTCCAGCGGGGGGATGAAGACATGCAGGGCTCCTGGTGTGGGGCATGGCCCCGTGTTGAATCAGTGGGGGGTGTTGTCGGCGTGTGGGCTGGGGGGAGGCTTTTGAAATTCGCGCCACAGCAAATACAAGCCGCTGGCCACCACCACCAAGGTGCCCAGCACCACGGCCAAGTCGGGCACCTGACCAAAGACCAGCCAACCCAGCAGGCTCATGTAAATGATCTGCTGGTACAAAAATGGTCCCAGCACCGCCGCCGAGGCATAGCGGTGGGCCACCGCCACAAAGTAGTGGCCAATGCCGCCGCACAAACCGGCCAAGCCCATGATGAACCATTCCAGCACGGTGGCCGGGTTTTGCCAGTGCCACAGCGCCACAGGCGTCAACACCAAAGTGGCCACCACCGCCGAGGTCAGCTGGGTGGTGGCGGGGTTTTCGCTGCTGGCCAGGTAGCGGGTCATCATGTTGAACAAGGCGTACAAAATGGCATTGAGTGCTGACAACAAAATGGCCGGGTGAAAGCCTTGGCTGCCGGGGCGGATGATGACCAGCACGCCCGCAAAGCCCACGGCGATGGCCAGCCAGCGCTTGGCGTCCAGCCGCTCGCCCAACCACCACGCCGAGAGCAAGGCGATCAAAATCGGCACAGAAAACTGCATGGCCCCGGTTTCTGCCAGCTGCAAATACTGCAAGGCCCAGAAATTGAGTGCGGTCATCGACGCCAGCATCAAGCCGCGCAACAGCTGCAAGCGGGGGTGACGCCAGCGCAGCAAATCGCCTTTGACCGAGGGCGCAAACACCGCGATGGAAAACAGCGAATGCGTGAGAAAGCGCATCCACACCACCTGCATCACGGGCAGGGTGAGCACCAGCCACTTGGCCGATGCATCCAGCACCGCAAACATCAAGGTGGTGACGGTGACCAGCGCAATGCCGATGCGGCGGTGCCGGGCGCTGTCGCTGAAAAGCTGACTCATGGGGCCGGGCTCAGCGTTTGGCCGGTGTCTCCAGCCCGCCTGTGTAAAAGCGGTTGAAGGTGGGCGAGATGATCAACTCGTTGATGCAGGTGCGCGCCGGCATCTGGGCCAAAAACAAGATGGCTTGGCCCATGTCCTCGGCTTGCACCATGCGTTCGCGCTGCTCGGCCGATGGCGGCACGGGCCGTTTGTCCAAAATGGGCGTGGCCACTTCGCCCGGCAAAAGTGAGGTGGCCCGGATGCCGTGCAGGCACTCTTCCATGTTGATGGATTCGGTCAGCGCCAGCACCGCGCGTTTGGTGGCGTTGTAGGCGGGGCCCGTCAGCTTGGAGGCATACAGGCCCGCCCAGGACGACACGTTGATGATCAAGCCCCCTTGCTGCTGCCGCATGGTGGGCAAGACCGCGTGCACGCAATAAAAAAGCCCCGACAGGTTGATCGCCACCACATCGTCCCAGGCCTCGGGTGTGACCACATCGAAATTGCGCTGCGTGGCGTTGGTGCCCGCGCTCGTCACCAGGATGTCGATGCGCCCGTGCCGCGCCACGATGGCTTGTGCAGCGGCTTTCACAGCGTGTTTGTCGGCCACATCCAGCAGCACCGCTTCGGCGCTGCCCACGCTTTGCAGTTGGGCCAGTGCGGTGGCGTTGGTGGCTGCGTTGCGCCCCGAAATCACCACATGAGCACCGGCCTTGACCAGCTCTATGGCACCGGCCAGCCCAATGCCGCTGCCGCCGCCGGTGATCCAGGCCACCTGGCCTTTGAGTGAAGTGCTCATGTGCTGTCCTTTGAGTTCCATCCGTGCGGCCCCAGACGTGTCCGACGGCCATGGCCACATTGAAGCAGCCCCCAGACCGATTGACCTGCTGCAGAGGTGACACCCTGAGGACCCGGTGGCGTTCAAACACGAGACGCTGGCGGTATGGAACCGCCGTTTTGCCAAAGAAAAAGGGGCTGCGTTTGCACGCAGCCCCTTTTCTTTCGAGTATTTTTGGCTCCTCAACCTGGGCTCGAACCAGGGACCTACGGATTAACAGTCCGGCGCTCTACCGACTGAGCTATTGAGGAACAGCTTTGGATTATAGAGCGATTTTGGGGCTGTTTTGAGAGAGGGCTGAAGGTTTTTTTACAACCGGCCTTCTATCAGCTGTTGCAATGCGCGTGCCGCTTGTTCGGGGTGGCTTGCGCCCGTGATGGCCCGCACCACGGCCACAGAGCCCACACCGCTTTGCATGACGGCTGACATGCGCGCTTCGTCGATACCGCCAATGGCCACCAAGGGGTGGTGGCGCATCAGCGCGGCGTAGGCCTTCAAGCGCTCCAGGCCTTGGGGCGCTGTGGCCATGCGTTTGAGGGTGGTCGGAAAAATCGCACCCAGGGCCAGATAGCTCGGGCTGGCAGCATCGGCACGCAGCATTTCTGCATAGCCGTGGGTGCTCAGGCCCAGTCGCAAATCGGCCAGACGGATTGTCTCAAAGGGGGCGTCGTCCATGTCCTCCTGGCCCAAATGCACGCCGTAGGCGCCTTCTTCAATGGCGACTTGCCAGTGGTCGTTGATGAACAACAGGGCGTCTGTGCCCCGCACGGCTTGAACGGCCAGCCGAACTTCCTGGCGGATGGCATCAGGGTCTTCGGATTTGAAGCGCAACTGCAGGGTCTTGACCCCCGCTTGGGCCATGCGGCCCACCCACTGCGCATCGGGCAACACCGCATACAAGCCAAGATGGCGCGGGCAGGGCGCAAAGCTTGGGCTTCTGGGGCCTGTCGAGATGCCAAAATCTTGCGGATCGGTGGGCCAAGTGGCCATTGAAAACTGCCCGATGCGCTGGCTTTGCCGGCGCCAGGCCTGCGCCACGCACTGGGCATCATGCTCCAAAAAGCCGAGCAGGCGGCAGGCTTGCAAGACCCCGGCATGTTCCGTGTCCCAGCCGTCTAGCGTGTCCTGTGCTGCGAGCTTGTCGGTCCGTGGCTCTCCCGCCAGCATGCCCGCATGCAGCCCCACCAGGGTGTGAGCGATGTCGGCGCTGGCGTTCATGCTTGATGCCAGAAAGGGGTGCCCAGCACCGGTGTGCTGGGTTGGGCATTGTCTTGGGCTTGCATGGTGCCCGCCAAAAAGGCGTTTCGGCCTGCCGATACGGCGTGGGCAAAAGCCTGCGCCATGCGCACCGGGTCTTGCGCCAGGGCCACGGCGGTGTTGAGCAGCACGCCGTCGTAGCCCCATTCCATGACCTGGCATGCGTGCGAGGGCAGCCCCAGACCGGCGTCCACAATCATCGGCACATCGAGGCGCTCTCTCAGGGTGCGCAGGGCATGGGGGTTGATGGGGCCTTTGCCGGTGCCAATGGGGGCCGCCCACGGCATGACGGCCTGGCAACCGACATCGACCAGGCGCTGGCACAAGACCAGGTCGTCTGTGGTGTAGGGCAACACCTTGAAGCCCGAACGGATGAGCGCGGCCGCGGCCTCTGGCAGGTTCAGGGTGTCGGGCTGCAGGGTGTAGTCGTCGCCGATCAACTCGAGTTTGATCCAGTCGGTTTCAAACACTTCGCGCGCCATTTCGGCGGTGGTGATGGCTTCTTGCACGCTGTGGCAGCCGGCCGTGTTGGGCAAGACCGGCACCTTGACTTGGCGCAGCAGGTTCCAAAAACTTTGCGAGGCTTCGTTGCCGCTGCCGGTTTGCCGGCGCAGTGATGCGGTGAGCATCGCGGGGGCAGACTGTTCGATGGCTTCGATCAAGACGCTGGGGGACGGGTAGCGCGAGGTGCCCAGCATCAAGCGGCTGGCAAAGCTTTCGCCATAGAGCAAAAAGGGGTCGGCGACCTGGGTGGGGGTGTTCATGCGTTTCAGCCCCCCGTGATGGGGGCAATCAATTCAATTTGGTCGCCATTTTGCAGCAGGTGCACAGGGTATTGCGCCCGAGGGACAAACTGCAGGTTGACTGCGGCCGCAAAGGGGGGGCGAATGTTGACCCGCGCAATGGCATCGGCCAGGGTGGCCCCTTGGGGAAACAGGTGTGGCATCTGGTTGATGAGCACCTGGAGGGTGTGTTCAGGCATGTTGAAATTTCAAATTGAACTGTGTGGCCAGGTGGGTGGTTTGGTGTTGCACCCACTCCAGCACCACATCGAGCATGGCTGGAGAAATCAAAAAACCATGCCGATACAAACCATTGATTTGCAAAGTGCGTTCCGTCAAACAACGGATCGCGGGCAGGTTGTCCACCAAGGTGGGACGCGCCTGGGTGCTGGCTTCCAGAATGCGCGCTTCGGCAAAGCCGCTGTGCACGGTGTACGCCGCACTGAGCAACTCCAGGGTCGATCGCACACTCACAGCCGACAGGTCTTCGGTTTCTATTTCAGTGGCACCCACCACGAAAACATGGTTTTCCTTGGGCGCGATGTAGATCGGGTAGCGGGGGTGGATCAAGCGGGTGGGCCGTTGCAGGGTGACCTCGGGTGCATAAAGCCGCAGCACCTCGCCCCTCACACCGCGCAGCTGCGCCCAGTGGTCGCGCGCGCCCAGCCCTCGGCAGTCAAAGACCCAGTCGGGTTGTCCTGGCTGGCCGGCTTGGAAGTCGTCGGGTTGGGCGGGGCTGTTCCAGCGCACATCCACACCCAGTTGGGTCATGCCCTTGAGCAAGGAGGCAAGCAACTCGCGGTTGTCGAGCTGGCCTTCACCGGGCAAATACAGCGCCTGGTTGAAGCGCTTTTCCAAGCCGGGTTCGTGCGCTTGAAGGGCTTGCGCGGCAAGCCGTTGTGAGGTGGGCAATTCGGGGCACTGCTGTTGGGTGCGCAGCAACAGGCTTTCAAAGCGTTGGGCCTCGGCCGCATCTTGTCGGTGCCACACCACCAGGGTGCCGTTTTGCTGAAAGAACACCGGCTCGGGCAGGGCGGAAATCAGCTGGGGCCAGCGCTTCAATGCATGGTGACCCATGCGCACGACGGGCATTTCGGTGATGGCCGATTCGGCCAAAGGTGCCAGCATGGCCGCGGCCACGCGCGCGGCCGACCCTTGCCCGTCGGCGCCCAGCGCTTCGTGCACTTGCACCCGGTGGCCTGCCTGGGCCAAGGTGTGGGCCAGCAAACGCCCCATCAGGCCTGCGCCCAAAACCACGCTGAAAAGGGGGCGGTTCATGCCAAATGGCCTGCTTGAGATCGCTGATAATTTGCGGCATGAACCACCACCCACAACGCTACGCACGCGTGCTCACCATCGCTGGATCGGACAGCGGCGGTGGTGCCGGCATCCAGGCCGATTTGAAAACCTTTGCCGCTTTGGGCTGTTACGGCATGAGCGCGATCACCGCGCTCACGGCGCAAAACACCGTGGGCGTGCAAGGCATCCACGCGGTGCCTGCGTCGTTTTTGAAGGCCCAAATCGCGTCGGTGTTGGACGACATTGGCGTCGATGCCCTGAAGATCGGCATGCTGCACGAGCCCGGCATTGTCGAGGTGGTGGCGTGGGCCATTGATCACTACCAGATCCGGCAGGTGGTGCTTGACCCGGTCATGGTGGCAACGAGCGGCGATCGCTTGATTGCGCAGGAGACGGTTCAGGTGCTGGTGCGGGACTTGTTCCCCCGTGTGACGGTGGTGACGCCCAACCTGGATGAGGCCGAACTGCTTTTGGGGCAAGGCATTGCCGACGCGCAGGCCCTGGACGCTGCCGCACAGGGGCTTTTGGCCATGGGGGCCAAGGCTGTTTTGCTCAAAGGTGGGCATCTGCAAGGCCCGCAGGTGGTTGATCTGCTGGTGCAAGCCGATGGACCGGCACGCCGCTTGGCTTCTGCAAGGATTGAGAGCCGCAATGTGCATGGCACTGGCTGCACGCTGTCGTCGGCCATCGCGGCGCATCTGGCTTTGGGGCACCCATTGGCGCAGGCGGTCGAGCTGGCGCGTTCTTTCATCTTGAGCGCCATTGAACAGGGCGCGCAGGTGCAGACTGGTCAGGGGCATGGCCCGCTCAACCATGGTTTTTCTCCCTTGGCCATGCGCCGACTCGCCGCTGCCGACCAGGCCTGAGGCTGAGCCGCGCGGTGGGCGTGATGGGCAGAAAGTTTGTTCAGCGGTCAAAGCAGTCGTCCGGCGAGAGGGCTTCAAATCAGGCCCAGGCGTTGGTGCAGCACAGTGGAGGTGGTGGTGTACTGCAGCAGGGTTTTGTCTGCAGGCCGCAGCAGGGCCGCCGCGCCAAACGCGGCCAGTGTGGCTTCGTGAAACCCACACAGGATGAGTTTCTTTTTGCCGGGGTAGGTGTTGATGTCGCCCACGGCAAAGATGCCCGGCTCCGACGTGCCAAAGTTTTCGGTGTTGACCACCAGTTGCTTGCGTTCCATGGCCAGGCCCCATTGCGCCACGGGGCCCAGTTTGGGCGACAGACCCAAACAGGTTTGCAGCACGTCCAAAGTCAGCCACTCGCTCTCGCCTTGGGGGTTGAGCAGTTCGAGCGCTTTCAAGCGGCCCCCTTCGGCGCGCTGGCCGGTGGGCTGTCCCGCCACAAAGCGCATCCGGCCCTCCTGGCAGGCTTGGCGCATGCGCTGGATCAAATCGGGTGAAGCGCTGAATTGGTCGCGGCGGTGCAGCAGGGTGACGCTGGCGGCGGCTTGCGGGCCTGCGCTCGCATCCAGGCAGGTTTGCAAGGCACTGTCGCCGTCACCCGCCACCACCAGGTGTTGACCGGCCCAGTGCTCGGGTGTAGGGTGCTCCGCAAAGACTTGCGTGCCTTCGTAATCTGCCAGACCTTCGAGGACCATGCGGCGCGGCACAAAAGCGCCCACGCCCGCCGCGATGAACAGGGTGCGTGTCTGGAACAAGGTGTTTGACGAGGTTTGAACTTGCAGGCCCTGGTCGGGCATGCGGATCACGCTCACCACGTGCTGGCCCAGGTGCAAGCTGGGCTTGAACGGGGCTACCTGTTGTTGCAAGCGCTCCACCAGTTCTTGGCCCGTGCAAAAAGGGATGCCCGGGATGTCGTAAATGGGTTTATCGGCATAGAGCTCGGCGCATTGCCCCCCCACATGGGGCAGTGCGTCGACCACGTGGCAATAGATGCCTTGCAGACCCAGCTGGAACACCTGAAACAGTCCGACGGGGCCAGCGCCAATGACCAAAGCCTCGGTGTCGATGGGGGTGGTCATGAGAAAAGGGGATCAAAAATGGCCGAAGGATTCGGCCATGGACAAGAGCGTGGAGGCGAGACGCGCGTGCTGAGCCCGCATGGCTCAGCGCACCAGGTGCGCCAGTTTGCCGGTCTTGTCTTTCCAGGCGTCGGCATCGGGCATGGGTGTTTTGCGTTTGGTGATGCTTTTCCAACCGGGCAAGACCGCCAGTTCGGCATTGAGCTGGATCATGTGCTGCTGGTCGGCAGGCAGGTCTTCTTCGGCGAAGATCGCGTTGACCGGGCACTCGGGGATGCACACAGCGCAGTCGATGCACTCATCCGGGTCGATGGTCAGGAAGTTGGGGCCTTCGCGGAAGCAGTCGACCGGGCAAACGTCCACACAGTCGGTGTATTTGCACTGGATGCAGGATTCGGAAACAACGTGGGTCATGATGAACTCGGAGTGAAGGAGTTTTGCGCGGCCAAGCAACGCAGAGCCCGCATTTTAAGGGGGATTCTGGCGCAAGCAGGCCTTGGCCCGGCGGTGTCTATGAGGCCAACAGGGCTTTGGGCCAGAGCGGGGGCGTTTCAATGCACCAGCACGGCCCCCGAGGTTTTGTGGCTGGCGGTGTCCACCAAAACCAGTGCGCCCAAGGTGCGCGAGCGGGCAAATGGCACGGTGGCCAATGGCTCTTGCAGCGCCAAGCTCACATGGCCAATGGCGTTGGGTGGCAGCTCGCTGGCTTCTTCCTCGGCCAGGGTGTTCACGTTCAGGCGGTGCACCACGCGCTGCACCCGGGCCTTGACCCAGCGGTGACCGTGGAGTGCCCAGTAGATGCGACCGGCCACCAAAGGCTCGTCGTCCATCCAGGCCACGGTGGTGTTCAGCTGGCGCTGGCCTACGGGTGAACCCCAGGACTCTGATTTTTCGGCGAGGATCCAGTCGCCCCGTGACACATCCACCTCGCGGTCCAGCACGATGCCTGCGCTGTGGCCAGCGGCCTGGTCTTGGGGCTGGCGGGTGGCCGACAGCACTTGAGAGACCTTGGCTGTCTGACCGCTGGGGAACACCTGGACGGTTTGGCCCGGCGCGATGTGGCCCGTGGCCACACGGCCCCAGAACACGCGGCGGCCTTGGGTGGTGACCCCGGAATCGTGGAACTTCTCGACCCACTGCACCGGGAAGCTGAACGCTTCATCGGTTTCGGCGGGGGTGACCGGCAGGTCTTCGAGGATGCTCAAAAGGCTCGGGCCGGTGTAGCCGCACCAGTCGTTTTGCGCATGGTTTTCCGTGGTCACCACGTTCCAACCCTTGAGCGCGGACACGGGCACCATGGCGGTGACTTGGATGCCCGCCTCTTGGGCGAACTTGTGCAGAGCTCCCGCGATGTTCTTGTACGCCACAGCCGCATCGGCCACTGCGTCGATCTTGTTGATGGCGAACACGATGGAGGGCACGCGCAGCAGGTTCACCAGCAATGAATGGCGGCGGGTTTGCGGCAGCAGTTGCAGCTGTGGGTTGGCCCAGTCGAGCTTGTTGGCATCCACCAGCACCACGGCGGCGTCGGCACTCGAAGCAGCGGTGACCATGTTGCGCGTGTATTGCTCGTGGCCGGGGGCGTCGCCAATGATGAATTTGCGGCTTTCGGTGCTGAAGTAGCGGTAAGCCACGTCGATGGTGATGCCTTGCTCACGCTCGGCGCTCAGGCCGTCGGTCAGCAGAGCCAAGTCGGTTTCGCCTGAGCGCTGCACGCCCGCCAGGTGGTCTTGCAGCACGGCCTTGGTGTCCACCAGCAGGCGGCCAATCAGTGTGCTCTTGCCGTCGTCGACCGAGCCGCAGGTGATGAATTTCAGTGCGTTCATTAAAAGTACCCGTCTTTCTTGCGCTTTTCCATCGAAGCCTCGGAGGTCTTGTCGTCCATGCGTGTCGCGCCGCGTTCGCTGACATCGGCCGCCAGCGTCTCGATCACGATCTGCTCGGGCGTGGCGGCGGTGCTTTCCACCGGGCAGGTGCAGGTGATGTCGCCCACGGTGCGAAAACGCACGTCGCGCACCACCACCGTTTCACCATCTTTGGGCGGGGTCAGCTCGGTCACCGGCACCAAGAGACCCCGGCGGTCCACCACTTCGCGCTGGTGGGTGTAATAAATCGACGGCAGCGCAATCTTTTCGCGGGCGATGTATTGCCACACGTCCAGTTCGGTCCAGTTGCTGATGGGGAATACACGGAAGTGCTCGCCCGGCTGCAGCTTGTGGTTGAACAGGGTCCACAGCTCAGGCCGCTGCGCCTTGGGCTGCCATTGGCCAAAACTGTCGCGGTGCGAAAAGATGCGCTCCTTGGCGCGGGCTTTTTCTTCGTCACGGCGTGCACCGCCGATGAGTGCATCAAAGCGGAACTCTTCAATGGCTTCGAGCAAGGTGACCGACTGGTGCACGTTGCGGCTCTCGCCGGGGTGAGCCAGGCGCACGGTACCGCGTTGCATGGAGTCTTCGACGCTGCGCACGATCAGCTCGGCGCCCAGTTCTTGGGCGCGCGCGTCGCGGAAATCGGTCACTTCCTTGAAGTTGTGCCCGGTGTCGATCATGAGCAGCGGGTAGGGGATGCGGCCTGCACCAAATGCCTTTTCGGCGCATCTGAGCATGACCAGCGAATCCTTGCCGCCTGAAAACAGCAAGGTGGGGCGCTCAAAGGCGGCAGCGACTTCGCGCAGGATGAAGATGGTTTCTTCTTCCAGTGCGTCCAGGTGCGCATTGCTCAGGGTGTGCAACTCGGTTTGTGTCATGGCGGTCATTTGGTTCTCTCGTATCTCAATTTGTTCAAGGTGTCTGAAGTCAAGTACTGGCACGCTTGGCGTGATGTGTGGGGCAAGGCGGGCGACGATTTGTGACGCGAAGCGGCTTATGAGGAGCCCGGCTTGCCCCGCACATCACATCCCAACAAGGTTCAAGACTTGACGTGCAACCCACACTCCTTGGCCGACTCGTCCTCCCACCACCAGCGGCCCGCGCGAAATTCTTCGCCCAGGCTGATGGCGCGGGAGCAGGGGGCGCAGCCGATGCTTGGAAAAAACTGGTCGTGCAGCGGGTTGTAGTCCACCTGGTGTTCGGCGATGTAGTGCCACACATCGCCCCAAGTCCAGCGGGCCAGGGGGTTGAATTTGCTCAGGTTCTTGGTGGCGACTTCGCTGTCGTCTTGCATCGGCACCTCGGCGCGGGCGCTGGATTGCGCCTGACGCAGACCCGTGATCCAGGCGCGTTGGCCCTTTAAGGCCCGGGCCAGCGGTTCCATCTTGCGAATACCGCAGCATTCCTTTCGCAACGCGATGCTTTGGTACATCGCGTCTTGGCCTTTGTCGCGCACAAACTGAATCACCGATGCCAGCACGGGGCGAAACACATGGATGGGCGCACGCGAATGCGCTTGCGTGCGTTCCAGCAGGGCCAGGGTTTCGGTGTGCAGTGCGCCGGTCTCCAGCACAAACACCGGGATGTCCAGTTGCAGGTGGTTGATGAGGTGTGTGATGACGACGTCTTCCGCACCCAGGCTGGAGGCTTGGGTGAGGGGGGTGAACTCGGCTGCAGCGCGTTTCAGCAAAGCCTGAGTCTCGGCCAGTTTGGCGGCAAAGTCAGGGCTGGCCTTGGCGTTTAGTTCGGTGGCCTTAATCAGGGCGTTGCGAGAAGCAATCAGGCTGGAAGTCATGGTGTGTCTTTTGCAGGGGCTCACCCCTGGGCGAGGCTTTAGACGGCTTTCGCAAATTGGGGTTTCGTTTCGACAGCCGAGCCTTGGTAAAAGCCAGCAAAGCGTTCGAACTGGCGTTGCGCCGCCGAGGCGTCGACGCCTTCGCGCAGCACAGCCACATCAAAACCGGTGCGCTGCATTTGCACCAGTTGGTCGATCAGCACGTCGCCAGTGGCTCGCAGTTCCCCCTCAAAACCCAGGCGTCGGCGCAGCAAAAAGGCCTGGCTGTAGGCGCGGCCGTCTGTGAATTTGGGGAACTGCAGGTCGATGCGGGTCACGCCGCGCAAGTTGAGGGTGCGCGGATCCACGTCGTTGGCCAGCGTGATGACCGTGGGCGATTCAACGGTCTGGTGTTCTTGGGCAGAGAGGATGTTCATGGTCGTTTTTCATTTCCCGGAGCCCACGGGGTGGGCTCCGACAGGGCGCTTCAGGCAGTGGTTTCCACAGCAGGGTGGCGTGCCGCATTGGCCGCCGCCTTGAACGGGTCTTGTCCCACGCGGCGCAGGGTTTCGATGAAGTACTCGTGGCGGTTTTGGGCAGGCTGGCGAAGCGCCTTGTAGGTGTCCAAGATCGCTTCGATCACATCGGGCACTTCAACCGATGAAAACGAGGGGCCAACCACTTTGCCGGGGGTGGTGGGGCCAGACAGCGCTTTGCCGTCCGAGCCGCCCAGCGTCACCTGGTACCACTCCTTGCCGTCTTTATCCACACCCAAAATGCCGATGTGGCCCGAATGGTGGTGACCGCAGGAGTTGATGCAGCCGCTGATGTGGAAGTCGATGTGGCCCAAGTCGTGCAGTTCGTCCAGGTCCTGGTAACGCTCGGTGATGGCGGCGGCCAAGGGCAAGGAACGGGCATTGGCCAGGGCGCAATAGTCGCCGCCGGGGCAGGCGATCATGTCGGTCAGCAAACCCATATTGGGTTGGGCCAGGCCGAGCGCTTTGGCTTCGAGCCACAGGGCGTGCAGCAGGTCCAGACGCACCCAGGGCAGCACCAGGTTTTGGCTGTGCGTGACCCGGGCTTCGCCGGCCGAGTAGCGGGCCACCAGGTCGGCAGCCGAGTCCAATTGGTCGGCGCTGGCGTCCCCTGGGGCTTGCCCCGGGCGTTTGAACGACAGGCTCACAGCCCGCAGGGCCGGGTTTTGGTGCGGCTTGACGTTTTGAGTGAGCCAGCGGGCAAAGGCGGGCGTTTTGGCCGCTTCGATGCTGACATCCGCTTCTGCCTTGGGCACCCATTCACCCAGGTCTGCAGGCAAGTTCAGCGCTGGCGCGGCAAAGTACGCGGCCACGCGGTCGAATTCGGTTTGCGGGATGGTGTGCAGGCCGCCGTCTTTCACCAGAATGTCTTGGTACTCGGCCTCGACCTCGTCGAAGTAGCGTTGGCCCTCGGCCTTCACCAAAATTTTGATGCGGGCTTTGTAGATGTTGTCTCGGCGGCCCCAGCGGTTGTACACCCGGATCAGGGCTTCGAGGTAATTCATGATCTGGTTCCAGGGCAGGAACTCGCGAATGACCGAGCCCACCGTGGGCGTGCGGCCCATGCCGCCGCCCACGTGCACCTTGAAGCCCACTTCGCCCGCTGCGTTTTTGACCATTTGCAAGCCCACGTCGTGCCAGCCAATGGCGGCGCGGTCTTCGGCCGCCCCCGTGATGGCGATTTTGAACTTGCGCGGCAGGAAGGCGAATTCGGGGTGCAGCGTGCTCCACTGGCGGATGAGCTCGGCATAAGGCCGAGGATCGACCACCTCGTCAACGGCCACGCCCGCCAGCTCGTCGGTGGTGGTGTTGCGGATGCAGTTGCCGCTGGTCTGGATGCCGTGCATGTTCACGCTGGCCAAGAGGTCCATCACGTCGGCCGATTTGGACAGGGGAATCCAGTTGAACTGCACGTTTTGGCGCGTGGTGAAGTGGCCGACGTTGGTGGTCAGCTTGGGTGCAGGTCCGGCAATCTTGTCTTGTGTGGCCTGGGCCTCGGCCAGCAAGGCGGCGTCGGGTGTGTCGAACTCGCGGGCGATTTGGGCCAACACCTTGAGCTGAGGGGCCGAGATTTCGCCATAAGGCACAGCCACGCGCAGCATGGGGGCGTAGCGCTGCACGTACCAGCCGTTTTGCAGGCGCAGGGGTTTGAACTCATCGGCGCTCAATTGGCCTGACTGAAAGCGCTCCAGTTGGTCACGGTGCTGTGCGGCACGGGCACGCACAAAATGGCGGTCAAATTCGGTGTATTGGTACATCTGGGAGCGATCAGCAAAAAAAGTGCAAAGTCCTGGTGCAGGCTGTGGGCGCGGGGTGGGGCCTTGAAGGGGTGTTGAGCCCGGACTTTAGTTTTTTCTTATGCCAAAACAAACGATTTTTTTGTTTGGCATATATGCCATAGGCGTATAAGTCCAGGTGATGCAGGGTCGGCGGCGGGCCGTTTTGGGCCGCAAGGTCAGGCGCAACCCGCGCAGTGAGCGGATGGGGGAGGGCTTTCGGGCTATAATGGCCCTGTTTTGCGATTTGCAAAGCGCACGCCAGCCGCTGTTCCGGCAGCTGGCGCAAGTCATTGACCCGCTGCTTTTCTTTTGAATACAGCGAAATAACAAGGAAGTTTCATGATTGCATCCTCCATCAAGGCCGAGGTCGTCAAGGCCAATGCCCGTGCTGCCAACGACACAGGGTCCCCCGAAGTCCAGGTGGCATTGCTGACAGCCCGTATCAACGAGCTGACCCCCCACTTCAAAACACACGCCAAAGACCATCACGGTCGCCGCGGTCTGCTGCGCATGGTGAGCCGTCGCCGCAAATTGCTGGACTACCTCAAGTCCCGTGATGCTGACCGTTACGTTGCGCTGATCGCCAAGCTTGGCCTGCGTAAGTAACCGTCTCTCCAGATGAAAAGCGCCTGAGTTAGTTCACTAGCTCAGGCGCTTTATTCTTTTTTTCTGTCGGAATTTGTCAGGGCGATCTCGCGCTGTGTCATTCCACAAAGCTTTCAACCCAAGGTTTTGTGGAATGGCATCGAGTTCAGAGCGTCAATTTCCGGGCCCTCAGTGCAGCCTCATGCGCTTTTGTTTTCAGGAGTTCTGAACATGTCCATTTTCAACAAAGTCACCAAAACATTCCAATGGGGCCAGCACACGGTCAAGATGGAAACCGGCGAAGTCGCGCGCCAAGCCGGCGGCGCTGTGCTGCTCGACATGGAGGGCACCGTGGTGCTCGCCACCGTGGTGGGTTCCAAGATCGCCAAGGCCGGTCAAGATTTCTTCCCCCTCACCGTCGATTACATCGAGAAGACCTACGCTGCAGGCAAGATCCCCGGCAGCTTCTTCAAGCGTGAAGCCAAGCCCAGCGAGCACGAGACCCTGACCAGCCGTCTGATCGACCGCCCCATCCGTCCGCTGTTCCCCGAAGGTTTCTACAACGACGTGCACGTGGTCGTCCACACCGTGTCCTTGAACCCTGAAGTCGACGCCGACATCGCCGCGATGATCGCCGTGTCTGCCGCTTTGTCCATTTCGGGCATCCCGTTCAACGGCCCCATTGGTGCTGCCCGCGTGGGTTACATCAATGGCGAATACGTTCTGAACCCCGGCCAAACCCAGCGCAAAGACAGCGTGATGGATTTGGTGGTGGCGGGCACCGAAGCCGCTGTGCTGATGGTCGAATCCGAAGCCCTGCAGCTGTCCGAAGAAATCATGTTGGGTGGTGTGGTGTATGGCCACGAGCAGTCGGCGATTGCCATCAACGCGATCCACGAGTTGGTGCGCGAAGCGGGCAAGCCCGTGTGGGATTGGCAAGCGCCTGCCCGCGACACGGCTTTTGAAACCAAGCTCGCCTCGCTCGCCGAAGAAAAGCTGCGCGCTGCCTACCAGATCCGCAACAAGCAAGCCCGTACGCACGCTTGCCGCGAAGCCTATGCTTCGGTCAAGGTCACTTTGGCTGAAGAGGGCGTGGCGTTTGACCCTGTCAAGCTCGACAACCTGTTGTTCGAAATCGAAGCGCGCATCGTGCGCAGCCAGATCTTGGCCGGTGAGCCCCGCATCGACGGCCGCGACACACGCACTGTGCGCCCCATCGAAATCCGCAACAGCGTGCTGCCCCGCACCCACGGCTCGGCGCTGTTCACCCGTGGTGAAACCCAGGCTTTGGTGATCACCACCTTGGGCACCGAGCGCGATGCACAGCGCATCGACGCGCTGGCGGGCGAGTTCGAAGACCGCTTCATGTTCCACTACAACATGCCTCCCTTTGCCACCGGCGAAGTGGGCCGTATGGGCAGTACCAAGCGCCGCGAAATCGGTCACGGCCGTTTGGCCAAGCGCGCTTTGGCCGCTGTGTTGCCGACCAAAGAAGAGTTCCCCTACACCGTGCGTGTGGTGTCCGAGATCACCGAATCGAACGGCTCTTCGTCCATGGCTTCGGTCTGCGGCGGTTGCTTGTCGATGATGGATGCCGGTGTGCCGATGAAAGCCCACGTGGCCGGTATTGCCATGGGCCTGATCAAGGAAGACAACCGTTTTGCGGTGTTGACCGACATCCTGGGTGACGAAGACCACCTGGGTGACATGGACTTCAAAGTAGCCGGTACCACCAGTGGCATCACGGCGCTGCAGATGGACATCAAGATCCAGGGCATCACCAAAGAAATCATGCAAGTCGCTTTGGCCCAAGCCAAAGAAGCGCGCTTGCACATTCTGGGCAAGATGCAAGAGGCGATGAGCGAAGCCAACACCGAAGTGTCGGACTTCGCGCCCAAGCTCTTCACCATGAAGATCAACCCCGAGAAAATCCGTGACGTGATCGGCAAGGGTGGCGCCACCATCCGCGCGCTGACCGAAGAAACCGGTTGCCAGATCAATATCTCGGAAGACGGCACGATCACCATCGCCGCCACCGACGGTGCCAAGGCCGATGAAGCCAAGCGCCGCATTGAGCAGATCACGGCCGAAGTGGAAATCGGCAAAGTTTACGAAGGCCCTGTGACCAAAATTTTGGACTTCGGCGCCTTGATCAACTTGCTGCCTGGCAAAGACGGTTTGTTGCACATCAGCCAGATCGCCCATGAGCGCGTTGAAAAAGTGACCGACTATCTGAGCGAAGGCCAGATCGTCAAGGTCAAGGTCATGGAAACCGACGAAAAAGGCCGCATCAAGCTGTCGATGAAAGCGTTGCTGGACCGTCCGGCACAAGGCGGCAACTGAGTCTTCGGTCCGAGCTCCAAGCAGCGTGTTGTTCAGGTGGCCATGTCGCCACCTGAAAGCACAACTGAACAAGCCAAACCATGAACGTCATTGAAATCAAAAGCTATGGCACCCCCGATGTGCTGGTGCCCGGCACCCGCCCAGACCCTGTGGCAGGGGCAGGGGAGTTGCTCATTCGCGTGTCAGCCAGTGGCATCAACCGCCCCGACGTGCTGCAACGCTTGGGCAACTATCCTGTGCCACCGGGTGCATCGGACATTCCGGGCCTCGAGGTCGCAGGTGTGGTGGTGTCGGGCGATGCAGAAGCCATGGCGGCCGCGGGATTGGCTGTGGGCGACCGCGTGTGTGCTTTGGTGGCGGGTGGCGGTTACGCGCAGCTGTGTGTCGCGCCTGTGGCCCAGTGTTTGCCTGTGCCCAAGGGCCTGACGGACATCGAAGCTGCTTCGCTGCCCGAGACTTTCTTCACGGTGTGGAGCAATGTGTTCGATCGCGGTCGCTTGCAGGCGGGCGAGACCTTGTTGATTCAGGGCGGCACCAGCGGCATTGGCGTCACGGCCATCCAGATGGCCAAAGCAGCCGGTGCGACGGTGATCGCCACGGCGGGATCTGACGACAAATGCCAGGCTTGCCTGGCACTGGGTGCAGACCATGCCATCAACTACAAAACCACCGATTTTGTGGCCGAAGCCAAGCGCCTGACCGGCGGGGCAGGTGTCGATGTGATTCTGGACATGGTCGCGGGCGACTATGTGGCGCGCGAAGTGGAGGCCTTGGCCGAGGACGGCCGTCTGGTCATCATTGCGGTGCAAGGCGGCCTCCAGAGCGGGTTCAATGCAGGCATGGTGCTGCGTCGCCGTTTGACCCTCACCGGCTCCACCTTGCGTCCACGCCCCGTGGCGTTCAAGGCGGCGATTGCGCAGTCTTTGCGCCAGACGGTTTGGCCCTGGATCGAGGCGGGCCGCATCAAACCGGTCATTCACAGTGTTTATGGCGCCATGGAGGCGGGCAATGGCTTGCCTTCGGGCGCAGCGCAAGCCCATGCCTTGATGGAGAGCAACCAGCATGTTGGCAAATTGGTGGTGACCTGGTGATGACAAAACCAGCCAAGTTGATGGTCGGTAACTGGAAGATGCATGGCGACTTGTCGGCCAATGCTGCTTTGGTGGCCGAGCTGTTGGCCGCGACTGCACAGCGCCAGTGCCGCGCGGCTTTGTGCGTGCCTTCGGTTTACTTGGCGCAAATGCAAACCCTGTTGTCGGGGTCTTCCATAGGCTTGGGTGCACAAGACGTGTCGGCCCATGCTTCAGGCGCCTACACCGGCGAGGTGTCTGCCGAGATGCTGCGTGATTTTGCGGTGCGTTATTGCATCGTCGGGCATTCCGAGCGGCGACAGTACCATGCCGAAACGGATGCTGTGGTGGCCAGCAAGGCTCAGCGCGCCTTGGCTGCGGGCATCACACCCATTGTGTGTGTGGGCGAGAGCCTGCAAGAACGTGAGGCGGGCCAGACCGAAGCTGTCGTCAAACGTCAGTTGGCTGCGGTGATTCAGGCCAATGGCCATTGCATCAGCGAAATCGTGGTGGCCTATGAGCCGGTTTGGGCCATTGGCACCGGCTTGACCGCATCACCGCAACAGGCTCAGCAGGTGCATGCGGTGTTGCGCACCCAACTGCAAGCGGCCACGGCCCACGCCGATCGGGTGGCCATTTTGTATGGCGGCAGCATGAATGCCGCCAATGCCCAAGACTTGTTGGCCCAGCCGGATGTAGATGGGGGCTTGATTGGGGGGGCCTCTCTCAAGGCGGTTGACTTTTTACCCATGTTGAGAGCCGCTGCGCGCTGAGCTTTCAACACCTGTTTTTGATTTTTCGGAGAAATGTGATGAGCATGTTGTTGACTTTGATTTTGGTGGTTCAGATGCTGTCGGCTTTGGCCATGATCGGCTTGATCCTGATTCAGCATGGCAAGGGTGCCGACATGGGTGCTGCGTTTGGCAGCAGCGGTTCGGGCAGCTTGTTTGGTGCAACGGGTGGCGCGAACTTCATGTCCCGCACCACGGCAGTTTTGGCGGTGGTGTTTTTTGTGTGCACTTTGTCCTTGGCTTATTTTGGCAACCTCACACCTGCTTCATCGGGGAGCGTGCTCGAGGGTGTGTCGGTGAACACGCCAGCGACCGCGCCAGCCGATGCGAGTCCAGCCGCCCAGATTCCTGGCAACACACCAACGCCTGCTGCGGACCGCAGTGTGCCTCCGGCCATCCCCGCCAAATAAACCCAAGCTGTCAGCTGGCATTCAGCTTGGCGATTGGGGATAAATTTCCAGTTTTTGACAGCTAAAACTGCAGGTTTTCAGAGTAAACTCGGAGTCTGTCCAGCAAGCTACATGCGCTCAAGGCGTACCTCATGCAAGTTGGTCAAGTGCATCCCGCCGTCGTGGTGAAATTGGTAGACACGCTATCTTGAGGGGGTAGTGGCGAAAGCTGTGCGAGTTCGAGTCTCGCCGACGGCACCAGACAAACAGAACTTCTTGGGCTCAAGGCCCGGGTCTTTCATTCGGTCATTAACCGGCAGTCACCAGATGAACCTCGAACAGTACCTTCCGATTCTCTTGTTCATTTTGGTCGGCGTTGCTGTCGGCATCATTCCCCAGGTTTTGGGTTACATCCTTGGCCCCAACCGACCTGACGCGGAAAAAAACTCTCCCTACGAATGTGGTTTTGAGGCGTTCGAAGACGCCCGCATGAAGTTCGACGTGCGCTACTACCTTGTGGCCATCTTGTTCATCTTGTTCGACCTGGAAATCGCCTTCCTCTTCCCATGGGCGCTCGCGCTTCAGGAGGTGGGTATGGCCGGTTTCATTGGAGCCGTGATCTTCCTGACTATCCTGGTCGTAGGCTTCGTCTACGAATGGAAAAAAGGCGCCCTGGACTGGGAATGATCGTTCGCACTGTCAACTGCATTGAGCCTGCTTGAGGATAAAAAATGATTGAAGGCGTGATGAAAGAGGGGTTCATCACCACGAGTTACGACTCGGTGGTGAATTGGGCCAAAACCGGTTCGCTGTGGCCCATGACCTTCGGTTTGGCCTGCTGCGCAGTCGAGATGATGCATTCGGCCACGGCCCGATACGACTTGGCCCGCTTTGGTGCCGAGGTGTTCCGTGCCAGTCCGCGCCAGGCTGATCTGATGATCGTGGCGGGTACCTTGTGCAACAAGATGGCCCCCGCCTTGCGAAAGGTGTATGACCAGATGTCAGAACCCCGCTGGGTCATCTCCATGGGGTCCTGCGCCAATGGCGGTGGCTACTACCACTACAGCTATTCGGTGGTGCGCGGTTGCGATCGCATCGTGCCCGTCGACGTGTATGTGCCGGGCTGCCCCCCCACAGCTGAAGCGTTGATCTACGGCATCATCCAATTGCAGCAAAAAATTCGCCGCACGCACACCATTGCGCGCGCTTGAAGGGACGATGATGACCCATTTCGCCATTCGCCCCGAAGACCTGCAAAACACCCTGGCCGCCGCACTGGGTGACCGGGCTCAAACAATCACCATCGCTTTGGGCGAGGTGACGGTGCACGTCACTGCTGCGCATTATCTTGCTGTGATGCAGACCTTGCGCGATGCGCCGGGTTGCCAATTTGAACAGCTCATGGACCTGGCGGGCGTGGACTATTCCGCTTACCGCGAAGTGGGCACCGATGGCCCACGTTTTGGTGTCACGGTTCATTTGTTGTCGGTGAGCCTGAACCAGCGCGTGCGCGTCAAAGTGCTGTGCCCTGACGACGACCTGCCTTTGGTGGACTCGGTCAACGGCCTCTGGAATTCGGCCAACTGGTACGAGCGCGAAGCGTTTGACCTGTACGGCATCGTGTTTGAAGGTCACAACGACCTGCGCCGAATTCTCACCGACTACGGCTTCATCGGTCACCCCTTCCGCAAGGACTTCCCCTTGTCTGGTCATGTTGAGATGCGTTATGACGCTGAGCGCCAGCGCGTGATTTACGAGCCCGTGAGCATCGAGCCGCGCGAAATCACGCCACGCATCATCCGTGAAGAACACTACGGAGGCCTGAACTGATATGGCCGAAATCAAAAACTACACCCTGAACTTTGGCCCGCAGCACCCGGCCGCGCACGGCGTGCTGCGCCTGGTGCTCGAGTTGGACGGCGAGGTCGTACAACGCGCCGACCCGCACATCGGCTTGTTGCATCGCGCCACTGAAAAGCTGGCCGAGCACAAGACCTACATCCAGTCACTGCCCTACATGGACCGGCTGGACTATGTGTCGATGATGTGCAACGAGCATGCTTACTGTCTGGCCATCGAAAAGATGTTGGGTCTGGAAGTGCCCAAGCGCGCGCAGTACATCCGCGTGATGTTCGCTGAAATCACCCGCATCCTGAACCACCTGATGTGGCTGGGTTCGCACGGCAACGACTGCGGCAGCTCCACCATCCTGATCTACACCTTCCGCGAGCGTGAAGACCTGTTTGACATGTACGAGGCCGTTTCGGGCGCCCGCATGCACGCGGCGTATTTCCGTCCGGGTGGCGTTTACCGTGACCTGCCGGACAGCATGCCGCAGTACAAGGCCAGCAAGGTCAAGAACGCCAAGACCATCGCTGAAATGAACAAGAACCGCCAGGGTTCCCTGCTCGATTTCATCGACGATTTCACGCAGCGCTTCCCCCAATGCGTGGACGAGTACGAAACCCTGCTGACCGACAACCGGATCTGGAAGCAGCGCACTGTCGGTATTGGTGTGGTTTCGCCCGAACGTGCTCTCAATTTGGGCATGACCGGTCCCATGCTGCGTGGCTCCGGCTTTGCCTGGGACTTGCGCAAAAAGCAGCCCTACGACGCCTACAGCGAAATTGAATTCGATGTGCCCGTGGGCAAAACCGGTGACAGCTACGACCGTTACCTGGTGCGCGTGCAGGAGATGCGCGAATCGAACCGCATCATCCAGCAATGTGTGGCTTGGTTGCGCGCCAACCCTGGCCCGGTCATCACCGACAACCACAAGATTGCGCCGCCTTCGCGTGAAGGCATGAAGACCAATATGGAAGACTTGATCCACCATTTCAAGCTCTTCACCGAAGGTTTCCATGTGCCCGAAGGCGAGGCCTATGCCGCCGTCGAACACCCCAAAGGCGAGTTCGGCATCTACATGGTGAGCGATGGGGCCAACAAGCCTTACCGCCTCAAAATTCGCGCCCCGGGCTTTGCCCATTTGGCCACCCTCGATGAAATGGCCAAGGGCCACATGCTGGCCGACGCGGTCGCCATCATCGGGACCATGGACATTGTTTTTGGAGAGATTGACCGATGATCTCTGAGTCAACCAAAGCACGCTTTGCGCGTGAAGTTGCCAAGTTCCCTGCGGATCAAAAGCAGTCGGCCGTCATGGCCTGCCTGTCGATCGTGCAGCAAGAACAAGGTTGGGTCAGCCCCGACAGTGAGCAGGTCGTGGCGGATTTCCTGGGCATGCCTGTGATGGCAGTCCATGAAGTCACCACCTTCTACAACATGTACAACCAGAAGCCGGTGGGCAAGTTCAAGCTGAACGTCTGCACCAACCTGCCTTGCCAGTTGCGCGGTGGCCAAACGGCCCTGGAGCATCTGGAGCGCAAGCTGGGCGTGCATTCGGGCGAGACCACAGCCGACGGCTTGTTCACTTTGCAGCCCAGCGAATGCCAGGGTGCTTGTGCCGACGCGCCCGTGCTTTTGGTCAACGACCGCCACATGTGCAGCTTCATGAGCCATGAAAAACTCGATCAGCTCGTCGACAGCCTGAAGAAAGCCGAGGCCGCCTGATGAAAGTCGAACAAATCCTGAACCAATTCCAGGCCACCGGCGTGGAAACCTGCTTTCACGACCGCCACATCAACCCGCAAATTTATGCCGGTTTGAATGGCAAGAACTGGGGCATCCAAGACTACGAAGCGCGCGGTGGCTATGCGGCCTTGCGCAAGATCCTTGGCAAAGATGGTGGTGAAGGTCTGACGCCAGACCAGGTGATCGCCACCGTCAAAGAATCGGGCCTTCGCGGTCGCGGTGGTGCAGGTTTCCCCACGGGTCTCAAGTGGAGCTTCATGCCCCGCCAGTTCCCCGGACAAAAGTATTTGGTGTGCAACTCGGACGAGGGCGAGCCGGGCACCTGCAAAGACCGCGACATCATGGAGTACAACCCCCACACGGTGATCGAAGGCATGGCCATCGCTGCTTATGCCATGGGCATCAGCGTGGGTTACAACTACATCCACGGTGAAATTTTCCACACCTACGAGCGCTTTGAAGCCGCTCTGGAAGAAGCCCGTGCTGCGGGCTATCTGGGAGACAACATCCTGGGTTCGACTTTCAGCTTCCAGCTGCACGCCTCGCACGGTTTTGGCGCTTACATCTGCGGCGAAGAAACCGCGCTGCTCGAATCGCTCGAAGGCAAGAAGGGCCAGCCCCGTTTCAAGCCGCCATTTCCCGCCAGCTTCGGCCTGTACGGCAAGCCCACCACCATCAACAACACCGAGACCTTTGCGGCGGTGCCCTGGATCATCCGCAATGGCGGACAGGCCTACCTCGAGTGCGGCAAGCCCAACAATGGCGGCACCAAGATCTTCTCGGTCAGCGGTGACGTGGAGCGCCCCGGCAACTACGAAGTGCCCATGGGCACGCCGTTTGCCAAACTGCTCGAACTCGCCGGTGGCGTGCGTGGTGGTCGCCAGCTCAAGGCGGTGATCCCTGGCGGCTCGTCTTCGCCCGTCATTCCCGCCGACTTGATGATGAAGCTGACCATGGACTACGACAGCATCGCCAAAGAAGGCGGTTCGATGTTGGGCTCCGGCGCGGTGATCGTGATGGACGACACGCGCTGCATGGTCAAAGCCCTGGCCCGTTTGTCTTACTTTTATTCGCACGAATCTTGCGGCCAGTGCACGCCTTGCCGTGAAGGCACGGGCTGGTTGTGGCGCATGGTCAACCGCATTGAAAACGGCCAGGGCCGTGCCAGCGACCTCGACATGCTCGACAGCGTGGCGGGCAACATCATGGGCCGCACGATTTGCGCTTTGGGCGACGCAGCGGCCATGCCGGTGCGCGGCATGCTCAAGCATTTCCGTCACGAATTTGTACACCTTATCGAGCACAAGACCTCTCTGGTCGGTGCCGATGCAACAACGGTGAAGACCCATGGTTGAAATAGAACTCGACGGTCAGAAAGTGGAAGTTGCCGAAGGCAGCATGGTCATGCATGCCGCTGAAAAAGCAGGCACCTACATCCCGCATTTCTGCTACCACAAGAAATTGAGCATCGCGGCCAACTGCCGCATGTGCCTGGTCGATGTGGAGAAGGCTCCCAAGCCCATGCCCGCCTGCGCCACGCCCGTGACGCAAGGCATGATCGTGCGCACCAAGAGCGACAAGGCCATCGCGGCCCAAAAGTCGGTGATGGAGTTTTTGCTCATCAACCACCCGCTCGATTGCCCCATTTGCGACCAAGGCGGTGAGTGCCAGTTGCAAGACCTGGCCGTCGGTTACGGTGGTTCCACATCGCGCTACGAAGAAGAAAAGCGCGTGGTGTTCCACAAGGAAGTCGGTCCGCTGATCTCGATGGAAGAGATGAGCCGCTGCATCCACTGCACACGCTGCGTGCGTTTTGGCCAGGAAGTGGCCGGTGCCATGGAGTTGGGCATGTCCCACCGGGGCGAGCACGCCGAGATCGAAACCTTCCTGGGCCAAACCATCGACTCCGAGTTGTCGGGCAACATGATCGACATCTGCCCCGTGGGTGCTTTGACTAGCAAGCCTTTCCGCTACCACGCCCGCACCTGGGAGTTGTCGCGCCGCAAGTCGGTGGCCGCGCACGATTCCTCCGGAGCCAACTTGATCGTGCAGGTCAAGAACAACCAGGTCATGCGCGTCGTGCCCCTGGAAAACGAAGACGTCAACGAGTGCTGGATCGCCGATCGCGACCGCTTCTCTTACGAAGCCTTGAACAGCACCGAGCGCCTGACCCAGCCCATGCTCAAGCAGGGTGGCGAATGGAAAACCGTCGACTGGCAAACCGCCCTCGAGTACGTGGCCAACGGCCTGCGCAACATCCAGCGCGACCACGGCGCCAACAGCATCGGCGCTTTGGTCAGCCCGCACAGCACCGTCGAAGAGTTGTACCTGGCGGGCGCCTTGATGCGCGGCTTGGGCTCTGACAACATCGACCACCGCCTGCGCAACGCCGAATTTGGCGCCGCAGAGGGCGTGCGCACCCTGGGCATGCCGATTGCATCGCTGTCGAGTTTGCAGCGCGTGCTGGTCGTGGGCTCCAACCTGCGCAAAGACCATCCGCTGTTTGCCCTGCGTGTGCGCCACGCCGTGCGCCACGGAGCGCAGTTGAGCGTCATCACCTCATCAGCGGCTTTCAGCCACGCCGACGCCTGGGCCATGCCCGTGGCACAAGCGGTGGTGACCGATGCCGCAGCTTGGGCGCAAGCGCTGGCCGATGTGGCCGCAGCCATCGCCGCAGAAAAGGGCGTTGCAGCCCCCTGCGCAGGCACCGCCTCTGCACAAGCCCAAGCCATCGCCAAGTCCCTGCTGGGCGGCGAGCGCAAAGCCGTGTTGCTGGGCAATGCGGCAGCGCACGCCGGCAATGCATCAAGCCTTTTGGCCCTGGCCAACTGGATCGGCGAGCACACCGGAGCGACTGTGGGTTACCTGACCGAAGCGGCCAACACCGTGGGCGCGCAGTGGGTGGGTGCCCAGCCGCAAACCGGCGGCAAGCATGCGGGACAAATGCTGGCCGGTGGACTCAAGGCTGCGATCTTGTTGAACACCGAACCCGAGTTCGACAGCGCGGCCGGTGCTGCGGCTGCTCAAAGTCTGGGCCAGGCCGAGATGGTCGTCACACTCAGCCCCTTCAAGGCGAACATGGCTTTCAGCGATGTGCTTTTGCCGATTGCGCCTTTCACCGAAACATCGGGCAGCTTCGTCAATGCCGAAGGTCGCCTGCAAAGCTTCCATGCGGTGGTCAAGCCACTGGCCGAGACCCGCCCCGCCTGGAAGGTGTTGCGTGTGTTGGCCAATTTGCTGGACATTCCCGGCGTGGCGTTTGAAACATCGCAAGAAGTCTTGGCGCGCGCCACAGCGCAGCCTCTGAATGCATCGAACACCACGCGGGCTGCGATTCAGTTGTCGGCTGGCTCGGCGTCGCCGGTGGTGGCCTCGATTTACCAACTCGACGGCATTGTTCGCCGTGCGCCGTCTTTGCAGTTGACTGCAGACGCACGCCAGGAGGTGGCAGCATGATTGACGCAATCTACAACGGCGGCCTGAACCTCATCGCGGCGAGCTGGTGGGCCACTTTGGTGTGGCCAGTGCTTTGGATCCTCATCAAAATTGTCGCCATCCTGGCCCCATTGATGGGCGCTGTGGCTTACCTGACGCTGTGGGAGCGCAAGCTTTTGGGCTTCATGCAAGTGCGCCATGGCCCCAACCGCGTGGGCCCCATGGGTTTGCTGCAACCGATCGCCGACGCCATCAAGCTGTTGACCAAGGAATTGATCAACCCGACTGCGGCCAGCATGGGCTTGTTCCGTCTGGGCCCCATCATGGCCATCATGCCGGCGCTGGCCGCTTGGGTGGTGATTCCTTTTGGACCGGAACAAGCCCTGGCCAACATCAATGCCGGTTTGCTCTTGGTCATGGCCATCACCTCCATCGAGGTTTATGGCGTGATCATCGCGGGCTGGGCATCGAATTCCAAATACGCATTTTTGGGCGCTCTGCGCGCCTCTGCCCAGATGGTCAGCTACGAAATTGCGATGGGCTTTTGCTTCCTGGTGGTCTTGATGGTCTCGGGCAGCATGAACCTGACCGAAATCGTCATGTCCCAAGGCAAGGGCGCAGCGGCCGACATGGGGCTGAGCTTTCTGTCCTGGAACTGGTTGCCCCTTTTGCCGATTTTCATCGTTTACCTGATCTCGGGTGTGGCCGAAACCAACCGTCACCCCTTTGACGTGGTCGAAGGTGAAGCCGAAATCGTGGCGGGTCACATGGTCGAGTACTCGGGCATGGGCTTTGCGATCTTCTTCCTGGCCGAATACGCCAGCATGTGGCTGGTGTCGATTTTGGCCGTGATCATGTTCCTGGGCGGCTGGTTGTCGCCCATCGATCACGCGCTGTTCAATGCCATCCCCGGCTGGATCTGGCTGGGTCTCAAGACCTTCCTGGTCGTGTCCATGTTCATCTGGATTCGCGCCACTTTCCCGCGCTTTCGCTATGACCAGATCATGCGTTTGGGCTGGAAGATCTTCATCCCCGTCACCTTGGTGTGGCTGCTGATCGTGGGTGCATGGTTGCACTCTCCCTGGAACATCTGGCTTTGAGCGTTGAACGAACATGACAACCATGACTGCTTCCTCTTTCTCGATCAAGGACTTCTTCAAGAGCTTCATGCTGGTGGAGTTGCTCAAGGGCATGGCCCTGACCGGTCGCTACGCGTTCGCACGCAAGGTCACGGTGCAATTCCCGGAAGAAAAAACCCCGCTGTCGCCACGTTTTCGTGGCTTGCATGCCCTGCGCCGTTATGACAACGGTGAAGAGCGCTGCATCGCCTGCAAACTGTGCGAAGCGGTTTGCCCCGCCATGGCCATCACCATCGAGGCGGGTCAGCGCGAGGACGGTTCACGCCGTACCACCCGTTACGACATCGACTTGACCAAGTGCATTTTTTGCGGCTTCTGTGAAGAAAGCTGCCCGGTGGACTCGATCGTCGAGACCCACATCCTGGAATACCACGGTGAAAAGCGCGGTGACCTGTACTTCACCAAAGACATGTTGCTGGCCGTGGGCGACCGTTACGAAAAAGAGATCGCCGCCGCCAAGGCTGCTGACGCTCCATACCGTTGAACGCCGCCAAGTCCTGAACATTTAAAAAGACAGACCTATGGACGTCAAGACCGGTTTCTTCTACCTCTTCTCGGTGGTGCTGCTGTTTGCAGCTTTCCGGGTGGTGACCGCACGCAACCCTGTTCACGCGGTGCTTTACCTCATGCTCGCGTTTTCTCAGGCCTCGGCTGTTTGGCTGTTGCTCAACGCTGAGTTTTTAGCCATCGTGCTGGTCTTGGTGTACCTGGGTGCAGTCATGGTGCTGTTCCTGTTCGTGGTCATGATGCTGGACATCCACATCGACACGGTGCGCAGGGGCTTCTGGAAAAACTTCCCCCTGGCGGCCACTTTGGGCGCGATTGTGGCTTTTGAAATGGCCGCGGTGTTGCTCTCGGGTTTCCGTTTGTCCGAAGCCCCCGCTCTGGCACCGGGCGCTGTGCCCGTGGACAACAGCAAGGCCCTGGGCATCTTGTTGTACACCGAGTACTTGATGCCGATCCAGGTCGCGGCCGCCATTTTGTTGGTGGCCATGGTGGCTGCCATTGCCCTGACGCTGCGCGAGCGCAAGGACAGCAAGGCGATTGACCCATCCATCCAGGTCAAGGTGCGTGCGGCCGACCGCATGCAAGTGGTCAAGATGGCCCCGACCCAAACCGCACCAGCTGCTGCACCTGTGGAGGAAAGCAAATGACAACACTGACCTTGGGGCACTTCCTGTCACTGGGCGCCATGCTCTTCGCTTTGGCGGTGATCGGCATCTTTTTGAACCGCAAGAACCTGATCGTCTTGCTGATGGCCATCGAGCTGATGCTGCTGGCCGTCAACATGAACTTCGTCGCTTTCTCGCATTATTTGGGTGACATGCACGGCCAGGTGTTCGTGTTCTTCATCCTCACAGTCGCCGCCGCCGAGTCGGCCATCGGTCTGGCCATCCTCGTGCTGTTGTTCCGCAACAAGAACAACATCAACGTGGACGAACTCAATTCGCTCAAGGGTTAACAAGAATATGAGTCAAACCCTCAACGCCAGCACGCTGTTGGCCGTCCCCCTCGCGCCATTGGCGGGCTCGCTTTTGGCGGGCATTTTGGGTACCCAATTCGGTGGCAACTGGATTGGTCGCCGTCTGTCTCACACCTTCACCATTTTGGGCGTGTTGGTGGCCTTCATTTTGTCGGCCATGACGCTCAGCAGCGTCATCGACGGTGCCCGTTTCAATGAAACGATTTACACATGGATGGTGGTCGGAGGCCTCAAGATGGAAATCGGCTTCCTGGTCGATGGGCTGACCGCCATGATGATGTGTGTGGTGACCTTTGTCTCGCTCATGGTCCACATATACACCATCGGTTACATGGACGAAGACGAAGGCTACAACCGCTTTTTCGCCTACATTTCGCTGTTCACCTTCTCCATGCTGATGCTCGTGATGAGCAACAACTTGCTGCAGTTGTTCTTTGGTTGGGAGGCTGTGGGCCTGGTGTCTTACTTGCTGATCGGCTTTTGGTACAACAAGCCCACCGCCATCTTCGCCAACATGAAGGCCTTCTTGGTCAACCGGGTGGGTGACTTTGGCTTCATCATCGGCATTGGCCTGATCGCGGCTTACACCGGCACACTCAACTACACCGAGCTGTTTGCCAAGGCCCAAGAGCTGGCTGCCATCGATTTCCCCTGGTACATCTTTGGCATGGACGCCATGCTGATCACCGTGATCTGCATTTGCCTCTTCATCGGCGCCATGGGCAAGTCGGCCCAGTTCCCGCTGCACGTGTGGCTGCCCGATTCGATGGAAGGCCCCACGCCCATTTCCGCGTTGATCCACGCCGCCACCATGGTGACGGCTGGCATCTTTATGGTGGCGCGCATGTCGCCCCTGTTCCAGCTGTCCGATTCGGCCCTGAACTTCATGATGGTGATTGGCTCGATCACGGCACTCTTCATGGGCTTTTTGGGCATCATCCAAAACGACATCAAGCGCGTGGTGGCGTATTCCACCTTGTCGCAGCTCGGCTACATGACGGTGGCCTTGGGCGCCTCGGCTTATTCGGTGGCCGTGTTCCATCTGATGACGCACGCGTTCTTCAAAGCCTTGCTGTTCTTGGGCGCTGGCTCAGTCATCATGGGCATGCACCACAACCAGGACATCCGCTACATGGGTGGCTTGCGCAAGTACATGCCCATCACCTGGATCACGTCCTTGCTCGGTTCGCTGGCCTTGATCGGCACGCCTTTGTTCTCGGGTTTTTACTCCAAGGACAGCATCATTGAAGCGGTGCACCTGAGCACTTTGCCTGCTGCTGGCTTTGCCAATTTTGCGGTGCTGGCAGGTGTGTTTGTCACGGCCTTCTATTCGTTCCGCATGTACTTCCTGGTCTTCCACGGCCCAGAGCGCTACGACCAGAACCCGGACGCGCACCATGATGACCACCATGGCCATGACGATCACGGTCACGACAAACCGCACGAGTCGCCTTGGGTGGTCACGGTACCCCTGATCTTGCTGGCGATTCCTTCGGTGGTCATTGGTTACATGACGATCGGCCCTATGCTGTACGGCGACTTCTTCAAGGACGTCATCTTCATCGACGCCGTTAAGCACCCTGCCATGCAGCAATTGGGTGAGTTGTTCCACGGCCCGGTGGCCATGGCGATCCACGGTCTGAGCATGGCGCCGTTCTGGTTGGCTTTGGCGGGTGTGGTGACCGCCTGGTACATGTACCTGGTCAACCCCAAGGTGCCTGCCTTCTTTGCCCGTGCACTGCGTCCGCTGATCGTGGTCCTGGAGAACAAGTACTTCATGGACTGGATCAACGAAAACATCCTGGCCAAGGGTGCACGCGGCTTGGGTCAAGGTCTGTGGAAGGTGGGCGACCGCGCCATCATCGACGGCTTCTTTGTCAATGGTTCCTGGAAAGTGGTCGGCCTGATTTCAGGCGTGGTGCGCTGGTTCCAGTCGGGCTTCCTGTACCACTACGCCCTGGTCATGATTTTGGGTGTGTTCGTGCTGATGACGTATTTCGTCTGGCTCGCTTAACGGTTTTGAGGACAAGATAAAAATGGGATTGTTAAGCCTTGCCATCTGGATGCCGATCGCTTTCGGCGTCGTCTTGCTGGCCTTCGGTCGCGACAGCCAAGCGAGCGCTGTGCGCTGGCTGGCTCTGGTCGGTGCGATCGCCAGTTTTCTGATCACGCTGCCGCTGATCTCGGGTTTCCAGCTCGGCACATCCGAGATGCAGTTCGTCGAAAAATTCTCCTGGTTTGAGCGCTTCAATGTGCACTACCACCTGGGTGTGGACGGCATCTCGCTGTGGCTGGTGCCACTGACGGCCTTCATCAACGTGGTGGTGGTCATTGCAGGTTGGGAAGTCATCACCCGCAAGGTCAACCAGTACATGGCCGCCTTCCTGATCCTTTCAGGCCTGATGATCGGCGTGTTCAGTGCGCTGGACGGCATCTTGTTCTATGTCTTCTTTGAAGCCACCTTGATCCCGATGTACCTGATCATCGGCATCTGGGGTGGTCCAAACAAGATTTATGCGGCCTTCAAGTTCTTTTTGTACACCTTGCTCGGCTCGCTCTTGATGCTGATCGCCTTGATCTACCTGTACGTCACATCCGGCGGCAGCTTTGACATCCTGACCTGGCACAAGCTGCCCTTGTCCGCTGGCGTGCAGACCTTGTTGTTCTTTGCATTCTTTGCCGCCTTTGCCGTCAAGGTGCCGATGTGGCCGGTGCACACCTGGTTGCCCGATGTGCACGTCGAAGCTCCCACCGGCGGCTCTGCTGTGCTGGCGGCCATCATGCTCAAGCTGGGCGCTTACGGCTTCTTGCGTTTTTCGATGCCCATCGCCCCCGATGCGGCCCGCGAGTGGGGCATGCTGATCATCGTGTTGTCGCTCGTGGCCGTGATCTATGTGGGTCTGGTGGCCATGGTGCAGCAGGACATGAAGAAGCTCGTGGCTTATTCCTCGGTGGCGCACATGGGTTTTGTGACCTTGGGCTTTTTCATCTTCAACCCGCTGGGCGTGTCCGGCGCCATCGTGCAGATGATCGCGCACGGCTTTGTCTCGGCCGCCATGTTCCTGTGCATTGGCGTCTTGTACGACCGCGTGCACTCGCGTGAAATCGCCAGCTACGGCGGCGTGGTCAACACCATGCCCAAGTTTGCGGCTTTTGCCCTGCTGTTTGCCATGGCCAATGCCGGTTTGCCTGGCACCGCTGGTTTTGTGGGCGAGTGGATGGTCATTTTGGGCGCAGTCAACTTCAACTTCTGGATCGGCTTGTTGGCCGCTTCAGCGCTGATCTTTGGCGCGGCTTACACCCTGTGGATGTTCAAACGCGTTTACCTCGGCCCGGTGAGCAATGAGGACGTCAAGGATCTCGTGGACATCAACGCCCGTGAATTCCTGATGCTGAGCCTGCTGGCCGTGGCCGTGCTCTACATGGGCATTTACCCCAAACCTTTCACCGATGTGATGGATGCCTCGGTGCTGGACCTGCTCAAGCACGTGGCTGCGTCCAAGTTGCCTTGAGCAACAAGACCCAGACCGTTTCGCCTGAATTGAAGAATTGAAAGAACACAGATGATGGACAACTCCAGCTGGATGACGATGTATCCGGAGATCGTGTTGCTGGTCATGGCTTGCGTGGTGACGCTGGCCGACCTCTTCGTGAAAAGCCCCCAACGCACCGGTACCTATGTGCTGACGCTGGCCTCCTTGGCGGGTGTGGCTTTGTTGCACGCCTTTTACGCCGATGCCGGTCAGACTTTGTATGGCTTTGGCCGCATGGTGGTCAGTGACCCGATGGGCCATTGGCTCAAATGCTTCGCCACGATTGCGGTGATGGTCACCCTGGTGTACTCACGCCCCTATGCCGCTGACCGCGACATGCTGCGTGGCGGTGAAATTTTCAGCCTCAGCCTCTTCGCCTTGCTGGGCATGAGCATGATGATCTCGGGGCAGAACTTCATTGTGATTTACCTGGGTCTGGAATTGTTGACCCTGTCGAGCTACGCCCTGGTGGCGCTGCGCCGTGACCACACCCAGGCCACCGAAGCGGCCATGAAGTACTTCGTGTTAGGCGCCATGGCCTCGGGCTTCTTGCTCTACGGCATGTCCATGATGTATGGCGCAACCGGCAGCCTGGAGTTGTCGGCCGTTCTCAAGGCCATTGCCTCCGGTCAGGTCAACCACCAAGTGTTGGTGTTCGGTTTGGTCTTCATCGTGGCGGGCTTGGCGTTCAAGATTGGCGCCGTGCCCTTCCACATGTGGATTCCTGACGTTTACCAAGGTGCCCCCACTGCGGCCACTTTGATGATCGGTGGCGCGCCCAAGCTGGCGGCTTTCGCCATCCTGGTGCGTTTGTTGGTCGAGGGCATGCTGCCTCTGGCTTTTGATTGGCAACAAATGTTGGCCCTGTTGGCCATAGCCTCCCTGTTGATTGGTAATTTGGCAGCCATTGCCCAGACCAACCTCAAGCGCATGCTGGCCTATTCGACCATCTCGCAAATGGGTTTTGTGCTGTTGGGCTTTGTGGCGGGCGTCATCAACGGCGAAACCACGCTGGCCGCCAATGCCTACAGCTCGGCCATGTTCTACATGGTGTCGTATGTGCTCACCACTTTGGCGGCGTTTGGCATCATCATGCTGCTGGCCCGTCAAGGCTTTGAGAGCGAAGAGATCACCGACCTGGCTGGTCTCAACCAGCGCAGCCCCTTGTACGCGGGCGTGATGGCGATCTGCCTGTTCTCCATGGCCGGCATCCCGCCCATGGTGGGCTTTTATGCCAAGTTGTCGGTGTTGCAGTCGCTGGTGGCCTCCGGTCAGGCCTTCTACATGGGTCTGGCCATCTTTGCGGTCATCCTGTCGCTGATCGGCGCTTTCTATTACCTGCGCGTCGTCAAGGTCATGTACTTTGACGAGCCCGTCACGGCCACCACCGTTTCGGCCACCCTCGATGTGCGCTTGGTTTTGTCCACCAACGGCTTGCTGGTGCTGGTGCTGGGCATTTTCCCGGGTGCGCTCATGGCCTTGTGCGCCGACTCGATCGTGCGCATGCTCGCGGTCTGACCTGACACAAGCCGTGACATGAGCACGTCCTCCCAAATCGTGGCTTTGCTCTTGTTGGCCTTGGTGGCGGCCAATGTGCCCTTCATCAATCAGCGGGTGTTCTTGCTTGGGCCGCAGCGCCTGAGCAAGCCTTTGGCGTGGCGCCTGGCCGAGTTGGTGGTGCTCTACTTTGTGGTGGGCGGTGTGGGTCTGGCCATGGAAAACCATGCCGGACAAATCGCGCCCCAAGATTGGGAGTTTTATGCGGTCACGGGCACCATGTTCCTCACCTTGGCCTTTCCGGGTTTTGTTTACCGTTACCTGATGCACCGCAAACACTGAGCGCCGCGCAGCCCTCAACCTTGCAGGCATGTCTGACGACCATCTGATCGAGCGCCGCGTCCATCAAGAGGAACTCTTGCGTGGCCACTTTTTGCAGGTGTTGCGCGACACCGTACAACTGCCCAACCAAAACCTCGCCACCCGTGAATACGTGGTGCACCCCGGGGCGGTGATGGTCATCCCCATGCTCGACACCCCAGACGGTCTGCGCTTGGTGATGGAGCGGCAGTTTCGTTACCCCGTGGGGCAGGTCATGACCGAATTCCCGGCGGGCAAGCTCGACCCCGGTGAGAACCCTTGGCTGAGCGCCCAACGCGAACTGCTCGAAGAAACTGGCTACACCGCCCGGCAGTGGGCCCGTGCCGGAGTTTTGCACCCGGTCATTGCTTACTCCACCGAGGTGATCGAGATCTGGTTTGCCAAGGACCTGACTTTGGGCGAGCGTCAACTGGACACGGACGAGTTTCTGGATGTGTTCACCGCCACCCCGGCTGAACTGATGGCCGCATGCCAGCAAGGCCTGTTGACCGATGCCAAAACCCTCACCGGTCTGCTTTGGTTGCAAAATGTGCAGTCTGGCCAATGGCCGCTTCAGTGGCAAACCACCGCCTGATGGCTTGTCACCAAAGTCCGCACCACCCAGAACGCACACCCATGAAAGTCCTCGACTTGCAATGCCGCTTGGGCCACAGCTTTGAAGGCTGGTTTGGCTCTCAAGCCGACTACGACGCCCAGCGCCAGCGGGGCTTGGTCACGTGCCCGGTGTGCAACGACAGCGAGATCACCAAAATGCTGTCGGCCCCACGCTTAAATCTGGGCCACGGTACGGCCCCGGTTTTGCCGCAAGGGCAGGGCGGTGAGCCTGTGGCCGGTGCTGCAACGGCTGCCCAAGTCCCCGAAACGCGTTCTGAAGTGGCAGCGTCTGCTGTCCCTGCGGCTCAGTCCGAGATGGCCCAGCCCAGCTTGCAACAAATTCAGGCGGCCATGATGAACATGGTGCGCCACGTCATGGCCAACACCGAAGACGTGGGCACCCAGTTTGCCGAAGAGGCCCGCAAAATCCATTATGGTGAACGCGCAGAGCGCAACATCCGTGGCCAGGCCACCCGTGAAGAAACCGAAGCCCTGATCGACGAAGGCATTGATGTGATGGCTTTGCCCGTGCCGGAAAACCTCAAAGGGCCGCTGCAGTGACTGCAGGTGCTGCACCGCATGAAGCACGCCCTGCACATCGATGACGCCGAGATCGAACTGAGCGCCATCCGGGCGCAAGGCCCCGGTGGGCAAAACGTCAACAAAGTCTCCAGCGCCATCCAGCTGCGTTTTGATCTGGCAGGCTCATCCTTGCCCGATGACGTCAAGCAGCGCTGGCTGCAATCGGGCGACAGCCGCCTGACGCTGGACGGGGTGTTCATCCTCAAAGCCCAAAAACACCGCACCCAGGAAGCCAACCGGGCCGATGCCTTGGCCCGTCTTTATGAAACGTTGGAACGCTACGCCAAGCCCCCCAAAACCCGCAAAGCCACCAAGCCGACTTACGGCTCGGTGCAAAGGCGGCTGGAGGGCAAGGCCATCCAGTCCAAGATCAAAGCTGCTCGGCAGGGGCGCGTCTGACTTAGTCAGTACGCTCCGAAATCACCAGCAACAGCCGTTGGCCACCTATCGAGAGGGCCAGTTGCATTGGGAAAGCCCCATCGGGCACCGCAGTGGCTTCAAATCGCAGGTTGGCACGGTCAAACTTCAACCATGCTGGCAGTGAGCTGCCGTCAACCCGGGTCGCTTGAACGCTCACGCCTTCTCCAGCGGTGGCCCTGACGCTTTCTGGCAATACGAAGCTAAAGCCCGTACCCATGGTGGAAGCCCCTTTGGGCAACGAGACCGCAACCATGGTGCGCACGTCTTGCTGTTGTGAGCCTTTGACATCGACGGTGACGCCGCTGCTGTTGGCTGTGCCGCTGGCCGCAACCGTTCCGCCCGCAGCTGCTGAGCCACCGGATGTGATCGAGGGGGTCGCACCACCCAAAACCAAGGGTGCGCTGCTTGTCGGGTTGGGTAAGTTGACTCGGCTAAATTGAGTAGACGATGCAACTTGGGACAGCAAACTGTCGGTGACCGAATTGACATTGCCAGCGCGCAGCCGCTCCTGCTCCAGCTTTTCTGCAGCGGCCTTCTCAGCAGCAGCCTTCTCGGCAGCAGCCTTCTCAGCAGCAGCCTTCTCAGCAGCGGCCTTCTCAGCAGCAGCCTTCTCAGCAGCAGCCTTCTCAGCAGCGGCCTTCTCGGCAGCAGCCTTCTCAGCAGCGGCCTTCTCAGCAGCGGCCTTCTCAGCAGCAGCCAGCGCTGCAGCCTCAGCCGCTGGATCCACAACTGGAGCTTGGTTGTTGGGTGGCGGAGGAGGGCTTGGAGGCGGCGCATTGGGTGAAGGCGCGTTTGTGCCCTGGATGCTGGTGGTATTGCCCACTGTCGTTACCAGCCCGCCAAAGTTGTTATTGACCTCGTTGAGTGCGATGCTGCCCGTGCCAGCGTTCAGGCCCGTGGTGCCAACGACGCTCAGTGGCCCCGTTTGCGTGATGTTCCCGTTGCCACTGTTGGCCAACAGGTTGCCACCCACAGTCGATGTGCCCAGATTCAGTGCACCGTTGCTGTTGAGTGTCAGGTTGCTCGCCGCAATCACCGTGCCCAGCGTCAGCGCGTTCACATCATTGAGGGTGATGTTGTTGCCGGTGGCGTTGACTGCACCATTGAAGTCGTTGGCGCCACCCAAGGTGATGTCATCGCCTGCGGTCAAGTTTGCAGGGCCAGTGGCCATGGTGAGTGTCCCGTTGGCGCCTTGAGTGATGTCGCCGCTGGTGGCTGTCAGGTCCAGGGTGTTGGCACTGACCACGCCGTTGACGGCGAGGTCGGTGGCAGCTGTGGCATTGAGGTTGCCGGTGGCGGTCACGTTGCCCAGCGTCAGCGCGTTCACATCGTTGAGGGTGATGTCGTTGCCGGTGGCGTTGACTGCACCATTGAAGTCGTTGGCACCGCCCA